>CAIVAT010000033.1 GCA_903903985.1 uncultured Bacteroidales bacterium | reverse complement strand
CGTACCGGCTGGAAAACAGAAAAACGATCTTTGAAAATAACGTTCTTTAATATTTTGTTTCTTTGCAAATCGGAAATTAACGATGCAGATTTACTTGCATTCTTATTTACCGAAAACCTGCATTTGTAATTACCGCTTACAGGTGTTCGGGCACAATAACGGACTGACCTTCTATGACCATGATCAATTCACGAGCATTGACTTTTCACCGGCGAAAGATAACATGACCAGGGTGATGGACATCATTCAGGATACGCATGGTAATGTGTGGTTTGCCGCCAGCAGCCTGGGATTTGGCAGGCTCATGGACGGCAGGAAGATCAAATGGTACCAGGTAAACCCAACATCTTTCGCGGTCACCATCCACCAGGACACCAGAGGAAAAGTCTGGGCCGGAACCAGCCAGAAACTTTATTATTTTGACCATGACCAATTAATTCCTTATGAGCACAACGATGAAATAAATGGCCCTGTCAGGAAATTATTTTCAACAAGGAATGGTGATATCATGGGACCTGGAATTTATGGTTTTAATAAAATTTCAGGAAACAGGGTGACCCAGGTGCCCTCTGATGATGGTCCCGGGAGGAAGAGTTTTTATTGTTATTATCAAAATAAGGCCGGGGAAGAATTTGTCGGAACAACCAGCGGACTATATATCATCGAGCAGGGGAGGATGTATAAGTTTATTAAAAACGGGATCAGGATAGACAATCCTGTTTACTTTATTTTCCAGGACCATGATGAAAATTACTGGTTTGGCTCGCACAATGGCGTTTATAAATGGGATGGTAAAAATACTTTTGAAACCTACAGCATTGCCAACGGGCTTGCCGGAAGAGAGGCCAACCGTTCGGCCGGGATGGTTGATACTCACGGAAGTGTTTGGATCGGCACCGACATGGGGCTTTCGTGTTTTTTACCCGGTTTTTCAAGGCTTAAATCGGGTCCGCAGCCTGTAAGGTTGCTGAATATTGAAGACGGCAAAGAAAAACTCCATTCAATTACTGATAATTGCAGCATCGGATTTGATGCAAATACCCTGTTCTTTCATTTCAGGTACATGTCGTTTATCAATGAAGATTTTATTAATTACCGATACAAACTAGAAGGCTCCGACCATAAATGGCAATATGTGAATCAATCGGGCCTTGATAAAATTAAATATTCTTCGCTCAAACCTGGTGATTACAGGCTCAGGGTCCAGGCCAGGAATGGTTCCGGCAATTGGTCAGCAGTATCAGCCTCGGGATTGATCACGATTTCCAGGCCATATTATCTGACCGGGTGGTTTCATGGGCTCCTGATCTTGAGTTTAGCTGCCATCATCTTTGGGGTCTTTAAGATCATTCTTCTTCGAAAATATTACTTGAATCTTGAAAAGGAAATTGCCGAACGGAAAATCAGTGAGAAAAAGACGGTACAAACCCTGCACGCCTTGCACTCCAGCGAGTTGAAATACAGGGAGTCGGTTGAATTTGCTGTGGATGGAATCCTCGTTGTTTCGAAAGACAGGATCATCACAGACGCAAATTCTCATATGCAGAAACTCGTTGACAGAAAGGCGGATAACCTGATTGGTATGCCTGTTGAGCGCCTTTTCAGTGAAGAACATCTTCAAAAAGTTCCTTTGAGATATGACCTGGTTGAGGCAGGTGAAACAGTAGTCAATTACAGGGAAATTCTCCGCGAGGACGGTACCCTCATCCCGGTTGAAATGCATACGAAAAAACTGCCCGACGGATCGTATCAATCTATATACCATGATATTACTAACCGCAGGCAAATTGAGGAGGAAATAAAGGAAAGCCGGGAATTGTACAAACTCATTGCCGATAAAATGACAGACGTGGTCTGGTTGATGGATTTGGACATGAATAGTTTTTTTGTATCACCATCCATCGAAAGTTTCACAGGATTTAGTGTTGATGAGTATCTTCATCAAACCATTGATGACCGGTTTGCTCCTGATTCTGCTGAAACAGTCAAACAAATCTTCAGGAATGAAAAGCCCAGGCTGCTGGATCAGCCGGAGGCATTATCCGAATTCCGCTATACCGTTTGCCTGGAATATTTTTGTAAAAACGGCGGGACCAAGTGGGGTGAGCTGCTCATGACCCCATATTTTGGGGCAAACGGAGTGTGGGTGGGGATCCATGGCGTTACCAGGAACATCACCGACCGAAAGCTCACGGAAGAGGCTTTAAAGGTGAAAGTCGCTGAACTGGAACGCTTTAATACCCTGATGATTGGCAGGGAAATGAAAATGATCGAACTGAAAAATGAGATCAATGAATTGCTGGCCAGCACCGGGAAACCGGATAAATATAAAGTTCATGAATAACTATGTATAATGATCATACAGTCCTTCATCGATTCAGTCAAAAATAAATATGGCAAGGATCTTTCCGTTTATTCAGCCTCATTCCTGAAGAAAGCCATCGCACGAAGATGGAAAGAAACTGCTTCATCAAGCCTTGAAGGATACACAGGTTTTTTGATCGGGAACCAGGATGAGATGGATTTACTGACCGACTCTTTACTCATTAACTATACTGTGTTTTTCAGAAACAGGATAGATGTCGCGCTTCTGGAAGAAATTGTCTTCCCTGAACTGATCCGGATCAGGAAGAATAACAAATCCTTTTCGTTCAGAATATGGACGGTAGGATGTTCAGATGGCCCTGAAGCATTTTCATTCGCCATGATCGCAAATGATGTGATCAATGAAAGTGGAGGCCAGATACCGGTCATTGTTTTTGGTACAGACATTTCAGGGGCAGCAATAGCCAAAGCAAAAAAAAGTACCTATAGCTCACAGTCTGTTGAAAATGTGAGACTTTCATACTTAAACAGATATTTTGAAATCAGAAATTCAGAATATATTGTCAATGACAAGATCAGAAGCCAGGTTGATTTTACTGAAGGAGACATCATTGATATTAATTACACTTCGCCACCTTCAGCTATTTTCGCAGATTTCGATCTTGTAAGTTGCTGCAACCTGATGATATATTATAACCATGAGATACAACAACTGATCATGGAGAAACTTTACCATTCATTGGGTAAAGGAGGGTACCTGTTGGTTGATGCGTCGGAACGGTTGATTGTTGAAAAATATGGTAAATTTAGATTGTTGTTACCTGTTGGCAATATATATATCAGGAATTAATGAGCATTCAGGACCAATGCCCCCAGCATATTTTCCCAAAACTACAAAGGGATTGAGGGTGGGCTTTGATTACCCAAATTAATTTTAAAGACCAATACCATGCAATTCAAAAATGTAAATATCAAATCCAGGATGTGGCTCGGTTTCGGTGCAATTCTGTCCATGGTAGTGATTCTGGGAGGATTGGCTTTCTGGCACTCGGGAATAATCTGGAACAATACCGATTATCTTTATAATCATCCGTTCAAGGTCAACATGGCAGTGAGGGAGATTGAAACCAATATCCTGGGCATTCAGCGAAGCATGAAAAATGTGGTACTGTCTGAAAACCAGGAGGAACTGAATGCGGCTGTGTTCGACATTAATATTAGGGAATCAGAAGTTTACCGGTTATTCGACACGGTCTATGCTGCATATCTGGGTAAAAAGACTACAATTGATACGGCATTGATCACTTTCAAAGAATGGAAACCATCCCGCGATGAAACGATACGGTTATGTCAGGCAGGGCAGCAGAAAGAAGCGGTAAGACGTAATAAAACCATTGGAGAACAACATGTTGCGGCGATCATAAGCAAAATGAACATCATGAAACAGTTCGCAATGGACCGTGCGACTGATTTTTACAGGTCGGCGGAAAAAGGGAAAAACCGGTTATTCTTGCAACTGTTAGTCATCATGGGCATCATTTTTATTTTGTCTTTTGCCATCATCACTGCTATTTTAGTGGGAATTACAACTCCGCTCAGGTCGCTGATCCATTTTGCCGAACATTATGGGAATGGGCAGTATAAGACGCGTAATCAATACAATTCAACCAATGAATTGGGTGTTCTCGCAGCCGCTATGAACAGGCTGGCAGAAACAGTACAGTTTGATATAAACGTGAAGAACAGTACCCTGGAAATAGCAGATGTCATGATGTCGCACGAGGAAATGAACTCATTTTGCAGGTCTGTGTTGGATATGCTGATGTCGAAAACGGATTCCAGCCTGGGTGCCATCTATCTCCTGAATGAAAAATCTTCCTTTTTTGAACCCTATTTCTCCTGTGGTTTTGTGGCGGAGAACTTGAAATCTTTTTCTGCTGACTCAAATGAAGGTGAGTTCGGTGCAGTCCTTCTCGGTAAAAAACTTATAAAGGTTACCCGTATCCCCGACGATTCTGTTTTTGTTTATTCAACTGTTTCAGGAATGCTGAGACCGAAAGAAGTCATCACCATACCTGTCATGCACTACGATAAGGTGATCGCAGTGGTCTCACTCGCCAGTCTTGAAGCCTATACCTTTGAAGCCATGGAAATCATCAGGCAATCTGAAAAAAATCTGAACATGAGTCTCATTGCCATGCTGGGATTTGAGCGGATCAGGGAGTATGCCGGCGCTCTTGACAAACAAAATGAACAGTTGAACTTTCAGGCAAATGAACTTCATGCCCAGACGGATGAATTGATAGAACAGAATACCGAACTTGAAATTCAGAAGTACCAGATTGATGAGGCGAATCGCCTGAAAAGCCAGTTTTTGTCGAGTATGAGCCACGAGTTAAGGACTCCCCTCAATTCGGTGATTGCCTTGTCGGGTGTGCTGGGTAAGCGATTAAAAGATCGCATTCCGGATGAAGAGTATGGTTACCTGGAAATCATAGGCAGGAATGGGAAAAACCTGCTGACATTGATCAACGATATCCTTGACTTGTCTCGCATTGAAGCTGGAAAAACGGAAGTTCAAACCAGTTCATTTTCATTGCAGGATGTTGTAAATGATATTCAGGGTTCAGTTCAGACCCTGGTTTCGGAAAAAAATATTGAGCTGAAGAATTTAATCGGGAATGAAATTCCCGTGATCATCAGTGACAGACCCAAAGTTCATCAGATCCTTCAGAATATTATTGTGAATGCAATAAAATTCACATCAACCGGTTCAGTCGAAATATCTGCGCAGCATTCCGGGTCGACCGTTTCTGTTTCTGTAAAAGATACAGGCATCGGAATTCCCAAAGACCAACTGCCATTTATTTTTGATGAATTCCGGCAGGTGGATGGAACTACTTCCAGGCAATACGGTGGCACAGGGCTTGGCCTTGCCATTGTCGATAAATTAGTCAGGAAACTCAATGCCAGGATGGAAGTCATGAGTGAACCGGGCCTGGGATCGACATTCACAGTGATTTTTCCGGAAACACCATCTTCCCAGGGCATGAGCCCGGCATCTGAATCCGCTCTGCACGCAGCGTATCCGGCAGGATCATCAATTCCCGAACTGGATACATTTGAAGCATCTGAAAAAAACATTCTGATTGTTGAAGACAGTGATTCGGCTATTCTACAGTTGACAATGATCTTAAAAGACCAGGGGTATCAGGATGATATTGCCCGTAACGGCCTGGAAGCCCTTGCCGCAGTAAAAGTAAAAATACCGGACGCCATCATCCTTGATCTGATGATGCCAGGGATGGACGGGTTCGAGGTTCTTGAACAGATGAGGGCAACCCACGAGGGAGCCACGATTCCGGTTATAATATTGACAGCCATGTACTTAAAGCCGGAGGATCTTGGAAGATTGACAAAAAACCATATCCATCAGCTTGTTCAAAAAGGCGATATCAATAAAAATCAACTCCTTTCGATCGTCAGGGCTATGTTATTTCCACAGGAAAGTACAGGCCAAGTGAACAAGACACTGCCTGTACCCCGCGTAAAGACAAACGGACGTGGAAAAATCCTTATAATTGAAGATAATCCTGACAATGGGATGACCATGAAGGTAATACTTCAGGAAAAATATGACATCGTTATTACGAAGGACGGAGTTGACGGTATCGCAAAGGCGGCGAGCCTGAATCCTGATCTGATCCTGCTGGATATCTCACTTCCGGGGATGGATGGCTTCAAGATTTTCGATGAAATCAGGAAGCATGAATTCCTGGAGAAAACCCCGGTCATTGCGGTAACAGCAAAAGCAATGAAAGGTGACCGGGAACATATTCTCGCGCATGGTTTTGATGAATATATTTCGAAACCCATCGACATGGTTGTATTCGAGGAAACAATAAGTAAATGGATCGTTTAAATTCATATTTTTCTAACTTTGCTACCCTGTTACCCTGTTACCCTGTTACCCTGTTACCCTGTTACCCTGTTACCCTGTCACCTTGTTACTTTGTTACTTTGTTACCCTGTTACCCTGTTACCTTCAACAGCCTATGATTAAAATCCTTGCAATCGATGATAACAATGACAACCTGGTTGTTCTTTATGCCATGCTCACCACTTCCATCCCTGATGTTGTCTACGACTCTGCGAGGTCGGGCAGGGAAGGAGTTGACAAGGCCAGGTCTAATCCGTACGACCTGATACTCCTTGATTTGGTTATGCCTGGCATGGACGGTTATGAAACGTGCAGACAACTAAAGGAAGATCCGGATTTACAGAGAATTCCAATCATTATTTTGACTGCTGAAAAGACGGATGCTTCCAGCCGTATCAAGGCATTGCAACTTGGAGCTGATTCTTTTCTTTCCAAGCCGGTTATAGAGGCTGAATTAATTGCGGTAGTCACCACCATGATCAGGGTGAAACAATCGGAAGACACGATACGCCGTGAGAAACAACTGCTTGAAAAGACTGTTGCAGAAAGAACCGGATCGCTTCAGTTTCAGCTGGAGGAATTGAAAAGAACCGAAAGAGAACTCAAGAATTCCTATGCTGCCCTTGAAACGACTAAACTGGCAACCTTGAATCTCATGGAGGACCTGAGGACAGAGATTGAACAAAGGAAGCGTTCAGAAGAAACCCTGAAGGAGAGCCAGAAGAAATATATGGAATTATCCATCATGTTCCGCTCTATCAGCGACAACATGACCGACATGCTCTGGGCCAAAGACCTTGAAAAACGATTTATCTTTACTAATAAATCAGTTTGTGAAAACCTCCTGGTTGCATCAGATACCAATGAACCGATCGGGAAGGGTGATATGTTTTTTGTAAAAAGGCAGCGTGAGTTGTACCCTGATGACCCTTCATGGCATACTTTTGGTGAACTTTGCATTGATTCAGACCAGGTTGTCATGGATTCAGGCCATCCTGGACAATTTGATGAGTATGGCAACATCAAAGGAAAATATCTTTTCCTCGATGTCAGAAAATCCCCCTTGCTGGATATCAATGGAAATTTAATCGGAACCGTTGGCAGCGCGCAGGACATTACCAACGAACGGGAAATCACCAAACAGCTTGAACAGAGTGAACGCCAGTTGTCAACCCTGGTCAGCAACCTTCCGGGAATGGTTTATCGCAGCAGTACCGGGTTTGATGATGTCATGCTTTTTGTCAGTGACGGTTGTTTCCCTATTACAGGCTATAAACCGGAGGATTTCAAAACGAACCCGATCGGGTTGTTCAACGATCTGATTCTTGAGGAATACCGGGAAACAAAGTGGCAGCAATGGAAGGATATAATAGCAAAAGGTGAAATGTTTGAAGGTGAATACCCTATCAAAACTGCTGCAGGCGAAGTGAAATGGGTTTGGGAGAGGTGCAGTGGAATTTACAATGATAGCGGTGATATGCTTTACGTTGAGGGATATATCGAAGATATATCCGACCGGCGCGCTGCTGAGGAAGGAATTAAAAAATTAAATGATGAACTGGAGCAGCGGGTATTGGAACGCACAGCTCAATTTGAAGAAGCCAACAAAGAACTGGAAGCGTTTTCCTATTCAGTATCGCACGACCTCCGGGCCCCTTTGAGGGCGATCGATGGTTTTACACGCATCCTTTTTGAAGATTACCAGCCATTTCTTGATAGTGAAGGCAAAAGAGTATGTGCAGTGATACAGGAGAATGCCGTGAGAATGGGGCAACTTATCGACGACCTTCTGGCATTATCGCGTCTTAACCGTACCGGTATTAATTTTACCGGTATCAATATCGCGAACCTTGCCCAAAGCGTGTATGCTGAAAATACCAATGACGAAGAGAAAAAACGGACAATTTTTACCCTGACCAATGTTCACGGTGCAATGGGAGACCAGGTCCTGGTGAGGCAGGTACTCGTCAACCTGATAAACAATGCCGTTAAATTTTCATCACGGCGTGAAGTGTCACAAATCACCATTTCGTCAGAAGTACATAATGACATGGTTTTCTATTGCATCCATGATAACGGTGCCGGTTTTGATATGAAATATGCTGATAAACTCTTTGGTGCATTTCAAAGACTTCACAGTATCAAAGAGTTTGATGGCACAGGTATCGGACTTGCAATAGTTCAACGCATCATTCACCAGCATGGTGGAAAAGTGTGGGCCAGGGGAGAGGTGGACAAAGGTGCATCATTTTATTTTTCGTTACCTTTGAAAGTTGAAAATAAACAATGATTCAGTAATAAATAATAATGAACCCACTAGAGTCGGTTGACATTCTGATTGTTGAGGATAATCCAAGCGATGCTGAGTTGACAATCAGGGCATTGAAAAAAAGCAGCCTGGCAAACCATTTTTTTATTGCTGAAAATGGTGAAGAAGCACTTGATTTTCTTTTTTGCCGTGGAAAATTTTCAGAGCAGGACAGGTCAAAAAATATCAAGGTCGTTTTCCTGGATTTAAAACTTCCGAAGGTGAGTGGCATGGAAGTACTGAGAGTTCTTAAAGCACATGAGGCAACAAAAATGCTGCCTGTTGTAATTATCACTTCCTCAAAGGAAGATCCTGACATTGAGGAGGCATACAAGTTGGGTGCGAACAGTTATGTGGTGAAACCCGTTGATTTTGATTCATTTATCCATACCATCAGCACGACAGGATTGTATTGGTTGATGATAAATATTCCACCCAAAGTAAAATCATCAGTCTGAACATGCCCGACAATAAAGTTATAAAAATAACAGATAATGTCAGTTGGGTGGGAGTGCTTGATCGCGACATCGTGACCTTTGATGTAGTGATGGAAACGAAATACGGCACCTCCTATAATTCCTACTTCATTGATGCAGCAAGGAAAACGGTTGTAGAAACGGTAAAAGAGAAATTCTGGGATACCTACCTTGCCAAATTAAAACAGGTAGTGGTCCCTGAAGAGATTGAATATATTGTGGTAAACCATACGGAGCCTGATCATTCAGGCTGTCTGTCCAGGCTTCTTGAGATTGCACCACGGGCGCGGGTTGTCGGAAGTGGCAATGCCATACGGTACCTCAGGGATTTGCTTGGCTTTGAATTTCCGCACCTGATCGTTAAGGATGGTCAAACCCTTGACCTGGGAAAGTTGACCCTGCAGTTTGTCGCTGCAGCGAACCTGCATTGGCCCGATTCCATCATGACATACCTTCAGGAAGAAAAACTGTTGTTTACCTGCGACATCTTTGGGGAACACTATTGCAACGAAGGGATGTTTGATGATGTTGTTGGCGATTTTGATGATGCTTTCCGCTATTATTTTGATGTGATCATGAAGCCATACAGCAAATTCATGCTCCAGGCCATTGACCGGATCAGACCCTTGGAAATTGCAGCTGTTTTGCCCGGCCACGGGGCTGTTTTACGAAAAAACTGGAAAAAATATGTTGATCTTTCCGAGAAATATGCGAAAGAGGCGTTGAACAGCCAGCAGGCAAACCGTGTATTTCTTGGCTATGTATCGGCCTACCAGAATACCGGTACCATCGCCGGAATGATCGCCCAGGGTATCAAAGAAGCCGGCGAGATTGATGTAGACCTGTGCGACATTGAAAAAATGGACCATGGCACCATCGAAAAAAAAATCAGCCAGGCCTCTGCAATCCTGTTGGGGTGCCCTACCTTCAGCCAGAATATCCTGATGCCGGTGTACCAGGTATTTGCCCTGATCAACCCCATCCGCGACCGTAATAAGCCGGCCGCAGCTTTCGGATCATATGGCTGGAGCGGTGAAGGTGCGAAAATAATGACTTCTGCCATGAGTAACCTGAAACTCAGGGTTCTTGATGATGGCCTGATGATCAAATTCACTCCCCATCATGATATGCAGGAGAAATGCATTGAATACGGAAGGAAATTCGGCAGGTTCATGTTGGACCGTAAATAATAAATGTTCAATTTTATAGTTACATTTTAATGGTTCCCATACCTCTGGTGAATATTCGCAGATACACATTTTATGTTTGCCTGATCATGGTGGTTGGCCTGTCGGGCCTGCAATCCTGCATTCCTGAACGCAAAGTGGCCAATCCTTTTATCCAGTCGAGGAACATGATTAATTTGCTGGTTAACCCTCCCGGGCAGGTTTTTAAGTTCAATCACAAAGGGGAGGAAATTGAAGGGTTTGATTCGCTTTCGCAGGAACAACAGGATTCGGCGCTCTGGAATGACAGTAAATTCATCCAGTTTATCAACGACAGTATCCTGCTGGAAAACTACATGAACAACTTTATTGACGAATTGCGTCTCCTTGGATTTAACGTTTATCTCAATTCATCCATTGATTCATTCATGACCGGAAAACCCCAGTCTTATGTTGTGGATATTGCCCAGATGCAGCTCGATGAATATTATTATCCTCTGGAGGATAAAGATGAATTCGTAGACACCATTTACTATAAAAGGTTTAATCTGAATGCGGTCGATTACAGTTGCTGGTTCGACCTCAGGAAGGCGGGTACTGAAAATGCCCGGAAAACAACCCTTTACGCCACAAACACCGCATTTGATAGTTTCGATGGCCGGTTCTTCAACGATCCCTTTACCGGAACGGTCCGGTATAAATATACCATTGATTCGCTTCACAGCCAGGATGTGTATGCGATGGCAGGCTACCTTGGAAAAAAATACGCAGCGTACCTTTATGACTTCTTCATGAACCAGTACATTGCAAAACATCTGCCTGAAGGGATGAGGATGGACAACTACTTCCATTACGACCTCAAGAGCAAATCTTTCACACCTGCCTACGAGGAGAGGTTTGATATACTGGGAAACGAGTGAGACATGAGGAACTAATCATTTATTGCACATTTCACCTCCTGCTTCCCGCACACCACCTGTCACGCGTCACCCGTCACGTTGATGAGCCGGTATCCCACTGCAGGTTCGGTGATGAGGATCGATGGAATGGAGGGGTTTAATTCTATCTTTTTACGAAGTTGGGCAATATGGACACGGAGCACCTGTGAGTTATCGACGTATGGATTTCCCCAAACTTCCCTGCAAATGTGCGAGTGAGTAAGTACTTTCCCACTGTTTCGCATAAACAGGGCCAACAGGGTGTATTCTGTTGCAGTGAATTTCACTTCTTCTCCATTCACTTTTATAATCCTTGCATTCAAATCGATCCATAATGGACCGTTTGAAATGACCGGCGAATCGGCAGGTTTAAGAGAATGGCGGATCGCAGCACGGATGCGGGCCAGCAGCTCTCCGGTATTGAAAGGTTTAGTGACATAATCGTCGGCGCCATGATCGAGCGCCTCGATCTTGATCCCTTCTTCATCCTGAACGGTTAAAACGATAACGGGTGTTGAGGTCCATTCACGCAGCCGCTTCAGTGTTTGAAGTCCGTCAAGATCCGGAAGACCTAAATCGAGGAGGATCACATCCGGCTGGTTCATGGAAGCAGAAAGGAGTCCATCATGGCTGTTTTCTGCCTCAAATACCCTGAATTGGTTTGCTTCCAGGGTAATCCTTAACATGCGGCGGATCTGCGGTTCATCATCGATGATGATGATTTTTAGTTTGTTGCGGATTATTTCCATTGTCTTTATTGTTTCACATCTGGATTTTCCGGATTATGCCCGGGTTTGGATTCGGATGTCAACTCTTCACCATGAAATTGCAAGGTGATGGCCAGGCCCCCCTCTGTGCGGTTGGTGGCTGTAATTGTACCATGATGTGCCTCCATGATCGCTTTGCTTATGGTGAGACCAAGCCCGGTGCCACCACTGTGGGAACCAGGTACACGGTAAAATTTATCAAAGAGTTTATGCAACGTTGAACCGGGTACTCCCGGGCCCTCGTCAGCGATAGTGATGGCAATGGTCGTAGGAAATACTAAACTGATACTGATGATGATGCGTGTATCAGGCGGAGAATATACCGCAGCATTGTGCACAATGTTCACCAGTGCCTGGACCAGCAAACTGATGTCGCCCCTGATCGGGAGGATCTCTCCCCCGACGACAACTTCCGGCGGATGTCGGATCAATTCCGATTCAAGAATGCGCAACGCCATGCCAACGAGATCCTCAGGATCACACAGCTGAAGGTTCAGTTTCATTCGCCCTGATTCGATGCGCGACATATCCAGGATATTTTCTACCAGAAAATTCAACCGCTTCGATGCTGATTCAAGTTCACCAGTGATCTGCATCCTGGTTTCAGGCAGTTCTGAAATAAGCGGATCCTGCAGGTTCGACACTGCGGCAGAAATAATGGAGATGGGTGTGCGAAGCTCGTGCGAAACGCTGTTCAGAATGGTGCCGAACAGTTTATCAGATTCCTGGGAAATTTCCCTTACTTTGGCAAGATCTACACTGATCTCGCGTTCGAGTGCGGAGGTTACCTGGGAAATGACACTGGTTATCAGGGACATGATCTCATCATTGGGCCGATGGTCATCATTGAATCTGATTCCAATTACACCAAATACACCGCGTGGGTCTTTCAAAGGATAAAATCCGGAAGACGGATTCTCAGGTGCTGCAAAAAGCCTGGAAGCAAGCATAAACGACCCCTCACCAAACAAGGCTGCATTTCCAAAAGCCCTTGGCGCAAGTTTATTCCCCCCAATTTCCTTAAGAAAAAGGATGATATCAGCATTAAAATGATGCTGAAAGTTTTCCTGGGTGCGTCGTACCACATCTTTGATGGAAGTGGCATTGTTGAGTGATTCAAGAAAATTATTCAGGACCCTCAGCTTTTCACGGTTCCCGATAAGATCTTGCTGGCTCTTCCTGATCCGGGTGATAAGCGTAGCGCCAACAAGGCCTACCATCAAACTTGCGATGAGGGAAATAACATCATGTGCACGATGGATGTGAAAGGTGAAAATAGGAGGGATGAAGAAAAAATTCCATACGGCGGACGAAAGCAATGCGGCAAAGAAAACTGCGCCGCGTCCAAGAATCAGGGAAAGCAAGGAAATCACCATCAGGAAGATAAGTCCGACAGCCTGGTATCCGACCAGCGGGGCTAAAGGAAAACAGGCGACCACCACCAGGATCACGACAAAAAAGGCAATGAAGTAATCCTTCGTTTTGGAATGCATTGCCCGGTTACCTTTCATCATCCTTTTCATATATAGTCTCCATAAGAGACTCCAGGAAATTCATCAGCAACAGAAAACCCCATGCCGACAAAGTAATTTCCCTGTATTCGACGATAAAGGTACGCTGAATCTGGTCACAGATGTACAATATTGAAAATAGTATTGTCAGAAAGTGCCAGGTCAGCAGCGCAGGAACAATCGGTTTACAGAAGGGATTGAAACGCAATATGGTCCGGAGAAATATTCCCGCGATAAAAGAAAAGGCTGGTTTCTGTCTCTTTTTTTTCATTTGATCATCTGTTTTTCAGCCCTAAATAGCCGGTTCAGGAATTTATATATCCAGATGCAGATGGCTCCGGAACGGAATCATCACCATCACCATTCCCTTGTGGGAAAGCCTGTTTTGAATGGCGAACTGGGTTTGATTATGGAGTAACCGTTGAAACGCAGTAGCTTTTGGAAGAAGGAATTGCCCTACAAAGAAGACACTATGCGGAAATCGTTTCTCAATCATTTTCGCTTCTTCTTTGATCTCATCAGCTACATCTGTTCCCAATGAATACTTGATCTCTGAATGGTGGCCGAAATACCGTGCCAGTTTCTGATACTGCTCAAGCTCGCCTTTAAGTTTTTGTTCAAGGTCCTGAAGTTCGGCATTTCCACGGAAGTTTCCGGCATCTACGATTCCCACGCCGAGGAATACAATGTTCTTATATTCCGAGAAATCCTTGTGTACTTTCAGAAAAGTAAAAATCCCAAGACCGTTGAACCCGTTTACGCAAATCACGGCAGTTTTATCTTCGGTGGAATATACCTCCGATAATACAGAGTAATCCCGACAAGAATCATATATATCCTGAACCTTGTGCAACATTTTTACATTTAGCCTCTTGACCAATTTATCGGCATAATTGTAGTGACGCCTGATCAGTGACACAGCGAGGATCAGTGAGGAGGTGATGATCAAAGTGACCCATCCCCCTTCCATGAATTTTGTGATTACGACCGAAGCAAGGATGAACAGGGTGATGATCAATCCTACCCCATTCACCAGGAGCCGGTGCCACCAGTGTTTATCACTCTTCCGCTCTTTCCACCAATGGCGGACCATTCCTGATTGCGACAGGGCGAATGTGATGAAAACATTGATGCTATAAAGGACTATCAATATGGCGAGGGCACCTCCGGTAATCCACAGCACCAGTAAAGCGAGAATTCCCATGAAAAGGATCCCGTTCTGGGTAACCAGTCTGTCACTGAGGACCGTGAATTTTCTGGGGAACCAGGAATCCTGCGCCATCGATCCGATCACCCGGGGGCCGTCGAGAAAGCCTGTCTGAGCGGCAATAAAAAGAAGAATGGACTCTGAAAACAGGGTGATAAAGACAAATCCCAAACCAAAGCCTTTGCCCCATTTGGCAGTAAGGGCCTCAAGAAAAACAGCATTCATCGTTTTTCCCGCGACCGGTGTCAGTTTGAAGATTGAATAGGCAAGCAGCAAACCAAACACGGTCACTGCAAGCGAAATGCCCATATACCGCATGGTCAGGAGACCGGTTTTTACTTTCGGATCTTTCAGAATCGGGATAGAATTACTCACGGCTTCAAGTCCGGTATAGGTCCCTGCGCCCATGCTGTATGCCCGCAGGATAAGCGCCATGACACCCATTGTTCCAAGAGATTGCTGAGCCATCCGGTAGTTGGCAAGTGCGTCATGATAAACCGTTGGTACCTCCCTGGCATGCCCGAAAATGGCAAACAGGATTGCCGCTGCATGGGTGAGAACGAAGAGAATGAACACCGGCATGAGTGTAAAGACGGATTCTTTGACACCCCGAAGATTTAAAAGGATCAGCAGAACAACTCCTGCCGTAGCCACAAGAATTTTAAAAGGTTGATATTCATGTGGCATGAGGCTGAAGATGGCATCCGTGCCGCTGGCAACAGAAACCGCGATGGTGAGCACGTAATCGACCAACAGCGAACATCCTGAGATCATCCCGAGTTTGGGTGATAAAAGTTTTGTGGCCACGCGATAACCACCCCCGCCTGACGGAAAAAGGCGTATAATTTGTGAATAACTGGTGCTGATGATGAGAATGGTGAGGACAATGCCGATAGCAACAAATATTGCCAGGCTATGATAGTTTCCTAATGTCCTGTATGCTTCATCTGGGCCGTAGCATGAACTTGAGAGCCCGTCGGAACCCAATCCAATCCAGGCGAAAAATGCCACGAGTGTAAGACGATGGAAAATATGTTCATCATGCAGGTCCCGCGATTTACCGATAAAGAAATTGACCAGTCGCTGATAAATAGAAGGTGAGGGTTGCCGGTTCATGCTGTCATCCTGTTGCTTGGTTCGACCGGCAAAATAAGAGCTTCAGGTATTAAATCCTTACCAAGATTGTGGGTGGAAGTATAAAGAAAGTATAAATTGGTTCGGGTGGAAAGGCGGACAGGCAGATAGGAGAAGAACACCTGTCACGTATTATGTTTTCGTCACGTTTCACCTTTTTTGAGACCGGGCATAGGGAGTATCCGACTGGCTTCCAAAATCTCCTCTCAGGAATTTGAAATACCCCGCAATGGCAATCATTGCGGCATTGTCGGTGGAATATTGCACCGGGGGTACGAAAATGTTCCAGCCAAAGGCATCACGTGCGTCTTCAAGCGCTTTGCGTAAACCCGAATTGGCTGAAACCCCACCGGCGATGGCAACATCGGGTAGGATTTTTCCATTGATGATCAGTGAATTAAGTCCGGTTTTCGCATCCATTGCCAGCGTGAGTTTGGTCATCAGCATCTCTATGATAGCTGCCTGGATCGAAGCACAGAGATCAGCCTTATTTTTTTCGATGAATTCAGCGTCTTTTTTTAATTCATCGCGGATAAAATAGAGGAATGAAGTCTTTAAACCACTGAAACTGAAGTTAAGCCCGGGAATATTCGGTTTGGAGAATGCAAA
This sequence comes from uncultured Bacteroidales bacterium, assembly GCA_903903985.1. Lineage (GTDB taxonomy): Bacteria > Bacteroidota > Bacteroidia > Bacteroidales > FEN-979 > CAIVAT01. Next base: position 43,010 of record CAIVAT010000033.1, on the reverse strand, counting down.
CCGTTTCGGATCACCCTGTACCGCAAGCTTATCAATCATCGGCCCGCCGGGATATGGAAGCCCCATGATCTTTGCCGCTTTGTCGAATGCCTCACCGGCGGCATCATCAATGGTCTGTCCGATGATCTCCATGTCAAAATAGTCACGGATCAGAACAAACTGCGTATGCCCCCCTGAAACGGTAAGGCACAGGAACGGGAAGGATGGTATGGGATTTGTTCTGTCAGCATTCCTGATGAAGTGGCAAAGGATATGGGCTTGCAAATGGTCCACTTCGATCAAAGGGATGTTTAATCCAAGGGCAAACGCTTTTGCAAAGGAGGTTCCGACCAGCAGTGAACCCAGCAAACCGGGGCCTCTTGTAAATGCAACGGCAGAAAGTTGATTTTTACCTATATTTGCCTTTTGAATGGCTGTTTCAATTACCGGGATAATATTTTGCTGATGTGCACGGGAAGCCAGTTCGGGAACCACACCTCCGAAGATACGGTGAACATCCTGGCCAGCAGTTACATTTGAAAGGATGACATCATCCCGGATCACAGCCGCCGAAGTGTCATCACAGGAAGATTCAATGCCAAGAATAAAATGCTGCATACTTAACGCGAAATTATCATAAAAACAGGCGCAAAAATACTGCTTTATATTGTCACCGTGATTATTTCACTTGTGCTGACCCTCTACATGGTCCTCAGGAGCGATGTAGTTCAGACACTGGTGGTGCGTTTGGCTGCAGATTATTTTTCAAAGGAACTGAAGACAGAAATCCATATCCGCGGGTTTAACCTTTCATTTAAGAATGGACTGATGTTGGAGGATATAATCGTGAAGGACCGACGCAAAGCCATTATTTTTTCCGCCCACAAACTGGGGGTACGACCGGGCCTGGTGTCGTTTAAAACCCGAAAACTGAACGTCAGCAGGGTGTTTATTGAGAAAGGGGTCGTGCAGTTATTGACACATCGCGGCGACAGCGCATTAAGCCTGCAGTTTATCGTTGATTATTTCGCTTCCAAAGATAAAGGGAAAAAAACCGATACGACCCCTGTTGTTCCCTGGCATGTGTCAATATCCTCTGTGAGTCTTCTAGATACCCGGTTTCATTTACAGGATGAAAATGAGCCGCCTGTTCCCTCCGGGATGGACTATTCCAATCTCGAAGTGGCCGGAATCAACCTGGAAGTGACCGATGTTGCTTTTGAAGGAGATACGATTGTAGGCAAAATCCCGCATCTTGCGGCCAGGGAGCGAAGTGGCATTGTCCTTCACAACCTCAGCGGGGAATTCCAGGTCGGCCCCAGGTTCCTAAAGGCTCACCATCTGAAAATCCTGACCGATCATTCCGATCTCTCCCTTACATTCGACTTTTTGTATGACCATTGGGGAGCTTACAATGATTTCCTGAAAGAGGTCACCATCCATGCAAAAATAGAACCATCATCCCTCGACCTGCAGGATATCGGATATTTCGCTCCGGAACTGGCCGTCATGAAAGACCGACTCCGGCTTTCTGGAACCATCAAAGGGACGGTAAGCAATTTCAAAGCCCGTGACCTGAAGTTTGCCTTTGGCAGGAATACCACTTTCCATGGGAACATCAGTGCCATGGGATTGCCCGATGTTGAAGAGACTTTCGTCAATTTGAATGTCAAGGCAATGACTACGACCAGGGAGGATATCGAATCATTGCTTATCCCGGGTGATCTTCGTCATCTTGAAATGCCTGCAATACTGTCAAATGTCGGGTTGATCAGCCTGAAAGGCAATTTTACGGGTTTTTACAATGATTTTGTGGCCGCTGCCCAGGTAAAAACTGACCTTGGCAGCCTGACGACCGATCTTGCTCTGACAAAACAGAAGGACAGCAAGCTGATCGGTTATAAGGGCCAGCTGAATATTGATAGATTTGACATTGGAAAACTAACCGGGAACACGAAGTACATGGGAAGAGTCACCATGCGCGCTGACGTCAATGGGAAAGGCTTCACCCTTGGTGATGCCGGTCTCACCATGAATGTTCACATCGATTCAATCTATTTGAACCATTATAACTATTCAAACCTGAATGTTACAGGAATGCTTACTGAGAAAAAATTCAAAGGCATGCTGAATATTGATGACCCGGCTTTGAATATGGACTTCAATGGACTGGTCGATATGAGTGATTCAATACCTGACTATGATTTTACTGTGCAGTTGAACCATGCTGAATTATTTAATCTGAACTTTTTAAAGCGTGATTCAGTTGAAACCCTTTCGACACTGATGAAAGTCAATATTAAAGGGACGAAACTTGACAATATCGATGGGTCCATCCGGTTTGATAATACGGTTTATACGGAGGGCAATAAGATCATTACCATGGATCATTTTTCTTTGCTGACAAGGCAGGACACTGCCTCCGGGAAAAGCTACCACCTTCAGTCCGATTTCGTCGATGCCGATGTTACGGGGGATTTCTCCTTCAAAGCATTGATCCCTTCACTGACCACATTCATTCAGAACTATCTTGCATCATTCAACCTGAACGATTCATTGATTGCACTGAGCCAAACCCAATCATACCAGAAAATGAATTTTGAGGTTCGGTTTAAACAATCGGGTGAAGTTACAAATGTTTTCCTGCCCTTTCTGCGACTGGCTCCCAATTCGATCTTCAATGGATTTTACAATGAGGAAAAAAACATCTTTGTCATGACCGGAAAATCTCCGGCGGTATTTATCAATAATATCGAACTGACCGATTGGTACCTGAATGCCGAAGGCAAACTTGACGATTTGTCGATCAGGAGCGGGTCTTCCTATGTTTACATAAAGAAAGCCAGTAAGCAGGACTCGCTTGAAGTAAAGGTCGATTCATTTCAATTGGTTTCCAATATACGGCATGACAGTATACATTACAAGGTTTCCTGGAAAGCCAGACAAATGCCAAGCGAATTCGATGGTTATGTCAGTTTTCATAAAAGCCCCGTCATTGAGTTACGGTTAAAGCAATTCAATGTCTTTCTTAATGAAAAATACTGGAATATCGATCCGGAGAACTTTATGGCCATCGATACATCCTCCGTCAAATTTTCGAATCTTGCCTTTTTTTCCGGAGATCAGTACCTGAAAATCAATGGTAATCTTTCAGCATCCGCTTCGGATACCCTGAATGTCAGTTTTAATAAAGTGGACATTTCGAAACTGGATCAATTTATTGGAAGCGCCCAGGTGGATATAGATGGAATTCTAAACGGTAATTTGAAAATTTCAAAGTTATACAGTGACGTTGTTGTACTATCTGACCTTCGCATCAGTAAATTCAAATTCAACAAGGAACTGCTTGGTGATGCCACATTCAAAGTGAAATATGATGCAGCTGCTTCACAATTTGATCTCACATCACAGATATTATATACAGGCAATGTGGGAACCAACATTCCATTTTCGCTCACTGGCAGCTACTACATGCGTAAGAAGAATCCCTACTTTGATTTCGACCTGTCGCTGAAGAACCTGAATTTAAAGATGGTCGGGCCCTTTGTCGCAGACTTTATGACCGGTGTGAACGGTTTGGCTTCCGGCCAGGTGAAGATCAAAGGAACGCTTGAACATCCCGACATCCGGGGGCAATTAAAACTGATGCGGACTGAATTCAAAATCAATTATCTCAATGTGCCCTATTCCTTCGCGGATGTTGTGACCATTGACAGCAATGCGTTTATTTTTAACAAGATCACGATGTATGACTCCCTGGGTCATAAAGCAGTGTTGAATGGCAAGATCATGCACCAGCATTTCAGCGACCTGAAACTCGATCTGAATGTGGAAATGGAAGACTTTGCTGCCTTTAACAATACCCGCGCTCAAAACAGTGTTTTTTACGGGAAGGCTCGTGCAACAGGTACGGCAAGCATAACAGGCCCCCCGGAAAATATAAAAATTTCTGTCAAAGCCACCAATGGAGGGAAAACCCATGTGGTAATCCCCATTGACCTTACCCGATCGGTAGGTATGGCCGACTATATTATTTTTGTTAACCCCGATGCTGATTCGCTTGAGAAAATCATGGGAAAACAACCTGTAAATCCCACAGGTTTATCACTGGACCTTGGATTGCGTGTGAACCAGGATGCCGAAGTGGAGGTCTTTTTTCCCGACCAGCTGGGAAACCTGAAGGCTTCAGGTAGCGGGAACCTGTTGATGGGCATGAGCCCTGGTTCTCCGTTTACCTTATCGGGAACCTATACCCTGTCAAAGGGATCCTTCCTGTTTCAGTTTAAAAATCTGCTGCGGTTGCCAATGTCCATTAAAGAGGGGAGTACGATCAACTGGACGGGCGATCCCGCGGATGCAAATATTTCCCTCAGTGCAGTTTATAAAACCAAAGCACCATTGAAAGGCCTGACGACCAATCCGGAAGAGGAGGGTCTCCGTATTCCGGTGGAATGTATTGTGCGACTTGGTGGAAAGTTAATGAACCCGGATATCTCCTTTGCAATCAACCTGCCTAATGTTGAAGAAAGCATTAAAAACATGGTCTATTCTACCATCGATACAAACAATCCTGTCACCGTCACGGAACAAACAATCTATCTGATGGTCATGAACCAGTTTAAACCGGTTGTCGCCAGTTCATCCTCCGTTGATATGGGCGCCACTTCAATGTCACTTGTTACCAACCAGATAAACAGTATGTTGTCGCAACTAACCACGAATGTGAATGTGAACATGAACTACAAGCCAGGAACAAGCACCACCAACCAGGAGTTTGATGTTGGAATTTCCACACAACTTCTGGATGACCGTTTGTTGATCGACGGTACTTTTGGTATGAATTCGTATACCAGTTCTACCGCACAGCAATCAAGTACCATCGTTGGTGATATCAATGTGGAATATGTACTGACTCAAAACAGGAGATGGAGAGTACGTGCGTTTAACCGGACGAATACATTGAATATCCTCAATAACAATGCCCCTTACACGCAGGGAGTGGGGATCAAATATCAACGGGATTTCACCACATTTGGTGAATTATTTAAATTCGGTAAAAAAAATAAGGATAAAATTACTGCGAAATAAGGCTGAATTTCATCCCGACTACCCAAACACACTAATAAACCATGATCAGATGAATCGGATAAGAACAATTATTACTTTTTGTTTGGTTTTCTGCAGTTTATCGCCGCTGTTTTCACAGATAACCCTTGATCAGACCGACATGCCTGTTGCAGGAGACACGCTGAGGGTGAGCGTAACGAATGCAGTACCTGCAGGATATGCGAACACCTCGATGGATACAACCTGGAATTATGCTGCCCTTGAAGCCCAGAGCCAGCGGGTGGATACGTTTGTTACTGTCTCAGCGACGCCAGCTGCCTACCAGTTGTTCTTTGTGCTGTTGGGCGGGGCTAATCTTGCTTCACCGAAAACCAGCAGCCTGATCCCGGGCCTGCCCGTTTCGCAGGGATTTACTTTTTTTAAAAATAATGCGACCTCATTCAGCGATTTGGGCTCTGCCTATACCATCCAGGGCATTCCCTTGCCTGCAAAATACGACATCCCGGATAAACAGTACCAATTTCCAATGACCCCCGGACTTACCTGGGCTTCAACATCCTCCTTTGCGATCACCGTGCCGAACCTGGCATACTACAGCACGCAACGGATCCGATCCAATCTCGTGGATGGCTGGGGAACCCTTACCACGCCTTACGGAACTTTTCAAACCTTGCGCGTAAAATCCATGCTTACCATTCACGACAGCATTTATATCGATTCATTGGGTGCCGGGTTTCCAGTGAACCGCAATATCATTGAATACAAATGGCTGGCCAAAGGAAAAGGAATTCCGGTCCTGCAGATCAATGAGGAATTAAACATCGCCACAGCCACATACAGGGATATTTACCGCATGTCGGCACAGCCATTGTCTGTTTCCCTTGGCCCCGATACAGCGGTGTTGAAAGGCACTGTCCTTACACTGCATGCCACAGTCACCGGGGGAACACCTCCTTACCAGATATTGTGGAATACCCTTGATACCGGGAATACCATCACCGTTACCGTTCAGGATGATCAGACATACAGTGTTTTCGTTGTTGATGCCCTTCAAAATTTCAGTCTTGCCCAAAAAAAGATATCTGTCAGGTTTCCACCGGGATTAGAGGAACTCACCTCAACAAAATTGCAGGTTTATCCGAATCCTTCAAACGGTCCTGTGCGGTTTACCCTGCAAGAGAAAAATGCCACTGCAATGATGCAGGTAATGGATGGCCATGGGAATTTAATCCGTAAGCAGCATATTGAGGTTGTTTCAGGGAAAATTCAAACCGAACTTTCCGGATTGCCAGATGGTATCTATTTTTTCAGGGTCGTTACTGAAAATAGAATTTATGCAGGCAAGGTTCAATATGTCAAATGACCCTCAACCAGCTTGACGCGTCATACATCACGCTTAAACTCAACCCAACTCAATGTCTTTCACGGTTTATCGATCATCTGCAGGCTCAGGCAAAACATTCACACTCGTTAAGGAGTATTTAAAGATCATCCTGGCTGAACCCGTGGATTTCAGGCATGTGCTGGCGATTACTTTTACAAATAAGGCCGCCAATGAAATGAAAGACCGCGTGCTTCTGGCATTGGGTGAATTGTCGAAAGGTGAACAGTCAGCAGACGAGATGATCAAAGGCACGCTGACACCATTGCTGGTTGCAGAAACCGGACTGGATGCACCTGAGATAACTGCAAATGCGGTGAGGGCGCTTGAATTGATCCTGCACAACTATGCCGACTTTGCGATTGGAACCATAGACAGTTTTTCCCATAAATTGATCCGGACTTTTGCACACGATTTCGCACTGCCCATAAATTTCAATGTTGAACTTGATTCAGATGAGCTGTTGTCGACTGCCGTCAATCTTTTATTGGATCGGGTCGGAGATGATCAGGCGTTAACCAGACTCCTTGTAAAGTTTCTCGAAACACGCATGGAGGAGGACAAGGGATGGGACATTGGTTCGATCCTCATTGATTTCGCAGGAATCCTGCTTGATGAAGAAGGAGAAAAGAGGATTGGCAAACTGAGCATGCTTTCTCTTGAAAACTTTCAGGCCATTTCCGAAAACCTGTATGCAAGGATCCGCCAGTTTGAGAATAGAATCCGTGAAATTGCCCAGGAGGGATTTGGGATACTGCAGGCTGGAAGGTTTTCTCCTGCCGACCTTTTCCAGGGCGAACGTGGAATATGGAATTATTTTTCGAACCTTGCTGCAGGGAAGTTTGACAAGATGGAACCTAATTCCTACGTTGTTGCTACCATTGAAGAGGATAAATGGCTTTCAGGGAAAGCCTCTTTATCAGCGCGCGCAGAGATTGAAGCCATTAAACCAATACTCCTCGATGTATACGAAAAATTACATCATGGGATTGAACGGCAGCATCCTGACTATACCCTCAGGAAGTTGCTTGCCAAGACAATTTTTCCCCTTGCTGTGCTGAATGAAATTCAAAAGGTACTCAGCGATTTCAAATGCCAGAATAACCTTGTGCATATTTCTGAATTTAATTCGAGAATTGCGGGCATTGTGATGAATGAACCGGTCCCGTTCATTTATGAACGGCTTGGTGAAAAATATCATCACATACTCATCGATGAGTTTCAGGATTCATCCGTCCTTCAGTGGATGAATTTTATTCCCCTTATCGAAAATGCCCTTGCCGGAGGCCATTTTAACCTGGTGGTGGGCGATGGAAAACAGGCAATCTACCGCTGGAGGGGTGGGGAAGTCGAACAGTTCAATGCCCTGCCTGCTATCCCGGGAAGTGATCAGCATAAAATCTTCAAACAACGGGAGCAGGCCCTGAAACGCCATTTTTCGCAGGTTAACCTGGAGCAGAATTTTCGTTCAAAATCTGAAATTGTATCATTCAACAACCGCTTTTTCAGGGCTGTTGCCGACCAGGTACTGACGGATGGGAAAGAAAAAATATTTGAGGGACTTGAACAACAATTCGACCCCCGGTATACCGGGGGCTTTATAAGTCTTGAATTCCTTGAAAACGATTACGAAGAAACAAATTATGAGGAGAAGACCCTGAACAGGATTTTGTCGATCATTCTGGAAGCCCAAAAGGAAAACTTTCATTTGCGCAACATGGCAATTCTATGCAGGAGTAATAAGAATGCCAGCATCATCGCCAGGTTTTTACTCGGGCAGGGTGTTGAAGTGGTTTCTGCTGAATCCCTGCTTATTGCCAATTCACCGAAAGTAAGGTTCATACTGGCATACCTGAAATTCTTATTTGAACCCAGGAATGACATTGTTCTTGCAGAGATCAGGCAATTTTTGCAAAATTCTGAAAATACGCCGGGTGAGCAAATGATACTGTCGCGGGAACCATATGAAGTGTTGCCTGTTTACGATTTGTGTGAAGCGTTGATCCGATATTACCAGTTGAATTCTGAACCGGATCCTTACCTGCAGTTTTTCCTGGATGCCGTCCTCAAGTTTACTGTAAAGATATCAACCGGCCCGGTGGATTTTCTTGAATGGTGGGAGAAAAAAAAAGGAAAACTGTCAATCATCGTACCTGAAGAATTAAATGCGGTAAAGGTGATGACCATTCATAAAGCCAAGGGGTTAGAGTTTCCGCTGGTTATCCTTCCCTTTGCCCAGGAAGCACGGAAGAATACCAAAACCTACCTGTGGGTTGACCTTGACAAAGAAGTGGCATCGGGTCTGGAAACGGCTATCCTTCGCAGTGATAAAGAAATGGAAACAACCGTTTACAGATCTTTATTTGTAGATGAACGGCAAAAATCAATGGTAGACCTGTTAAACTTGCTGTATGTATCGATGACCCGGCCCAGGGAGCGGCTTTATATTCTCACAAAATTTCCTCCAAAAAAACAAGAAGAGATCAGTTCGCTTCCTGGATTTTTTCAGTTTTTCCTTCAGCATGAAAATATTTGGGTTGAAAACAGGTCGGAGTATGCTTTTGGAGGTAAAACACCCCATGTTGAAAAGAAGGTCAGAGAGGAATCAGGTACGATCAGGCAGCAAACTGTCATCAGCAATGATTGGCGTCAAAAAATTGAAATACGGAGGAGGGCACCACAACGGTGGGATACGGAGAATCCTTTGCGGAAATTCCAATGGGGCAACAGGATTCATACCCTGCTGTCGTGGATAATCACCGAAAAGGATGTTGATGGTGCGCTCGAAAAAGCTTGTTTGACTGGACTGATTGAATATCCCGATCGGGCAAATATTGAAAGAGTTTTAAGGGTTGTCATCTCTGATCCATTGCTTACACGGCTTTTCAGCGACCAGGTTAAAGTAAAAACAGAAGCTGAAATACTCCTGCCGGAAGGATCATTCTATCGTCCCGACCGGGTGATATTTGACGGCGACAGGGTGACTATCCTTGATTACAAGAGTGGAAAACCCAATCCGGACCACGGGAAACAGTTGATCAGATACGCAGGGTATATTGAGGAGATGGGATATCAGCACGTTCACCGAGCACTGGTCTATCTTGACCCGGAAGTGAGGGTGGTAGCGGTATGAACATTACGTGGAATGGCTAAATAGCGTAAATAGAATTCATGAAAGAAGCAGAAGAAAAATTAATCCGCCTCTATAAATCCTGGTGCGGTATGCAACCCACATCGGTTATTAAATTACCGGGGTCCGGCTCCTACAGAAGTTATTACAGGCTTGCAGGGCCTGGTGAAACGGTTATTGGTGCGCATAACGAGGATATTCTCGAAAACCAGGCTTATTTCTCCTTCACGCAACATTTCATGAGCGAAGGTTTGCCCGTGCCTTCATTACTGGCCAGTGATCCGGTTAACCGTGTTTACCTGATTACCGATCTTGGAGATACAACGCTTTATCAGTTCCTTACTGAAAGACGTGGAACGGTTGGTTATAAACCTCCTTCCTCCGGGGAGGATTCACCAGGAAATCCGTTTTCACCGGAGATCATTGCAGTGTATAAAAAGGCCCTGGCATGGCTTCCCGTATTCCAGGTTAAGGCCGGGAAAACCCTGGATTATAAAGTGTGTTATCCCCGTGGCGCATTCGACCGCCAATCGATGATGTGGGATCTGAACTATTTCAAATATTACTTTTTGAAACTGGCAAAGATCCCTTTTGATGAGCAAACCCTCGAAGATGATTTTCAAAGTCTTTGTAATTTATTGCTGAAGACCGAAGCTGATTTCTTTCTTTATCGTGATTTTCAGTCCCGTAACATCATGATTGTGAATGGGGAACCATGGTTCATCGACTTCCAGGGAGGTAGAAAAGGCGCTCTGCAATATGATGTCGCTTCCTTGCTGACCGATGGAAAGGCCGATATACCGATGAAGACCAGAAATTTACTGCTGGACTTTTACCTAAACAAACTTGGCGAAATATACCCGGTCGACCGCGAAAAATTCATGAAGATCTATCATGGTTTTGTCCTGATTCGCATTCTTCAGGCCCTGGGTGCTTATGGATTCAGGGGATATTATGAAAACAAGCCTCATTTCCTGCAAAGTATTCCTTTCGCACTCAGAAACCTGGGCTACCTTCTTGATAACAACCTGGTTGATATTGGCCTGAAGAGCCTGATTTTGGTCATTGGTAAAATGATTGACAACCCATTGCTATATAATCAACAACCAGTTGAAGTAATTGATGATAAATATCGTAATGTCAATAATATAAAAAATACAATCATTAATGATAATTTAGAAAAAAAATTGACAGTCACCATTCATAGCTTCTCCTATAAAAAATCAATTCCCTTCGATGCAGGTGGCAATGGCGGAGGTTTCGTTTTTGATTGCCGTGCCCTGCCAAACCCGGGAAGATATGATGAATTCAGGCATCTCAACGGCAAAGATCAGCCAGTGATCGAATTTTTGAGAAAGGAGCATTCGGTAGGCGTGTTTCTAAATCATGTGCGTGCTTTGGTGGGGCAAAGCGTGGAGACATATATCGGACGTGACTTTGACCAACTGATGGTGTCCTTTGGATGTACGGGCGGGCAACACCGATCCGTATATTGCGCTGAAGAACTGGCTGAATACCTGAAGACCAAATATAATCTCAAAATTAAACTGCTTCATGACGAACAGGATAAAACCTGATCCCTTCATCACTGCATTCAAACACTGTCCATATGAAAGCCATGATCCTTGCTGCCGGTCTGGGCACGCGGCTTAAACCATTTACCGATTCTCACCCCAAAGCACTTTTTGTGGTCGATGGAAAAACATTGCTTGAACATGCTGTATTCCATTTGAAAACAGCCGGCATTCATTCTTTAATTATAAACGTTCATCATTTTGCAGATCAGATAGTTGAATTTATACACCTGAATGAAAACTTTGGGTTGAATATTTCGATTTCTGATGAAACAGGTGCACTGCTTGAAACGGGAGGGGGTGTGAAAAATGCTGCCTGGTTTTTCGAGGGATGTCAATCTGCATTGATCAGGAATGTCGACATTCTATCAGACCTTGACCTCAACGGCATGGCAAAGTTCCATCGCAGTGCAAATTCGCTTGCCACCCTGGCGGTGCGCAACCGCCCAACCTCCCGGTATTTTCTGTTCGACGACCAGATGAACCTCTGTGGCTGGGAGAACCGAAAAACCGGGGAACGCCGTTTGGTTCGGGAAACCAGTAGCAACAGTGCCTTTGCCTTCAGTGGTATACAAATCCTCGATACCGGAATATTCCCGAAAATCAGTGAAGATGGGAAATTTTCCCTGACGGATCTCTATCTGAGACTGGCAAAAACTGAAAAGATTGCCGGCTATCTTGAAGATGGAATTGTTTGGGAGGACGCAGGACAGATTGCGTAAGACGTGAGACGTGTGAAATCCTGCGTCTTACGAACCACGTCTCACCTCTCACGTTTTTCAAGGGCAAATCTCGCTATCTTCGTACCCTCTTCATTTTGGCCTGCAATTCAGGCAGTCATTCACTTATTCCTTGTTTAGCATGTGGGTTCCCCAATCCTGTTCTGCTAATTGCGGTCTTCAGATTGCAACAAAATCAGCCAGATTATTTTAAATCAGCCGCCCTTTCCATTCCGGTGTCCTGGTTTCGTTGACAGCAATAAAAAATCAGCAAATTAAACCCGGATTACATCAACGGGTTATCAAGCCATTGGTATTGAATGATCCTTTGATATCATTGACAAATATCAATTTAAATACGATTTATTTCCATTTTGCATGCGCGATGCAAAATAATCGGTTGCCTGATCGTTAAAGGAACTTTGACCGGGCATGACTTCTACGAATTTTCGCTTGCAGAAAAAAACCGGAAATCTACCCTATACGGGTTTTGGCTGATGATCATCTCGAAACCAGGAAGCTCGTCAAGCATTTGACAATGCATCTCGGAAAGAAAATGTTTTCATAGCTTTGCATGAATGTTTTCTTATAAATCATTGTTTCAGTGAAAAAAAAACTGTTTATATTAGCCATCATCACCTTTCTTGGCCTGGCTTCCGTTGCTCAGGTTTCAATTAATTCGGATGGATCATCACCTGTTAATTCAGCAATGCTCGATGTGAAATCCACCAGCAAGGGATTTTTGCCCCCGAGGATGACAACCATACAGAGAGATTCCATTGTTGATCCCGTTCCCGGATTGCAGATATTCAATACCACAACCAATTGCCTTGAGTTTTATATAAACAATGGCTGGCTATCCATTGGATGTGGCTGCACTGCGGCACCCTCCGGCTTGCCTGAAGCCGCAGGTCATGTATCTGCCGGCAGCCAGATCACATGGAATTGGAAAACGGTTTTGGGTGCTACGGGATATAAATACAATACTGTGAACAATTATGAAACTGCATCAGATAATCATGCGCTCACTTCTTACACGCAAACAGGCCTTACATGCACCGGCACATCACAAACCCTCTTTGTTTGGGCCTATAATGCATGCGGTCATTCTTCGGCAGCTGTTTTTTCTGCCAGTTTGGTTTACCGGTTAAATGTGATAAAAACAGGAAACGGCAGCGGTAATGTTGCAAGTTCGGCTGTTGGTATTGACTGCGGGTCTGACTGCAGTTCGGATCTTGGCTGCGGAACACCTGTAACTTTAACTGCCACGCCAAACGCCGGTTCATATTTTTCAGGATGGTCGGGAGGAGGATGTTTCGGAACAGCGCCCTGCGTCACAACAATTGACACTGCCCAAAATGTAACTGCAACATTTACACTCAGTTCATTTACACTTACTGTGACCAAAGATGGCAATGGTACCGGAACCATTATCAGTTCACCGGCAGGAATTTTCTGCAATACATCCTGCAGCACTGATTTTGACTATGGAACTGTGGTTACACTCACTGCAATCCCTGATCCCGGTTGTACCTTCGCAGGATGGTCAGGAGACGGATGTTGCGGGAATTGCGTCTGTATTACTGCGATGTGGAATTCCCGGAATGTTACTGCAACATTCACCCGGGATGCGTTTCCGCTGACAGTGACAAGAACAGGCTCCGGTTCGGGAACGGTGACCAGTTCCCCGTTGGCAATTTTCTGCGGTGCAACCTGTAATGCGGATTTTGAAGCCGGCAGTGTGGTCACGCTCCATGCCTCACCGGAAGCCGGCTCTGTCTTTGCCGGGTGGAGCGGCGGATGTGCAGGCACCGGAAGTTGTGCCATCAGTATGGACAGTGCAAAGAGTGTAACGGCCAGTTTTACTCATGAATCCTACCCGCTCACCGTGACAAGAGTTGGCCCCGGAACGGTGACAAGTTCTCCATCCGGAATTTATTGCGGTGCAGCCTGTAATGCAAATTATGATTCCGGCACCCTGGTTACCCTTATGGCCACCCCTGATGCAGGAGCCACTTTTGCCGGTTGGAGCGGAGCATATACCGGAACCGGGAGCTGCACCATCACGATGGATATGGCAAAGAGCGTAACAGCCACTTTTACACGAGAATCATATCCGCTGACCGTCACAAAAATCGGTCCCGGAACAGTAACGGGTACACCAACCGGAATATATTGCGGAGCAGCCTGTAATGCAAGTTATAATGCCGGCACCCTGGTTACCCTTACCGCAACAGCGGATGCAGAAGCGACTTTTACCGGTTGGAGCGGGGCATGTACCGGAACCGGAGGCTGTGCAGTTAATATGGATATGGCAAAGAATGTAACTGCCACATTCATTCTTGATAGCTATCTGCTGTCATTATCGAAAACAGGGAATGGAGCCGGAACCGTAACAAGCAACCCTTCGGGCATTGCCTGCGGTCTGACATGCAGTGCCAGTTTTAACGCCGGCACCACCATCACACTGACGGCAACACCCACATCTGGCTCAACATTTACAGGATGGTCGGGAGGCGGATGTTCCGGAACAGGCCCTTGTGTAGCCACTATCCACAGCGCCCAAACCATATCGGCCAATTTTAACCTTAATGCATATACGCTTGCCATCTTAAAAGCTGGAAGTGGTTCCGGAACAGTTACCAGTTCTCCCGCAGGCATCAATTGCGGGACAACCTGCAGTGCCAATTATTTATTTGGCACAACCGTTACACTGACCGCAACACCTGCAGTCGGTTCTTTTTTCTCGGGATGGTCGGGAGGCGGATGTTCAGGAACGGGTACTTGTGTTACAACTGTGTCCAACGGACAAAATGTAACTGCCACATTTACGCTTCAGTAATGATAAGCGCATTGTATTGAATTTACCGAAAAATAACCACGATTATTCCCTATTTTTGTCAACACAACACCGTTGTCAAATGGTTCCTTTCCTCCAATATACCGCACAGTACCTGGTTTCAGTTTTCAACAATGACCTGGCTGATATTTGCGTTGTCCTTCCGAACCGACGTGGAGGATTATTCCTGAGAAAGTACCTCGCCGCGGAGGTCGGGAAAATTACCTGGGCACCCACCATATTTTCAATTGAAGATTTCATTGCTGAGATCAGCGGTTTACAGGAAGTTGACAATTTGCACCTGCTTTTTGAACTTTACGATATTCATCGTGAAATTGAGTTGACGAATGCACAGACCTTTGAGGAATTTTTACGATGGGCACCCCAGTTGCTGAGCGATTTTAATGAGATCGATCGGTACCTGGCCGATGCAAAGGAGTTATTTTCGACGCTCACCGAAGCCAGGGCCATTAGCCTGTGGAACCTCGAGGGTCAGCCACTGACCGAATTTGAAAAAAATTACCTTCGCTTCTACGAGTCGTTGTATGGGTATTATGAAAAACTCACCAGCCGCCTGGTGAGTAAAAACCATGCTTACCAGGGGCTTTGTTTCCGACACGCTGCAGAAACCATTGATAACGTGAAGGATAAGTTACCCTGGCGGCATATCATTTTTGCAGGGTTCAATGCCTTGACCAGGGCAGAAGAACGGATC
Organism: uncultured Bacteroidales bacterium; assembly: GCA_903903985.1. GTDB lineage: Bacteria > Bacteroidota > Bacteroidia > Bacteroidales > FEN-979 > CAIVAT01. The sequence continues at coordinate 27,606 of CAIVAT010000033.1, read as the reverse complement.
ATGGGCGTTTTACGCAATGATGGCAAAGCCACCATGCTATGGGATGCCGACCGGTACTACTTTGAAAACAAACAGCAGGAGGCAGGAGATTTTTTACGCAGCTGGATGCACAAATGGCCCGTCAAAGAACCGCGCTGGATTTTCGATGATTTTTCCAATTCGGTCAAACAGATTGATATTATTGGATCCCCGGATCCTGTTGGACAAGTGAAATATTGCGGGCATCTTTTGCAGGAACTGGCAAAAAAAGGCCAGGCCAATGAAACTGCCGCAGTTGTGCTCCTGGATGAGGGATTGCTGATGCCTTTGCTCAACTCGATTCCCACGGAGGTGAAGGAACTTAACATCACGGCAGGTTTGCCGCTCTGCCAGACTCCCCTGGCCAGCCTCTTTGAAACCATTTTTCAGCTTCACCTTCATACGGCACAGTTTACCTACCTTACTTCCAAAGGCATTGATAAATACTACTATAAAGATGTACTTAAACTCCTGCAGCATCCACACGTACACCGGATGATACAGGGGATCTTGCAAGGGAATAGGTTCGTTTTTGATGAAACCATCGACAGCATCAGGCGGGGGAATCTGGTTTTCGTTGGAATTGATGAAATAATATCTCAGAAAACAGGACTGTTCTCCGCCAACCTGGCTTTCCTCGAAGCCATATTTAAATCCTGGGCCAAACCCGCTGACGCCATCGTTTGTCTCCAATCCATTGTTGAGCCCCTCCGGATAAATGTTGCACAACCAATGGAGCTGGAGTACCTCTTTGCCTTTTCGGGGATTTTATCTCAACTCAGCAACCTGTTAACAGATTTTCCATCGGATCTGAAAATCCCGGAATTCTACCGGTTGTATCAGCAGGTGATCGTAGGGACCAGCCTTCCTTTTTACGGCGAACCGCTCCATGGGGTGCAACTCATGGGGATGCTTGAAACCAGGACCCTTGATTTTGAGAACCTGGTTATTCTATCTTGCAATGAAGACTTGTTGCCCAGCGGCAAGATAAACGCGTCTTTCATCCCTTACGATATTAAAAGGGGTTTTGAGCTTCCAACATACCAGTACAAGGATTCGGTTTACGCCTATCATTTTTACCGCCTGATCCAGCGTGCACGGCATGTGTGGATACTATACAATACCGAACCGGACCAGTTGGGGGGCGGAGATCGCAGCCGGTTCCTCCGGCAGATCGCTTCTGAACTGCCGGTATTTAATCCCGGAATAACCATCACTGAATCAATTTTAACCACGACACTACCCATAGGTGAACCCATCCCTTTGATCACTGTGCCTAAAAATGCAGGTACCCTTGTTGCCCTCGAAGAAAAGGCACTCAAAGGTTTCTCTGCAACGTCATTGAATGCATTCCGCAACTGTACCTTGAAATTTTATTTTTCCGAAATAGCAGGCATTAAAGAACCTGAAGATGTTGATGATACCATCGATCCTGCCGTCCTCGGAAGTGCAGTGCATGCTGCCCTTAACATGCTCTACAAGCCATATATTGACCGGCCTATGACAAAGGACTGGCTCGAGGCCATGGGGAAAATAGCGGAAGAGAAGGTTGATAAAGCATTTGAAAAGAAATTCAAAGGTTCCGGCATTACGTATGGGAAAAATTTGTTGTTGGTCAGCGTGGCAAAATTAATGGTGAGGCGGTATTTGAAAAATGAGTCTGAACAGTTGGAAGAACTGGCAAAGTCGGGAAAAAGTTACACAGTATCTTTCCTGGAACAACTTGTTGAATCGACGGTCCGGATCCCATATGGGAACAAGGATCTGAACATTCGTTTAAAGGGGTTTATCGACAGGGTCGACAAGATGGATGGCTGGTGGAAAATCATTGATTATAAAACCGGTGCGACGGAGTCAAAACAAGTGAAGGTGAAAGATTGGAATGATCTGAAGGTGAACCCTGACCTGAATATAGGATTCCAATTGCTGATGTATGCCTACCTGCTTGGCCGCTGGTTTCACAGCCCCGTCGTTTCGTGTGCCGGGATCGTTTCCCTGAAAAAGATCAATGCAGGGTTTACTTCCGTTTCTGTCCCGGACGACGAGCCCGGTAAGATGACAACAACATTGAATGATGCAGTTGCCGGCCGTTTTGAAAAGGTTGTTCTATCTGTTTTGACTGAAGTTTATGATCTTGAGAAACCATTCACTCAAACCAATGATCTGGAAATTTGTGAAAGATGCCCGTATATCAATCTTTGCGGACGTTGAGTTCGTCCTCCGAAAACACGCAAGCCTCATAGGTAAATAGTTCTGCATCTTTCCATCCGTTCCATCCGATACCTGCTTTGTCTCGGGCGCAGTGACCAAGGAAATCTTCGACACTCCATCCTGTTTCAGTCGCAACCTGGGGTAAAAAAGTACCGGAAGCGTAGCCTTTCTTTATATAAATTCCATGTTTTCCAAGGATGATCTCATCCGGCGAGCTGATTTTTTTCATCGGAGAGAGTACCGATATTTCAATTACGAGCTGATCAATTTCGCTGGCACTGACAGGATTGAAGCGGCTGTCTTCCGTCGAGGAGGCCACTGCCATCTGGCAGATCACTTTGTATAAGGGTATATCGGCCGTGAACCTGCCAATGCATCCACGGAGGGCACTACCTTCTTTCAGCGTTACAAATGCCCCGGCATGAATTTTAAGATTCTCGCTGAAAGTTGAAGGATCCTCATCCGGAATTCGCCTTTCACGTACATATTTTTCGATGGTTCTCCGTGCAATTTTCAACATCATTGTTTTTTCTTCGGTTGAAAAATTAAAACCCGATGCCCCGGTGGCTGCAGATTTAAGACTGGATAGTGCAAGTGACCAGTAACCAACAACCTGGTTTTTATCGCCGTATTTGGAATCTCCTGAATTCATATATTGAACCGGAGAAATATTGATACCGGGTTGATGTTCGATCAGGTTGAGCATAACGAGAATGGAGGTCCAGCCGCAAAGGTTTGTGGCAAGGTCCGGAACGTTTTTGTCACGATACTCATCCAGGAATTTCACCAGCCCTTCGGCAGAGCCCGACATAATGGCATCGCACGTGGCTTTGTCTGCCGATTGTGCATCGGAATAGGATGGGTAGTGGGAAAAATCGGTACTGAAAACAAACAGGTTCCGATCGTTGAAATAAGGTTGCAATGCCCTGGCAATATCCTTGCAGGTTTCTGCCGATTGGGCGCCGATGACGATGGGTACCAGTTTGAAATCCTTTTTCAGATGGTATTGCAGGAATGGGATCTGAACTTCAATGCTGTGTTCGGTCCGGTCTGCTTCAGGTTTGAAAGTGAAAACCTTGTTTCCGCTGATGAGTTTCCCGGCAAGGTCAATGTTCACTTTCACTTTTCCCAGCGGGGTAATATAATCACCCTGGTTATAAACGGAGGCTCCTGGAAATGAAACCTGGTGACTGGAGGCTACAACAAAAACATTTTCAAATTGCTTTTCCGGATCCAACTGATTGTATGCACTGGCAGCAACAATCCCCGAAAATACATAGCCTGCGTGCGGGCATACAATACCCACCACATTTTTTGCCGTTCGTGGTTTTGCATCAGAGAACAAACCCGCCAGGGTTGTCCTCAGTTCATTGGCATCAGCAGGATAGAACCTTCCGGCTGCCGCGGGTTTTCGATCTGTTTTGTCATGCTCGTCCTGAGCGGAACATCCCTGGTTGAAATTGAAAAATAATCCCATAAGCAGAAGGCTTCTGAAATAGTGCCACATTGTTTTCTTAACTTTGATTTTCCTTGTAAAAATACGAAATGCATAGGAAAAATGCAACCTCTCCGGCCCTTTTTGCCCTTGGATTCATCTCCATCGGGACCCAGATCTATCTGGTTCGTGAAGTTATGATGGTATTCAATGACAATGAGTTGATTATCGGGCTGGTTATTGCAACCTGGATGCTGATCACAGGAATTGGTTCTTCCCTTGGAAGATTCACTTCTTTCCTGGAAAGACGGGAAAGCCTTTTATGTGCATTTCTGGTCCTTACCGGAATTTTACCATCATTCATGGTCGCCGGGCTTGATTTGTTGAAAGTTTTCCTGGTACCTTTTGGCAGCATGGCTGATTTATGGATGGTCATGGGGGCGTGTATCCTTGTGCAAATGCCGTTCTGCTTGCTGAACGGTTTTCTTTTTTCATATCTGAGTGTTTCTTCTGCAGGCACCTCACCGGGTGTTTCATATTCTTGGGAATCGCTGGGAAGCATGGTGTCGGGCGGACTTGTTAATTTTTTATTCCTCTGGTTTACAGGCCCTTTTCTGGGGTTGTTGATGCTTACGACGATTTACCTTTTGCTTGTGATCTTTTTCATGATCACGGCAGCACCGAAAAAACAGGTTCTGGTGGTGATTTTTATATCCCTGGGTTGCATCGTTTTCTCAGGAACCATCGATTTCAAAGCGCTGACAGAGAAGATGCTTTATCCATCACAACATGTGATTTCGACCGTCACTACGCCATTTGGGAAGGTTGTGATCACGAAAAACGCAGACCAGCTCAATTTTTATGACAATGGAATACTGCTGTTTTCCTCCGGCAATCAGATCAGTAATGAGGAGAATGTCCATTATGCCATGGTTCAGCAACCAAATCCTGCAAACATCCTGATCATTTCAGGAGGGTTTTCAGGAACTGTAGCCGAAGTACTCAAATACAAGCCCGTTCGCATCGATTATGTTGAACTGAATCCATCACTGATTGAAATTGCCGTGCGATATACACATCAGTTATGCCACCCATGCGTCCATGTATACCAGGCGGATGCCCGAAAATTTATACGTAACACAACAAATCGCTATGATGTTGTACTTGTGAATCTTCCTGCTCCATCAACCCTGCAGCTGAACCGTTATTATTCCATGGAATTTTTGATGGAAGCGAGAAGGAAAATGAATCCTGGCGCCATCATTGCGTATAGTTTACCACCCGGGGGAGATTATATGAGTGACAAGGCTTCCAGACTGAATGCAGTATTATGGAATACCCTGAAACAATGTTTTGCTGAAATTCTGATCCTTCCGTCAGGACGAAATTATTTTCTGGCTTCCGATTCATCACTGTCGGGGGATATCCCGGGCCTGATTCAATCACGGGGAATCAAAACAGTTTATGTAAATAAGTATTATCTCGATTTCTCTCAACTGAAGCAGCGATCACAATATGTGACGCAGTCTGTTACACAGCCGGGGCCTGTCATCCGTTCAGGGGAGATCAACCGCGACTTCACCCCGGTCGCCGTTTGGTACCAGACCTCCTGGTGGCTGAGCCAGTTTAAAACAACCCAGGTTGTCATTCTTCTTGTTTTCATAGTTGTGATGGCGTTCCTGCTGATAACCCTGAACCCGCTGAATGCAGGACTTTTTGCAGGAGGATTCACGCTGGCCTCCTCCGAAATGATCATCATTTTCGGGTTGCAGGTATTGTGTGGTTACCTGTTCCAGGCGATCGGGGCGATCTTTATGGTTTTCATGTTTGGACTTGCGGCAGGTTCGGGTTTAAGGTTTAAAACACGGCACCTGCAAACACCCGGTGCATACAGGTGGCTCCAGGTTTCACTGGCTTTGCTGGCCATTCTTATCCCGGTGATGATAGAATGTCTGAGCAACACTGCGGCAAGTGAATGGCTGATCAACCTTGTCCTGGCAATGCTGGCATTTTCTGCTGCCTGTATTGTTGGCATGGAGTATCGCCTGGCTGTATTGCTGTCGGCAAAAACAGCACGAAAAACCGTTGCAGGAAACTACGCTGCAGAAATGTGGGGTGCTGCGGCAGGTGCTTTTTTAACGACATTGTTTCTGATCCCGACCATTGGAATTGTGAATACAGGAATCCTCATGGCGATTATAAATTTGGCTACCGCAGGATTACTTTTCAAATTATGATGTACCTTTGTATTAGCCGGACTCAACAGGCATCCTGAAATAATTATCATATCCTTGAAAAAGATCTCAAAACGTTTGTTTCTGCGTTCGGGACTTGCTGGCGTTGGCGCCATGGCAACCGGATCACTTGCCATGGATGTGTTTGCAAAAAAAATGATCGATATGGGAACAGAAAATATGCCTCATTTAGGCGGGCTTGGGAAATTCAGCAAGGAGTCACCCTACGCTGTCGCGACCCCTAAAGGGTTAAAATGCCAGATATGTCCGAACAACTGCATCCTGAAGGAAGGCCTCGAAAGCATTTGCAGGACACATGTTGTGAAAGAGGGTAAACTCTACACGATTGCATATGGAAACCCATGCTCCGTACATACCGATCCCATTGAAAAAAAACCACTTTTTCATTTTCTGCCGTCTTCTTCAAGCTTTTCTATAGCCACGGCAGGGTGTAATTTTGCCTGCCTGAACTGCCAGAATTGGGAAATTTCACAGCAAAGCCCAAGAGATACAAGGAATGTTGAACTGTTCCCTGAAAAAGTAGTGGAAGAAGCCATAAAAAACGGATGCAGGTCAATTGCCTACACCTATTCGGAACCCATTGCTTTTTATGAATACACCTTCGACACCGCACGGCTTGCCAAAGCCCGGGGCATCAGGAACCTGCTTATTTCCAATGGGTACATTAACGACAAACCACTGAAGGATCTAACCAAATACCTTGATGCCGCCAACATCAACCTGAAATCATTCAGCGAGGAAACCTATGCCAAACTCAACGGCGGCAGTTTGCAACCTGTTTTGAATACATTGAAAGTTCTTAAAGCGGAAGGAGTCTGGCTTGAAATCACGAACCTTGTCGTTCCCGGCTGGACCGATGATCTGAACATGATCCGTGAAATGTGTGAGTGGCTTTGTACCAATGGATTCGCAGATAACCCATTGCATTTCAGCCGATTTTATCCTTTGTACAAGCTGACGAGCCTGCCATACACACCGGTGGAGACCCTTGAAAAGGCCAGGAACATTGCATTGAAAACAGGCATGCATTATGTCTATATCGGAAACGTCGCTGGCAACACTGCAGAAAATACTTATTGCCCTTCGTGTAAAAAGATCGTTGTTGAACGGCGTGGATTTTCAATCCTCGGGATGAATATGAACCAGGGTTCGTGCAAATTCTGTAATACCAGGATAGCAGGGGTCTGGGGATAATTTCTCACGCAGATTTCCGCCGATTTTTTCGCAGATTCCCATGGGAAAAACAGTATTTTTAATCTATACACTCCAGGTTGATCCGAATCAAATAAGAATCTGTGATGTGTTCTTTCTGCGTTGATCCGCGAAAAAATCCGCGGAAATCTGCGTGAAATATTATTTTCCTGTCTGAATAATTTCAATTTTTATTGGCAGATGATCAGAAAATCCGCCATGGTAACTGGGCCCGGAGTAAGTCCGGTTTAGTTTTTCGCCGAAATAGGTGTTGTCTTCTTCCAGCAGGAACTGTGGCCTGAAAATCCGGACATTCCCCTGATCTGCTTTTATTCCTGCATTCCCGGCCTTCAGTGTCCCGGAAACGACAAATTGGTCGAATGTGCTCCACTGGTCGCGGTATTTCAGGGTACCTTCCTTTCGTATTTTATTTCTGATCCCCATGAGGTTGTATAAAGAGGAGTCATCATGGGGATTGGGATCTGTTCGTGCCTTCAGAACCTGTTTCAGACTCTCATTTTCAGGTTCGTCGTTGAAATCGCCCATCACCAGGATATTTGCGCCCGGCCTTGCCCTTTGTACCGTATCGATTAATTTTCGCAACACCGAAGCAACATAATTTCGCCGGGGCTGCGAGCCAAGATAACCACCGCGCCTCGAAGGCCAGTGGTTGATAAATATTGATAAGGTATCATGATTGAACAGAATTCCATTCACCTGAAGGATCTCCCTGGTTTGACTGAGCGTGTCGAATGGGAATCGTATTTTAACACTGCGGCTGTCAAGAACCTTGAACTGAGCCGGCCGGTAAAGCATGGCCACATCGACACCCCTCAGATCCGGAGATTCGTGGTGAATGAATTTATAACCACATTGTTTTAACGGTGTTTCGTAAATTAGTTTATTCATGACATAGTGGTTTTCCACCTCACAAAGGCCAACGATGGCAGGAGGTGTCCATTCCCCGATGGATAATAGTGTTTTGGACACGTGATTCAGCTTTGTGCGGAATTTTGTCCAGTTCCAGTGTTTCCCACCCGTTGAGGTGAATTCATCATCCAGCTTTGTGCTGTCATCATATGGATCATAGAGGTTCTCTAAATTCCAGAAAACAATGCTGACACTTTGACTTTTTATTTTTATCGAATCTAAATTGGCACGATTTTCGCTGGTAATTGACCATTGATATCCTGAGGTTAATTCAGGTGACAATATTACCTGGCAGATGGTTAACAGTATGATTATGAGAATATTTTTCATCTTATCTAATATTTATAGCATATCCGGCCGATCCATGTTTCCTATTTATTGGGAAAAAACGTAAAAGGTAATACGGTAAACGAAGTATTTTAACGAAATTTTAACAGGAGCTTAACAGAAATTTACAATGAAACTGAAAATATCAATTACAGTGGACCGTTTTTACAGTGATTTGAACATAACCTGACCTATAAACAGTAAAGACATCGCAAGTGAGGTCTCTTATTTAAACCAAAAAAACAGAAGAAAATGAAAAGAATTGCAGGAATCTTTGTAATTGCATTATTAGGAGGAGCTGTTTCGCTGGGACTTTATAAAGCCTTTGAAAAGAAACAGTATATTTTTAACTCGCGCCCTGAAGGTATTCCGATCAGGCAGGTGAGCTACAACCCGAGCGCCGCCTTCAACCAACCCGATTTTGAAGCTGCTGCGGCCATTTCAGTGCATGCCGTGGTGCATATCAAATCTGAATTCCAGAAGAAGAGCCTTGTATATGATGATTTTTTTGAGTTTTTCAATTTCGGAGGTCGCCCGCAACCCCGGGAATACAGCACCCCTTATACTGCCATGGGGTCGGGGGTGATTGTTTCGGAAGATGGCAACATCGTTACAAATAATCATGTAGTACAGGAGGCTACCGAGGTAACTGTAACACTGAATGACAAACGCGAATACAAAGCACGGATCATTGCTACTGATCCAAGCACCGACCTGGCGTTGATAAAAATTGATGAGCAAGGATTGCCGTTCATGACCTATGGCAATTCCGACGAAGTTAAAATTGGGGAGTGGGTGCTTGCAGTTGGCAATCCGTTTAATCTTACCTCAACAGTAACGGCAGGAATTGTCAGTGCGAAAGCACGCAATATCAATATATTGGGTTCACAGGGAGCCATTGAATCCTTCATTCAGACCGATGCAGCCGTTAATCCAGGCAACAGCGGAGGAGCGCTTGTAAATACACGCGGTGAACTCATCGGCATCAACGCGGCCATTGCTTCGGGAACTGGCTATTATACAGGGTACAGCTTTGCAATCCCGGTGAACATCGTGAAAAAAGTGGTTGGGGATTTCATGAAATTCGGAAAAATTCAGCGCGCTTACCTGGGTGTATACTATCGTGAAATTGACGACCAGTTCGCCAAAGAAAAGGGGTTCACTGATCTAAGGGGAATTTATATCGATGATGTCGTTGAAGGTGGTCCAGCTGCGCTTGCAGGGATGAAAAGCGGGGATGTCCTGATCCGTATCGACAACAACCCTTTGAATGGCAAGGCGGAACTGATGGAACTCATTGGACAGAAAAATCCGGGTGATAAAGTCAATGTAATTGTAAACCGTGGTGGAAAAGAGTATGAGCTTGCGCTTACCATGCAAAGTGAAGAGGCAAAGCTGACCGCCGAAAAAGAAAGTAAGATCATTATCCAGGGCGCAACTTTTGAACCGCTTACTGAAAATGAAAAATCCAGGTTAAATGTTGATTATGGATTTAAAATCACCTCCCTGACCACAGGGAAACTCAAGAATGCCGGAATCACTGCAGGTTTCATTTTGTTATCTGTTGACCGAAACCCGGTGCAAACAATCCAGGAATTAAAGCAATCTCTTACAAACCGCCAGGGAGGGGTACTGATTGAAGGACTCTACCCGAATGGTTTGCGGGCATATTACGGAATAGGACTATGAGACAGTTAAAAATATCCAAATCGATTACCAATCGCGAAACAGCATCGCTTGACAGATATCTTTCAGATATCGCCAAAGAGGGTTTGATCTCAGCTGAAGAGGAGGTTAGCCTGGCACAACGCATCAAACTTGGCGACCAGGTGGCACTGGAAAAGTTGTGCAAGGCCAATCTCAGGTTTGTGGTTTCAGTTGCCAAACAATACCAGAACCAGGGACTTTCGCTGCCTGACCTGATCAATGAAGGGAATGTCGGTTTAATTAAAGCCGCCCGTAGATTTGACGAAACACGTGGTTTCAAATTTATCTCCTATGCAGTTTGGTGGATCCGCCAATCCATTTTACAGGCGTTGGCAGAGCAGTCGCGTATTGTTCGTTTACCCCTGAACCAGGTTGGATCGCTGAGTAAAATGTCGAAAGCCAACATCAAGCTGGAACAACGTTTTGAGCGGGCACCCTCCATCAAGGAACTTTCGGTAGAAATGGAGATCTCCGAACAAAAAGTTGCCGAAGCAATCAGGATGTCAAGCCGCATTGTGTCGATGGATGCCCCGATCGATCAGGACGAGGAGGTTAAATTGGTGGATGTGTTTGTGAATGATTCACCTGCAACCGATGAGAACCTGATCAGGGAGTCGTTGGCCAAAGAGGTCCAACGCTCACTATCAACACTTGCTGAAAAGGAACGCGACATCCTCAACATGTTTTACGGCATCGGCGTGCCGCACAGTTACACGCTGGATGAAATCGGATCGGTTTTTGATCTCTCGCGGGAAAGGGTGAGGCAGATCAAGGAAAAAGCCCTCCGGCGTCTGAAGCACTCTTCCCGGAGCAAACTGCTGAAATCCTACATGGGATGAAAATTTTAACCACCGAGGCACTGAGTTCACCAAGATCCACTTAGAAATTACTAAGTGCTTCTGAGTGAACTCAGTGCCTCAGTGGTTACATTTTGTTATCAACAGGTTGTTAAAAAAGAAATTTATAAAAAACCGGCTTGGGGATGGCTGAATGAAAATAATTTGTAATTTTGCCACCTGTTAATCATTTATCAAGTAATGATACGTCGCGGTAGAAGTAGTCTTATTCTTTTTCTCTGTTTGCAGACAATGGCTGTGGCGATCATTTGCCTTGGATCCCTGATCAATTTCCATCAGTATAAGATCTGGGGAAAACCACTGATTCCGAATTTTGTTGGTTATAAGCGGGATATTGAAAAATATTCAAGAACCGTTTCCTTTTCGAAGATAGGTCTCAATAATCAGCATCATCAAAATGACTTTTCCGGGAACGACTTTGATTCATTCATCGAAACCCCATTTGTACACTGCGGTTCCGGGTCATTGATTTCCTTTTCCGATTCTGAATACACACCGGCCACAAACCGGATTTCCTCCTCTGGCCTGCGCGGCCCTCCGATTTCCTGAATTTCTGCTGGCATAGTGAAGAGATCCCGGTTATGAACAATAATGTTCAATAACCAGGTTATCATCAGGGATTTTTATAACCTGAAACTATCTGATAATCACTGAATTCCATCTTTGCTTCTTCGCTAGTCCGCTTTTCTGCTTGTTCACTAATCCGCCTATTAATGATCATACCAACCAACAAAAAACAATGAAAAACATTTCCACATTTTTATTTTTTTCCCTTCTGGCAGTTATTTTTTTTAGCCGCCAGGTAACTTTAAATGCCCAGGGGACAATGAAACAAGATTCCATTGTGATGTCGGCCGCATATGCCAATGAAGTTTATTACAGCATGAAAAACGGTATTGTTATGATCGGCTCCAGAAATACCTGGGATATTGCGTTCCGGACAATGAAAAGGAGTTCTTCCATTCTCACGAACGATGGTGCAGGTGTTGTACTGTATACCTATCCGAAGTCCGATACAACAGGATGGAATACCATGGATACCGTTGGATTATCAACCTGGAAGCCAATGTACAATGATCCCAACGATTGGGAAAACGGGGCTTTTTCACGCAATGCCAGGGGCCATCCGGATTATGGCTGGTGCAAATACAATGATGTCACGCACAATCTGGTTGGCGATTCTCTTTTTGTGATTAAAGTTCGTGATGGCAGTTTTAAAAAATTATGGATTGTAAAAAAGTACTCTTCAGCCGACATTTATTTGTTCCGGTACGCGAATCTTGATGGATCAAGCCCGAATGAAGTCCTTTTGAATTTAAGTACCATGAACCAGGATTTTTTCGGATATTCCATCCAAACGAACGAACCCATAAACTTTGAACCCACCAAATTCCTCTGGGACATCGTTTTTACCAAATATGTTTCCGTACAATCTGATGGTTCTCCATATCCTGTTGTCGGAGTATTGTCAAACGACAGTGTAAAGGTCAAACATTTTCATCCGGTTTCGCCAACCTATAGCGATTTTGGAGCAGGAACCTGGGATTCAACCCGTTCACCGATCGGTTGGAATTGGAAAAAATTTGATATGGGATCGTATACTTACCTTGTTCCTGATTCCAATGATTATTTTGTTAAACCGGTGCAAGGGGACATTTACAAACTTTATTTTACAGCTTTTAACAGTGGTACTGCAGCCAATTCTCCCGGTTTGGTGAAATTTTCACTGGGGAAAGTGGCTGGTGCCGGGTTTACCGCTTTGAATAATAACGATATTCAATTATCAGTATTTCCGAATCCTGCGAGCAACAGGATTCATATAAATATGACCGGTTACACCGGTGAAGACCTTACGTTTACTCTTACAGATCTGTCAGGCCGACAACTCCGTGCAGATCGTCCGCGACGTATGACTGATGGGTTTAATGCTTATTCAATGGATGTGGCCGGGGTGCAACCCGGTATTTATTTTGTAACCGTTTCCAACGCAGCAATGAAAACGGTGGCCAAAGTAATCATATCCCGCTAAGCATGATCAAAGGCCCATTCAGTCTTCTGATCGGACTTTTCAGTCTTTTGGCCGTAGCCGGTGGTTACGGCCAAAAGGCTTTTATTAAGGTCGTCGATCAGAAAAACCATGAACCTGTTGCCTTTGCCCATGTATGTTTTGAAGGAGTAAAATCCGGTTCCCCAAAATACAGCCTTACTTCCCTGGAGGGCTCCGTGGTAAATGATGTTAAAGAAATTTCAAAAATAGCGATCAGTTATATGGGTTTTATGACCTATACTGATACCATAAAACCTGGTCAATCAATCGAAATCCAGCTTCGGCCCAAAGTGTTGAATATGGATGAAGTTATTGTGACAGCCCAATATACCCCGGAACGCGCCGACAAATCGATCTATAAAGTGGAGGTGATCAATTCTCGCCAGATCGAACAGAAAGCGGCAACCAACATGGCGGATCTTTTAAAAGACCAGTCGACCATGCGGGTGACCCAGGATGGCGTGCTCGGCACGAGCCTGAGGATCCAGGGCATGTCGGGCGAAAATGTCAAATTCCTTCAGGATGGCGTGCCTTTGATTGGCCGCATGAACGGGAATTTCGATCTGAACCAGATCAACCTTTTCAATGTCGATCACGTGGAAGTGATTGAAGGACCCATGTCGGTCATTTATGGCAGCAATGCGCTGGCAGGGGTGATCAACATCATCACCAAAGAGAACAAATCTTCTCTTTTGAATGCTACAGCCAGTGCTTATACCGAATCTGCTGGTGTTTACAACTTCGATGGTGCAGTGTCACTCAACCATGCCAAACATGGTTTTTCAGTTGATGGGGGAAGGAATTTTTTCGGAGGGTATTCACCGGTCGATACAAGCCGTTCCCAGACATTTAAACCGCGCCGCCAGTATTTCTTTGATGGGTATTACACTTTTACAACAGATATCCTGAAGCTGAAGGTTGCCGGGGACTACTTCAATGAATTACTCCTGGACAAGGGACCACTTCTTGGTCCTTATTATGAGACTGCCTTTGACAACAACTTCACAACCATCAGGTATTCGGGCCGTATTGATGCGTCGGTTAAATTGAAAAAAAACCATTTTATCAACCTGTTGGGATCCTGGTCGGGTTATTCACGGATTCGGGAAACCTTTTATAAGGATCTTACCACCCTTTCAGAAATTGCTGTTCCGCAGTCATGGGCCCGGGATACGACAAACATTCAAAACCTCATTGCCCGTGCTACTTTTGCTAAAAACAACCACAACAAAAAGTTCAACTACCAGGCAGGAATAGATATCAATGTGGAAAGCGGAAGCGGGAAAAAAATTGCAGACAACAAGCAGGAAATCGCAGATTATGCTGCCTTTCTGAGTGTGAAATGGGACCCTGTCAGGGTCGCTGACCCTGACAGGGTGATCTTGTCCATCCAGCCGGGAATCAGATTTATTTACAACACCAATTACCAGGCGCCGGTAGTGTATGCCCTGAGTACCAAATGGAACATTATACAACCATTAAACCTGCGGTTTTCATATTCCAGGGGATTCCGTGCTCCCTCGATCAAAGAACTTTACCTGGTGTTTGTTGACGTAAATCATAATGTCCTTGGAAATCCGGACCTCAAAGCTGAAAAATCAAATAATTTCAATCTCAACCTGAATTGGGCGGTCGAGAAAAGAAAAGTAGCATGGTCAATGGATGTTAGTGGCTTTTATAATTTTATTGAGAATGTGATCCTCCTTGCTCAAACGGGAAACAGCCTTGAATACAGTTATGAAAATGTAAGCCGGTATAAAAGTGCAGGTGTTCAGTTTGGTTGTTCCTATACAATTTACCCGGCTTTTAAACTTCAACTCGGTTTTGCCGAAACCGGTATCACGGGCAGTCCGACAGCAGACATTGCCTACCAGCCATTCAAATGGTCGACAGAAGTGACATTGAGCCCATCATACCGCTTCAATAAACCGGATGTGACCCTTTCACTTTATTATAAATATTCAGGTGCTGCCCCCCAATTGCTGTTTGATGAAAAGGTATTGAACTGGCAATGGGTAAATTCATACAACACCATGGATTTTACTGCCAGCAAAGGATTCTGGAACAGCAGGATCCGCCTTTCGGCCGGTATAAAAAATATTTTCAACACAACGACAATCCCAACGACAGGAGGGACAGGAGGGGCGCACAGTGGCGGAGCAGATGGAATGAATATTGGCTGGGGAAGAACCCTGTTTCTCAAACTTTCATTTCAAATTAATAAGTACAAATGATCCGGACAGCAATACTGATTTTGTTTGCAGTTTTGGTTTTTTCGTTGCAATCCTGTTTCAAGGAGGATGAAAAAATCGCACCTCATCCGAGGGGAAATGTGCAAACCGACACGGTTCCTATGACTGAAAACTACCTTTACCAGGTATATTTCAGCCTGGATTCAGGAAAGATAATCAGTACGAATGTAAAGACTTTGTTCGACCTCGGTTTCGAATGCACTCCGGCAGGGTGGCACGTGATCCTCAATACAAGCGATTTCATGAAGGTTGCCGATCTGGGGAAAGTCACCTTCGGACAACCATACGATACGACCGGAGTGCAACTGCTCTTTGACAAGTCCGACGGCAACCCGGATTCAACAGCCATCGGCCAATGGTTTACCCTGGCCGGTGCAGATACCATTTCCAATGGGCATGTATATGCCGTAAGCCGCGGACTTGATGAATTGGGTAACCCGCTTGGGCTTTACCAGTTGATTTTTGACAGCTTAAAAAACAACACCTATTATTTTCGCTATGCACCGTTGAAAGGCGGTGCCAGTGCCCCGGGGATAGTGAACAAAAATCCAGGGGTCAATTACATGTTTTTCAGTCTGAAAACAGGCGAGATGGTCCCATCGGAACCACCAAGACAAAAATATGACCTGTTATTCAGCCAGTATACCACCATGTTGTTCACCAACCAGGGGATTCCATATCCGTATCTTGTTACAGGTGTCCTGTTAAATCGGCACCTGGTTGTAACAGCAGTAGATTCAACTGCCGATTTTTCTTCAATAACGCGTGAAAAGGCATTGACCCTGAACTATACAAAGGCAATGGACGCCATCGGTTATGATTGGAAATACTACAACTTTTCGACCGGTGTATATACCATTCGGCCCAAACTCAACTACATCATCCGAAGTATTTCCGGATTTTATTACAAACTCAGGTTTGTCGGGTATTATAGCAAGGAAGGACTAAAAGGATATCCGGTGATCGAATACCAGCAATTGTAATTTTTCCAGGGCAGTTGAGTTTTCCACATTTCTTTCTTTCTTTCTTTGACTATCTTCGCATAATGGATGAATGATGCCTCACATACTATTTCTTTTAGCGATGGTACCCGTCGCGATATTAATTTCGAAATATAATACTTATGACTGGTTCAATACCCCAGTTTTAATTTAACCGGAAAAATGATCATGAAACGCTGCAAAATTATTTTATTCCTCCTGACTGTTATCATAGGTCAGGGTTATATTCAGGAAACAAAGGGTTGTGTTTTCATTGGAACCAATGGTGATGAACCAGGTAAACCGGTAGCGGTTATGCTGACCTGTTACAGCACTACTTTGCTTGCAAACGGAACAGACAAGACCCGGTTGAGAATAGCAGTAACCGACAGCAACGGCTCAGAGATTACCTCGGCAAGTGATACAATCCGGGTCTATATTGCAGGCGATGGCAGGTTAACTGCTGCAAGTGGCAGGGATTTAGTGCTGCAAACTGATTCCGGGGGTGCAGGATTCGCAGAATGCATCCTGGTGAAAGGATTATGCCACCTATGGTTTGTTGCCGGCACGAAACCAGATAAAATAAAGGTTGAAGCCAGGTCAGGTAAACTCTGGCCCGGGACGCACGAAATCCATACGCTGCCTGCCGATCTGGTCAAAATGAAACCTTTACCAGGGCAGCTGAAACCAACCAAAAAAAACATTGACAGAATGATCGGTGCAGATATTTCATTTCTCCCGGAATTGGAAGCACAGGGAAGAAAATTTTTGGAAAAAGGAGAGGAAACGGATGCCTTGAAGTTGTTAAAAAGCCATGGATTCAATTACATCCGGTTACGGATCTTTGTCAGTCCTGAAAATAAAAATGGATATGCCCCTGGTAAAGGGTATTGCGGACTTGGTTATACGCTGTCGATGGCTAGACGGATCAGGGATGCGGGTATGAAATTACTGCTTGATTTTCATTACAGCGATTATTGGGCCGATCCGCAGCAGCAAAACAAACCACAGGCATGGGCAAATCTTGACTTTAAATTACTAAAGGATTCCCTTAGAATATATACTTCGAAGGTACTTCTTGCCTTGAAAAAACAGGGGACCATGCCTGCCATGGTTCAGATCGGTAATGAAATCAACCATGGCATCCTGTGGCCCGATGGTCATATTAGTCGCCCCGACCAGTTGGCTGAACTCCTGAAAGCAGGGGTCGATGGCGTGAAGACAGTGGATCCCGGTGTGCCGGTCATGATGCATATTGCCCTGGGTGGACAGAATGATGAATCGGTTTTCTGGCTTGACAACATGATCGCCCGCGGGGTGCAGTTCGATATCATCGGCCTTTCTTATTATCCGCGCTGGCATGGTACCCTGGATGACCTCAGCAACAACCTGAACGACTTGAGGAAAAGATACAATAAGCCGCTGAATATTGTTGAATACTCTGATTGTAAGCGGGAAGTGCACGATATTATATTCAGTCTCGGCGATGGTAAGGGAAAAGGCGCATGCATATGGGAACCGCTAAACCTGAGAAGTGGCCTGTTTGACCGGGAGGGTGAAACCACCTCACGGATGAGGATTTACGATGAGTTGAATACAAAGTATCTCAAGGGACATTAGTTGAATACAACAATGATTTTCGGGCTGCCAGCTCATCATTTTCTCACATTCAACAATATTTGATTGTCACGGTTTGCCTGACATCCGGATGCAGGCTCAATGCAACCGGGCAGTTCTTTACCGTAAATTCGATGATCTTTTTCACTTTGTCGGGATAATCACCCCGCGGAAAAGTCAATTCGATGACGATCTCTTCGATCCGGCGTGGGTTTTCCCTGGTCATAATCTTGGTAATGACCAATTTGGTTCCATCAATGTTAAAGTGATGCGTTCGTGATGCAATTCCCATTACGGTCACCATGCAACTTCCCAGGGCGGCTGCAACAAGATCGGTAGGAGAGAAGGAGGCTCCTTTGCCATGATTGTCGGTTGGGGCATCGGTGATCAGTTTTGATCCGGAAAGAAGGTGGGTTGCTTCGGTGCGCAGTTCGCCAAGGTATATGGTTTCTATGGTAGGCATGGTTCAGGTTGAATTATTGTTAAAACTCAAATTTATTTCCTGTTGGTTTGGTGTTCGGTCAATGATTGTTTCAGGGTAAAAAAAACAGGGAGTAGGTCGGTACTACTCCCTGTTTCACCGGTATACAATCCAATGAATGGTTTTGTTAAAATATGGGATAGTTGACGATGTAAGACTATTTGCTTATCGTAAGTGATCCATCAACAGCAAATGAACTTCCATCGGCCGTGCGGTTGCCAACAAAGTTGAACTTCCATGCACCGGTCGATTTTTCATAGCCTGTATTGTCAGCCTGCAAACCGAAAATTTCATTTTTAACAAAAATCCCGCCATTTAAATTATATGTCAGGTTTATGGAGCCGATCGGGTTCGAAATCGTCACCTTTGTCATTTTCACATCATCATTGTTGCATTTTGCAAAAAACTGAAGACCAGGGACATTCCCTACCAGTGTTACTTCTGTCGAGGTCAGGGTAAATGCCGGAACAACTGGATCGTCTTTCTTTTTGCAACCACTGATGATCACAATAGCCAAAAGCAGTAATGCTGCAAATGATAGATACTGGTTAAGCTTTTTCATGATGATTTGTTTTTAGTAAGAGGTTGTTTGGTTGTTTTGTTTGATTTATTTAATAAAACAAAAGTATAAAAAAAATATAACGTTATCAAAGTTGAAAGAAATTACTTTAGCCATCGTAAAGATTAAGCAAAGCCAAAATAAATACTTTTGCATGGATAAGTCAAGAAATTTGGAAACAATTTTAACAAAACAACATAACTTCCGGGACCTAGGCGGAATTGTTGCAATGGATGGAAGGGTGATCAGGCATGGGCTGCTTTTTCGCAGCGGGGATTTCTATTTGCTCTCTGATCATGATATATCTGCACTTGTACAGTTAAATTTAAGAACAATTATTGATTTACGGGCACGGCGGGAAATGGTGAATCGGCCCGATAAGATCATCCCGACCGTCAGAGAGACTATTCACATCGATATCCATGATGCAGCGCGTGAAAAAGCGGCATTGTTTCTTGAAAACAATGATGCCAGGGGGTTGGAAACGATCCTGATTGCAGATTATATCCGGATGATTGACAAACATGTGGGGGATTTCAGCTTGTTTCTTCACCTGATCGCAACGACTGAAAACCTGCCGCTTGTTTACCATTGTGCTGCCGGGAAAGACCGTACAGGCATGGCAACAGTTTTCCTGTTGACTGCGCTTGGCGTGGAAATGCAAAAGATCCGGGATGATTATATGGCCACGAATGAATACACAAAGGCTGCGGCCGAAAAAATAATCAGGAATATAACAGAATCCGGATTAAATGGTGAAATTCTACGCCCTTTGCTTGAAGTCAGGGAAGAGTATCTTGAAGCTGCCTTAACCGAAATTGATCAAAAATACAACAGTTTAAACTGTTTTGTTGCCGATGTATTGAAGGCGGATGTTAAAGGACTGCAGGAGAGATACCTGATGCATGAATAGGAAATTTTGCGATGTACGATCTGTGATTTACATTTTACATTTTAATTTTTACAATTTTTCAATAATTCCCCTGTTCCCATCCAACCGAACCAGGTTGCCATCAGCAATAAATTTTTTAGCTCCTTTGGCGCCAACGATGACAGGGATTCCATATTCACGGGCAACAACAGCCCCATGCGAAAGCGGGCTTCCGATCTCGGTGATCAGCCCGGCAATGATGCTGAAATAGGGGGTCCAGCCGATGTCGGTCAAAGAGGCCACCATGATTTCACCTTCCCGGAGATGTTCCGCATCCTCAAGGGTATTTATAATACGTGCAGGGCCCTCGATGATGCCTTTGCTCACGGGTATACCTGTTATTTGCCCTGAAGTTATTTCAATTACTTGCTGCTGGTCCAACGGTTCAGGGACGCCAAAGCTGACTTCATCAAAGACCAGGTTATTGAGTTCAGGCAGGATTTTCCGGCGCTTTCATGCCAAGGTCCATCAGGGTCTTCAGTCCATGGGCTTTGCCTCCGGCATCAGGACCCTTTATTTCGTTGATGAATTTTACCATGGTAAAGACCCTACCCGCAGTCCCTCCCCAAACAATGTGGGGAGAAAAGCGCAAAGGTTCTATTTATTAATTGGATATGGCTGGGCCTGGTCAACATGTTTTTGTTCAAGGTAATCTACAGGATATTGGCGGCTTTTGGTCTTTTTCACCATTTGCCGGGCAATGAGTTGTTTGAGCATGTACAGCAGTTTTAGGGTGCAAACATAGGAATTAATCAGAACCCAGACAAAACCAGCATCAATACTCGGCTCACTCCCGGTTTTTACAGATCCTGATATCTATAATCATCAAAACAGTTAACCCATGACTACATTTTATATGTCATTTTTTTTATGTAACTTGGTATGGGAATCAATATTAAAATCATAATGACAGGTTGCAATATTAATTTCCATATTAATTCGTTCGCAATCAACCTATAAAAAATGAGAACGTTTACGCTATTCCTGGTCCTCATTATATTTTTTTACCGAAGTTCACAAGGGCAAGTCAGCATCAATGCTGACCATTCAGCAGAGGATTGCCAGTGTATGCTGCAAGTGCGGGCGATAGCCACCCCAATGCATCAGCTACATAATTGGTCGCCCCGCAGTTTGTTCAGGAAATCATCAACGCTGCAATCACCTATGAATCGATGGTTTCAGGCAGGATGGTTCAAGGGAAATGATGGGATATTGATCGGCACTATTTTTTCTTCTTCTTTTTCTTTCCTGCCCATTCTGCGGCTCCTGAGAACGGATTTTCGCCTTTCGATTTTATCCAGGATTTGATCTCCTGATCCTTGTTTTCAGGAAAGTCCTTCCCCTTTTTGAATTCAGCTCCACTCTTCGCCTTTTTAAATTCAGAGGTTCCTTTTCCTTTTTTTAAGTCACCGTCACCCTTGAACTTCCCTTTCTCCTTGAAAGTACGGCGTTCATTTACATTGACTTCCGCCTGTCCTTTGGCAATGCCAACGGAAAGGTTCGAACCTTTGAATTCAGCTTCGCTTAAAGATTCTGAGAGAAATTTCGCATATTCTGAATCCACTTCGAACACCCCGTCATTTTTGCCCAGGGTAATGTCTCCGATGCGGATCCGTTTCCCCGGGCTGTTGGCGTTGATGAGTTCGATCAGGTTATTGGGGTACAGCCCGTCTGCCTTACCGGCATTGATCACAAGGCGGGTAAATGCGGTTACTTCCTTGCGGGAATCACTGCCTCTGCCTCTGTCGTGAAAAGATTCCCGGCCTCCTCTTTCACGGAAAGATTCCTTGCCACCTTTTTCACGGAAAGATTCCCGGCCTTTTTCTTCAAAAACATTGATATCCTTGGCATTACGATAGTATTCCAGGAAACGGTTGAATTCGAGGGCTACAAATCGTTTGATGACATCCTCCTTTTCTAGCCATTCGAGTTTGCGGTATATTGCCGGAAGGAAGGGATCAATTTCTGAATGTTCAATCTCAACATTTTCCATTTTGTTGATGAGATTAAACAACTGTTTCTCACATATTTCGCGTCCACCCGGGACTTTTGCTGCAATGAAAGACTTGTTGATCAGTTTTTCAATTTGCCGGATCAGGTGTTTCTCTTTCAGGTTGATGATGGCAATGGATGTCCCAGCCTTGCCTGCCCGGCCGGTGCGGCCGCTGCGATGCGTATAGGAGGAGAGGTCATCCGGTAAAGCATAATTGATAATGTGTGTAAGATCATTCACATCCAGCCCGCGTGCCGCAACATCTGTGGCAACCAGCAACTGGACATGACGAATCCGGAATTTCTGCATCACACTGTCGCGCTGAACTTGCGATAAGTCACCATGAAGCGCTTCGGCATTGTAGCCATCCCCAATGAGTTTATCTGCAATCTCCTGAGTATCAATACGTGTGCGGCAGAAAACGATGCCATATATGGATGGATAAAAATCGACGATGCGCTTGAGCGCCGTGTATTTATCTTTTGCATGAACAGTATAATAAACATGTTTAATGTTCTCTGCACCGGAATTGCGGTTGCCGATAGTGATCTCCACCGGATTGGTCATGTATTTTTTCGCAATCACCGCGACCTCACGCGGCATGGTAGCCGAGAATAACAGGGTACTCCTGTTTTCAGGCACTTCGGCCAGGATATCGTTGATGCTGTCGAGGAAGCCCATGTTGAGCATTTCATCTGCTTCATCAAGGACCACAGAATGAACATCGCGTAATTTGATTGCTTTTCTGTGCATCAGGTCAATCAACCGGCCCGGGGTTGCAACAACGATCTGGACACCTCTTTTCAAGGCCTTGATCTGGACATCATAGCTGCTGCCTCCATAGATCGGTAGAATATGGAGACCATCAATGTATTTTGCAAAGTCGTTAAGGTCTCCCGCAATCTGAACGCAAAGTTCACGGGTTGGGCAGAGTATCAAAGCCTGGGGAAGGGCATTGTTGGTGTCGATCTGCTGGATAAGCGGAAGCCCATATGCAGCGGTTTTCCCGGTACCCGTCTGTGCAAGTGCCACGATATCAGTCTTTTCACCCAACAACAGTGGGATAACCTTTTCCTGTACCGGCATTGGAACCTCAAAACCAAGATCCACAAGGGCCAGCACAATCTCTTTGCTGATGCCCAATTCTTCAAATGTAACCATGTAATTTTTGTATTGTGTGCTTTCTGGATTTCCGGGAGATGCTCAAACCAGGCGGAACCTGATGGAAGGGCTGTGCCGTTGGCACCATGCCTGTTGAATGTGCGGGCGGGAAATGTAAATCAGATATATCTGACCTCAAACACTGATTATTAGGCCGCAAAGATACGATTTAAATTTGGATTTTGGATTTTGGATTTTGGATTTTAGATTACCGATTTTTTCGTTTATTTTTTATGGCATAAAAAATCATCCTGATTGAAAACCACCCCTGTCTCGCTGACAAAGATGGGGCAGGGGATCAGCCTTTAATCCCGAGCACTGCAAGTCCACCTTCCGCCGTTTCCTTGTAAATTCTCGGCAGATCATGCCCGGTTTGCTTCATCGCCTGGATAACCCGGTCGAAGCTGACCAGGTGGTGGCCATCACTCAATAAGGCGTACATATTCGCATCAAGTGCGCGTGCAGCTCCAAAAGCATTGCGCTCAATGCAAGGCACCTGGACGAGTCCGAACAAAGGGTCGCAAGTAAGCCCGAGAAAATGTTCCATGGCGATAGATGCTGCATATTCCACCTGGCCTGGTGTGCCTCCGAACATCTGTTCGGCAGCAGCGGCGGCCATCGAACTTGCACTGCCAACCTCACCCTGACAGCCAACCTCAGCACCTGAAATGGAGGCATTTGTCTTGATCAGGTTGCCAACCAGGCCGGCGGTTGCCAGTCCGCGAAGAATTTTTTTATCATTAAAATCGTATTGTGTTTTTAAGAGATAAAGTACTGCCGGAATTACACCACATGAGCCACAGGTAGGGGCCGTTACAATTTTTCCGCCCGCGGCATTCTCTTCCGAAACTGCAAGGGCAAAGGCAAAGGTAAACGCCCGGCGGGAGAGTGTTCCCTTGAAACTTCTGGCCTTTGTATAAAATGACGAGGCCTTCCGCGGCAGATTCAGCCGTCCGGGAAGTACACCCTCAGTTTCAATTCCGCGTTCGATTGCATCCTGCATGACCTTCCAGACATCTGCGAGATGGTCCCAGATGGTCGGTGTTTCATGCATTTCAATGAATTCCCACATGGTCCGGCCGTTTTCACGGCACCAGGCAAGGATATCGGTCATGGTATTCAGCTTGTATATTTCAGCGGAGGGGGCTCTTTCGCCAGTGTCGCTTATGTCGCCGCCACCAATGCTGTATGTGAGCCATTCATTTTTTACATTATCGGATTTATCCAGCGCTTCAAACTTCATCCCGTTGGGATGTGCTGGTAAAAACTCATGAGGATTCCACAAAATTTCAGTGGAACAAGGCGCCATGGCATCCTGTATGGCCAGGTCTGTCATATGCCCCTTGCCGGTTGCAGCAAGGCTTCCATACAGCGTGATCCTGAATTTTTGGATTTCCTTATTGCGCGACCTGAAGATTGTCGCAGCTTTGTGCGGCCCCATTGTATGACTGCTGGAAGGCCCGTAGCCGATTTTAAATATTTCTTTGATTGACTCCATATTGAACTTGTTTTTCCCCACAAATGTCTGAGGGGTTCAGCTAGAATTATATTAACAAATAGTTATCAGCCAAATAATTGTAATAATTTTCCTATTGTGGTTAATGAAAGTCGAATTTATAAATCAAAATGAATCGGGTACAAAAATAAAAAAGCCGTCGAAATAGGACGGCTTTAAATTAAAAAAAAAGGTTAAAAGTTTAGCCCATCCTGACAACAAGGTCAGCAAGCCGCTCTGAATATCCGAATTCATTGTCGTACCAGGCAATAACCTTTACCAGTGTGCCACCCAACACTTTGGTAAGTTCAGAATCGTAAATGGATGAATGGGAATTTCCGACGATATCACAACTCACCAAAGGTTCGTCAAGATATTGCAATACGCCTTTCATCGGGCCATTGGCGGCAGTTTTCATGGCTGCGTGGATTTCGTCTTTGGTTACTGCACGGTTCAGCTCGCAGGTAAGGTCAACCAGCGACCCGTCAGGGGTTGGAACACGCACTGCGAACCCATCCATTTTGCCTTCCAGTTCAGGAATGACCAGGCCGATGGCTTTCGCGGCACCGGTTTTAGTAGGGATGATTGAAACAGCAGCTGCACGTGCACGGCGGAGATCCTTGTGCGGGGCATCAAGGATGATCTGGTCGTTGGTGTAACTGTGAATGGTATTCATCAGGCCTTTATTAATTCCAAAACTATCATTGAGTACCTTGGCAATGGGAGCAAGGCAGTTTGTGGTACACGATGCGTTGGAGATGAGTTTCATCTCTGAAGTAAGGGTATTGTCGTTTACACCAAGAACGATGGTTGCATCCACGTCATCCTTGTTATCCGAAGGAACCGATAATAAAACCTTTTTTGCACCTGCTGTAAGGTGTTTATTCATTTTCTCACGTGTGCGGAAAATCCCTGTGCATTCAACTACGATTTCGACACCCAGCGCAGCCCATGGCAGATTGGCGGGGTCTTTCTCAGCCATCACTTTAAGCTTTTTCCCGTTTACAACCAGGCTATCTCCGTCAATGGTAACTTCTCCGGGGAATTTCCCATGAACAGAATCATATTTCAGCAGGTGAGCCAGTGTTTTGGCATCTGTAAGATCATTGATTGCAATAACCTCCACATTATTTTTTTTCAGCAGTGCACGGTAGGTGAGGCGTCCGATGCGCCCGAATCCGTTAATTCCAACTTTGATTGTTCCCATAAAATATTTTATTTTGAATTGAAAAAACTTGATTTAAACTGGCTGCAAAATTACGGATTTTAACTATGAAAAAAAATGATTTTCTATTTAAGATTTTCCATTTAAGATTCCCAAATCATACAAGCAGGAATTGACTTTTCTCATAAATCGTTAATCTAAAATCGTAAATCGTAAATATTTAGCGTAATTTTGCCCGGGTTCTGAACATCAATTTATTTTTAATGTCAAAAACAAAATTCATATTCGTCACCGGCGGGGTGACCTCCTCCCTGGGCAAAGGCATCATTTCTTCTTCCATCGCTAAACTGCTTGTTGCGCGTGGGTTTTCCGTGACCATTCAAAAACTTGATCCCTACATCAACATTGATCCCGGAACACTCAATCCATATGAACATGGCGAATGTTTTGTCACTGAAGATGGTGCAGAAACAGACCTGGACCTTGGCCACTATGAACGATTTTCAAATGTCCCCACCTCCCAGGCAAACAATGTTACAACAGGTGTGATTTATCAATCTGTCATTACCAAGGAAAGGCAGGGTGAATATCTTGGTGAAACTGTGCAGGTGATACCACATATCACTGATGAAATAAAATACCGCATCAAATTGCTGGCAAACAGGGGTGATTATGATTTTATCATTACCGAAATCGGTGGTACTGTTGGTGATATCGAATCATTGCCCTTTATTGAAGCTGTACGCCAGCTACGCTGGGAACTTGGGCGCGATTGCGTTGTCGTACATCTCACACTGGTCCCGTATCTTGCGGCTGCCGGTGAATTGAAGACCAAACCTACCCAGCATTCGGTAAAGACTTTACTGGAATCGGGGGTTCAGCCTGATATTATTGTCTGCCGGACAGAAAAGCACCTTTCCGAAGGGATACGGAATAAAATAGCTTTATTCTGCAATGTCAGTCCTAGCTCAGTCATTGAATCCATCGATGCAGAATCGATTTATGATGTTCCTATCCTGATGCGCGAAGAGAATCTCGATCTTGAAATTCTCAAGAAAACGAACATGCCCTGGGACCAGGAGCCCGACCTTACTGATTGGGAGCAATTTTTATATTCCCTGAAACACCCGTCCGGAGAAGTCAATATCGGCCTCGTCGGGAAATATGTTGAACTGAAGGATGCGTACAAATCGATCAACGAGTCATTTATCCATGCAGGTACTTCAAACGGAGTTCGTGTGAAAGTTCAAACTTTTCATTCTGAATTTCTGAATGATGATAATGTGGCCGAAAAGTTGGGCGAACTTGACGGGATCCTTGTGGCCCCTGGCTTTGGTGAGCGTGGCATTGAAGGGAAAATTTCGGCGATACGCTTTGCAAGGGAAAAGAAAATTCCGTTTTTTGGGATTTGCCTTGGGATGCAATGTGCTGTCATTGAATTCGGAAGGAATGTACTTGGATATACAAGCGCCCATTCTACTGAGTTTAATAAACTTACACCTTACCCGGTCATCGATATGATGGAAATGCAGAAAAAGATTTCCGGACTGGGAGGCACCATGCGCCTTGGATCGTATCCCTGTAAACTGACACCCGGATCGAAAGTTTACCCGGTTTATCAACAGGAAAACATCAACGAGCGGCACCGGCACCGGTTTGAATTCAACAACGAATATACAGAAGCTTATCGCAAGGCGGGTATGGTACCTGTCGGTATCAATCAAAAAGACAACCTTGTAGAGATCATTGAATTGGAAAACCATCCGTGGTTCGTCGGGGTTCAGTTCCATCCGGAATACAAGAGCACCGTGGCACGTCCACATCCACTTTTCGTAAGTTTTATTAAAGCAGCAAAGGACTACGCTGACAGATAACTTTCTTTCACCTGGGTCATCACCACAAACGAGCCTTTCATGTTTTTATTCCGCATGAAGACCATTCCATCCACAATGGTGAGTGATTTAATCCTTCCCGGGTTCAGCAGCGACATCGCT
>CAIVAT010000032.1 GCA_903903985.1 uncultured Bacteroidales bacterium | reverse complement strand
GGGGTCATTGACCCCGTCAGGGTGGAAGCCCCCGTCAGGGTTAATGAGGTGAGTTGTTTGCAATTTCATTTAACAGGCGCAAGGTCTCTGCTGCCTCTTCCGGGTCAACTTTTTCAATGGCGAAACCAGCATGAAGCATAACATAATCACCTGGTTTGACATCGTCCAGCAACAATATGCTCGCACGATATTCAACATCTTCAATGGTTACCAGGGCGCTTGCCCCTTCAACACTGATCACCTTTGCAGGGATGGCTAAACACATGACAGGCTCCTCCTTTTTGATGCTATTGCTAATTGTCCCAATGAAACTCCCCCGTCGTTTGTGGGAACAGTTTCGTGGGTATAAACGTCAAATTTATTCGCTTTCAACAGGGTTATCGTCCCTTCCAGCAAATATTTGTTCTGAAACACCCCGCCCGAAAGGACAACTGTATTCAGTCCTTCTTTTTCACGGATGTCTTTTACAGTTTCAAAGATAATGGAAATGATGGTATTGTGGAACTTTGATGCGATTATTGCATTGTCAGCACCCTTTGTGAGGTCTTCCACCACTCCCCGGATGATGCCATCGAGCCGGATGGTTTGACTGACTTCAAACGGGTACGATTCCAAATAATTTTTGTCGGCCAGTGATTCAAGCCGCATCGGTCCCTCGGCCTGGAAAGAAGCCACCATGCACAAATCAAGCAGGGCGGCTACGGCATCGAAAAGGCGTCCTGCACCAGAAGTGAGCGGACAATTTACCTTCCGGTCGATCATCCGGATGATCACCCCGAGTTTTTCAACTTCGATATTGTTCACAAAAGGTAACTTCAGATTAACGAGTTCCTTGCCAAACACTTTGTAAAGGCAGGACACCCCCATTCTCCAGGGCTCTTCAGCAGCCAGGTCGCCACCCGGGAGCGGCAGATATTCGAAATGGGTAATCCTCCTGTAATCAGTGAGGTCGCAAACAAGGAATTCCGATCCCCAGATATGGCCATCATCACCATATCCGGTGCCGTCCATCGCAACACCGATTACTTTGTCATCAAGGTGGTGTTCGGCCATGCAAGCGGCAATGTGTGCATGATGATGCTGTACAGGGACGACAGGAAGGCCGGAAAAATTCCGCGCAGTTTTAGTTGATAGGTATTCAGGGTGCATATCCACCACCAGCAAAGATGGCTTAACCCGGAATAGTTGTAAAAAACGCGTGATGGTCTGTTCGTAAAATTGCACGGTCTCCAACCCCTGGAGATCTCCGATATGCTGACTCAGAAATGCTTTTCGCCCTTTCCCGATACAAAAGCAATTGGTGAGTTCTGCCCCGAAAGCCAGGATGCCATCCGTGTTCAGTAAGGTGCGAACTGGAGCAGGTACATAACCGCGGGAACGACGAAAAACGCGTTCCTTCTCATCCATAATCCTTACAACCGAATCATCCGTCCGGTTATGGATCTCACGGTTGTGCAATACAACGGCGTCCAGGAAATCTGAAAACCGGAACATGGCTTCCCCATTATCAATAAGGATCGGTTCGTTGCTGAAATTTCCGCTGGTTAGAACAATAGCCGATGTTTGTAGTTTTTGAAAAAGAAGTGCGTGAAATGGCAAATATGGCAACATCACTCCAAGCAGGTTCAGCCCTGAACTGACATTGTTTGCAACCAGGGGCTTCCCGTGATTTTTTTTTACGAGCAGAACGATGGGGCGACGCCACGACAACAGCGATTTCTCTTCCTGACTGCTTACAATGGCATACCGTTTAATTGATTCCACATCACGGAACATCACCGCAAAAGGTTTCCCGTCACGTTTTTTCAGATCCCTCATCCTCGTCACCACCGACTCGTTAAATGCATCACAAGCCAGGTGCATGCCTCCCAGTCCTTTGATGAGCAAAATCCCACCGGTTTCTATGCGTTGCGCTACATGGCGGATGATGGCATTCATTGCCTCACTGATCTTTATTCCCCTGACAAATAACTCATAATGGGGGCCGCATCGTTCACAGGCAACGGGTTGTGCGTGGAATCGCCGGTCACCTGTATTTTCATATTCTTTCCTGCAATCGGAACACATGGGGAATTCCTGCATGGTCGTTTTTGCCCTGTCGTATGGAAGATCCCGGATGATGGTGAAACGTGGCCCGCAATTGGTGCAATTGACGAAAGCATAATTCAAGCGGTTTCCCTGCAGGCAGATATCTTCAAGGCATTCGGGACAAACTGCAATGTCGGGGCTGATCTCCGTTATATCGTCGGAAACATCATGGCTGTGTAAAATAGTAAATTCCTTATATGCCTCATGGCCGGTTTCATTCATTATAACGTCTTCAATCACCGACGCAGGGGGTGCTTCCTCTTGAATAGCATTTAAGAAAAGCCGGATATCTGCCGGGTTTCCGGTAACATGGATCCGAACATTTTCATTGGTGTTCATGACCCAGCCTTTCAGGTTGAACCTGCTGGCAAGCCTGAAGATAAATGGCCTGAAACCGACACCCTGCACCAGTCCGGTGACTATGATCTCCAGTGTTTTAATAATCGCAATTTTGAATAACGGAATTATTGAACAGCTTAATGGATGCGATATCCGGTAAAATAATAAATGTAAAATTATGCATATTTTATTTATTTTAGCATCATAAATGAACCTATGCTGACAATTCTGACAGGTTTTATTGCCAGTGTTGCCCATGTTGTTACCGGGCCTGACCACCTTGCCGCGGTGACCCCGTTGGCCATCGACAGCAGGAAAAAATCGTGGATGATTGGATTGTCATGGGGAATAGGACATACGGTTGGCATGTTGCTGATCGGATTGTTGTTCATCCTGTTCAAACAATTTCTTCCGCTGGAGGCGATCTCGAAACACAGCGAAACGGTCATCGGCCTTTTACTGATCGGGATCGGGTGCTGGGCCATCCTGAGAACTTACCTGCGCCATTCGCACGGGAACAGGCCTCATTCACATTTCCATACCTTTCCGTTTTTATATGCACATATTCACAGGCATTCGCATGGGGGAAGGGGGGATCACCTGTTGGAACACCCGGATGGGCACGAACACGAGCACACCGGGATGGTCAGGCAAAATGCTTTTACTTCTTTTTTCATAGGGGTTGTGCATGGTTTTGCCGGGTTCAGCCATCTGTTTGCACTTTTGCCATCCCTTGCCTTGCCTACGTTGATGGCTTCCATACTATATATTTCCGCCTTTGCAGCCGGCACCATCTCAACCATGATATTATTTGCCTCTATTTTAGGACTTGTGGCCTTCCGTTCGGTTGTAAGGGACAAACAGGTGTTTTTAAAATGGTTTACCCTGGCGGGTGGTTTTCTTGCGATTGCCGTGGGGATTTTATGGCTCATCCTTCCTGTTTGAGTTTAAATCAAACAGTCAGTTAACGAACCAATCAGTTTCCAAATACTTTTTTAAGAATTTCCGTGCTGCGTGCAGCCGGGTTTTTCCTTATTTTAACTTCTTCCCTGGCCACCATCACAAACAGCCCGGCGATGGCTTTCTCGGTAACATAGGCCGTCAGGTCAGGATTTTGTTTTTTAACAAATGGGATCTGGTTGTATTGTCTGATCACTTCGGTCCAAAGCCTGGTGGCGTCGACCCTGTCGAGGGAAGCCTTGATGATGGGGCTGAATTTTACTTTCAATTCCGGCGAAGTGGTTTTTTCAAGATAACGTGTGGCAGCGTCATCATTGCCTTTTACGATATTAATGGCATCGGAGACGGTCATGCCGGTGATGGCTGAAACAAATACCGGTTCTGCGCTTTTCGCGGCATCTTCTGCAGCGCGGTTGATTGAAGTAACCACTTCATCCACCTGCGATCCAAGGCCGATCGCCCTGAGTTTTGTTTCGACCTCCTTTGCCTCCTGCGGGAAGGGTATTTTTATTTCGGGGTTGGCAAGGTAACCGTTGGTTTTTGACACTATTTTAACACTTTCACCTGTTCCCTGTTTCAGCGCCTCCCGGATGCCCGCTGTGGCGTCCTGTACGGTCAGGCCTCCTTTCCCCGGGTCGAGCACTTGTTTGATTGAAATCGGGAATTGGGCATGGCATGTAAAGATTGCGGCAGTAAAGAGCAATACAGGCAATAATAATCGTTTTAGTTTCATAATCAGCGATATAATTGTTCCTCAATGATATAAAAATAAAACGAATTATCTCCGGATTTGTTTTATGGCTTATCAGCATATTGAATATTCCCGGCAAAAATGATTACCTTTATGTGAAAATCTTTTTCGCCACAATCGGCAAATCAGATCCCGATCGCAAACAGAAGTTACCGGCTTATGGTATATCAATGTGGCCTAATGTGCCTGCTGTGGTTGATTTTAT
This sequence comes from uncultured Bacteroidales bacterium, assembly GCA_903903985.1. GTDB lineage: Bacteria > Bacteroidota > Bacteroidia > Bacteroidales > FEN-979 > CAIVAT01. Next base: position 42,474 of record CAIVAT010000032.1, on the reverse strand, counting down.
TTTGTTATTAAACAGATGGAAAGATGAGTAAGAAGCTGTTCTTTTACCTATTGCCTTTTCTGATCCCTTTCCAGGTCTTTGCCCAGGGAAGCTGGAACCCGCCTGGCCTTGATTCCAGTTTTCCAAGGATATTGCTTGACAGTTCTGCCGTCCCGGTAGTCAGGTCAACGCTCGCGGACCCGGACCATCTCTATTTGTACAGCCTGACATGGATCTATGCTACTTCGGTCATCCCGGCAGGGAATTCCACCATCGATGAAAGGTTCATCCGTTCCATGATTGCCCGGGAAGCCGCATTCATTTACCTGATGGACAGAAAGTTTTCCGATGGTGCTATCGTGCCATTGTTGGCAAACGAACGGGATTCCCTGCGGACCCGTGTGCTGGGACTCCTTGAACAATTGAATGCCAACGTGGATGTTGGAACTTCCTGGAACTTTTATACCCCCTGGCAACACCGGTCGAAGGAACTTATGTTGTACCTCATGGCCTACGATTTACTGAAAGGTGCCGGTGTGGCACAGCCCCTGCTGGAAGCATCAAAAGCAAAACTCTTGACCTTCACAGCCAACCTTTATGAGAAAGCGATGGCTTCATATTACGTTTTCCCTTTTGGGACGTATAAGTTTTTTACTTTCCAGGTTAATAACCACAGCATCATGACCGCTTCATCACTTGGACTTGCGGCTGTTGTATTCAATGATTATTCAAGCACCAATGCAAATTATCAGCCCCAGAACTGGATCAATGCCGGGCTGTATAACCTAGATAACACGCTGTGGATGGAAAATGGCACCTATCCGCGTGTTTCCGAGCCGGATACCCTTGCGGGATACGCCGAAGGGCCGAACTACTTTAAATATGCCTTTGAAAATGCCTTCCCGTTCATCCGTTCCCTGGGGAATTTTCTGCCTGACGGATATTATCCTGCCACTTTTAACAGCACATCCCGGAACATCCGGAATCCATGGTTCGATCCAAGATACGACCGGCTTTACGACTGGATGAACAAGATCCGCATGCCCGATGGCCATTCACCAGACATTCACGACAGTTCCATGGATTTTGGAACCGTTATCATGGCATTGTCGGGGAAACCGCAATTCAACTGGCTCAATCCGGGCTTTTCCCCCGATGATCCTTTTATAAGGACCCAATACATTGCGACAAATGTAGCACACGGCCCCATCACCGACAGTCTTTTTCAAGCGTTGCCTGCCGCCGGCAGCCTGGTTTTTCGCTCATCCTGGGAAACTTCGGCTATATACATGCATTTTATCGGCAAACATGGCATTGCACTTACGGGAGCCAAATCGCACCACCAGGGTGATGCATCAAGTTTTTCACTGGCAGCCTATGGTGAACTCCTTGCCCTTGATCCGGGGTACCCGGGGGCATCGCTGGCCGACCTCGAAAATAAAGCCATTGACCACAGCCTTATCCTTGTCGGTGGCGCAGGACCTTTAAAACCGACCGGAGAGTTTGTCAGTACCTCCACGAATACGGCCTATATAGAACATTGTTTTGATACTCCCCTTCTTGATTATGGAGAAGTCCGGGTTAGCTATCAGGGTGCCGACTTCATCCGGAAGAACCTGTTCATCCGGAACAAGTATTTTCTTCTCTCCGATTTCGTTACATCATCATCTCCTAAAAATTATACATTTCAATTGCACGGGAATGGATTATTCGGCGGTACCCCAGCCGCATCAACCGGCGCCTTCATCCCTGACTTTGGCAATTCACAGGGAATATATTCAAGGAACCAGGTCTCCCTGCTCGCCCGTGTTACCACTCCGGGGAATGCTTCAGGATATTCCTATGAACAGGACAGCATGGCTATTTCGGGAGGTTTCAGGAAATATTCGAAGATGCTCGTACAAAAGAACAACGTTGCAAATACCCTTTTCCTTTCCACCCTTTTCCCATACACTGCGCTGTCTCCGCAGGTTTTCCCGGCATGTCAGTCCGGCATTGTAACTTCAGCCGCAATTCAGTCGGATAACTACAGGGACCTTGTCTTCTGTTCGCAAAACGGAACGCTGTTTACCATTTCACCCGATTCTTCAGGAATGAATAAGTCTGTAAAAGGCAATGGGATGATCAGTTTTTATTCGGAAACATCCGATAGCCATTTTTCATCCGCATTTCTTCAAAATGGTGACAGCATCATTGCAGGTTCGCAAACCATCATCAGGACAGATAAAAAAATGGATATTGCCTGGATGAAAATTGATTCAGCCATCTCAGGTGGTTATGTTTCTGATTTTGGCACCGTTCAATTGTTTACTGATCCTGCATTACAAGTCCTCCGCGGGCCGGTATCTTCTATTGCTCACGACCCTGTAAATCATCTGGCACTGGTCACATTCAGCGGCAAAGGGAATTTTTTATTCGGGCCGGCTGATCTTACATGGGTATGGACCGGGAAGGAAAACGGGGATTGGCACAACCAGGAAAACTGGCAAATGCTGAACCATGATTTTATCAGCGGAGTCCCGGTTGCAACTAACAATGTGATCATCCCGTCAGGAGCGATTCACATGCCGGTTGTTTCTTCGGTCAATCCTGCAACCTGTCACGATCTGACGATCCGTCAACAGGCATCCTTAACGGTTGAGCCGATGAAATTTCTGACGGTTGAGGGAACCTTGAAAATTGAATATGATCAGCCCCGTACTGATCGTTAAAAGGAGATCGTATATTCATAGGTAACCGGCGCTGGCTTATCCTGGCCCGGTTCATTGTTTTTGGCTGGGGAATCCTGTGATGCAACGGCATAATTGATCCTCACCCCGGCCGGCAGCCTGAAGTTGATGTTGGTTTTGGTAGACATCTTAACCCGCACGCCTCTGTTTTTGACCTTTTCGTACCGCAGTAATCCTACCAGGCGCAAAGCCTCCTCGTCGCAACCATATCCTATTCCTTTCATTACACGTTGATTTTGAACAATTCCGTTATCGAGAATGTCAAATTCAATAATCACTGTTCCCTCAACACCGGCGTCAAGTGCGGCTTGCGGATAGACCAGGTTGGCGGCAATAAATTCCCTGTAAGCATTGCTTCCGCCTGGGTATTTCGGCAGATTGAGGAATCTCTTTTTATTGTGATGATCCGGCATTTTGACGTTTCTTTTTACTCCCATGGATTACCCCGGAATATTTAATTGTAAAAGTACTACAATTATCCTATAGCCATCATCAGGATTCGTTTCAACAGTCCACAGGGGCCAAAAGTGTTCCGGGTTTGAAGAGGCGGCCGCGCCCGTTTAACCATAACAATTATCATGTAATCCCGGGTCATTGAAATTATTCTAAAAACATAATAGATGACAATTTGGAAAATGAAGCCGGGTTGAATTTATTAAAGTATTGGATGATTATAAGTTATAAAAGATAGATTATTTTGGATTCCTGTTTTATCCTTGACAAAAATAAATTGATTATATCAAATAAATATCTAACAAATAAATGTTTAATTTCATATATTTACCCTTCATATTTCCGATAAAAATATTATTGCCAATGAGATATCTAATATTGTGTTCTAACCAGCCTTTTAAAACCCTTTATTATGAAAAATCAGTTTCATTTTCAGAAAAACAGGCTTTTATTGAAAGTTTTGTTGTCGGGAATTATTTCTTGTGGCGCCCTGGGATTTATTAATGTTTATGCCCAGGTCAACTTTTCCCAAACACTCACCGCCGACTTCAACAAAGGAGTGTTGAACAATACAGTCGCTGCCAGTGACAACCTTTATCTGCAATTTGCCGCCAGTGATGTAGGTACCTGGCTTACCACGACGGTGCTTCCTCAAACGCTGGCCGGTCACAAGACTGTTTCGTGGAATGACAGGTATGTATACCTGGTAGGGGGTTACAATAACCTGAATTATGTGAATACTGTATACAGGGCAACAATCCAGGGCGGAGGCGTGGATAGCTGGACTGCCCTCACACCCTTGCCTGTTGCACTGCGCGATCCGGCCGTGGTGATTGGCACCAATACGATCTATGTCATGGGAGGGCGCGATGGATCACAGGTATATAACACGATTTATTATGCAACACTGAGTGCAGATGGATCCATCGGTGCCTGGCAAACTTCACCGGTTACCCTTCCGGTGAATCTGTGGGGACACACCGCCACCTATATGATGGGCTGTATCTACGTGATCGGGGGTTCAAGTTCGATGACTGAAAATACCGCCCTGCCCAATGTTTATGTTGCCAGAGTCAATGCCCTGAACACCCTGTCGGCCTTCACATCAGGTACCAGTTTGCCGGTTGCCAGGAACAGGCACAGTACGGTTACATACAACAATAAACTCTTTGTTCTGGGTGGTTATGATGATTCGGGCATTAAATCAAATTCCGTATATATCGCCGTGCCCGGATTGGATGGTTCCACCGGGTCATGGTCTTCCGGAACCAGTTTGCCAGAGCCTGTAAGCAATCACTCTTCAGTTGTTACAAACGGAGTTATCGCCGTCATGGCAGGTGCGGTAGGCGCAACATTAAGTAATGTAGTTTACTATTCCAATGCCGAATCGCTGAGCTGGCAAACATCGCCCAATGTCATGTACGATTATACCAAGGATGGTTCTGCATTCCAGGGCAACGGGATTATCTTTTACACTGGTGGGACAAATCTTTCCGGCGGGCCGATCCTGAACTGCCGCTATGCACTCATGACTCAAACAACCAACTATGTCGCCCATGGGATTTTCGTTTCATGCCCGTTTTATGAACTGGGTGCGGAGAGGTTAATCGACTCCCTCAGCTTCTTCATGACGTCGACAGCCCCGGCGGCCATGCAGGTAAACTACCGGATTGCCGGCAGCGATGGAATATGGAGCAACTGGACACCGCAGGTTTCGGCCTCACCAATTATCGTTAACCAGACCAAACAGTACCTCCAATATGCTGTCATGCTTACCGGTTCCACTACCTTCAATTCAACATTGAACGAGATGAGATTGACCACACCGGGAACCCAACTGACCGGAAATCTTGACGGCATCAGTACATTTACAAAAGCCCTCAGCCCATACTGGGCAACAGCTGATATTTCACTGACTTCCGGAACCCATACATTCGAACATGGTACAACTATTCTCTTCCTGCCTGGGACGGGGCTGACAGTGAGTGCCGCCAATGTGAAATGCAACGGAATTGCGGGTGACTCGGTTAAATTCACTTACTTTACCAATGAAACCGGGAACTGGGATGGCATTTTATTTGATGATGCCAGTGATGCAGGTGTTTCCTCCCAATTTTATTATACCGTGATCGCCAATGCCGGTTATGGCTCCAACAATGCAAACCTGTTCTGCAACCTTTCCGATGAACCGTTGCTTTCAAATTGCAATATCCGCAATGCGGATGGGAACGGAATCCGCCTGAATTCTGCGCATATAAATATCCAGAATTCAAGGATCCGGGCCAATAGCGAAAACGGCCTTTTCCTCAACAATTCAAATCCCACCCTGGTAAATTGTTCAATGTCCTATAACGGCGGGGCAGGGGTTTACTATACCTCTACGGCATCTGTGCCGAACTTCAGTTCCTCCGGTACCGTTATTGACCATAATTTATATGCATTCAGGTACCCCTCGCCCAACTTTACTTTTTATCAGCCAATCGGATCGCCGACGCTTACAGCCAATACCTATAACGGGATATCCATTGATGGCGGCGACATCTCATCAAGCCAGCGCTGGAATTCGATCACTTATGATTATATCCTGCTAGGAAGTGTACAGGTCGGACTCTTTTCCGGAGCGAACCGCCTGACCATCGAACCCGGGAACACCATCAAAGGAGTGGCAGGGGTGCAAATACAGATTGGTGTTGGAAATTCCTTTGGCGGGGAATTGTATGCACTCGGAACGGCAGACAGTATGATCACCTTTACCTCCCACAACGGATTGCCCGGTGGCTGGAATGGCATCTATTTTTCCGACTGGAGCGATAACTGGGGAGGTCAATCCCAGATGGATTATTGCATCCTCGAGAAGGGGAACGATTATAATTACTATTCTGTAAGCACGGCCCAGCCCAACCTGATCAACCATTCCATTATCCGGAATTCATTACAGGACGGGGCCAGGTACAATAATTCAGCGGGGAATATCACCAATTGCCAGTTTCTCAACAACGGGAGATACCCTGTTTATTTCCTGAATCCTGAAGCCAACCCAACGCATACGGGAAATACTTACACAGGCAATGTGATCAACCGTTTTGCCTTGTCAGGCGGAAGCTACCCTTTTAACCGCACCTACAACAATGATGGCGTCACCTATTTAGTGCTTGACAACCTGATCATGGCGCAATTTGCAGGGTCGAGCAAACTGACCATTGATCCCGGTGTCATCATGGAATTTGCTGCAGGGAAAAAATTGCAACTTGGGGCTGGAAATTCATTCGGTGGTGAACTGAATGCAATCGGTACCGCGGTCAGTCCGATCATTTTCAAAGCCAGTAGCCTTCTTCCCGGAGGATGGGAGGGAATTCATTTTACACCATGGAATGATGACTGGGGAGGGACTTCCGTCATGGAGTATTGCACCGTTAAGCATGGCGCTTCTCAGAATATCCTGATCGAAGGGTCGGCACAGCCTTCGATGAATCACTGTACCATCAATTTTTCAGCATTGCATGGTATTGTGTTATCCCAGTCTAGTCCGTCCATTAAAAACTGCCTCTTTACGCAGAACGCAGGATACCCGCTCAAATTCAACGACTGGATCTGCAATGCATACCTAAGGGGAAACACCTATACTTCAAATACGATGAACTACATTGCCTTGTCGGGTGGAAATTACGAGGCAAACCGGACGGTTTACTTCGACAATGTTCCCTATCATGTGCTTGGTGACATCAACATGGCGCAATTTTCAGGACATTCACGGTTGATCATCCAGCCCGGCGTTACGATGGCGTTCAATCCGGGTGTCAAGCTGCAACTTGGAGTGCCTAACTCCTTCGGGGGCGATCTTTGGGCCGAAGGCAAGGTTGACAGTACGATTACTTTTAAACCCTATAACAACCTGGCAGGTGGCTGGGCCGGTATTTATTTCTCCCCGTGGAATGATGCATGGGGGGGCACCTCATTGCTGAAATATTGCGTGATCGAAAAGGGCGCTTCTTACAATATCAACTGCGTAAACACGGGCCAGCCTGCTTTGGACCATAGCATCCTGAGGTACTCAACCGGCAATGGCCTGGTCATCAACAATTCCAGTCTGACCATCAGAAATTCCTGTTTTATTTATAACTCATCCAATGGAATCTATCTTGACGGAACAGGAACCTGCACCCTTGGAAACACTGAAGAATTTACCTGCAATCTTTATAACAATGGGCTGTATGAACTGTATAACAACTCAACGGCCGATTTGAATGCAAGGTATAACTATTGGGGAACCGGAGATTCAACAATGATTGCTTTGAGAATATTCGATAAATCTGACAATTCCGCAAAGGGCAGGGTGTCATTTGTACCCTTTGCCCAGGTTCCATCTTTATTCACTACAAATACCCTGCTCAGTGGGTCTGTAAAATATGCCAATTCAGCGGCAAGCCCGATGCAAAATGCAATGATGTCGGTTAAAAATTTCAGCAACACGGTGATCGGAACTGCCACAACCAACTCATCAGGAATATTCAATTTCCCCTCCATTGCTTCCGGTAATTACAAGATGACCATTACCCCTGCAGATACAGGACGTGGTTGCAATTCAACGGATGCATTGGCCATCCTGAACCATTTTGCCCTTGTCATGCCTCTTACCGGGATGAAACTCGCCGCCGCCGATGTAAATTACAGTCATACCGTGAACGGCGCCGATGCCCTGCTTGTTCTGAAACGGTTTACAGGCCAGATCACCACTTTCCCGGCCGGGGATTATCTCTACCACAGCGACACCGTCATCGTGAATGGCAGCAACGTTAGCAATGACCTCCTGATGCTCCATTTCGGAGACGTAAATGCATCCTATATCCCGGGAACAAAAAGCCCTGCTTCTGTTGGATTGGTTTACGAAGGTTCACTGGTTGTGGAATCCTTTTCCGAATTTGATTTCCCGGTAAAGTTGAAAACCGCCATGCAATTGGGAGCCATTTCACTTGGGTTCTACTATCCTGCTCAATTTCTCGAAATTACGGATGCCCGGCTGGCCAATGGCTTTACGGGATTCTCCTGGACGGCAGTGAACGGGTTGTTCCGGATGGCCTGGTGCGACATGAATGCTTTGAATATTACCGGTGATGAAATTGTGGTCATCCTGAGGATGAAAACCAGGGATCTTTCAGGCCTTAACGGAAGTATTGCCCTCGATCTCTATGAAGATTGCGAGTTTGCAGATGGATCAGCAACTCCCAATGCATGGGAAGTTGTTTCGGTTCCAACCATCAATACCACACTGACGGGGGTTCGTCCCAATAACAACCTCAGCCGGTTATCTGTATACCCCAATCCGGTCACAGAAAAATCAGTGATTGAGTTTACGCTTAAAAATGCCGTAAATTTACGGGTCTCTTTGCTGAATGTGGTTGGAACCCCGGTCATGGATATCGTCTCCGGCGATTTTAGTGCAGGCAGTCATAAAGTTGCATTGAAGGCATCAAATCTTAATTCAGGTGTATATTTATTAAAAATTGTAAACACAAGCAATGGACAAACCTATTCCGGCATGATCAAGTTAGTGGTATCTTACTAAAAATCGCTGCACAATGAAAACACTGATTTTAAAAATACTACTATTGTTGCTGATGGTGATCGGGGCAGGTTCGATCCATGCACAAATCAACACCTCCGCCGGCACGGTGACAAGCTGCCCCGGAGATACCGTGGTCCCCATCATTGTGACCAACTGCAACGGCATTGGGGCGATATCACTGGTACTGGGTTTTGACAACACCAAACTGACCTATCTTAATTATCTGGACCTGAATCCTTTGCTCAATGGAGGAATGCTGATCATCCATGCTTCCGGGAACCAGGTTGTGATCAGCTGGATCAGGACCACCGCTGCAAACCTTGGGAACAGCACGCTGGTTAAATTAAAGTTCCATGCCACACCCGGTTCCACTATACTTGCATGGGACACCCAGTCGTCGGGCAATTGCGAGTACAGTGATGTATACGGCAATGTGCTGCCGGCTACCTTTACAAACGGAACACTGACAATCAACCAGCCTCCCATTATTAATACGCAGCCGGCCGACAGAACTACCCTGGTCGGGCAGAATACCTCTATCACCGTTTCAGCCATTGGGACAGGACCTGGATACATGTGGCTGCGTAGTACCAACGGTGGAACTAACTGGGATACCCTTGCAAACAATGCCACCTATTCGGGTGTTGCCACACCAACCTTAAGCATCGCAAATGCCCTCCTTAGTTACAATGGTTACCAATACCGGTGCAGGTTGAAAGGGACATGCAATCCCGAGGTATATACAAATACAGTGACGCTCACCGTCATCAACCCGGTTACAACAACCTTGCCCACACCCGCTTACGGTTTCTGCCCCGGGAATATCATTGTCCCGGTAACTGTGACGAATTTCGCAGGTGTTGCTGCATTTTCCCTGACCTTCTCCTACAACACCTCCTCCCTGACCTATTCCGGATATCAGAACCTGAACGGTGCCCTGGCGTTGCCGGGAAGTCTCTTTGTCGCAAATGCCTCAGGGGGCAAGGTTTACCTGACCTGGTCGAGCGATCATGCGGTTACCTTTGGTGACGGTACCATCATCCAGCTCCTTTTTTCTGCAGCAACGGGAACCAGCCCACTGTTATGGGATATTGCAGGTGCAGGTAACTGTGAGTTTACAACACTGAGCGGATCACTGATGACATCTGTATTCAACAACGGCAGTGAAACCATTTACGGATTGCCGGCAGTTACCGTCCCCCCGACAAACAGGACCATCGCCATGGGGGAAAACACGACATTTGGTGTGACAACTTCAGGCTCGGGGCTGACGTATTCATGGCAAGTTAGTACCAACGGGGGAGACGACTTTAGTGATTTGTCAAACGCCGGCTTCTATACCAATGTAAAAACCCCGGCCATGACCATCACCGGGGCTCAGCTTGCCATGACAGGGTATCAGTATCGTTGCAAGGTAACCGGGACCTGTCAGCCGGAGGTCTTCTCCAATCCTGCAACGCTGACCGTCCTGCCGAATGTCATTACAAATTGCAGCACCCTGACGGGGTGCCCGGGTGAGTTCATTGTGCCGGTGAACGTTACTAACTTCATTGGTGTAGCATCTTTTTCACTTGTTCTGAATTACAATTCATCTGTGTTGACTTATACCGGTTACCAGAATCTGAATGGAGCCGTTTCCGGAGGCGTTTTAAGTATCAATGCAACGGGGGGCAAGGTGTTAATGACCTGGTCGAATACAACTGCGGCATCGATCGCAAACGGTTCGGCGCTTGTTGAGTTGAAGTTCAGCGGATCGCCCGGCACCAGTTCATTGAACTGGGATACCGGTACACCCGGCAACTGCGAATACAATGATCTGACCGGGCAAGTGATCTATTCGACCTGGAATAACGGGAACCTCACCATAAATCTGCCCCCGTCCATCTCCCTTCACCCGGTCAATAAAACCATTTATGCCGGAGGAAGTACAATCTATTCCGTTACTGCGACTGGCACATCCCCCGGATATCACTGGCAGATAAGTGCCAATGGTGGGGCAAACTGGTCTGATTTATCCAATATTTCCCCCTATTCAGGAGCTTTCGCCGCCACCCTGACCATCAACCCGGCTGCAATAACGATGAATGGCTACCTTTACCGGTGCCTGGTTTCGGGAACATGCCCGCCTGCCGATACTTCTAATTCAGCGCTGCTGGCTGTAACACAGGCTGCGATTACTACCGAACCGGGAGCCGTCGTCAATTCCTGTACCGGGAACCTGAATATTCCCATCGGGGTTATGAATTGCAACAATGTTGGCAGCATTTCACTCACGATGGTTTTTGATACCACACGCTTGTCCTTTGAAGGGTATCATTCAGTGAACAGCGCTCTCACGGGAGGTATCCTTGTGGTGAACCGATCGGGCAACCATGTGCTATTTTCATGGGCATCCACTGCCCCTGCCAACATCGGGACAGGCGTTCTCATTCAATACCGGTTCAGATCCATTGCGGGGATTTCGACCACGCTTTCCTGGGACACACAGACAACCGGCGCTTGTGAATACAATGATCCTTTGGGGAAGGTTATTGCTTCCTTCTACCAGAGTTCAAACATTTCTGTTGTTTCGAATGCCCTGATCGTAAATGCAGGGAGTGACATCATCATGCAATCCAATTCGGTGCAACTGAACGGTTCGGCAACGGGAGGTACTTTACCATACACCTACGCATGGACTCCCTCAACCTGGCTCAGTGATCCCGGGATTCCGAATCCGGTGGCTTTGCCCCCTGCTACAACCACCTACACTTTGACTGTAAGTACCTCCGGATGCGTTGGCGCCGACCCGGTTGATGTAATCATTGCCGTTCCGTTAATCCTTTCTTTACAAAACATTACGGTTGGCAATGGGCAATCACATTGTTACGATGCAATTCAAACCATGAGCGTTGCCGGAAATGGAAGCACCTTCCTTGTGCAAAGTGGTGGCAGTGTGACCATGATTGCCGGTGAGAAGATCAATTATCTGCCAGGTACTTTGGTAAACTCCGGAGGGTATATGCATGGAACCATCACCGCATCAGGACAATATTGCTATACACTGGATACGCCATTGGTTGCCAATGCATTGGATGAGTCAATTGTTCCCCCGCCGGATGGGTCAAGGTTCAACGTTTACCCGAATCCTACTCCAGGGCAGTTCGCCATCGATCTGCCGGGAGACAGCCAGCAGGGGAGTGTCTACGTGACTGTTTATGGTATCCATGGGGAAAGAATTTTCGGTGAAGAAATCAATGACCTGAAGCACAAAGAATTTACATTGGCGGGCAAACCGTGCGGTATTTATTTAATCAGGGCTGTAAGTGGGAATAAGTCTGTAACAACAAAATTGATTAAAAAATAGGTTACTTTTGTCATGAAATTCGATCAGAAACGATGTCCATGAAAGTCTTGATTCTTTCCCTGGCCTTTTTAGTCATGACCGGTGTTGCACCGGCCATGACTAAAATTGTATTTCCGGTTGTTGCAGACAATGGCATGCAGCATCCCAAACCACCCCCGGCACCCAAGAAAGCCCAGAAACCTCCAAAGCCGAAGGAACCTAAAAAACCAAGCGCCCCTAAGCCGGCAAAAAAGCCCAAAACACCTCCAAAACCACCCTGGGTGAAATAGGGATTTTCAATAGGGAATTTTATCGTTCTTTCCTGACCATTCACTGAAAAGCTCAGAGGCTTTGGGGTCTGCAACTTGCTTAAAGTGAATTTTCCGTTGTTCGGGAACCACGTTGAGTTCTTCATAAATGTGGTTGTCTTTAAATCCAATGGATTCTGCTTCCAGACGTGTTGAACAATAATAAACAGTGTGGATGTTTGCCCAATAGATTGCCGAGAGGCACATGGGGCAAGGTTCGCAGGTTGCATACAGCACGGACCCGGTAAGATCGAAGCTGGCAATGTTCTGGCAGGCTTCACGGATTGCCACAATTTCGGCATGGGCTGTAGGGTCATTTTGTGAACTTACCCGGTTCCCACCTTTGCCGATGATTTTCCCATCCTTCACCACCACTGCACCAAACGGCCCGCCGAGGTTGTTTCTTACCCCATGAAATGCTTCTTCGAATGCTTCATCCAGGTATATTTTTATTGCTTCCATCGTGTTACTGTTTATTTTCGGGACAACAAAATTAGCAGGTTAATCAACTCAAAATACATTACATGGGGTGATCTTTCTGTTTTTTACTTTTCACAGGGCCAATTCTCATGGTTTATCTTTAATTTTGGGCTCTTAAATTCACCCGAAATAATAAAGCAACATTGTCCGGAAACTTTCATCCAATTTCACTTCCAAAACTTCTGTATCACACACTTACCGAAATCCGGCAAAACTCATTCATGGGGATTCCCGGAAGTTTATTCTATCGTTCGCAAGACAAGGATGTATTTGGCTCAACCAGGTATGGACGGTATCTGGAAACACCGATCGGAGTTGCTGCCGGTCCTCATACACAGCTTGCCGCCAATATTGTTGCGGCTTGGCTCTGTGGGGCTAGGTACATCGAGTTGAAGACCATTCAAACCCTGGATGAACTTGAAGTGTCAAAGCCTTGTATCGATATGCAGGATGAAGGCTACAACTGTGAATGGTCACAAGAGTTAAGAGTCCGGGAATCGTTTACAGAGTACCTGAATGCCTGGATCATCATCCATATCCTGCACAGGGAACTCGGTTTTTGCGGCCAGGCCGGTACAATGTTCAACATGAGCGTGGGGTACAACCTGGATGGAATCATGAAGCCCAATGTGCAATGGTTCCTCGACCGGATGCGGGATTGTACCGAAGAGCTGGACCTTGCGAAAAAATCCATTCGTGACATCTATCCCGGCATTGAGAGCTTGAATATCCCGTCTCAGATCTCGGATCACATTACCCTGAGCACCATGCATGGCTGTCCGCCGGAAGAGATCGAAAAAATTGCACTTTACCTGATCAGGGAAAAGAAGTTGCATACCACTGTCAAATTAAATCCGACATTGCTGGGCGCTGAGACGCTGTGTACCATGCTCAACGACAAACTTGGTTTTACCACCAGGGTTCCCGACCTCGCTTTTGAGCACGACCTGAAATATGCCGATGCTTTGAATATCATCGGATCTCTGAAGAGTGCTTCTGCTGATAGCGGAGTAAAGTTTGGGGTCAAGCTGACCAATACGCTGGAGAGTGTAAATGACAAGGACATTTTTAATGCCTCGGAGACCATGATGTACATGAGCGGCCGGGCGCTTCATCCGGTCAGTATTTCTCTAGCCCGAAAACTGCAGAATGACCTCGAAGGAGGCCTTGATATCTCGTTTTCGGCCGGGGTCGATTGTTTCAACATTGCGGATGTGCTGGCCAGCGGAATGAAACCGGTCACCGTTTGCAGTGACCTCTTAAAACCCGGTGGTTATGGACGGTTGCACCAGTATTTCGAAAATCTTCGACGTGAATTTTCTTTGAAACAGGTTGACAGCATTGATGCGTATATCTCAAAAGTTGCATTGGATGGATCATACAAATGCGGTTCCGCTAAAGATAGTCCGGAAGAACCCCATTTGCTTTCCGGAGCCGCTTTGTTTAATCTTAACAGGTATGCAGACCGGGTTGCCGATAACCGGTTATACCATAAAGGCTCACCGGTAACTCCATCGATCAAGACTTCCCGTGAACTTGGTCTTTTTGATTGCATTCATGCTCCTTGCACCGATACATGTCCGACGAACCAGGATATCCCTGAATACATGCATTATACAGCTTACGGTGATATCCCCGCTGCTTTCGCTGCCATTTTCAGGACCAACCCTTTTCCTTCGGTGACAGGAATGGTATGTGACCATTTATGCCAGTTGAAATGCACCCGCATCAATTATGATAATGCATTGCATATCAGGGAGATAAAGCGGTTTGTGGCGGAGAGGTCACTGCCCCTGGCCCCACCGGTGAAATCAGGAGTAGATGCCCCACCCCCGGCCCCTCCCCTGAATTTATCCATTGATACCCCACCCCCAGCCCCTCCCCTCATAGGGGAGGGGAGAAAAGCTGCCATCATCGGGGCAGGCCCTGCCGGTTTATCATGCGCCTGGTTTTTGCGCAATGCGGGACTTGAGGTGGATATATTTGAACAGAAAAACCTTCCGGGAGGAATGGTTTCCGCTGCAATACCCTCATTCCGGCTTACCTCAAAGGCGACAGAAACCGATATGACCAGAATCCTGGCATCAGGCGTGCATCTTCATGATAATCAATTAATTGATAATGAAAAGTTTGAGGGACTCCTGCGTGATTATGATGCCCTGTTCCTGGCCTCAGGGGCACAAAAATCGGTCAAACTGAAGATCGATGGAGCAGAATCAAAGGGAGTGATCGATCCGTTGCAGTTTTTATTTGACGCTAAGCTCAACCCGGAGATCAGATTGGGCAGCAACGTTGTGATCATTGGCGGAGGAAACACGGCCATGGACGCCGCACGCACTGCTTACCGTGTGGTTGGAAAGGAGGGGAGTGTTACGGTCGTTTACCGTCGAACCATCAGGGAAATGCCTGCCGACCAGGGTGAAATAGAAGCAGTAAGGCAGGAAGGGATCAGGATCATTGAACTTGCCAATCCCGAACGGATCATTTCCTCAGGCGACTTGATCACTGGCCTGGTATGTTCGCGAAATACGCTTGCCATGAAGGGAAAGGATGGCCGGCTTGCCCCGGTTGTCATTCCTGGCTCAGAATTTGAGATTTCATGCGACACCCTCATCCCGGCCATTGGCCAGCAACTGGCGATTGACTTTCTCGATCCGGAAAAGTTGAAAACCAACCCGGGGAGTTATAAAACACAGATACCAAAACTCTATATTGGCGGCGATGCGCTTCGTGGCGCATCCACTGCCATCAATGCCATTGGGGACGGGCGCAAGGCGGCGCTGGAGATTTGTGCAGATGCCCCTCATCACCGGCCCCTTCCCATGGACCCGGATACCCTTCTCCTGCAACCATCCCCTGTCAGGGGAGGTGACGGGGACCTTCAGTCTCTTCTTCACCGCAAGGCCACGCGGGAATATGGACATCATCCGGCAGAGACATCACTGGATCAGCGGCACAATTTCGACCTGGTTATATCTTCATTATCCCGGGATGAAGCCATAAAGGAAGCCTCACGTTGTTTGCAATGCGATGAGATCTGCAACGTGTGTGTTACTGTTTGCCCTAACCTGGCCAACTTCAGTTATCGGATCGAGCCGGTTCATTATACTTTGAAAAAAGCCGTTTTGAATGAGGATTCCACCATCGCTTATAAAGAAGATAAAAATTTCAATGTCGATCAGCAATATCAAATCCTGAACATACTTGATCTGTGCAATGAATGTGGCAATTGCAATACTTTCTGTCCGAGCAGTGGCCGTCCGTTTGCCGATAAACCCGGAATCTGCCTTTCTATTGAATCATTTAACAAGGAGGAGAGAGGATTTTTCCTCAGCCGGCTTCCGGAAAAACTGGTACTGATCTATAAAGAAAAGGAGATCATCAAAACCCTGAGTTTGTTGGATGGCAAATATATGTACGAGACAAATCAGGTGAAAGCGCTCATCGATCCTGATCATTTCGACCTGCTTGATGTCAGGTTCCTGACACCTTGCGTTAAAGAATTTCATTTTGAATTTGCAGCACAAATGAGCATCATCCTCAAAGGCGCCATGCAACTGAACTTTTATAAATCCTGAACAAAGCCCGGAGTGTTAAAATCGTAAATCCTAAATCATCATTATGATCCCAATCATCAATCAAATCACCGATCCCGTTATTTTAGAGAAGGCCATTGGCCATTACCGCGAAAAGGGCATCATCCTGCCGACTTTTGCCCAGATGCAAAATCCTGAATTGATTCCAGGGAGCATCAAGGATAAATTGAAAAACATCGGACTATGGGATCTGCACCCGCTGAATTTATTTCGCATCACCTGGAAAAATGAGCCCAAAGCATCGGGTGGACTTTACGGTGCACCGAATTTCATTGAACTGCCAAAGTCGCTGACCGGCATTGATGCCCGGATCATCGTCATGCTTGGAAAATGGTTCCCCACGGGTGCACACAAGGTAGGAGCAGCATACGGGTGCCTTGCCCCCCGAATCATCACCGGCGGTTTTGATCCGACCTATCATAAAGCAGTTTGGCCCTCGACAGGAAACTATTGCAGGGGAGGCGCGTTCGATTCTTACCTCATGGATGTTACCGCGGTTGCCATTCTTCCGGAGGAGATGAGCCGTGAACGGTTTGCATGGCTAAAGGAGATCGGCGCCGAGGTGATAGCGACCCCGGGGTGTGAGTCGAACGTGAAGGAAATTTACGATAAGTGCTGGGAAATAAAGCGTACCCGGAAAGATTGCATGATCTTTAACCAGTTTGAAGAGTTTGGAAACTCCTGCTGGCATTATGAGGTCACAGGCACCGCTATAGAAGAGGCCTTCCGGATGGTTGCCGGGCCTGTGGCAAGCCTCTCAGCCTATATTTCTGCTACCGGTTCAGCCGGGACCATCGCCGCCGGTGATTACCTGCGAACCAAATTTCCGCACGTGAAGGTGGTCGCATCAGAAGCGCTGCAATGCCCTACCTTACTGCAGAACGGTTTTGGCGGCCATCGCATCGAGGGAATCGGTGACAAACATGTTCCCTGGATACACAATGTAAGGAATACCGACCTGGTGACTGCAATTGATGATGAAGATTGTATGCGCCTTTTCAGGCTTTTCAACGAAAAAACCGGACACGATTACCTTGGGTCAAACGGGGTTGACAAGGATTTGTTAACCAAGCTCGATACGATCGGTATCTCGGGAATCGCTAACATTTTATCAGCCATCAAGACTGCCCGGCATTTTGAATTTACCGGTGAGGATGTAATCGTTACAATTGCTACGGATTCAGCAGAAATGTATGGTTCACGTCTTGAGGAACTTACTGCAGAACGTGGTTCATATTCACTGCTGCAGGCTGCCCGCGATCATGAAAAATGCATGTTGGGAACCGCACCGTCGACCATGAAAGAGCTTGGATACAACGATAAAAAAGCAATCCATAACCTGAAATATTTTACCTGGATCGAACAACAGGGAAAAGAGGTGGAGGACCTTCGCCAGCTATGGGACGATCGCCACATCTGGCCAAAGATATTCGGCCAGCCAGCCCGTTGGGATGAACTGATCAATGAGTTCAATGACAGGACAGGGCTATTGAAATAAAGGAGGCAGAAGCCAACTGCAATAAATAAAAATGAAAATTTGTAATCCGGGACCTCAGCCCCATAAAAGTGAAAAAGTAATCAAGTCAGAAATTACCAAATGTCTATAAAATTTCACTTCGAATGCGCTGATTGCAAGGCAACATACCCAGCCGGGGAGGTCATTTACCTCTGCCCGGCCTGTGAGCGCTCGAACCGGCCTGGTTTGCCCCCCAGGGGTGTGCTGAAGACAGTTTATCATTATGAACAGATTCGTGGTAAAGATCATGGAGGCGACCTTTTTGAGAATTTGCAGCGGGAGCATTTTCTTCCATTGCTTCCGCTGAAGGATTTGAGTTCATGGCCTAAGTTGCGTGTTGGGGAGACCCCTTTGTACGATACTGAAGAGCGGACAAGCGGACAGGCGGACAAGCGGCCCGGGGAAGCGTTTGAGGTGTTTCTGAAGGATGATTCACAGAATCCCACCTTTTCCTTCAAGGATCGTGCATCGGCACTTGTTTCAGCGTGGGCAAAGGAAAATGGGATTCACACGCTGGTTGCTGCATCAACTGGAAACGCCGGATCGTCCCTCGCCGGATTGTGTGCCTCGCAGCGACAGCAGGCGATCATCGTTGTGCCGGCTTCAGCGCCCCTGGCCAAACTCACACAGATACTGATGTATGGCGCCCTCTTGGTTCCTGTTAGGGGAACTTATGATGATGCCTTTGACCTGAGTGTGGAGATCTCGAAAAAATTTGGCTACTATAACCGCAACACCGCTTATAACCCGTTAACCATCGAGGGCAAAAAGACCGTTTCCTTTGAAATTTTCCACCAGCTCGGCCACGTGGTTCCCGATCGTATTTTTATCCCGGTGGGCGATGGCGTCATCTATGCAGGTGTTTGCAAAGGATTTGAAGATCTGTTAAAACTTGGGATCATCAACCGGATGCCGGTCCTTGTTGCCGTCCAGGCGGCGGGAAGCAGCAACCTTATCAACAACCTGAACAGTAGCTCGTTCGTTTCCACGCCTTCGAAGACCATTGCCGATTCCATCTCGGTGGATGTCCCCAGGTGTTTTCATTTGGCAACCTCATACATGAAAGAATACCATGGGGAGTCAGTTTCAATAACTGACGAGGAGATCCTCAGGGCATCCGTTCAGCTTTCCCGGTGTGCAGGAATTTTTTCAGAGCCTGCAGCTGTTGCGGCTTATGCCGGCATGTTGCATTACCGGGACCAGGGATTGCTGCATGCCGGATCAATAAACGTGGTGTTGCTAACCGGGAGCGGGTTGAAAGATCTGTCGGCAGTTCAATCATCCATTCACATACCAGATCCCATTGAAGCGGATATTCATTCAATGGATGCGATTATTACAAATCATCTTTCACACAAATCCTAAATGATTGTTTTTTATCTGAACCATCAGAGAATTGAATACACGGGCGATGAGAACACAACGCTTTTACACTATTTGCGTGAGTCGGCGGGGATCATATCCGTTAAAGACGGTTGTTCGGGCCAGGCAGCTTGTGGGGCATGTATGGTTGAAATAGACGGTAAAGCAAGATTATCCTGTACCCGTAAGATGAAGTTTCTTGAAGGAGCCCGGGTCGTGACGATGGAAGGTATTCCGGATGCGGTGAGGGACACTATTGCCAGGGCTTACGTGGAGAAGGGCGCCGTGCAATGCGGTTTTTGCACCCCAGGACTGATCCTTCGCACCAGGGTGCTTTTTTCTGAAAACCCATACCCTGACCGTGAGCAGATCAAAAAAGCGATCAACCTGAACCTCTGTCGCTGCACCGGGTATGTGAAAATTGTGGATGCAATTGAAGCTGCCTTGAAAACACTGAGGGGGACAATGGAGACCGGGCAGGTGCCTCTTGATGGTGAGCAACCACGGGCGTTTACGATTGATTCTCCAAACTGTTCAGCCGGAATCGGGCAACCGCTTGCAAAATACGAAGCCTATGAAACTGCCATCGGGAAACGCAGGTTTGTCAATGATATGCAGTTTGATGGAATGCTGCATGGTGCGCTCAGGTTCAGCGACCATCCGAGGGCGAAGGTTATTTCGATCGATGCGGCCGAAGCATTGCAAACCAAAGGTGTGATCAGGGTGTTCACGGCATCCGATGTGCCCGGAGAACGTTATACAGGACTCATCATCAGTGACTGGCCTTTGATGATTGCAACAGGAGAAATGACAAGGTATATCGGCGACGTTATTGCAGGGGTGGTTGCAGTTGATGAAGATACGGCCCGTAAGGCTGCCCGACTGATACGGGTTGAATATGAGGTAGATGAACCGGTTTCAGATGCCCGTATGGCTCTTGAGCCGGACTCGCCGCAGGTTCATCCCGGCAGATCGAACCTTCTAGAAAAATGTATTGTCCGAAGGGGCGATCCGGCCGGGTCAGCGTTGCAGCAATCCGCTTTCCGGACATCCGGGATCTATGAAACCCAGCGCATCGAACATGCATTTCTTGAAACGGAAGCGGCACTGGCACTTCCAATGGAGGAAGGAGTGCAT
Source organism: uncultured Bacteroidales bacterium (assembly GCA_903903985.1). GTDB lineage: Bacteria > Bacteroidota > Bacteroidia > Bacteroidales > FEN-979 > CAIVAT01. The sequence continues at coordinate 22,026 of CAIVAT010000032.1, read as the reverse complement.
TTATACAGCCAGGGGCAGGGTATTTATGTCGATCAGCGGCAGGTGGCTTCTTTGCTTGGATTGGATGAAGAGCAGGTGCGCGTCACGCTGGTTCCATGCGGTGGTGGTTTTGGCGGAAGGGAAGATATGACAGTTCAGGGGCATGCTTCCCTGTTTGCGTTTCTCCTTAAAAAACCTGTGAAAGTGCATCTTTCCAGGGAGGAATCCATCATGATGCATCCCAAGAGGCATCCGGTTTGGATGGATATATCCCTGGGATGCGATCGGCAAGGATTCCTTACCGCGCTGTCGCTCAGGGCCATCGGAGACAGCGGTGCTTATGCCTCCGTTGGAGCCAAGGTAATGGAACGCGTGGCAGGTCATGCCAGCGGCGGATACCATATTCCTTCGGTGGATATCGAATCTCTGGCAGTGTATACCAACAACATTCCATCCGGAGCCATGCGTGGTTTTGGTGCGAACCAGGTGGCCTTTGCCCTGGAGGGTTGCATCGATGAACTATGCGAGCAAGGTGGCTTCGACCGTTGGAAATTCCGGTTCGACAATGCCCTCGATAACGGAAAAATGACAGCAACCGGCCAGGTCCTTGGCAAAGGGGTCGGGATCAAAGCTTGCCTCCTGGCATTGAAAGATCATTTTTATGCTGCAAAATATGCCGGACTTGCCTGCGGGATCAAAAATTCAGGGGTAGGCAACGGTATGACTGACTTCAGCGATGTGAAGATCAGCATCCTGGAGAATGGCCGGGTGTTGATTGAACATGGCTGGACCGAGATGGGGCAGGGGGTGCACAACATGGCCATCCAGACCCTGCACCAGGAGACGGGCATCGATGCTTCCCTGATCGATGTGGTGGTGGATACCCGTGCCGGTTTGCCCACCGGAATGACCACCTCCTCGCGTGCAACGGCATTGCTGGGGAATGCCATCATCGATGCATCTGAGGCAATCAGGGCAGACCTTGAGCAATTCGCCCCGGCATGCCTTGATATATGGGGAAATGCGATGAAGCAAACACTCCTGCAACTGGCCGGCAACATCTATACCGGGAAATACTATTGCGACTGGACTACCAAACCCGGTGCAGATGTTGAAAATATCATCACCCATTACTCCTACGGTTATGCAGCCCAGCTCGTGGTGTTAAATGAAACCGGGGAAATTGAGAAAGTCTATGCGGCCCATGATGCCGGGAAAATCATGAACCCCATGCTTTTTGAGGGGCAGATCCAGGGGGCCGTTCACATGGGAATTGGATATGCGCTTACTGAAGACCTGCCGATGGAAAACGGCAGGTTGAACAGCACCAAACTTTCCGATTGCGGGGTGCTGAGTGCCCTGCAAACCCCTGAGATCATTGTTATCGGTGTAGAGGAAACCGACCCGGTTGGCCCGTATGGTGCCAAAGGCATTGGGGAGATCGGGCTGGTCCCGACCGCAGCGGCAGTGGCAAATGCTTTGTGCCGGTTTGACGGGGTCAGGAGGAGAAAACTGCCGATGAGGAGGGAATATTAAATACCTGCTCTGTGCAAAGGGCACAAACGGATCTTTTGCCGTTTGTGAATAATAAAGATGACCAAAACATTAATATCAAATCATGATCTTACTGAAAAACGGCACCTACATTGATTGGAAAACCCTGACATTACACCAATCAGATATTCTGGTGGAACCGGGTGTCAACGGCACGTTGCGGTTCACCAACTGCCTCACCCCCGGCCCCTCTCCCGGTTCATTGCCCCTCTCCCCCGGCCCCTCTCCCATGGGGAGAGGGGAGGATTCCGGATCGGTGGTTCAGCACACCATCGACTGCACGGGGAAATTCATTACCAAATCGTTTGCCAACGGGCATCATCATGTATATTCCGCACTGGCCCGCGGAATGCCTGCTCCGAAGAAAAATCCTGAAAATTTCTTGGAGATCCTGCAGTACATCTGGTGGAGCCTCGACAAAGCCCTTGACCTGGAGATGATTCGTTCGAGCGCGCTTGCTACAGCGATAAACTGTGCGAAAAATGGAGTCACCTTTGTCATTGACCATCATGCTTCCCCTTTTGCAGTTGACGGGAGTTTGGAAACCATTGCCCGGGCTTTTGATGAAGTTGGAATCGGGCATTTGCTGTGTTATGAAATTTCTGACCGCGATGGCGCAGAGATCGCCCAGAAAGGACTGGGCGAAACGGCAAATTATCTCGCAAAACGCCAAGGCCTTGTTGGCTTGCATGCTTCATTTACAATTGGAGATGAAACGCTGAACCAGGCGGTTCAACTGGCATTGCAAACAGAGTCAGGGATTCATATCCATGTGGCCGAGGATCAATCTGACCAGGATCACTGCCTCGAGAAGTATGATCTGAGGGTTGTTGAAAGGCTGTATGATGCAGGGGTATTGCAATTCCCGAAGACCATCCTTGGACATTGCCTTCACCTGAACGATCATGAACGCAGCCTGGTTGAAAAATCGCCTGCCTGGGTGGTGCAAAACATGGAAAGCAATCTGAACAATTCGGTTGGTTTGTTTAACTCAAAAGGGCTGGGTCAAAGGATCATGCTCGGTACAGATGGCATGCACAGCGACATGCTGCGCAGTGCAAAAGCTGCTTTCTTTGCCGGTCACGACCATGATGACATTGATTATGGGGAAACCTACCGGCGCTTCAGGAATGTGCACCATTATCTTCAATCAAATGGAATTCAGGGAGACGGGGAAAATAACCTGGTCGTTCTTGATTATGATACGCCAACACCCCTCACTGCCGGCAATTTCGCCGGTCACTTTCTTTTCGGTATTGAATCCATGCATGTCAGCCATGTCATCTCACAGGGCAGACTTATCCTGGAGCAAGGACATTTGCTGACGGTTGATGAAAACAAGGTACTTGACGAATCCCGGATCCAGGCAATGAGGTTATGGAACAAAATGTAAATCGTCAATCGTAAATCGTCATTTAAATAACCCTCTCCCTACCCCTGTGCTCCACGTTCCGCAGCACCCGTGCCGGATCTTCAAACCGGTTGGTGAGCATCATGGCCGCAATGATGTAAGGTTTAAAACCGGCTTGTTTATACAGCGGGATGCGATAGCGTTCAAAAACGGTGGCAGCAACTTCTCCTTCAAGGCATGAAACGCCTGAAATATCAGCAGGAAGACAGTGCAAATACAGCGCTTTGCCATCCCTGGTTAGTTTCATTTTATCCTCGGTACATTCCCAGTTTTTATACCGGGCATTGTTTGAAAGGCACTCTTTTTCAAGGCTTTTAAGGCCATCATAGTCGTTCTTTCTGAGCAGCCCGGTTCGCCGTTCCATCACATGAAAAGGGGCCCAGCTTTTCGGATAAACGATGTCGGCGCCGGCAAATGCTTCTTCCATGGAATTAACAGTCCGGAATTGCCCGCCGCACTCCGCTGCTTGTTTCCCGGCAAGTTCAACCACTTCGGGGATAAGATCATACCCTTCAGGGTAGGCCAGGTCGACCTGCATCCCGAAACGGGTCATCAACCCGATAATGCCCTGGGGTACCGATAGTGGCTTTCCGTAGCTTGGTGAATAGGCCCATGTCATTGCAATTTTCTTCCCTTTTAAATTCTCAAGGGAACCGAAGACTGTTTTCAGGTGCAACAAATCGGCCATCGATTGAGTCGGATGGTCGATATCGCATTGCAGGTTGATGATCCCCGGGCGCTGGGGCAGCACCCCATCCGCATACGCCTCATCGAGTGCGGCGCCGACTTCGCGCATATAGGTGTTTCCTGCACCCAGGTACATGTCGTCGCGGATGCCAATGATGTCACTCAAAAAGGAGATCATCGCCGAGGTTTCGCGAACGGTTTCACCATGGGCGATCTGTGATTTGCCTTCATCAAGATCCTGCACGGTAAGCCCCAGCAGGTTGGCAGCGGAAGCAAAAGAAAACCGTGTACGCGTTGAGTTGTCGCGAAACTGGGAAATGGCCAGGCCGGAGTCGAAACAGCGGGGTGAAATGTTCCGGTCGCGGAGCATTTTCAGGTCTTCTGCCACTGAAAGGATTGTTTCGAGGTTTTCCATGCTCTTCCCCCAGGTAAGGAGGAAGTCTTTTCCAAAGAGACCGGAGTTAGAGTTGCCGCTCTTCGTTTTGAGTTCTTTGTTGATTTGAGTCATATTTCTTTTTTTTGGGGGCGCCCAAGAGGTGCCTTTGCGATTATTGTTTGACGCATCCCGGATGCGCCGTTACATTGAGTCTTTGCGATTGTCATTGGGGCACCTGGAAGGCACCCTGACAGCCTGATGCGTCCTTATTCTGACAGATAGTAGGCAAGAGCAGCATAAAAGGCTGAAGCTGCCACCAGGTCGTTCACCGGAACCTTTTCGTTTGGGGCATGCGCGAGTACCTCATTTCCAGGACCGAAACCGATGCACGGAATTTTGTAATAACCGTTTATCGTAACGCCGTTGGTGGAAAAAGTCCATTTATCGGTGATCGGTTCTTTGTCAAAAAGACCGGCAAAGGCCTCCTGGGCACGGATCACAAGGTGATGGTCCTCTTCGATCTTCCAGGTAGGATAGTATTTTTCCATACCATATTTCAGACCTGTATATGCAGTCTCTTCATATTGCAGCACTTCAACCCCTGCATCCATGTCCTTTACGATTTCCTGAATTTCAGCCACGGCAGATTCTTTTGTCTCTCCCCAGGTGAGCCGGCGGTCGAGGTGAATGCGGGCAAAGTCGGCCACGGCGCATAAGGATGGGCTCCCGGAGACAAATTCAGAGATGGTCACGCTGCCTTTACCCAGAAAGTCATCGGACTTCAATTGTTTGTTCAAATTCTCTATGGCCAGGCAGGCCCTTGAAGCCATGTAAATTGCGTTCTTACCACGCTCAGGTGCTGATCCATGGGAGGAAATGCCTTTAAAGGTAACCGCAATTTCCATTCTTCCACGGTGGCCACGGTAGATATTCAGGTTGGTCGGCTCTGTAATGACAACAAAATCCGGTACGATATGCTCTTCTTCAACCAGGTATTTCCAGCAGAGTCCATCACAGTCCTCTTCCATTACCGTACCTGTAAAATACATGGTGAGATCCTGGTCGAAGGCAAGTTCTTTGAGGATGCGGCCTGCTGTAACGAAGGCGGCAGGGCCCCCTTTCTGGTCGACCGTTCCCCGGCCGTGAACAAAACCATCGCTGATCTTTCCCGAAAAAGGGTCAATCTCCCAATTGGCAAGATTGCCCGTATCAACCGTGTCGATATGCCCGTCGAACGCCAGGATCTTTTTACCGGTCCCAATCCGGCCAACCACGTTGCCCAACCCATCCGTTCGTACTTCATCGAAGCCGGCTTCCAACATCTGGCGCTTCAATTCTTCGGCCATGGCCTTTTCGCCGAGGCTGAGCGATTTTATTTTAACGAGTTTGGACAGGTTTTCAGCGGTGTAACCTTTATATGATTCCGCCAGGGAATTGATTTTTAAGAGCAGGTCTTTCAAAGGATATAACAGTTAAGTGAAACATTTCACAGGCAAAATTACAAATCTTCCTGATAATGAGGAAACATTACGGGTATCAGCAACTCATCTCACCTGCATTTTTTTTGGCCGACAGCAGATTATAGGCACCTTTTAAAACGACGAGGGTTGTTTTAAAATTCATGCCCCCGGGAAGGCTAACCTCCGTAAAGCCGCCATCGGTGACCCCTTTGTGGATTTCAACCATCCGGTATTCCGTGAACTGCTTACCGTTTTCTTCTTTGTTTTTTTCAAAAACAAAAATATAATCCTTATCATCAAAGCTTACAATGGCTTCCGATGGCAGGGCTGTGACCTGGTTGCTTGATGCTTCGATAATTGCATTCACATACATGCCGGGCAACACATTTTTACATAGCCCCGGAACACTCGCATACACCTTCAGGGTTCTGTCGGCATTCACCAATTTGCCCGTCTGATAAATAACGGCTTCGTGCTGTTCAGTCTCGTTATTGATGAAGAATCGTATTTTCTGTCCGGAAGCGACCTTATCGATGTCTTTTTCAAAAAGGGTCAACTCAAGATAGAGTTTGCTACTGTTGACGATCTCGTACAATACATCGGAGGGAGCAACATATTTTCCAATGTTGATATTGGCTGTTTTAATATAACCTGATATCGGTGAAACCAATGCAACCGTTCTGCTGATATCGTCCTCATGCAGATTTGAAGGGTTGATCCCGATCAGGGCAAGTTTTTGTTCAAGCGCTTTGACCAGGGCCTTCAGACTTTTATACTCCGAAGTGACCTTTTGCAGGTTTTGCTGTGAATAAACATCCTCTTTGTAAAGTTCAGTATGTCGTTTATATTCGGCTTCGGCAAATTCAAATTTGCTCCTGGCTTCAAGATAGTTTTGCTGGATATCAACAAATTCCTGGTTTTCAAGAATTGCAAGCGTTTGTCCTTTGGAAACTTCGTTTCCAGGCATCAGGGATGCACTTTTGACAAATCCGCCAAAGGGCATGCATACCGTGGCATAGTTTTCGGGCGAAACGCTTACGGAGCCATTCACCTTCAGGTTTCCACTGAGCGAACGCAATTCGATGGATCCTGTTTCAATGTTTGCAAGTTTGACCTGATCGGCTCTTAACTCAACGATGTCGGGCGGCAGCACTTCGGCCGGTTTCTCCGCTTCGTTGTTTTTTTTGCCTCCGCCACATGACAAGAGCATGCCCAGGATGATCAGCATAACAGGTGCAATAATGATTTTATAAGATTTCATATTGTTCCGGGATTAAAAAATTTTACCTGTGATATAATCAATATTGATGATTGTTTGATTGAAACTCCTGAGTGCCTCAAGATAATTTTGCCTGATGTCAATCGCCGCATTCAGGGTGAGGATGTAATCGAGGTAATCCAGTGCGCCAGCCTTGTAACTTCGGGTTGCCTGTTCAATGATAAGGTTGGCTTCAGGAACCGCATTTTGCTCATAATAGTCAACACTGGCTGAGAACTTTGCATATTCATCCAGCAATGACCTGTAATTGTTTGACAGTGAACCGGAGTAATAGTCGGCATTTGCCCGGGAGGCCTGTTCCTGCATTTTAGCTGCTTTGATTTTCGCGATGGATGGCCCTGCCCAAAGCGGTATTGCAATTCCAGCCTGCACACCTGTAAAGCGGTCCCCCTTGCCGAAGGTCCGCGAAACTCCGCCAATCTCCTGGGTGCCCAGCATGGTTTGGCTGAAATAGCCGATGTTTAAATCGGGCATCATCCGGCTGCTTTCGAGTTGCTTTTCGATACGGGCTACTTCCACCTGCTGTCTGATCTGCGCCAGGGATGGGTTTGCAATCAAGGCCAGGCTATCAGCCGGCGGGGTGAATTCAAACCGACGCAATACGGAATCAGAAGGCCTTGCAGCAATACCTGAGTTAAGCAAGGTTTGCAATTTCCGGATATTGATTCCGATATCGGCCATCGCCTGTTGCAACTGGTTTTTTATTTCAAGGCCTTGAGTGCGTGCCGTAATCATTTCCAAACGGTTCGTCTCCCCGCTGGTTGCCCGCAATTCGGCCGCATGTAAAAATCCGGCATACAGGCTGTCCTGGTAAACCAGCAGGCGGTGCCTTGAATACAGGTAAGCCATTTGCAGGTATACCTGCTTCACCTGCACGCTTACTTCCAGCATGGTTCCCTTCAATTGCCACCCGGCATTTCTGATATTGGCATCTGACAACTTGTTTTGCCGGATATACACCATGGGAAAAGCGAACGATTGCGACACCGTGAAAATGTTGTCTTTCTTAAATGAGTTTATTTGCCCGTATTGACCCTGGATTTCCGTTTTCGGGATATCCCATGAAGCACCTTTCAGCATTTTCTGCGCACCGGAAACATAGGTTGCCGAGCGTACAGAAAGATTGCTGTCAAGCGCCATCTGTATGGCATCGTGCAGGCTGATCTTTTTCTGCTCTTGGGCGGAAATGGTTTTAACAGACAGCAATAGAAACAGCAACAGGAGAATGGCCGGAACGGGCAGGATCGATTTCTTTTTAAAGGTCAGTCTGAACTTGCGGGAGAAGATAATATAAAAAACAGGCAGGACAAGCAGTGTAAGCAATGTGGAGCTGATCAATCCGCCGATCACCACCGTCGCGAGCGGCTTTTGTACTTCTGCCCCGGCAGAAGTAGATAAAGCCATGGGCAGGAACCCGAGGGAAGCTACGGCCGCAGTCATGATAATCGGCCGCAACCGGGTATGCAACCCTTTCACCACACGCTGGGTGATGTCGGCCAGCCCTTCCTTCTCCAAACGGTTAAATTCGGCAAGCAATACGATGCCATTGAGAACAGCTACCCCGAACAGGGCGATAAAGCCGATGCCCGCCGATATGGAAAAGTTCATGTCGCGCATCCACAGGGCAAAAATTCCGCCGATGGCCGACATTGGTACCGCAGTGAAGATGATCAATGTTTGTTTAACCGAATGGAAAGCGAAATACAACAGGACAAAAATCAGCAGGAGGGCAACGGGCACCGCAATGGCAAGCCTGTTTTTAGCAGCCTCTAGGTTTTTAAATTGCCCGCCATAGGTGATGTAATATCCTGTCGGGAGTTTGACCAGTTCATCGATCTTTGCTGTTACTTCATGTATTACCCCCTCGATATCGCGGTTTCGCACATTGAATCCGATGGTGATCCGTCGCTTAGTATCCTCCCTTGAAACTTGCGCCGGTCCTGATCTAATCGAAATATCTGCAATCTGGTCAAACGGCAGTTGTTGCCCGTTTGGCAATTCAACCGTCAAATTTTTGACATCAGCAAGGCTTTGCCGGTAATCTTTATCAAGGCGGACCACCAGTCCGAACCGTTTTTCTTCATCATACACAACACCGGCCTGACTTCCTGCAAATGCAGCCCGCAGCAAACGGTTCACTTCATCGACCGACAGTCCGTACTGGGCAAGACGGTCACGGTTAAAATCGACCTGCACCTGTGCGAGGCCGGTTACTTTTTCAACATTGATGTCTTCAACGCCTTCGATTTTACGAATGATTTTCTCGACTCCCGCCGCTTTGTCGGCCAGGGTACCCAGGTCATCACCAAATATTTTCACCGCAACATCCTGTTTTGCACCGGTCATCAGTTCGTTGAACCGCATCTGGATAGGCTGCTGGAACTCAAATTTAACGCCTGCCAGCGCTACCAGTTTTTCCTGCATCTTTTCAACCAGTTCCTCACGGGTTTTGGCGGAAGTCCATTGGCTTTTATCTTTCAGGGTGATCACATAATCGCCGGTTTCCATCGGAGTAGGATCGGTGGGAATCTCACCGGCGCCAATCTTGCACACGGCGTGCTTGATCTCGGGAAAATTCTCAAGCAATATCTTATTGGCTTTGATCACCGTTTCAACGGTGTTGGTCAATGATCCACCCTGCAGGGTAATAACGCTGGAGGCCAGGTCGCCCTCCTCCAGTTGCGGGATGAATTCACCTCCTAGCCGGCTGAATACCGTGAGGCTGAATAGAAATACGGCCACAGCAGTGGCAGAAACAATCAGTTGATGATTCAGGACCCAGCCAATCAACGGGTCAAATGATTTTTGCAGCCAACCCATCAAACGGTCTGAAAAATTTCGCTTGTGTTCGGTTTTTTTGCTTAGGAACAGGGCCGATGCCATGGGAATATAAGTGAGGGAAAGGATGGCTGCCCCAAGGATGGCAAACGCAACCACCTGGGCCATTGGCCTGAACATTTTCCCTTCGATGCCAACCAGTGCCATGATGGGCAGGTAAACAATCAAAATGATCATTTGGCCGAAAGTAGCGGAACTCATCATTCGTTTGGCCGATTCAAAAACATGGATATCCATCTGCCCCTGGGTTAGTTTCACTGTTCCGACATGATGATGCCGGCTCATGAATATGCGATGAACAACGCTTTCAACAATGATCACGGCCCCATCGACGATCAATCCGAAGTCAATCGCCCCAAGGCTCATCAAATTTCCGGTCACGCCGAAAATGTTCATCAGCGAAAACGCAAAAAGCATCGACAGCGGGATAACGGAAGCGACGATCAGCCCGGCCCTGATGTTGCCCAATAATAAAACAAGGATAAAAATGACGATCAGCGCCCCTTCCACCAGGTTCTTTGCAACAGTCCCGATTGCCCGGCCAACAAGTTCTGACCGGTTCAGAAAAGGTTCAATAACGACCCCTTTCGGCAGGGATTTTTGAATGGAAAGTATCCGGGCCTCCACGTTTTCGATCACCTCATGGGCGTTGGCGCCTTTCAGCATCATCACCACACCTCCTACCGCTTCGGATGTGTCAACCACAAAGGCGCCATAGCGTGTTGCGCTTCCATATTGAACCGTCGCCAGGTCCCTGATGAGGACCGGGATTCCTGAAGGTCTTGTAGTTACAACGATTTTCTCGATATCTTCCAGCGATTTGACCAGGCCGATCCCGCGGATAAAATAGGCGGTAGGTTTTTTATCGATATAAGCGCTACCCGTATTTTCGTTGTTTTTTTCAAGTGCGAGAAAAATATCCGAGAGCGACAGGTTCATTCCCCTGAGCCGCTCAGGGTTCACGGCAATTTCAAATTGCTTCACGAAGCCTCCATAGCTGTTGATATCGGCAACACCAGGTGTGCCAAGCATTTCACGGCGAACGATCCAGTCCTGGAGTGTCCTCAGTTCCATGGGAGGATATTTGTTCTCAAGTCCGGGTTCAACGGCCAGGCGGTACTGGTAAATTTCGCCCAGGCCGGTACTGATGGGAGCAAGTTCAACCTTCGCCATGCCCGAAGGAATGACTTCTTCTGCTTCTCTGATCCGTTCGCTGAGCTGTTGGCGCGCCCAGTATACGTTCACCCCGTCTTTAAATACAACGGTCACAACCGACAGGCCAAGACGTGAAATAGACCTCAATTCAATGATGTCTGGAATGTTTGCAACAGCAACTTCAATCGGGGCGGTGATGAAACTTTCGACTTCCTGCACAGCGAGTGACGGGGCCAGCGAAATAATCTGCACCTGATTGTTGGTGATGTCGGGTATTGCATCGATGGGAAGTTGTGTAAGGGAATACGTGCCCCATCCGATTAAAGCAAACACAAATAAGCCAATGATGAATTTATTCCTGACCGAAAACCGTATAATTCCTTCTATCATGTTGAATATGATTTAAATAAACACCTGAAATCCATACGAAGCAGACCAATACAACATGATGTATAAAGCTGAAATCATTTGATATTATACTTCGGATGGGGGTGTCAAACAAGTAATAAATTGCAATTTTTATTCTTCATGTCCTTTGTGCCTTCTTTGTGGCCATTGTGGTTCAATGATTTAAAATTTACCACAAAGGCCTCAATGGTTTTCACAAGGAGCACAATGACGTTTAGTCAGCCCGGTTCTGGTTAACCGATTTTGGGCGGCTGCCAGAAGGTCGCTGAAAAAGAGGAGATGAATGGGAACGAACCAGCGAAAACAGGTTGCCGGAACGAGAAAAAGGGTTGGCTGAGGAAAGTGCCTGGTGTGATGGTAACCGGAACACTGCAGCAGGAACAGATGCAGAACGGCGAGCAGGCATCGGAATGACCGGCATCCGGTCCCGGCAGTCGATGATCCGTTGTTTGCCCGCAAGCCTGGCGGTTGATATGCAATGCATCATCCGCACAAGGCGTTGAAACCAGGTAGAACGTGTATATCGTCAGAAATAAAGCAAAATACCGCATGGACTTTTCTAACAGGATTGGAGAAGGCAAATGTATGAAAATTTCTCCTTCGAAGAAACTAACCTCGTTTTCCGCCTTGCTTATGAACAACGATGGTTGCTTTTTCAAGGGTTATCAGGCCCCCTTTGGGGATTTTTTCGAAATAGGGCAGTATTGTTTCAATGAAGCCGTCGATTTTCAAGGATTCGTCAACGATTTCAATCACCAACGGTAGTTTCTCCGTGATTTCCCAAAGCTTTTGCGAATGAACCACACTGCTGAAGCCATAACCCATAAATCCTTTCAGCACGGTTGCACCGGCCAGGCCATATCTTTTTGCAGCAAATACAATCACTTCATAAAGCGGTGAATATTTGAATTTATCAGTTGAACTGATATATATCCGCAGCAGTTTTGCTTCGCCTGTGATTTCCATGGATCAGATTATTTTGAGAATGAAGGTATTCCCCACATAGGTAGCCATGAGGCCAATGAAGACACTCAGGCCGGTATAAAGAGCAAAATAAACAAAGTTTCCGTCTTTCAACAAGGCAAGGTTTTCGCTGGCGAATGTTGAAAAAGTGGTAAACCCTCCGCAAAAACCTACCGTAAGAAACATTCTCCATTCAGGGCTCAGCAGGTTGCCTTTTTGTGACATGCCTAAAAAAATGCCGATCAGGAAACAGCCGGTGATATTTACGATGAACGTACCCAAAGGGAACGATGTTAAGAAAAGGTTCTGAAAATAGCGGGAAGCGAGAAAGCGTGAAATCGTCCCCAGGAAGCCACCGAAACCGGCAATGAATATGAGTCGTATCATAGCAGCGAAAAAGGATTATCTCAATTTTTCAGCTGACATCAGGATTACTTCACCGGTTGCCGGCAAGGAGAAATCCGGTTCTTTTTCATGGCCGGCAACAGCAGAGATGGCATCCTTGATGGCCAGCCAAACCGATAATCCCAGCATGAACGGAGGTTCTCCGACTGCTTTGCTCCGGCGAATGGCGCCGGGATTGGGTACATTCTTTAGCAGTTCAACCCTGAAATCCTTAGGAATATCATTGATGGTAGGGATTTTATACGTGTCGGGTGAATGAGTGAGCAAATGGCCGTCATGGTCCCATTTGATCTCTTCCGTTGTACACCAGCCTACGCCCTGGATAAATCCCCCTTCAATTTGCCCAATGTCAATACCCTCATTGATGGAATCACCGACGTCGTGAATAATATCGGAACGCACCAAACGGTGAGCCCCGGTCAGGGTATCGATCAGCACCTCTGAAACGGCCATGCCGTATGAATAGTAGAAAAAAGGGCACCCCTGGCCGGATTCACGGTCGAAATAGATTCCCGGGGTTTTATAAAATCCGGTTGAACTGAGACTTACCTGGTTCAGGTGGGCCAACTTGCAGAGTTGATCAAAGGGGACTTTACAGGATGGTTGTTCCTTGTCGAAAATAGTATTTTCCTGGAATGTCAGATTTCCCTTGTGAAAATGACAACCGGGGTTTTTAGCAGCAAGCTCGGCCACTGCCAGGTCCAACAGCCTTTCCTTGATGATATCGATTGCATTTTTAACAGCCATGCCATTGAGGTCGGTACCCGAGGAGGCGGCAGTAGGAGAAGTATTCGGTACTTTGGATGTGTTGGTGGAGTTCACCTTGACCTTGTCGGGAGTGACCCCCAACTCGGCGGCAGCGATCCGCAGGATCTTCGAATGCAGGCCCTGTCCCATCTCCGTACCACCATGGTTGACCTGCAATGTGCCATCGGTATAGATATTGACCAGGGCTCCAGCCTGGTTCAGAAAGGAAGTGGTGAAAGAAATTCCGAATTTCACCGGGGTGAGTGCAATTCCTTTTTTAACGAATTCATTTTCAGAATTGAACCGGTCAATTTCCAGTCTCCGGAGGTGATAGGCTGATGAACGGGTCAGTTTTTCGAACATCCTGAAAAGATGGTTGTTTTCCACCTTTTCGCCATAAGGGGTCAGGTTGTGTTCATCGGGCCGGTAAAAGTTCAATAACCTGATGGCCGCTGCATCATTCTTCAGGAACCGGGAGATGCGGTCGATCGCGTTTTCGATAACGGCCATTCCCTGGGGGCCTCCAAATCCACGGAAGGCGGTATTCGAAGGCAGGTTGGTTTTCCAGACCTGGCCGGTGATGGAAACATCGGGCAGGTAATAGGCATTGTCTGCATGAAGCATTGCCCTTTCGAGAATGGCACGCGAAAGGTCGTTTGAAGAACCTCCATCTGAATTCAATTCCACCTTATAGGCAAGGATCAATCCATGGTCGTCGAACCCAATTTCATATTTTGAAAGAAAGCGGTGCCGCTTGCCAGTCATGATTTGGTCATCATCGCGAAACAAATGAATTTTTACCGGTCGCTTCGTGGCATTTGCCAGTAAGGCAGCCCATGCGGCCACATGATTGCCTTGTGTCTCTTTGCCACCGAACCCTCCGCCTATGCGTTTAACTTCGACTTCAACTTCGTTTCTTTGAATGCCCAGTACTTCGGCCACGATGGCCTGGGTTTCGGCAGGATTCTGGCTAGAGGCATGCATCATCATCTCTTTCCCTTCCCCTGGAATGGCCAGTGCGGTTTGGGTTTCGAGGTACCAGTGCTCCTGTGCCCCGGTATGCAGCACCCCCTTTATCGTATGCGGGGCGTTTTTCAGTGCCGACTCCGGGTTGCCTCGTTCAATTTTACGCACAGGGGCGAGCAGGTTGTTTGCCTCCATGGCTGATTCTATATCCAAAATGGCAGGGAGCTGTTCATATACGATGTCGATGCACCGTTCGGCCTCCAGGGCAGCCTCTTCCGTTTCGGCGGCGATGAGAGCAATGGCCTGCCCGATAAAGGTCACCTCTTTTTCAGCGAGGCAAGGTTCGTCGTGGATTACAGGGCCCATCTGGTTTGCCCCGGGAATGTCGCTTGCAGTTAATACACAATGAACTCCTGGTACTGACAATGCCCCTGAGAGATCGATCCGTTGAATGATTGCATGGGGATGTTTGCTGTATACGACTTTTCCATACAGCATTTGATTATTTGCGAGGATATCTTCGATGAATACCGCCTCACCGGTGGTGTGTTTCTCCGCACTGTCATGTGGCTGGTCTGCCACCCTGACGGGGTCTGCCACCCTGACGGGGTCTGCGACCCTGACAGGGTGGGAGGCTGTGGTTTCCATGAAAAATTTCAGCAACAGGTTCCTCCCGGCGCTCTTTCTGTAGACCGCACCTGCACGGGCATCTGAAATCGGGGTGAACTCATGGTCGAACACATCCATCGATTCTGAAACCATGCTGCGCGTCCAGGATTTTCCATGTAAAAATCGCTCCGTTTCTACTGCCCGTTTCGGAGTTGTTGCCAGCCCCCCGAAAGCAAGGACAATTTCTTCCACGAATCCACCGGACAACTTTAACCTGAAAGCCGCACTGACAGTGGAAATATCCATGTCTTTTCGCTTGGAAACCTTATATGAAGAAACAACCGTTTCACTGTCATGTTTTGGGATTATAATTTCAACGATCAATTCGTCCTTTTCCAGGTTTATTTTTCGGTACCCTGAAATGAACGCACCGATATCTATCATTGTTTCCGAATGATCAGAGCTCACCTTGATTTTGGCCCCATAGGCCAAAAGCAATGGCAACATATCACCGATCGGAGAGGCAGAGCCGACATTGCCGCCGAGGGTTGCCACATTCCTTATCTGGAGCGAACCAAAAACCTTTAATATGCCATGCAAGGCAGGCAGCCTTTCCGCAGAAAAGGACTTCAGTCGTTCCAGTGTAAGGCCGGAACCAAGCACATACCGATCGCTCTCTTCCCGGCAACCCTGTAATTCAACTACACCGGAAAGATCTATTATTTCAGAAAGCACCTCCTTCTTCTTTGTCTGGCGCAAGGCCACATCGGTTGAACCATTTGTTAAAAAGGCCGCAGGATGATTTTTCCTGAGCCTGAGCGCCTCTGCTACCGTAAAAGGTTTGAAGTAGGATTGCCCGGGGGTCTCGATCACTATTGTTTCCTTGATAGCGGAGATTTTTTGGAGCAGGTTTGCAACCACCGGCTCTTTTTTCGAAAAATGATCGTGGGATGTTTCGCCTCCAAGCCGCTCAGCAGCAACAAGAATGGACTGATAGCCGGTACAACGGCACAAATTGCCGGTTAAGGCATCTTCAATGATTTCGCGTATTGGATTCCGGTGGTTCTTGAACATTCCGAAAAGCGACATCACGATGCCAGGGGTGCAGTAACCGCATTGACTGCCGTTGGCTTCTACCATCATTTTCTGAACCGGATGGAGCATTTTTTGGTTTCCAGCGCAGTCTGCAAGATTTTCAACAGTAATCAACTCCTTTCCATGGATCATCGGGAGGAAGACCAGGCATGAATCGATGGTCCGGTAAACAAGTTTTCCACGGTCA
Organism: uncultured Bacteroidales bacterium; assembly: GCA_903903985.1. Lineage (GTDB taxonomy): Bacteria > Bacteroidota > Bacteroidia > Bacteroidales > FEN-979 > CAIVAT01. Next base: position 5,907 of record CAIVAT010000032.1, on the reverse strand, counting down.
TCCACTTCGGCTAGAACAACAGTACAAGCACCGCAATCCCCTTCGGCGCAACCCTCCTTGGTACCTTTGTTCGAAGGAAGCGACCGGAGATAATTCAGCACGGTCGTGGTGGGTTTGAACCCGGAAGATTCCGAAAATTCCACTTCCTCAATGTGGCCATTAAAAACGAACCGGATGGTGTTCTGCATGCTTTCTTGTTTTACCGGGAAAGAGAAAAAGACGAATTTCTTATATCTATCAACTTAGCCAGGATGCTGATGGCGATTTCCTGAGGGGTTTGAACGTTGAATTTTATTCCGATGGGCATATCGATTTTTTCAAGTTCTTCCGGTGAAAGGAGATGCTCTTCCAAAAACCGTTTTTTAAGCAATTCAACTTTTCTGATACTCCCGATCATGCCAAGATAAGCATGGGGCTTGCGCGCGACCAGGGCCACAATCTCCTCGTCATAAACATGCTTTGGCGTAACAATCACTACAAAGGTGTTGTCATCAAAAACGGCCTCTCCGATGGCTTGAAAATAATCTTTATTTATGCAGTTAAATCCTGTAAATGCCTTGTCTGTAAAAATTTCTTCCCTGGGATCAAAAAGGGTGACGGAAAAATCGAGGTCGCGTGCAAATCCCGCCAAGGATTTCCCTATATGCCCGGCGCCGAAAATAAACAGTTTTTGAAGCGGGTTCAGGGGTTCAATATAAACCTCCATGCTTCCGCCGCAATGCATGCCCAGATCGATGTCGAGGTTAAAGGTGACCTTAGCCGGTTTCCCTTCAGGGATCAGTTTCTTGGCCATCTGGGCCACCTCGTTTTCAACAGTGCCACCGCCGATGCTTCCAAAAATGGACCCATCGGCATAAACGATCATTTTGGCGCCTTGCTTTCTCGGGGTCGATCCATGGGTTTCAATGACAATGCAAAGTGCAGCAGGTTGCTGGCTTTGGATGATCTCTTCGGTTTTTGCAAATATTTGCTGCATGGATATAACCTTTGTTACAGGATTATTGATAAAAGTTGCTCATTGAACTTGTCCTCTGCATCTCAGTGCCTCCTCCGTGTAACTTTGTGTAATTTTTTACACAGAGAGCCACAGAGAATCCTTACAGTGTGTCACGGAGTCAATTCCATGAACAGTCAAATTACTTTAACACGCAATGTAACGTGCAAAATTACAACTTTTTATCGTTTAGTGGGTCCATGGATGAACCGTTTATAATCTTCAGGAGTATTTATATTCCAAAGGATCCCCTCCTCAGGATATTGAACTTCAATCCTCGTATAGCCTTGAAGGGCCTTGCGGAAATCCGGTAATTCCTTTTGATTGCGAAGAAAATCAACCAGCTTGTTTCCAAGCAGGATGGGATGCCCGCCATGACCATGCCAGACGGGAACTGCATATCCATCGGGGATCAGGCACCCAATCAGGCTGTCAAGCAAATCCGGTTCAAGAAAAGGGTTGTCGATATTCTGGATAAAACAGGCATGCCCCTCGGGAATTTGATTCAATCCAAGACGAATGGACCAGGAACGCCCTTTTTCAAGATCGTGGTTTACGACTGTTACGATATTCTTTGTCTGTAACCGGGAAGGATCGAACTGTTCATTCACCACCACGACAACCGGGTTACATCCATAAAGCCCGAAACAGGTTGCCAGATGTGCGACAAAGGTCAGCCCTTTGCCGTTTGGCAGCATGGCTTTATCGGTACCCATGCGTCCTGAGTTTCCGGCAGAAAGGATGAGCGCTGAAAAACCTTTGGGCATGATCTTTTTTTTGCAATATTATTAAAATAGATCCTGAACCGGTAATAAAAGGTTATGGAAAGCCATTGTTATTTTAAAAACAGTATTACATTTGTTGTAATGTAGTTGTTGTATCTCCCTCTTGTAACCTTCGCAAAATGAATAAGCTGAAAACTTTACCTGCGTTTTTTCTGGTTATTTTCCTGTTAGTTCCTGTTTACGGACAAACTCAATCTGCCCCATCCCAGGAACCTGCTGTTACTTATGAGTCATATTATGGCATTTTTGCCGGTCATACCAAGGATCAAACATTTTGGAATACGATGCCTCATGTTGCTCCGGGAAATGCCGGAAGCCAAAGCGTGGCGGCATCCGGGTTCCGAACCGGCTGCAGCGCCTCCGGAGGTTGCGATGAATATATCAGCAGGGTGCAGGCAGGTTCCATCGATAATTCTTCGGAATGCCTGAACTATGCGGATTACACATCTACGCAATCGACGGATTTACCGGTGAATGGCATCCTGCACATGACCGTCACCAACGGCCATCCATATAGCCCTGATCAATGCGGAGTCTGGGTTGACTGGAACAGGAACGGTAGTTTTTACGATGAAGGAGAGCAAATAGAGGTTGAAGGGCAACCGGGATACGGACCATATACTGCAAGGATTATCCCATTGCCAAGACAAACAACCGGGAGCTGCACTATGAGAGTGAGAATTACATACTCCGGAGTACTTGACCCATGCGGTGTGGCAACCTATGGTGAAGTGGAGGATTATACAATCAACTGTATCCCCAGGGTATCGAATGTATGGACGGGTGCATCCGATATCTACTGGAATAATCCGGACAATTGGTCGCTTGGGCGCATTCCAACCAAGGATGACGATGTTACCATCACCTCGGCGGGACACCAACCTGCTACTGTTGCTTATTTTAACGAAGCGTGCCAGATTCTCAAAATTGAGTCGGGGGAATTATCAGTTACAAGCTGGCAACTGGATGTCAATGGTTCACTGAATATTTATGGAAAACTTTCGATGATACATCCTGCAGGTGTACTGAACGTATATGGAAATGTCACCTGGTTTCCAGGCTCAACGGCTGGCATTATTGCAGCGTCAACAATCAATGCATACGGGAACTGGACCTTTGAAGACGGAGCCGATGCACAGCTTTTAAGTGGTATTGTACAATTCAAGGGAAACAATGATAAATACATCAAAAATTACTCGGCAATCTGCTCATTCAATAATCTCGCCAGTAACAATTCAGATGGAGCTGAAACAGGAATCCACGACATGTCAACACACAATGTATTGATTAATGGTTTTTTACATGTTTATTCCGGTTCGGTTTTTACCTGCTATGATGAAAACAGCCTGATCGTGAAAGGGGATATCATTTGCGAGGGTAAGTTAAAGTGCTTTGATGGAACAATTGTTCTGGATGGTATTAACCAGAATGTTACGATCATGGATGATGTCTACTTCAATAATCTGACTATTAGCGCTTCAGGAACGACAAGTTTTAATAACCCATACTCGAATACCTTAACAATAAATGGCAGTGTGTCCATTGAAAGCGGTGTGTTTAATCCGATGAACAGCATCATAGAGGTAGCCGGAAACTGGACCAATTATGTCGGCCCGTCTGCATTCACAGAAGGGATCGGAAAAGTTGTTTTTAATGGAACTGCGCATCAATATTGCACCACAGAGACTTTCAATGACCTTGAGGTCAATAAATCTGCCGGTGCTTTCAGGGTCGAAGGCGGAAATGTCACGTGTAACAGTTACGACTGGACAGCAGGTGCTGTAGACATACTCTCAGGCACCTTTACTGCCAACGCACTGGCGGACAATGCCATAGTAGGAAACTGGTATCTTAATGCCGGCGGGACCATCAATATTTATCAGGGTACGCTTTCCGGGGATTATGTCGATATCGGGGGAAATCTGAACATCTCCGGCGGAACCATGAATGTATACGGCGGAGCCTTGCGGAGCTACTGGCCTTATAGCGGCAATGCTTCGATCACCATGAGCGGTGGTATCCTCGATTTTAAAACGGTTGGCATTTTGCTTTATGACACCCCGGCCTGGTCATTAACCGTTAACATTACCGGCGGAGTGATAAGAACCGCCGGTGGATTTTACGGGGAGCGCGGAGATTATACACCCGCATCAGGAACGCTTGAATTATATGGCCCCGGAGACTGTGACATCAGTACCATTAACGGATGCACCCTGAACGATGTTTCCATCAATAAAACAAGTTTAACCCAGTCACCATCTTCAAATACTGCCTTTGCGTTTAGCGACCTGCTGACAATCAATAGCAATCTCACTATTCAATCGGGAACATTCCAGGTTGCAGAAAACACCGTTAATGTTGCAGGCAATTGTATCATCTACGGTAATCTGGGTATGAACAACTCTTCCGGCATCCTGCAAACCATGAACAATGTTACATGGAAGGCAGGTTCTACTGCCAGCATTGAAGCTTATTCTCTTATAAAAGTTTATAAGGACTGGTATTTTAATCCGGGCGCAAATGTGAAACTGAATGACGGCATGGTCATGTTTCTCGGGGGCGACAATGCATATATCAAGTCAGAGGATACATCATGCTATTTCCATATTCTGGGAAGTTACAAGTCGGCAGGAAGTTATATCGGGGTGAGTCACCTTTCAACCGCAGCATTGAATATCCATAGTGACATTTATGTACATCCCGGAGCTGCTTTCAACGGCTATTCCCTCTTTCCGGTCATCCTGAAAGGGAATTTTAACAATCACGGTCACTTCCTGTTCGATTTTGGCACTTTTGTATTCAATGGAACGGACCAGTATGTACAGCCTGCCCCCGGTGATTATTTCAACAATCTGACCATTGCCAGAAAAAGCACGACTTCCATATTGACCACGCTTACCGGCACATTGCTGGTTAACGGGAATTTAATAATCGAAGGAGGAGTTGCTCCTTCCATCCGCAATATAAAAAAGGGGGTATTCAGCCAATAGGGATTTTCGCGGGAATTACAATCAGTCGGGAAATTTCCCGATTTCCTCTCTGATCTTTTTCGGCAGTTTTGATTTTACCAGTTCGTACGATTGCCTGATGAGTTTTTCCCATTCGGCCCTGCTGAACGTGCGCTCTTCGAGTATTGTCATCCACTGTCGGCGTGCAAAATGCGAGGCCTGAACGATATTCCCTGACTGGGTCAATTCATCAAACTGGTCTTCCGGGACTTTTAATGCAACCTGCAGCGGTGGATCAAGCCCGGTGAGACAGAATATTTTTCCTGCAATTGAAAAAACCAGGTGGTTTTCCCACTTGATATCCTCGGTAACGGATGGAAGTCCAAGGCAAAATTCACGTAGTTCCTCAATATTCACCGATCAAAGATAATGAATTCAATACAGGTTTAATGAGGTTAAAGATTGACAACCATAACAAAAATTTGTATATTTGCAGCAACAAAATCCTCAAAGTTGCCCCCGCAAGCGCTTCACGGGGGCTTTTTCGTGGTAAAAGACAAATCATGGAAAACACATCCAGATTGACATTCCCGGCATTTTTTGCAATGACCATGAGCAGGTTCAGCAATCGCGATGCCCTGGCTTTGGTCGGGAAAAAACCACTCAGCTACCGGGAGGTAAATAACCGGATCCTGGCTGTAATGGCTTTTCTTGAAAAGCTTGGAGTTCAGCCTGGCGACAAGGTTGCCATTCTAAGCACCAATCAACCCCATTGGGGGATTGCCTATTATGCAGTTACTTTCATGAGAGCAGTTGTCGTGCCGCTCTTGCCTGAATTCCTCCCGGTGGAAATATCAGCGTTGCTTGAACATTCCGAAACCAGGGTTGTCTTTGCTTCCGAGGGATTGTTGCCAAAACTGGTTGGCATTACAACAGATTTCCTGCAGGAAGTCGTTAAAATTGAAGATTTTTCTGTCATCAGATCCTATGAAGACTGGCCTGTATACGATGAATATGCAAAACCAATCGGGGTGTATGAGGTTGAAGAAGATGACCTTGCTGCCATTATTTACACTTCCGGAACAACCGGAACGCCGAAAGGGGTAATGCTGTCACATAAAAATATTTGCTTCACAGCCATCAAAGGCCATGAAATCCAGCCAATTAATGAAACGGACCG
>CAIVAT010000031.1 GCA_903903985.1 uncultured Bacteroidales bacterium | reverse complement strand
GGTTAGTTGCTATAACTAAATTAGGAAGAATCTTTCTTTTATACAATTGATATTCAAATATTTATCAACATTTTTCTGTTAATAACAAACCGCATTTTCTTACATCGAACTCACGTTAATAAAAGTTAAATACATGTTAAATATGAAGAACATGTGTAACATAACCGGCATTAAAACGTCAAATTTTCATAATCAGACAGCGTATCAACCTAAAAAAAACACAGCCATGAAAACAGTGAAATTAATCCGCGCCTTTTTTCTTTTCCTGATGCTGATCTGCATTTCAGGAATTTCATCATTTGCAAAGGAACCGGCAACACCACCGGTACCGGCACCAGCTGAACACCTTCAGAAAATCATTAAGGAAGGGGTCAAATATCCTGAAAAAGCAGTAAGACAATGCTGCACCGGTTCGGTGGATGTCATCTTCACCGTTAATGAAGAGGGGAAAATTATCATTGAAAAAACCATTTCCGACAATGCCGATATCGAACATGCGGTGAAAGAGCAACTTTCGGCGATTTGTTGCAAAGGGGTTAAAACCCCGTTCAATGAGCACTATAAAATCAAGATCACCTTTACACTTGTCGGATAATTTTTTCCCGGGTTAGAACCCTTTAGCATCATAAAGAAGCGGTCTCAAAACATAAGTTTTGAGACCGCTTCTTTATGATTTCATCAGTTACTCTTTAATGCACCGGATAGAAAAGCCAAGTATCTTCCCATCAAAGTTGAGGGAACTGCCGCCATTGCCGAAATTCAGTCCCCATCCGTTGAAGCCATCGCCCTGTGAACTGCTCCAGTAATTGCCGACTGAGCCACGACTGCTCAATGAACCAGAAATACCGAGATACCCGGCAGCATGCATTTTCAGTGTGGAGCTAAAAGGGCCGCTCCAGTTTGTCCATGAACCATTTATATTGGCCAATTCGGTCTTGGTTGGAATGCGCCATGCGCTGCCTATTTCAATGGTGCATGGATCGGTGGCAACTGTCCAGTCCGAACTTTCATTGATACTGGTAACCCAGCCAGTAATGGGTGTCCTGGTTGTACCATCGTGTTTGAAGCCCTGTTTACGATTAAACTGGAAATACCATCCGGCCGAGGCTTCAGTTCCATCATTCACGGCAGATGGCTGCGTTTCGGCCCCGAAGTTCCTGGTTATCCAGCATTTTGAAGTTTCCCCGGGAATATTGGTAACCGTGCCATAAGTAACCGTTTTAGAAACCGGTGCAACAGGACCTGCCGTATGAATGACAGTAATTGACATTCCGCAAGTCCAGCAGGCGACCGTCGATTGCGTCAATATAGCCGGTGTAGCATAGCCACAGTCGTTATAGGACCACACGTAACGGGTACATGCGGTTCCGCAGGCGAGACCCGTTTCAGTCTTGGTGGTCAAGGTGCCCATTTCGGTCGCTGAAGCAAAATCGTTGGTTGTATTCCATTTATAGCCGGCTGCTCCCGGAACGATATTCCAGTTCCACACGATGGATGTCAGGGTGGCAACGTGCGTTCCATTGGCGGGGGTGACCGGAGGTGCTGCTGTTACAGTTGCTGTCAGCGTTGTCATGCCTGATTCGCCACAACCGCTATAAGCCCACACGTAGCGGCTGTATGCAGTTCCGCAGGCGGTCCCGGTTTCAGTTTTGGTTGTCAGGACCCCCATTTCGGTCGCTGTTTCATAATTCGCCACCGTGTTCCATTTGTATCCTGAAGCACCCTGAACCGGTAACCAATTCCAGATGATCTGCCCTTGTGACATGACGCTGATACCCGCAGCCGGAGGAGCGATGCTGCAAGGGGTAAAAGTCATCCAGGAACCGTTGGTGAAAATACTCAGCGCACCCCCCGTTCCGCAATTGATACAATATACCATCAATCCTTCATCCGGCGTGCCGATGGCATTCCGCTGAACCCGGGTCATGCGGGGTAAGAGCATTCCTTTGGTAGTACTGGCAACCTCCAACACTGCTGAAGCAGCGGGTGCTGATGTCCCTATTCCGACTTTGCCGGTATTATACGATATATCCTGGCCGCTGGTAACCCACTGACTGGATACTTTATCTGAAAACACATGCCAGTCATTGACACTCAGGTAACCTGACTGATAAGAGTTTGCCTGTTTTACCATGATGCCGGTACCCGTTCCGAGCACGGCAGAATTGCCATTGAGGATTTGCAGCACGGCGGAGCCTGTTTCAACAAGGTTGCCTTTGTTGATGGTTAATGAAGTTCCGGTGCCAAGGATGGAACCTGAGCCATTGCTAACCGTCATGTCCGGGGAAGTCAGGCTTCCTTTATTGACAGACAGCGTTGTTCCACTGCCAACAACAGCTCCGTTGCCACCGGTCACTGATATATCTGATGACGTTAAATTTCCGAAAGTCAGGGCATTTTGCTTGTTGCTGAAAGTATTCCAGTCGGTTGATGTAAGATAACCATCGGTTGATGCAGTTGCAACCGCTATTGATCCCGAAAGTTGATTACTTGCGATCGATAAGGATAATGGAGCGGTCCCTGCAGCCGTTGTAATCCGCTTTTGGAAGGCAAGATTCCAACTGATGATGTTCGCTGCGGTAATCCCACTTGCAGGATGTCCCAGGAAAACGGGGTCGGTTTCCGTATAGCTTGTCAGATACCCGGCGGTGGCATGATTGCCCCATCCGTATGCGGTGTTCCAACTGCTGATATCCCCGGCTGAAATGCCGCTGGAAGGATGAGCTAAAAAGACCGGGTCGGTCTCCGTATAATTAAACTCGTTGAACCGCTGCCACGTTGATCCGTTGAACCAATAGAGTGAACTGTTGCTGATATTATAAACAAGCAGTCCATCCGGAGGGGTAATGATGCTGTTCATCTGCTCCGTGGTCATTCGGGGTAGCAAAAAACCCCGGCTTGTTGATTTCACATCAAGCATCGCGGAAGAATTCGGGGCGCTGTTGTCAGTACTGATGGCCACCTGGGCAACAAGGCTTATACCCGTCAGCAGAAACAGGGTCAAGAAAATAAGGGCTTTTTTCATATGAATATGTATAATGTAAATTATTGATTAAGAATCACTTAATACATATTAAGCAAGGAAAGGAAATTACATGGTAATTTTTTACTAAAATAATGAAAAATATAACTCATGTAAATAATTTTCAGGCTCCTGCTCCCCTTTTCATGACCTGTGACGCTCATCCGGTTAAATACCGTTTATCTGATCAATTCTTCCAGTGTAGCATGTTCCAATTTCTCGAATGTATTGTCCCTGATTTCCTTAAAAACTTTCCGGATATTACAGCTGACCTCGTCCTTGCAGAATTCACAAGGTTGGTAGGCTTTCTCGGAAACGCAGGGCAGCAATGCAATCGGACCATCGAACTGACGGACAATTTCTGCAAGATTGACATCTTTGGGGTGTCGCAAGAGAAAATAACCGCCTGACTTTCCAAGTTTACTTCCGAGGATCCCTGTTTTCTTTAATTCAAGCAAAATATTCTCGAGAAAACGTTGCGGGAGTTTTTCACTCTTCGCCAGTTCACTGATCAAAATGGCCCCGGTCCCGTAATCACGGGCAAGCCTTGTCAGCGCAACAATCGCATATCTTGTTTTTTTTGAAAGCATACCGAAAAAATTACCCGTTTTTACTGATTGCTTTTAATTTATCCAGGTCCTTGATGATGATTTTCCTTCCTTCAAAACCTATCAGGCCCTCCTTATTATAGGTGGACAATACAGAGATCACATTTTCATGGGAACAGGCCGCAAATTCTGAAATCTCTTTTCTTGTCAGCGTGAAATCATATGGTGAATTCCGGTAAACGTTTTCCCAAAGAAAGATCAGGATGTCGGCAATTCGTCCGTTGACATGATTGTGTGCCAGGCTGATAAAATTAAAAATCGAGGATTGGAACATATCCGTGGAACGTTCCACCATGGATAATAGAAACTTGCCCTGGTTCTCGAGTACCCCCAGGATCGTCCTGCTGTCTAAAAAACAAACATCACAATCCTCAACTGCAACAATTGAAAAGATGTTTTTCTCCTTGAAAAACAAATTTGCCTGCCCGATCAGTTTGGGTCCCGAAACGACTGTCATGATATAACTCTTTTTCGCATCCTTCTGGTATGTGAATTTAACGATCCCTTTATGCAGGAAACCAATACTGGTGGAAGTCGCACCCTGTTTCAGGATCACTTCCCCCTTGTTAAAATGCAGCTGATTCGCTCTGCCGCAAATACTTCTGCGTTCCTCTTCCCCTAAATAGAGGCTTGTAAAATTACTTAAAAAGCAATTCCTGCAGTCAAACAGGGTGTCGATATCTCCGGTTGATTCCATATTTTTTAATACTTGGTTATTAAAAATTTAACCTCGCGACATTGAATATTTCAGACAAATGTACACTAATCTGATGAACATAGTGTATATTTTTGTAAAAAAATTATCAACCATGGAAGTAAATAAAATAACCCTGTTCGGAGGCTATGGAAAAGATGGCTTGCCGGAAAAAGTTTCTGAATTCAGCATGGAGGTGGGTGACATTGTAAGCATCGTAGGACCAACCGGTTGCGGTAAAACCACGCTGATCAATGACATCGAACTCTTTGCCAGTCATAACACACCTTCCGGAAGGCGCGTAGAAATTAACGGTGCACCTGTTCCTGAAGATTTCATCTTTGATCCTTCAAATCATCCCATTGCTTTGATATCGCAGCATACCAACTTTCTGAGTGATCTCCCTGTCGAAGAATTCCTTTCCATTCACGCTACAGTCCGCGGGGCTGCCGATGTGGAATCGGTCATTACCGAAACATTAAACTTCGCCAATGAACTAACTGGGGAAGCCATCATGCGGGACATTGCCATGACCGAACTTTCGGGAGGGCAAACCCGGTCGTTATTGATTGCAGATGCCGTGGTGATAGGCAATTCCCCGATTATTTTATTGGACGAAATAGAGAATGCCGGGATCCATCGCACAAAAGCGCTTGAACTTTTAAAAACATACAATAAAATATTTGTTTTTGTCACCCATGATCCCTGTATCGCATTGATGTCTGATTTCAGGATCGTCATGAAAAATGGCGCCATGCAACAAATGATAACCACCCGGCAGGAGGAGAAAAAGGTTGCGGGAAAAATGAAGCAGATCGATGACATGATGCTTGATTTCCGGCAGATCATCAGATCGGGTGAGGAACTCACCGAATCAATATTCATTGAAAACTATAAAGTGCTAACCTTCTAATTTTCCAATATGAAACTCGTAATTATTGCCGGACCACCCACATGTGGAAAAACCACGGTCATCAGGCAGGTTCTGAAGCGTATGTCTGCAAGACAGATTAAGACTGCCTACGTTAAAATCGATGTTCTTTACGCCGATGATGATACCATCATTGCAAAAGAGTTTGGTATCCCCGTTAAAAAAGTCTATTCCGGCGAATTGTGCCCAGACCATTGCAATGTGATGGTCCTTGACGAAGCGGTTGAATGGGCTGAAAAATGCGGCGCGAGTTATCTGTTTGTTGAAACTGCCGGATTGTGCCTGCGTTGTTCTCCCTATGTCGAAAACTCCCTGGGAATTGTGGTCCTTGAAGCAACAAGCGGCATGAATCTTCCCCGAAAAATAGGTCCGATGCTTACTTTGGCCGATATCAGTGTCATTACTAAAATTGACCTTATTTCCCAGGCGGAGCGGGAAGTGTTCCGCTATCGCGTGCTGGAATCGGCAAAAAAGATCACGGTGGTGGAAAGCAATGCCCTCTATGGAATAGGCATTGATCCCATTGTCAAGCAAATCCTGAAGACACCAGAAGTGGAATTTCCCATGTACCTCAGGGGAAATCCGCCGGTGGGAACTTGCACCATCTGCGTAGGCAAGAAAGAGATCGGTGCAAAAAACCATTTTGGGGTGCTTCGCACACTTGAACAGGAACTTTTTTATGTTGGTGAATAGTCCACATATGCCCAAGAACAGCATATATCTTGATAACGCAGCGACAACCCGTGTTGATGAACGGGTACTGCAGGCCATGATTCCCGGCTTGTCGGGTGAATATGGCAACGCATCGAGTCTGCACCATTTTGGTACGAAGGCGAAGGAAATCCTGGAAAGATCCAGGTATGAACTGGCACAATGCATCGGGGCCGGCGGGGATGAAGTTTACTTCACCTCCGGGGGCACGGAATCAAACAACTGGGCATTAAAAGGGATCGCCGAGGCCAACGGTCACAAGGGTCGCCACATCATCGTTTCATCCATCGAGCATGATTGCGTTCTCAACACCTGCAACTGGCTTGCCTCCAAGGGTTTTTTCATCACCTACCTGCCGGTCGACTCCGACGGGATTGTTGACCCGGAGGTTCTGAGGGAAGCCATCAATCCCAAAACGATCCTTGTTTCTGTGATGCACGCCAATAACGAAATCGGGACCATCGAACCCATCAGAGAGATCGGCCTGATCTGTAAAAATCATCATGTTCCCTTCCATTCAGATGCCTGCCAGTCATTCGGGAAGATCCCGGTCGATGTCAATGGATTAAACATTGATATGCTTACGATCAATGCACATAAAATATATGGCCCCAAGGGCATCGGGGCGTTGTATATCCGGAAAGGATTGAACATTTTCCCACTCCTGCATGGAGGCGGCCAGGAGTCGGGGTTACGGTCGACGACGGAAAACATCCCTGCCATTGCGGGTTTTACCAAAGCTGCCGAAATATGCCTGCAGGAGATGAATAGTGAATCGGATCGATTATCCAGGTTCAGAGAAAAAATAGCCCGGTTTATCTTTTCCAATTACGAAAATGCATATATCAATGGTCACCCTGACCAACGGTTACCGGGGCACCTGAGTTTCAGTTTTCATGGGATGGAAGGTGAAACGATCCGGTTGCTTCTGTTGCTCGATGAAATGGGGATCGCAGTTTCAGCCGGATCTGCATGCTCCTCAAATGACAAATCGCTCAGTGCATCCCATGCGCTGCAGGCGATCGGACGCAATCCATTCGAAGCGCGGGGCGCCATCAGGATCAGCATGGGGCGGTTTACAAATGAAACCGATATCGATATTTTCCTGGAATCATTCGGGCAGGCCATAAACAGCCTGACATCCATTTTTTCAGAAAGTTCAGTCATTAACCATTGAAAATGAAGAAACATAACCTATTTACCAGGCACCCGCAGGAAGTGCGGATGTCGTACCTGCAGCATGCCCGTTTTGCCTTAATGCTTTCGCTGCAAACATGCTCATGTGCCATCGGGTCCCTCGTCCATGCTTTTTTACCATTTCTTTTTGTCACACATACAAGCCGCACCATCAGGAAATTACAAGATATTTTTGATCAAAGAGAACAAGACCAACCGCTGACCCTCCCTGCAAACAGGGAGGTGCCGGGAAGGCATAAAACCACCATAATCAAAAACCAACATGGAAACAAAAGTAAAAGAAAGTCAGACATTCAATCTGTTACCACAACTTGACTGTGGTGTTTGCGGGTACAGAACCTGTGATGAATTCGCTGTTGCAGTAGACAGTTCCGAAACCCCCCTGAAGTTGTGCATCCACCTGAAGTACAATGGATCTGAAACCAGGAGTATTCCCAATTGCATCGAATGCAAGGATGCCGGCAAAGCCGGGGAAAAAATGGGATGGAAGGACCATCTGAAAAGGGATTTTGATTTTATTCTTGATTGTTTTGGCAACGAACCGGGGCCCAGGGAAACGATTCTCCCCTACAATCCGCAACTTGTTAAAGAACTTGGAGTGAAAAAAGGTGACGTCATGATAGGCCGCCCGATGGGGATGTCGTGCGGATGCCCGATCACCCATTGCGGGGTGGTTACCGATTCTGATCCCAGGAATGGCGTAATCAACTGGTGCGTTACCGGGCCTCTGCGGCCAAGGTCTGAGGGCTTTATTGACATTGGGTATTATGTAGCCCAGGGTTACGAAGGGATCATCAAGGAATCGAAAGAGAAAATTGAACTGGGCCGCAGGTATTGGTTCATGCCCCGTCGCTGCATGCTGCAATGGAGACACAGCGGACTGGTGAATGCCGTAACGAAATTGCCGGATGGAAGTTACAAAGTCAGGATTGAGGGGTTGTTCATCGGATAAACTGAAAAATGGATAAAATTGCAATTGTCGGCTGTGGCTTTGCAGGGACAATGACTGCCGTGCATTTGATTAAGAAAGCCAAATTCCCGTTTGAATTGGTCATGATCGGCGACCGGGATAGTTTCAACAAAGGCATTGCCTATAATCCCTATTCAAAAAAACAGCTGCTGAACGTACCAGCAGCAAGGATGAGCGCTTTTCAAGACAAACCGGACCATTTCTTAAACTGGATATCCAGGCAGGAGCCGTATTCTGGAATTGACAAGGAACTGGTGGCAAATGCATATCACCCCCGCCATCTGTACGGCAGGTACCTGAATGAAATCTGGCGGGATATTATCCTGTCGCCGGAATCAATAAAGGTTCGGATTACCATCATCGGATCACTGGTTGATAACCTGGATATTTCGGGGAATAATATTGTCTTGACACTTGAAAACAGAGAAACTATTACTGCCCGGTATTGTATCCTGGCGACGGGCAATTTCATGCCGGGAAATCCTGATATCCCCAACACTCAATTTTTCAACAACCCGAATTATTTCCGGAATCCCTGGCAAATAGATGCCGTAAAAAATCATGACAACCAGCTGCCTGTCATGATCCTGGGAAATGGTCTTACGATGGCGGATACCATATTGGGACTGCTGGAAAATGGATTTAGCAATAAAATCTATACCTTGTCACCCCATGGTTTTACAACTTTACCGCACCTGCATCACGGACTCGGCTATACCGCGATCAGGGAAGAACTGCTCTCAAGGCAGGATCTGGCCGGACTTGTCAGGATTGTTCATAAACACATCAGGGTGGCAAAGGAACTTGGCTATAGTGCCGAGCCAATCATCGATTCAATCCGTCCACAGACCCAGCAACTCTGGAAAAACATGATTCCCCGGGAAAAACGCATGTTCATGGCAAGGTTGCGACATTTTTGGGATTCAGCACGACACAGGATACCAATGCATATCTATGATTTTCTCAGACAATTGAGAGATTCTGGGCAGTTGACCCAATATGCAGGAAGGCTGATCGATATTTCTTCCGGTCAAAATGGAACTCCCACGGTCATTTTTTCTGAAGCCGGGCAAAAAACAACCAAAGAACTGCAGGTTTCAGCCGTGATCAATTGTACCGGACCTTCAACCGACCCGATGAAAGCCGATAATAATTACCTTAAAAACTGCCTTGTGAAAGGAATCGTCGTCCAGGATGACCTGAAGTTAGGCATTTTGGCAGATCCTGTTTCATTCGAGGTGATCAATTCCCGGCATGAACGCCATGAAAATATCTTTGCCTTAGGATCCCTTTTAAAAGGTGTTCTATGGGAAAGCACCGCGGTGAAGGAGTTGAGAGAACAGGCAGAAATGGTTGCAGGAGGCCTTGTCAGCATGATGGAAGGGCAGTCAGGGAGCTAGCCTTTCCATCTTCCATTTTTTCCCGGTACGCACGTATTGAATCCGGTCATGAAGGCGATGGGCCCTCCCCTGCCAGAATTCAATCCTTGCAGGCCTGAGTAAGTATCCGCCCCAATGTTCCGGGCATTGCAGAGGCTGGTTTTTTACATCAATCATAAACCCTTCACGCAAGGATTCAAGAAACAGGCGATCCGGGATCACACGGCTCTGAGGTGAAACGCAGGCGCTGATCCTGCTGTCGGCCGGGCGATTGTTAAAGTATGCCTCTGATTCCTTTCTGTTGATCCTGGTGACTTTTCCCTCGATTCTGACCTGGCGTTCGATGGCATGCCAGAAAAAAGTCAATGCCGCTTTTGGATTGGCTGAAAGTTGCACTCCTTTATGGCTTTCATAATTGGTAAAAAATTTAAAACCAATTTTCTCAAATCCTTTCAAAAGGACAACCCTTGCAGAAACATTTCCTTCCAGATCGCAGGTTGAAAGGACCATTGCATTCGGTTCCTCAATGTCGGCACGGATGGCATCCTCAAACCACAAAGAAAATTGCTTCATCGGATCTGCATCAATTGATTTTTCATCGAGGGATGAGCTTAAATATTCTTTGCGAAACTCAGAATGCAGTTTTGTCATTTTCAAAGGTCTTATCTATTAAAAAGGTTTAATAAAAGTAAATAATTCTTTATCTTTGAGAAAATTTTAATCCAGCTATTATGGCAAACAAAGTTACAAAAGCAGAACTTTCCGAGTTCAAAAAGAACAAGGAGACCGTCAAAGAATTTTCAAATGGTGAAGTAACTGTTTACTGGAAAGCAGAATTGTGCATTCATTCGGCTAACTGCCTCATTGGATTGCCAGCAGTTTTCAATTCGAAGAAAAAGCCTTGGATTAATGTGCATGCATCAAACAGTAAAGATATCATGAAGGCAGTCGACACTTGTCCTTCACGGGCACTCACTTACCTGAAAAGCACAAAATTTGTCACGTCCAAACCACGTGCGACCGTTAAAATGAAATCAAAATTCGCAAGGGTGCAAATCCTGAAGAACGGCCCCGCTTTGATCACCGGCAACTTCATCGTCCGCGATTCAAAGAAAAAGAAGATAAAGATTGAAAACGAGGTAGTTGCAATTTGCCGATGCGGTGGAAGCAGGAAGAAACCTTTTTGCGACGGAAGCCATCAGACCATTGGGTTTACGGATTAATACACTGTCAATTTTCGATTTACGATTTTTGAATTACGATTTTGTGCGTTTCCTGCCCACGTAGAACCTGTAAAATCCCGCTTCTTTTGTAAATCGTAATTTTTTCTAACATCTCAAATCATGGTTATTGGTATTTTAAAAGAGGAAGCTCCTGAAAACCGGGTTGCGCTGTTGCCTGAATCTGTTGCAACACTGACGAAAATGATGGTCACCGTGTATGTTGAAAAAGATGCAGGTCAGCGTGCTTATGCCTCAGGGGAAGATTACATGACAGCTGGCGCTAAAATCGCTTCCAAACCGGATGTGATCGCCCAATCGGAGATGCTGATTAAAATAAATCCTCCAACAGATGCCGAATTAGCCCTGATGAAAGAAAAAACGGTTCTCCTTGCTGTCCTGAATCCGTATTTCAACACAGATCTTATAAAATCACTGGCTCAAAAGAACATAACGGGTTTCAGTCTCGATGTGATACCCCGTACGAGTCGCGCACAATCAATGGATATCCTTTCATCCATGGCTACTGTTGCCGGGTACAAGGCGGTACTGACTGCGGCCAATGCCCTTCCAAAGTTTTTCCCGATGTTCATGACCGCTGCCGGAACGATCACTCCTGCCAAAGTGTTGATCCTTGGCGCGGGTGTTGCAGGACTGCAGGCAATTGCTACTTCGCGCAAACTGGGCGCTGTGGTTGAGGTTTTCGATGTCAGGGCCGCTGTAAAAGAGGAAGTTGTCGGATTGGGAGCCAAATTTGTTGAAGTCGAAGGAGCCGTTGATGATAAATCGGCAGGTGGATATGCGGTGGAACAATCTGATGAATTCAGGAAGAAGCAAGCTGAAGCCGTTCATAACCATGCGATTAAATCGGATGTGGTGATCTGTACTGCCCAAATTCCCGGAAAAAGAGCCCCGGTATTGCTGAAAAAAGAGACTGTTGAAGCCATGAAGCCGGGTTCGGTCATCATCGACCTTGCAGCATCAACCGGCGGGAACTGCGAAGTGACCAAAAATGATGAAACCATTGTTTACACCGGGGTGAAAGTTATCGGAAATTCATCGCTTCCGGTTGATATGCCTACCGATGCCAGTAAAATGTTTGGCAAGAATGTGATTAATTTCCTGAAGCTGATGATCAATGCGCAAGGAGAATTCAAGCTCAACTGGCAGGATGATATTGTAAAAGGCACTTGTGTTACCCATGATCTTGAGATCGTCAATGATCGGGTAAAGGCCATGTTAACCGTTTAATAACCCATCCATGAATGATATTTTAAAATTTTTCCTTGAATACAGAGAAGCAATCTTTATTATCATCTTATCCATTTTCCTGGGGATTGAAGTGATTTCACACGTTCCATCGGTATTGCATACTCCCCTGATGTCGGGTGCCAATGCCATCCATGGCGTTGTAATCATCGGCGCCATCATTGTGATGGGACATGCCAGCAATATTTTATCGATGATCCTGGGATTTATTGCAGTGGTTCTTGGAACCTTGAACGTGGTTGGCGGTTTTGTTGTGACCGACCGCATGCTTGAGATGTTTAAGAAAAAGAAAAAACAGCAATAACAGGAACGATGGAAACGATACAAACATTATCCAGGACTTTTGAATTTTCCGAATATATCTCGATCCTTGAGTTATCTTACATTCTGGCATCCATACTGTTTATACTTGGGCTGAAAAAGCTGAGCCATCCCGATACTGCCCGCAGCGGAAATCTTTGGGCTGCTGCAGGAATGGGCCTCGCCATTCTTTTCACCATGCTCTTCCACAAAAATAAAATGGCAGACGGTACTTACCAGGGTATCCATAACATCGGCTGGATTATGGGTGCACTGGTTATCGGTACGGTGGTAGGATGGCTCGCTGCCAGAAAGGTAAAAATGACGGCCATGCCGCAGATGGTCTCTCTTTTCAACGGAATGGGCGGTGCATGTGCGGCGCTTATCTCCATGATGGAATTTCCAAGAATGCAGAACGAACTGGCAGGCTTAAAGGTTTCAACGATGCTGAATGGTGAAGCCCTGGCCATTTTACTGGGACTGATGATCGGCGGCGTTTCTTTTGCCGGCAGTATGATTGCCTTCGGCAAACTTGACGAGCGGATTGGTGATGTGAAGAGCCCGGTACTCCGCTATATCAACCTCTCGTTTTTATTTATTTTAATCGGTTTTGTTATTTTTATCATGTTTAAAACGCCGGTTGCAGGTGAAAACTGGATGGTATACACCCTTGCAGCACTGGCACTTGTTTATGGCGTTACTTTTGTGATGCCGATCGGTGGTGCGGATATGCCTGTGGTCATTTCTTTGCTAAACTCGTTTACCGGTGTGGCAGCAGCCATGGGAGGATTTTTATACAGCAACCAGGCGATGCTTACCGGTGGAATCCTTGTCGGCTCATCAGGAACCATCCTGACCATCCTGATGTGCAAAGCCATGAACCGTTCATTGTTGAATGTAATCATTGGCGCTTTTGGAGGGAGTTCAGCGGCCGGTCCCGATACCGGTGATAAAACCGTGAAGGAGATTTCATTAAGCGATGCAGCCGTACTGCTGAGTTATTCTCAAAAAGTCCTGGTTGTTCCCGGATATGGCCTGGCCGTAGCACAAGCACAGCATCTATGCCATGAGTTGGAGAACCTGCTTGCTTCGAAAGGAGTCGAATTGAAATATGGAATTCATCCTGTTGCGGGCCGCATGCCTGGACATATGAACGTATTACTTGCAGAAGCTGATGTAGCCTATGAAAAACTGCAGGAGATGGATGATGCCAACAACGAAATGAACAACACAGATGTGGTAATTGTGGTGGGTGCCAACGATGTTGTGAACCCTGCTGCGGAAGATGATCCATCGAGCCCCATTTACGGAATGCCCGTCATCAAGGTTTGGGAAGCAAAAAACACGATCATCATGAAACGCAGCATGGCCAAGGGATATGCTGCAATCGAGAACAATCTGTTTTTCATGCCCAAATCGCGGATGCTGTTTGGAGATGCCAAAGCGACTCTGCAAAAACTGGTTGGAGAGATAAAAAACTTGTAGAATTGTACTCAGCATCCCAGAAATAAAAAAGCCCCGGAAAACCGAGGCTTTTTATTTTGGCCTGCTTAAGAATTATTTACCTTTTTTTGCAGGTTTTGCAGGTTTTACAGCTTTAGCTGGTTTGAATAATTTCGGGAATTTCTTCACGGAATCAGCATGTGCAATAGAGTCAGCAATCATTTTCTCTTGTTGAACTTTTGCAATTGAATCGGCGATTCTCTGCTGTTCAGCCTGTACCATTGCTAATGAGTCAGCAACGCGGATAGAGTCAGCAATTCTTTGTTCTTCGATTTGTTTTGCGCTTGGGCCACAGGAGTACATGAAAGCTACTACTCCAATAACTAATAATGTTGCAAGTTTTTTCATTGTCTATTGATTTTTTAGAATTATGATGCAAAGATAAATCAATGCGATACTATGTTCCAAATATTTTGACCACTTTTTTTTAACATTTTTTAACATTTTATGTATTACACTGAATATCAATGAGAATAATTTTAACATTTATTAAGAATTATGGAGTTATTAACAATTCCCCCAATCGTTCTCCCTCCCCAAAAAAGGGAGGGACCTCTCCCTTTCCCTTTTTCGGGATGGGGACTGCATGGAAGGGTTCTGAAACCGGGGGGATGGGTCCAACGAGGGCGGGGTTATCAAATTTAAAGCTATATTTGTTCCATGTTAATTCCATTGGCAGAACAATTACGCCCGGGCACACTGGAAGATTACCTTGGGCAGGAACATCTCATTGGCAAAGGAGCCATCCTGGAACGGGCCATTGAATCGGGGAATATACCCTCCATGATCCTGTGGGGTTCACCCGGTGTTGGCAAAACAACCCTGGCCTATATCATCTCGAAGCAATTGAACCGGACCTTTTATACCCTGAGCGCCGTCAGTTCAGGGGTTAAAGAAGTTCGTGAAGTCATTGCCAAAGCGCAGGAAGCAAACGACAGCCCATTCCTGTTTATTGATGAGATTCACCGGTTCAGCAAGTCGCAACAGGATGCATTGCTGGGTGCTGTCGAAAAAGGTGTGGTGACCTTTATTGGCGCCACCACGGAAAATCCTTCATTTGAAGTCATCTCCCCGCTCCTTTCCAGATGCCAGATCTATATTTTAAAACCACTGGAAGAACATCACCTGTTGAAATTGCTGGAGCAGGGCCGTCTTCATCTGGAAAATAGCCTGAAGACCGATATTCAAATACCCGAGTCCGAAGCCTTGCTCCGGATCTCAGGCGGAGATGCGCGTAAACTGCTGAATGCGCTTGAACTTATCGTCACCTCTGAAGTAAAGCAAGGCCTGCCTATCAGGATCACCAATGAAAAGACCATAAAAATCATCCAGCAGAACCTTGCCATGTATGACAAAACCGGTGAGATGCATTACGACATCATCTCGGCATTCATCAAATCGATGCGGGGAAGTGATCCGAATGCTGCGGTTTACTGGCTGGCACGAATGATCCAGGCTGGCGAGGACCCAAAATTCATTGCACGACGCATGCTGATCCTGGCTTCGGAAGACATTGGAAATGCAAACCCCAATGCACTGTTGCTGGCGACTGCCTGCTTCCAGGCTGTTGATGTCATCGGGTATCCTGAATGTGATCTTATTTTATCGCAAACTACCATATACCTCGCCTGTTCGGTGAAAAGCAATGCATCGTACCTGGCTGTCAGAAATGCGCAGAAATCACTGCGGGAGACCGGAGATCTGCCTGTTCCGCTCCATATCCGGAATGCCCCGACCAATCTTATGAGAAAAATCGGATATGGAAAGGATTATAAATATGCCCATGATTTTGACAACAATTTCATAGAACAGGAGTTCCTTCCTGAGAAAATCAAGGGAGCAACATTCTATGATCCGCAGAAAAATCAGCGGGAGAATGAACTTCGGGCGAGACTAAAAAGTTTGTGGGGGAAAAAGTATAATTATTAAATGTAAACAATGCGGGTAATGCAAGCAATGCATACAATATAAACCATGCAAGCAAGGGAAGGTTATCCGAATCCGTTCGGGTTCCTGGTAACTTATCTCCATATCACCATGTCATGATTGTACCAGTTTACTAATTGCTTTGTTAAAATTCAGAAATATGGAGAATGCTTTTTTTAATGAACTGAAGAATAACAAGAAAGACAATTTTTTCCTGATTGCAGGGCCTTGTGTTGTTGAAAATGAAGAAATGCCGATGGAAATTGCATGCCGGATCAAGGCAATCACCAACCAGTTGGGGATCCCGTTTGTTTTCAAAGCGTCATACCAGAAAGCCAACAGGTCGCGGTCTGATTCCTTCACCGGGATCGGGCATGAAAAAGCATTGCAGATCATCGGCCAGGTGGGGAAAGAATTAAATATCCCGGTTTTGACTGACATTCACTCAGAAGAGCATGCTGCGATGGCTGCCTCCTTTGTTGATATATTGCAGATTCCTGCATTTCTATGCCGTCAGACCGATTTGCTCATCGCTGCCGGGAAAACCGGGAGGGCAGTCAATATAAAAAAGGGTCAGTTTGCTTCGGCCGAATCAATGAAATTTGCCGTTCAAAAGGTACTGCAAACAGGCAATTCACAGATCATGCTTACTGAACGCGGCACTACCTTCGGATACTATGACCTGGTCGTTGATTTCAGGAGTATTCCGGAAATGCAAGCCAACGGGGTTCCTGTGATCGTGGATGTGACACATTCCCTGCAATTGCCAAACCAGTCAACGGGAATCACAGGCGGACGTCCCGACCTTATTGAAACCATGGCCAGGGCTGCAGTTGCAGTTGGTGCTGATGGGATTTTCCTGGAAACACACCCTGATCCGGGCAACGCAAAATCAGATGGTGCAAATATGCTGCATATCGATCTGCTTCAAGACTTGCTTGAGAAACTTTCCAAAATCAGGCAGGCGATTCAATGAATCTCCAACCCTTTAATACCGCCTGTTTCCTTGTGGAACTGAACCTTCCATTTATTGGCGGGGAGATTGGTAACAACCCCCAATTGTGACAACAGGCATTGGCTTTCCTCCTGGGTTTCTTCATCCAGTTTAACGGATATGCGTGCCAATTCAGGGATCCGGTATGAGAATCCCTGTACTTTGGAATCTTTTATCGCCTTTTTCAGGTAATTACCAACCGTATTGGTATTTCCGACGCGCTGGATCTTGATGGTAACCACTTTCCCTCCAGGTTCGTCAAGGTCGATCACTCCTTTGGATTTTAAAAATTTGAATATCGGGATTTCCGTATTGATCTGGTTAGGAGTAGGAATGTATTTGTAGCTGAAATTCAAGCTCTTGTGCAAACTGATCCCTGTAAATAGCTTCAGGTACTCCTTTTCCATTGTCTTCAGTTGATTATCCATGTATTCAAGGGTCTCCCTGTTATAGTTGACCTCCTGGGTGCCACTGATCAGGTTGAACCGGTTTTCCTTGATTTTTGAGATAAAATCAGCAGCTTCCTTTGCTTTTTGTTCGGGTGATTTTTCGACCATCGTTCTTTTATAATATTGACGCTCGACGGTCATCGTATCGATGTTTATCTTCCTGATAATTGTATCAACCTTTTCAAAAACACTCACATCGGCAGAGTATTTAAACAGCTCTCCAAAAGCATCCTTGTCCGTGCCGGCACCTGGTTCCTCAGGCTTCGGCACTATCATAACACGACCTGTGGTATCAAGGTTTCCCGGGAGGGTCCCGAGGATAACCCCCGCATCGCTGAGCGAAAGGATCCCTGATTCTCCTTTGGAAACTTTTTCGCCCAACTCGACAAAATAGTACTGGTCAGGATCCGGTTCCGGGTATGTTGTAATGGAGATGCTGCTGATCTTATAATCCACGGTGTTTTCAGCAACCACATTTTTCAGACCCAGCAGCCGGAGTGCAAAGTCGGCATACGGTCCTTTATAGTTCTCCATACGGTCAATCTTCACATCAACTTTTACAACGGTTCTCGGAAGCGAATAAAAAACCCCGTCTTTTGTTTGAGGTGCGGCATTGTTATCGATGTGCAACACATTGAACTGGGCGAAAAGGGTACATGTCATGATAAGTTGTAACATGATCGCCAATGCTGTGATCTTCTTCATAATTTGAATATTAGCGGGTAAATAAAAGTTCTCGGTATTTCGGCAAAGGCCAGAGTTCGTCATCCACCAGTAGTTCAAGCTTATCGGCATGCGACCTGATTTTCTCAAAATAAGGAAGTACTTTACTGCAATATGCAAAAGCCTTTTCCCCGGGTTCATGCAACCGGTTGGCCTCTTTCCTGGCTTCGATCATTTCGCACACGAAAGTTTTGATCTTATCCACATGTTCCGAGATTTCCGTAATGGTTTCCATCTGGTTTTGCGATAGTTTTCCATAGGTTTTAAGATCAAGGACCTGCTTCAGCCCTTTTACATTTTCGATCAGGGTATTCTGGTATCTGATCGCAACAGGAATGATATGATTTCCGGCAAGGTCACCCAGGACCCGCGATTCGATCTGTATTTTTTTAGTGTAGTTTTCCAGTCTTATTTCATGGCGTGCAATCAACTCCCTTTTCGAAAGCACATTATTTCTTTCAAAAAGATCTGTTGATTTTTTATCAATAAAGGCTTTCAGCGCGTCGGGAGTGGTTTTACGATTCGACAATCCTCGTTTGGCAGCCTCTTTCACCCACTCATCCGCATAGTTATTGCCTTCAAACCTTATTTTCTTTGATTCTTTGCTGTATTTCTTGATCACCTGGAAGAGTGCATCTTCTTTCCCCACTTTCCTTGCAATCAAGTCATCAACTTCGGTTTTGAATTTACGCAATTGGTCAGCAACGATCAGGTTCAGCACAATCATGGGCGGGGCACACGTCTGCGCCGACCCGACCGCACGGAACTCAAATTTATTTCCAGTAAAGGCAAAAGGTGATGTCCGGTTCCGATCGGTATTATCCAGCAAGATCTCAGGAATTTTTGGCAGGTTTTTTAATAAGTCAACGTCAGTTTCTGTCTTTGTCACAACGTGTTTATCTGCTTTTTCAATAGCATCGAGCATTTGGGTGAGTTGCGTGCCGATAAAAACGGAAATAATTGCGGGCGGGGCTTCATTTGCTCCAAGGCGGTGATCGTTGCCGGGTGAGGCAATGATGGCCCTGATCAGGTCGGCGTGATCATGAACGGCCTTGAGGATATTTACCAGGAAAGCCAGGAAGCGAAGGTTGTCCTTCGGCGTTTTCCCCGGTGAAAGTAAATTTTCACGGGTATTTGTTGCCAATGACCAATTGTTATGTTTCCCTGAGCCATTGACCCCGCTGAATGGCTTTTCATGAAGCAGAACGGTGAAATCATGGTGCCGGGCCACTTTATCAAGGAGGTGCATCATCAACTGGTTATGGTCAATGGAGAGATTGACCTCCTCGAAAACCGGTGCGCACTCGAATTGGTTGGGAGCGACCTCGTTGTGGCGTGTTTTTACCGGGATGCCCAACCGGTGAGCCTCATACTCAAATTCCTGCATGAAAGCCAGCACCCGCTGCGGAATCGTGCCAAAATAGTGATCTTCCAATTGCTGATCCTTGGCTGAGGAGTGGCCAAAAAGGGTTCTTTCGGTCAGCACCAGGTCGGGCCGGGCGAGGTAAAGCGCATTGTCAACCAGGAAATACTCCTGTTCCCAGCCCAAAGTTGGAAAAACTTTGGTGATGTTCTTGTCGAAATACTGGCAAACATCTGCTGCAGCTTTATCAATGGAATATATGGCCTTCAGCAACGGGGTCTTATAATCAAGGGATTCACCTGTATACGATACAAATACGGTTGGAATGCATAAGGTACGATCCATGATGAAAGCCGGTGATGTAGGGTCCCATGCGGTATAACCGCGGGCTTCGAATGTACTGCGTATCCCGCCGCTTGGAAAACTCGAGGCATCAGGCTCCTGCTGTGTCAGTTCATTTCCCCGGAATTTTTCAATTCCCTGACCTCCCTCCACCGGATCAACAAATGCATCATGCTTTTCAGCAGTGGCGCCGGTCAATGGCAAAAACCAATGGGTATAATGGGTGGCTCCCTTGCTGATGGCCCAGGCTTTGATACCGGCGGCCACCTGATCGGCAATTTTCCGGTCGATCTTTACTCCTTTTTCGATGGAGTTCATCACCTGTTTGAATGCCTCTTCCGTAAGGTATTCCCGCATGGCCGCATGGTTGAAAGTAAGTTCACCAAAATATTCGGAAGCCTTCCGGTCAGGGAATTCGACGACATGCTGCTTGCGTGTCATTGCTATTTCAAGGGCTCTAAAACGTAGATTATCCATGGCAGATCAAATTTAATTAATGTGACCTCCCCCTCCACGCTCCAAAAGGAGAGTATACTCCCCTTCTCCTTCAGGAGAATGGGTTGGGGGATGAGGTAGAAAGTTTATTATTTCAAATCATGCTTCTTCCTTAATAAGAGCAACCCGGCAAAAGTAATGAATCCATTTAAGATCAGCAGTTCAAATCCAAAACGGTATCCATGGAAGATATCAACAGAAAACTCACTCAGGAAATAACATATCACCGGGGAAAGCACTGCAATGAATGGAACCCATCGATCGCGGACGCCATAATTTGTGAATAACCCAAATGCAAAAAGCCCGAGCAACGGTCCGTAGGTATACCCTGCCACGGTGAATAACTTGTCGATGACAGCCCGGTCGTTGATGGCCCTGAACCATACGATCACCAGAAGCAGTAACATTGCGAAACCAATATGAACCTTTTGCCTGATCCGCTTTCTTTCACTTTCTTTAAGGTCTGTCCGTTTGTTAATGCCAAGAAAATCAATACTGAAAGAGGTGGTCAGCGAAGTGAGTGCCCCGTCGGCACTGGGATAGGCTGCGGAGATGAGCCCGATCAGAAATACCAGCCCTGCAACGGGTCCGAGATGGTTAATTGCAATAAGGGGGAAGAGATCATCCGTCTTTGCTGGTATCCCGATACCTTTATTGGCAGCAAATAAGTAAAGGCTCGCACCAAGAACAAGGATCACAAAATTGACGACGACCATGATCCCCGTGTAGGTAAACATATTTTTCTGTGCATCCTTCAGGGAACGGCAACTCAGGTTTTTTTGCATCATCTCCTGGTCGAGACCGGTCATGACGATCGCGATAAATGCCCCGCTGAAAAGCTCTTTCAGGAAAAACCGTTTATCGCTCCAGTCGGTGAAAACCATTTTCGAATACGTGCTTGAATAGACCTGGTTGATCATTTCGGGAAGGTTCAAACCCAATCTGTCGATGATCAGGTAAATCGACATGACCAGTGATAACAGCATGAAGGTTGTTTGGATGGTATCGGTCCAGATAATGGTTTTAATGCCACCCTTGAAGGTGTATAACAGGATCAGGACAATAAAAATCAATACCGTTACAAAAAATGGAATATGCCAGGCATCAAAGATAAAAACCTGCAATACATTCACAACCAGGAACATTCTGAACGATGCCCCAATGGTGCGTGACAGGATAAAGTAAAAGGCGCCCGTCTTGTATGACCAGAATCCGAACCTTGTCTCCAGGTAAGAGTATATCGAAGTAAGGTTCAGCCTGTAATAGAGTGGCAATAGTACATTGCCGATCACAAGGTAGCCGAAAACATAGCCGATAACAACCATCATATAGGAAAAACCTGCAGTACCTACCCAACCGGGAACAGACATGAACGTTACCCCCGACATGGAGGCTCCAATCATTCCATAGGCCACAACAAACCAGGGTGAAGCTTTATTTCCCAAGAAAAAGCTGCGGTTAGTGGATTTGCGCGCAGTCAGCCAGGTAATTACAAACAGAAGTGTCGTATAGACGATGAAACAGAGAAGGATGGTGGTTGGGTTCAAGGGAGGAGAACAGTTAGAAGGTGAAATGGCGAAATGGTGAAATGAGTGGTGTAGCGTCCAGACATGCCGGAGCGCTTCTTATCCAGATTATCATAACGCATGTGCAAGGGAAATCAGGTCGGGGTATACGTAATCAATTTGCAGCGGGTGTCTTTTTGCAAGATCATTGCAGTGAGAAATCAACACCGTTTTCATCCCAACGCGTTTGCCGAATATCATATCCGAAAGTGAATCACCCGCCATGAGTGAACGTCGGAAATTAAGTTCATGGAATTGTTTTCTGGCCTTCAAAGCCATGCCAACATTTGGTTTTCTCATCACCGAACGCTCCGATTGAAGGTGCGGAGAATAAAACACAACATCGACTTTGCCACCCGTCTTTTTGATTTCTTCCATCATCCGGTGATGGATGGACTGGACCTCTTCATCATGCATCAGCCCTTTGCCTACCCCCTGCTGGTTGCTCACAACCACAATCCTTCCAAATTTCAGGTGAAACAGCTTTATGGCTTCAGGAACACCGGGTAAAAACTCGAATTGATCCCAGGTCCTGACATAACCATCCACGATGCGACGGTTGATGACCCCATCACGATCGAGGAATAAAGTCCATGTGCGATCAATCCCTAAATGTTGCAAATTCATGTTGTGCTTTCAGATAATCTTCGGGGATTCCTATATCCAGGAAATATCCATCATCCGGGAAGCCATAAAATCCCGACTCAGGATAATATCGTTCGAAGCAGTCCTTTTCCATCGAAAAACGGCCCCTGAATCCAGGCTCCATGAGGAAATATTTCTCAATAATATATACACCGCCATTGATAAAACCGGGTCGGGGCTTTGCTCCCTTTTCTGAAAATCCGGTGATGCGCCTGGCACGGCTCATGGTCACGCGGCCATACCGGCTGGTATCATTCAATTTCCGGAGCGCAAGGGTCGCATCTGCCTTTTTTTTGAGATGAAACTCCATGAGGTCACGATAGTTGACTTTGAATAGACTGTCCCCATTCAGGACAAGGGCACGCAGGCCTTCGATCTTCCACATGGCAAGGCGGATACCACCGCCTGTTCCGAGCGGTTCAGTTTCCACCACATACCGGATTGCCAGTGATTTATAGCGGTCCATGAAATGGCTGGAGATCACCTCGTATTTATAACCAACGGAAAGAACAACTTTCGTTACACCCTCGGAAATCAGATAATCGAAAAGATATTCAAGGAAGGGCCTTTGGTTGATCAGTGCCATTGACTTGGGTACATCATGAACAAGCGCCTGTAAACGGGTACCAAATCCACCGGCAAGTACGATTGCCTCCACGATCAAACGTCTTTGGGAAACAAAGTCGATTCAACCAGTTCGCAGATGATGTGCCCGATCATGATATGCGATTCCTGTATCCGGGGTGTATCCAGCGAAGGAACATTGATCAGAAAATCGCACAGGGCAGCCATTTCTCCTCCGGAAGCCCCCGTGAGCCCGACCGTAGTGATGCGTAATTCACGTGCCACCTCAAATGCGCGGATAATATTCTTCGAATTTCCCGAAGTTGAAAGACCGATCAGCACATCTCCTTCCCTGCCCGATCCTTTGACCAGCCGTGCATAGACTTCATTGAAAGAGTAATCATTGGCAACAGCTGTCAGAAAAGAGGTATTGACATGAAGGGCCTCAGCGGGCAATGGCGGACGATCATAGTAAAACCGGCCGCACAATTCAGCAGCAAGATGTTGGGCATCGGCTGCACTGCCACCATTTCCACAAAACAGCACTTTATTCCCCCTGGAGAAGGCATTGGTACAGGCAACGGAAACTTTCCGAATTTCGCTGATCAGCAATGAATTCGTCAGTATTTTTTGTTTTATTTCAATGGATTCCCGAATGGATTCGATGATACGCATATGATAAATAGTGAATAGCGAAATGGCGAAATGGCGAAAATTGTTCGTCAGATTTTTTGCAAAGTTAAAAACTTTCGTAATGAATGATCTCGTTCTTTGTTTTCCGTTTAAGATGGCGGGGGTTATCATCATTGGAAACTGCAGGATAACCGATTGGCAAATAGGCAATTGGCTCGATATGTTCAGGCAGCCGGAGCAGTTCCATGCATAAAGCTGCATCAAAATTACAGATCCAGCAGGTTCCGAGGCCTTGCTCTGCTGCTGCCAGTGTCATGTGATCGATAATGATTGAAACATCGATGTCAGTGTGGTCTTTGCCATCGGCACGCTTCCAGGCAGCAGGGTGATCGCCGCAAATGACCAGCACCACCGGTGCCTGCAGAAACCATGGACGTTTGTATGTTAACCCGAGTTTTTCGCGGATTGCAGGATCCCGGATCACGAGGATATGCCATGGCTGATAATTGGCCGCTGAAGGCGCCAGGCGGCCACATTCCAGTACATACTGCAGTTTATCCTCCTCCACAGGTTTATCCATGTAATCCCTTACTGAATATCGTGTTTTAACCAACTCTATGAAAGTTTTCATATTAAGTAATTAATTGCTTTTCCCAGGATTTTCACCGTCTCGTTATTTCAAATGGTCCACGTGGTCAGCCCTTTCGAAGTAAACTCATATCGTTTGGTTTGTCCGCCGAATTTTTTCAGCGATTCGATCACCTTCGATCGGTTGTTGCACGGGCAATAGAAAAACATAAACCCGCCACCGCCGGCGCCGGAGATTTTCCCGCCCGTTGCTCCGTTTTTCATAGCGGTATCATAGATTTCGTCAATAAAGTTATTGCTGATTCCTTCAGCCAGGTTTTTTTTAAACTGCCATCCGAAATCCAGGATTTCACCGATTTTATCAAGTTCACCCATGAGGATGGCTTCTTTCATCATGACGGCCTGATCCTTAAGCTTATTCATGGCCTCCATGGATTTGACATTTTTAGCCAGTATATTCTTTGCCTGCTGTTCAATAATTTTGGAAGAAAGCCTGCTGGTTTCCGTGTGGTAGAGGATCAGGTTATGGGCAAGTTCATCGAGATATTTATCCCTGATCCTCAAAGGATTAACAATCACCTTATCGTCCCTGGAAAATTCCATGAAGTTAACACCTCCAAAAGTGGCAGCATACTGATCCTGCTTTCCGCCGGCCATTCCAAGGTCATTCCGTTCAATTTCATAAGCCAGGTGTGCCAGATCATACTCCCCCATCGGCACGTTGAGCCATTCAGCAAAAGCCCCGACAATGGCAACAACCAGCGTTGAGGATGTCCCCAAACCCGAACCGGGGGGAGCATCCACATAGGTCGTCAATTCGAATGAAAGGGGTTCGTTGGTAAAATCATGTACAATCCTGTTATAAATTCCTTTATGAAGGCTCAGGTTCCCGTCAATAGCAAGGTGATCGGCAGAATCCAGGGTATAAAACTCCTTTTTATCCATTGAGTTTAGAACGATCTTGCCGTCATTCCTGGGCTGGATCGTAGCATGGGCATACATGCTGATGGTCGCGTTGAGGATTGCGCCGCCATAGAGTTCGGAGAACGGGGCCACATCGGTGCCACCACCTGCCAGGCCAAGGCGCAGTGGTGCTTTGCTGCGAATGATCATCTGTTATATTTCAAGAACAAAAGATAAAATCTAAAATCAAATATCAAATATCAAATATCATTATAAATCTTCAGTAACCCTTTCAATTGCATCTATCATTTTTTGCCAGGAATATTTCTGTTTTTCCACGGCTGCATTTGCAGAAAATTCTGTTTCCTTATCCTCAATGTAAAAACGCAAAATCGCTTCAGAAATTTCATGGGGGACAGGCGCTACAACATATCCCGCTTTTTCATGCGGAACAAATTCCGCGAGTCCGCCCACATCCGTGATGATCATGGGCTTGTTAAAATGATAGGCGATCTGGGTGACACCACTCTGCGTTGCGCTTTTATAGGGCTGAACCACCAGGTCGGCGGCGCAGAAATAATTGACCACCCTGCTGTCGGGGATAAAATCATTGCTCATGATCACCATATCCTCCAGATGATGCTTTGCTATTATTTCCAGGTAAGGCTTCGGATCGCAATAAAACTCACCGGCAACGAGAAGCTTTACCTTCCATTGCCGCAACCGTTCATCGGCGAAGGCTTCCAGGAGCAGATCCAACCCTTTGTAATCGCGGATAAAGCCAAAAAAAAGTACGTAATGGAACCCATGATCAAGTTGCAACCGGTCCAATGCCTCCGTTTTTGAAACCGGATCTCCAAAATTGTCATACAACGGATGCGGGCAAAATAGTTTTGGCATTTTTGCATTGAACTTTTCCAGGTCATCCAGTACCGATTTCGACATGGCGATGCACCCGTCAACGCTGCCGATCCAGTAACCGGAGAGTAACCTGTCGCCGGGCCTGTGCTCATGGGGAATGAGGTTGTCGATGATGGTAATGATCCTGGTGTGTTTGTTTCCCTTGATGATCCTGCAGATCGTTCCAAAGCAGGGTGCCATGAAGGGCATCCAGAATTTGACGATCACCAGGTCTGGTTTTTGCTTTTTCAGTTCAATGCCGACTTTGATCCAGTTGAATGGATTGATACTGTTGACTTTGATATGGATGGGCAGATTTTCAGGAGCCTTTTCCGTAGAGAGCTGCGTTTTACCGGGAAATAAGATTGACGGATACTGAAGACTGAAGGTGTATATCGAGGCATCTGCCCCATGATCGCGGTATTCGCGGATCAACCGTTCATTGAAAGTGGCCAGGCCGCCCCGTAAAGGATAGGCGGGTCCGATCAGGACAATTTTCACCGGGGTGTTCATTTCATGCCCAGTTTCTCTTCGATCAGGTAGTTGTTCCGGTCGGAAGAACTTCTTGAAACAAGTTCGCCCAGGAACCCGGCAACAAACAACTGTGTTCCAATGACCATTGCCAGCATGCCGAAAAAGAATAAAGGGCGTTCGGTCATTTTAAAGGCCAGGTTGAAAAATTTCTCATAGGCAAGGTAACCCGCAATGACAAAACCCGCCAGGAAGATCAGGCTTCCCCACAACCCGAAGAAATGCATTGGCCTTTTGCCAAAGCGTGAAGTGAAGGTAATGGTCACCAGGTCGAGATATCCTTTATAAAAGCGGTCGAGCCCATATTTGGTCTTCCCGAATTTACGCTTCTGATGTTGGACCACCTTCTCGCCGATTTTGGAAAATCCGGCCCATTTTGCCAGGAAAGGGATGTACCGGTGCATCTCACCGTACACTTCAATGCTCTTCACAACAGCGCTCCTGTAAGCCTTCAACCCGCAATTGAAGTCATGCAATTTAATGCCCGACATCCGGCGGGCCGACCAGTTGTAGAATTTTGTCGGTAGGGTCTTTGAAACCGGATCATGGCGTTTTTTCTTCCATCCCGAAACAAGATCGTAGCCCTCTTCCATGATCATCCGGTACATCCCGGGGAGCTCATCGGGACTATCCTGAAGGTCGGCATCCATGGTGAAAACCACGTCGCCTGCAGCCATGTCGAATCCGACATTTA
Source organism: uncultured Bacteroidales bacterium (assembly GCA_903903985.1). Classification (GTDB taxonomy): domain Bacteria; phylum Bacteroidota; class Bacteroidia; order Bacteroidales; family FEN-979; genus CAIVAT01. The sequence continues at coordinate 22,184 of CAIVAT010000031.1, read as the reverse complement.
AGGCAGCGGCCTTTCCATAATTCCGTCGGAATTTGATGCCTTTCACACACGGATTGGCCTCCTGCAGGCTCCGGATCACCCCCCAGGAGCCATCCTTGCTGCCATCGTCCACGAAAATAATTTCGTAGGAGAACTGGTTCGCATTCATGACACGATCAATCCAGGCAGCCAGTTCCGACAGCGACTCTTCTTCGTTCAGGAGCGGTATAACAACAGAAATATTCATCCTACGACTTATGATTCAGAACTCTTTTGTTCATTTTCTTTCACCATCCTATTTCCATCCCTGACTTTCACTTTGGATAAAAAACCTTCTTCAGGTAAATTAAACCAATAATACCAATATCAGCCGGGATTGAACCTGCCATGGATTTGGTGATGATGGGTAAAATCAGAAGGTCCCTTCCGGCTCTTCCTTTTTAAGAAAAATAGCGATGATGAGGGCAAAGATGGCCGACATGATCGCATAGGCAGCCAGTCCCCATAGTGTCATCACCACCGGTGACATGAATTTGGAGGACATTGAAACTGCTTGTTCCACCTCTTCCTCCGACATATCGGGTTTAGAAGTTAAAATATTTGCCCGGATCTGATCAAGCAGTTCATTGATGAACCCCGGATGAATAAACTGAATAAAGATATAAAAATATATCGTTGCAAGGATCCCGGCGAACAGGCCAATCCAGAAACATGAGCTGAACGCTTTGCCGTAGGAAAGGAATCCGTTTGAATATTTCTTGCGGAATTCAAGTGTTCCATATATCATTCCTGCAATCAGGAAGATATAGCCGATCCAGCTTACTGCCTTGTTTAAATAAAGGTCCGTCAGGAACATGATCAGAGAGAAAACGATCAGGACTGCCCCTGTGATCAGTCCAAAATAGATCCCGTTTGATATTACTGAACGTGGTTTTTCTTCCATGGCATTAGGTTTTAGGGTTTGTAGCATGGCAAACATACAAAAAAAACGACAGTCTTGTAAAAAGAGGTTGATAAATTTGTATTTTTGCAGCGGGTAAGTCTTATACGACCAGCTCCTATCTAACTCCCCCAGGTTCGGAAGAAAGCAAGGGTACGACGGTTGAGCGGTGCGATATAAGGGGCTTACCCTTTTTTTTGAATATCAAATATCGAACAACGAATCTTGAAGTTCTAAGTTCAAAATTCGTTGTTCAATATTCAAAATGATAGCTGAAGTCACAAACCACGATATGTTGTTGAAAATCCACGCCGACAATCCCAGTGAACGACAATTAAAGATCGTTGTTGACTGCCTGCGTGGCGGCGGGGTAATCATCTATCCGTCGGATACCGTTTACGGGATGGGGTGTGATATTACGCAAATCAAAGCGGTCGACCGGGTTGCCCAGATCAAGGGGATCAAGCGGGAGAAGGCGAACTTTTCGTTTGTCTGCAGCGATCTCAGCCAGCTTTCAGGATATTCGAAACCGATTCCCAACCATACATATAAGGTCATGAGGCATGCACTCCCCGGGCCATTCACTTTCATTCTGAATGCCACCAATACCGTGCCTCACTTCTTTCAGAGTAAAAAGAGGACGGTTGGAATACGTATTCCCGATCATAAAATCCCCATTCAGATTGTTGAGTTATTGGGGAATCCCATCATGACTACCTCCATCCATGCAGATGATGAATTTATTGATTACCAGACTGATCCCGAGTTGATTTATGAACGTTTTCACAAATTGGTAGATATCGTGATCGACTCGGGTCATTGTGGGAATGTTCCGTCGACTGTTGTTGACTGCACAGGAGATGAAATGTTGGTTGTGAGAGCCGGAAAAGGGGACATCACACTATACTAATTATTGAAATACAATAAGTTGTATTATTTTTAATTTTTAATTTTTAATTTTTAATTTTTTTTGTAATTTTGCACCCTCAAATTCAGAGGCTGATTAGCTAGCTCAGCCGGTAGAGCATCGCCCTTTTAAGGCGGGGGTCCTGGGTTCGAATCCCAGGCTGATCACAAAAGGCCGATTGATTACCAGGCCAAACAAACGGAAACCAGCGGAAACGCTGGTTTTTTTTTACGCCTGTTTACAGCCGTTTCATGCCTGTTTATAACTTTTTAAGATAAAGTTGCCTAATGTGTTGCCTAACGCTATCTTTGTTAGGCAACTTTTATTAATCCACCCTCTATGGCATCCTTAAAATATTACCCGCATAAAGAAACCAATGGTAAAACATTGATTCTCATTACATTTACATTTAATCATGAAAGACTCAGGCTCTCAACCGGGTTATCTGTACCCGTCAAAGCGTGGGATAATGAAGAACAAAGAGCAAAGCCTTTGAAAGATTTTGTCGAAACGAACAAGAAATTGCGGGATATAACAAGTTTCCTTCTTGATAAATATGATGACCTATTCCACTCAGAATCAACATATACAAAGGATGAAGTAAAGCGAAAATCAAAAGAATTGAAGGATTCCTTTCAAGTTTTTTCAGGCAGAAAAGATGAAATAGTGCCAAATCACGTCTCTCTTCTGTCGTTCGTGGCTATATTCCAGGAACGATATAAAAACAAATTCAACCCTGCTCATCTGAAGCATTATAATGGCGTCAAAACACACCTTGAGGCCTTCCAGACAAAAACAGGGTTCAGGGTTGATTTTGATACCATCGGAAAGGATTTTTATATCCGGTTCACAGACTATTTAAAAGAATACGGCCTGAAGCCTAATACGATCGGCGCCCATATTAAAAGGATAAAGCGTTTGATGAATGAAGCCAATGAAGATAACCTGACTACAAACCAGGATCACCACAAGCGGGACTTCAAGATCATAAAAGAGGATGTTGAAACGATTTACCTGACTTTGACTGATATCGAAGCTTTGTATCAAATGCAAATCGAACTCCCGGCAAAACGAAAGATCCGCGACATCTTTGTGCTGAACTGTTTCACCGGGTTAAGGCATTCAGACTGGGATAAAGTTTCATTTGATAACATTCATGAAAATAAACTCTATATAAAAACTCAAAAGACAAAAGAACCGGTAATAATTCCAGTTAAACCGCTGGTTATGGAGATTCTAGAACGTTACCGTACTATCCTGGTTCCAACTCTTCAAAAAACGAATGATGCTATTCGATGGATTGGAGAAAAGGCACATGAAAATAAAATTGGCACCGGCAATATTCAAAAATGGCTGGAAATAAGGACTCACACCGCAAGGAGATCATTTGCTACCAATGCATATCTGACCGGAATACCGATGCGGGACATCATGCAGGTGACCGGCCACCGCACAACAGAATCATTTTTGAAATATATCAGGGTAACAAAATTGGAAACTGCGGAGAAATTGAAGGATCATCCGTTTTTTAGCTGAGAAATAATGATAACAGTCAGGAATTGCACAATATTTTTTTTACGAGGTATCATTGCTCCTCACTGCTTTATTTCACAAAAGTAAATTTCTTGCATTCAGTTTCAATATGCTCTTCTCCAGTCAAAAAAACATTGTCGGTAATTTATTGTTATGGGCAGATTAATTTGTTATTCGATTCACCGTAATTTCCAAATACCCAAAAACTGTTAATTTTCCCACTGTGAACAATTTCAGTATATCGTGCAATAAAATTGTCCAATGATTTGTCGCAAGCAGCATAAGATGCAAAGGCAGCCTTGTTATCAATTCTACCATCGTTAGAAATTTCATTGAATCGAGATAAAAAATTGTCCAGTGATTTGTCGCACGCAGCATAAGTTGCAAAGGCAGCTTTGTTATCAACTCTACCACTGTTAGAAATTTCATTAAATCGTCCAACAAAAATGTCCAGTGATTTGTCGCACACAGCATAAGTTGCAAGGGCAGCCTTGTTATCAATTCTACCACTGTTAGAAATTTCATTGTATCGTTCAACAAAATTGTCCAAAGAATTATCGTAGGCTGCATAAATTCCAAAAGCAGTCACGTCATCTACTCTTTTACTATTTTTAATCTCATTATATCTGTCAACAAAACAGGGAACATTTGAACTGGCAACATCACTGCTTGCATTTTGATGCGCAGTATTTTGCCCACATCCAAAAAATATTAATAAGCATGCGCTTAGTGTCACTATTAGAATCACTTTTGATTTCATTTTGATCTTAATTTAATGATTTATTGAAATTTTTATCGCCTAATTTTTAAGTACTATCGGAAAAGTCATTGAAATTATTGAGCCGTTAAGAACTGTCGAACCAAATTGTTTGTTGTTCTCTCGTCGGTCCGTGTCCGTTACACTGTCGTTTAAACTTGGCCATAACAACCCATTTTGCCAAAATTGGTGATTATTTTTATATATGGGCGCGAAAATAAAAAAGTGCCGTTGTAAAAATAGGCCAAAAGTGTGATACCAAATACAATTGCCAAGAATATTTTCATATCAACCCTTAGTTTCTTCTTTAGGCGGCAGAGTCTGTTTTGCAAATCTTTCCAGGAGTATCAGAACAAATATGCTACCGCTAAACGAAATAACCATCATGAGAATTTCCGTACTAACCTCAAATGAATCATTTTTGGAATACAATTGGGCCACAAATCTGGAGATGCAAAGAAACGCAAGGATCACCCATTATTTATCTAAGGGATCAGGATTCGACTACTTGAATATCTGCCCCTGCTCATCTGTTCCAAGTTGTTTTAAAAGATAGGTCAACCCGGCTCCAACAGCAGTGCCCAGGATCAGGGCAATCTGCTGTTTCTCCGGAAAATGGCCTGTCGAAACAATGGGGATCAAGGATCCTATTACAGAAGTCCCAATTGTTACGATGAATGCTTTTGCAACATCGTAACAATTGATAGAACCGCGTTTGGAATGCTTAGCCATTGCAGAAAGCTTCTCCGAGGGCTTCCACTGCATTAATGACAATGCCAATGGCCATCTTTACGATGAAATTCTTTGACAAAGCCTTTGCAGCTTCCAGGCCGCCAAGGATATGCGGCATTTCTGCACAAAGAATTTCTTTTGCGCTAACTTTTGTGCCATCGGCTTTTGTAATCATGGCATCATGATTTACTGAGAAATCCTGATCGACTTTAGGTTTTAATGTTTTCATTTTGTGAAATTTAATTGTTTGCGGGATTATCCCCAAAAAGATTTTATTAAATTATTTTGTTCCACCATCATACATTCCAGGTAAAGGCCGGACCATACAAAGTGCGGTTGATGAGGTTGTTGTTTGCATCCAAACGCCAACCATACCATTTTGATAAGTTCCATAAGTTGTACCACCACTGGATTGTGCTTTGCCTTCATTTCCTGAACCTGTAAGTACCAATGCCAATTGACCAAGGATTGCTGAACCATCTGTTTTGACAGTGGTTAAACCAGAAACAACTACCCAAACAAAAGAGGATGCGGATGCTGAATAACAAACACCCAAAGGCATTTCACCATAATAATCTGTTTTTACCACACCATTTGCAGGATCTTCCCAAACAACATCCCCTGCGGCCAGGGTTGCACTTGTAGGGAATAATACGGCATAACCACCTTCGGCAGTGAGTTTGATTTTCTGATTGGCAATATTTCCTAAAACTTCAATTTTTTCGGTGGGTGTAGTCATTCCGATACCAATATTACCACCAGCTTTTATGAATATGCAATTTGCAGCGGCTTCTTTTTGAATTGTCATTACATCATACCCTGCTGTACTATTCGCCAAGTTATCCCTAATCTTGAACCCCGCTGATGTGGCTTTAAAAAACCATTCCGAAGAGCCTGCTACGTCATACATTCGATACGTTGCCCCTCCTGCCCCTCCTGTGTTTGTTACTGCGATTGTAGCGCTTCCATTCTTATATGCATCAATTGACCTTCCAACTACCGGTGCAGTCGTGCCAATACCTAAATAACCGTCAAGCCTCATGTTCCCAGTGAAATGACTTGATCCTGTAACATGAAATGTACTATCCTGGCTTGTGTTTCCAATTCCGACCTTCCCCGATGCGCGATAAATGTCTGTTGTCCCTGTCCATCGACTGCTCACCTTATTATTAAACAAGTTCCAATCGGTACTGGTCAAATAGCCATTGGCTGATGTTGTGGCTGCTGACATGCTTATTGCCGGGGCTGTCCCTCCCGAAGAAATAACAGGTGAAGTTCCTGTAACTGATGTGATTGTCCCATTCCCTTTTCCATTAAAGGTGTTCCAATCGCTACTCGATAATGCCCCTGTCGTTGAAGTTGATGCCAGGTCAAGAGAATATCTTTCATAAAACGTAAAAACGCCGCCACCGAATGATATTTCACTTGCATGAGATAACCCGTTACCCGGTGTCCCGACAATCCAGAGCGGTCTGTTGCGAACCCAGGCAATGCTATTGGTGTCATTTATGAACCAATCTGATTTGATTTGTCCATTTGTAGGCTTGTTTAAAATGTAACTCAAAGAGCTTCCATTGGTCTGAGTCCAATTACTTTGAATCTGGCCTGGCGGGATTGTCGGCATTGTTGCCCATCTCAGGGTTGGCGATCCGGTATGAGGAATGTAAGAGGTCAGATATTGGCCACTGGTTCCCATGGGTAATACGGTGAGAACAGGACTATCCATCGGATCGCCGCCTGGGGGATACATGGTGAGCATGTCCCCGGAATTACCCATCGGATTTGTCATATACCCGGCCAAACCATGGTTTCCCCAACCGTAGGCCGCGTTCCAATTGCTGCTATGGTCAGCGATCGAAGAATTCCAGGCCGAACCGGTTGAAATGGGAATCCCGGCTCCAGGATAACCACCTGATGAAATCGGACCCAACGTGGGTTTATTTTTAATGAAGTCCAAAGCTTCAGCAGTAGTCTGTGCCCAGTCGCTCTGAATTTGTTCTGCTTGTTGAGGAAGCTCCATCCACTCAGGCATATCTCCATAAGAGGTTAAAACGGTTCCCCTGTCTCCCAGTTTGACTCGAACCGCATTTATTCCGTTGGTGGTTGTGATCATATCACCTTTCGAAGTCATCGGGTTTACAACATAATTCCGATCTGCATGGTTGCCCCAACCATAGGCAACATCCCCAAAGAAAGTATCAGGAAAGACGGCAGATTTTACTTTTGAATCAACGACAGTAAGAACACTATCCGGAGCATTATCATTGGCAAGCTGAGTAAGATAAAGGTTCTGAAAATAACCATTTTTAAAATAGACTACTTTGGCGACAGCAGTATCCATAACCCTTTTTTGTGCAAACGAAATGGAAACAGAAAGAATGAAAGAAAAAATCAGCAGGAGGTTTTTCATATTTTGGGTTTTAAGGTTTCAATAAGGCATCGCAATGGCTGTCATTGTGGCGTTAACAAGGGTTTTTATAACAATTTCGGTGGGTGACTTACTGATGAGGTAAATTTCGACAGGGTTGCCATAGATATCAAAGCCATTGATGGTATAAGAATAATCTGTATCAGCGAATTCGATGTTCCATGTGAGTGTCAATGGATCATCTGCCACTGCTTCTCCATGGGCTTCTCTTGTATTTCCGGCTGAAAACGAATCGCTGTTCTTAAATTGTTCGATGTAATCAAGCAGCAACAGTTCAGCAGCTTCATGATCACCTACCTGCACCCTGGTTCCGGCTGGCCTCAGAGATAGTGCGTCTTTTATTTTGTCAAAAACGTGCTGGTAGGTTATCATTTGTTTTTTTAACTATAGTCATCTGAGTAATCCATTGAATAAATCCTGTAAAGAACCCAAATGGAAATATTACCCGTTATTGAAAAAAAAAATCACGGTATGCCCTGTCGTACTCCAGGTCCAGGCTGTACAAATATTTATCGTCGATGAAATGTTCTTTAACCACGTTGGTAGTAATGACAATGGGGTAAAGCAGGTTATCCTTGTATTCAAAAACCTGCCGCGAAAGGAGCATTTCCCGCAAATAATCTTTCATCTGGCGCGAAATCCATCCGGAATTGGTGACCATCTTCTGCATTTCAGAGGTCAGTGATTTACGGGAAGATGCATTGAAAAAGGATTCCATTTCGAGTGTGGTGCAGCTATTAACGGTGAAGTCAAGGTCGATATTCATCGATCCTTTGCCGGTGAAGCGGACTACATCATAAGCCCTGCCGAAGCTGTTTTGAAAAATGAAAATGCGTTCATTTTCATAAGTGACCGCATCAAGCATGAATGTCCGGACTTCGGACAGGACACCGGTTTGAAAATTATCGAGGTTGACCTGCCAGGATGCCACCGTTTTTGCAGGGTCAACCGTGGCGAGATCAAGCTGCTCATACCCTACCGAGCATTCGATCACCTGATTTGGCAAGACAGGAAACGAGCCGAAATGAACTGTATCAAAGCTTCCAGTAGTATAAATTACCTTCACAACCAGTTCGATTGCAGTGACCAGGGAATCTTTCGGGATATAGAAAAACAATTTTTCAGGAACCGTTTTTCCGGTGACTTTGACAAGTGGCGCCCAGGTCATGAAGCACTTGCTGTTTTCGGAAACACCGAAAAAATCTTCTTCCTGGGAATTGTACAGCACAAGGGTTTCCCGGTTCAGGCCGCCAGGGATGGCATGGCGAAGCGCATCGAAATGAATTTTCTGGATTTTTCCATCAAAGCGTTCCGCAAATCCGGCATAATACGGCAAAACGAAGTTTGTAAAGACCTTGAGGTTATTATCCGGATCGAAAGGAAAGGTAAAATGCGGGGTTTGATCGTAATCCAGCATGGCGCTGAGATACTCCGAAAAGTTGAAAACAACATTTCCGGAACCATCTACCGATTTGGCATCCTGAACAAGCTGGCGAAAGTTTGAATCCCAAACGCCCCCGATGATGGCAAAATTCGTCCTCGCAGTATCTTCAATGCCTGCATGGTAATGCTCCTTGGTAACCGTAACAAGGTTTGAAGTCACGACTGCAGAATGAAGCAGCCCGGTTTTAACGGCCATGAATGAAATTTCACGGCAGGTTGCATCAGGTGGGGCAATGGAGATTATAAAACGCTGGGACAGTTCAAAATTACTTTGAAGACACTCGAATAATCTTTCTGCCCAATTCAACCAATTTGTGGGAGTATCAGCGGTTGGTATTTGATTTCCTGAATCATCGGGAACCAGAGCTGTTATAAAGGTGATGGTCTTATCAGGAAATTCAAAGGTGAGCGTGTGGCCGGTGGTAGTATCAGAGGCATAAACTACCAGGCTGAAATTGCATTTTACCCCGGCAACACTCAACATGTTGTCTGAATAAATTTTGTACAGCGCCGGATTGCCGGCAAAGAAGGTTTCAGGTGGTGTTTTGTTGATCGTGATCATGGCACAATGATAAAAGAAACCGATCCGATTGTAAAGGACAACTAAGGGATGGGATATGCCTTGATTGTGGCTGGCTTAATGCCGCTGTTTGAAATAGATACCTGAACATCGCTCAGCAGGTATTTGACACCGTTAACCATGTATTTCAATGAAAAATCAAGGGTTTTGAGATCCATCAAGGTCATTTGTTTGATGATTTTGACGGATTTCGAGGACATTCGAAAATCGAGGTAAGCCTTGTAGTGTTTATTCAGCAGGCCAAACTGGCCGCCATAGAAAAGGTTATTTGTCGGAGTAAAGCAGCGGGCATGAACCGTTTCATCCCCATAGCCGTTATCCTGGTAATGAACAAAGAAAAGTTTCGGAGATACTTCCTTCCAAGCTTCGCGAGAGTTTCCAACCACACAATTGTACGGTGTAATGCCATCATCAATCATGGTGGAGAATTTGGTTTCAATGGATTGGTCTTTGTTTTTATAAATCCATTGTGAATACATGTTCCATGTCCAGTAAATTGCCGGTGATACAGCCCAGGTTTGGTCCGGGTTCAAAACATAGTAATCGTTTTCGTCAATAACAAACCTTGTATCATACACTTGTGATGATGGCCAGGGAGTTAAATCTGAAATGCTTTGAACCGGGGATAAAATATGCCCAAGTACCACATCTTGCGCTGCCTTCCCGGCAGCTTCAAATTCATCCCCGGAGTCCATGTCCATTTTAAGGGAATAGCCTGTAATTTTTGTTTCAGGCTCGACGGTGGTGGAAATTATCTTGTTTGAAAATTCAATGTATTCGGCTGATTTTACAATGTGATCAACGGATTTTAGCCTGACAGTCCTGGAGGTATTATTGACAAAAAACCGAAGGTTGAAAAACCGTTCCAGTTCGATAAAAAAGTCATTTAGGTTCATCCTGGGAACATGATAATTCAACAGCAATTTCAACTTGTCATAAAAGAAAAAGCCGGTGGCAGTGGTGTTACAATCAACCAAGTTGAAAATTGCCAGTGAATTATAATCACGGTCCCTGCTGAAAAATGAATCATCAAATTTGAAGTCAATGAATTCAAAAATCTTTTCCAGGACATAGCGCAAATAGAGCATCGGAACAATCACGGACCGGTCATAAGGCTCGGCGGATGGAGTGAAATAGTAAATCAGGCTGCTGACATAATAGTTAAAATACTCCAACACTGGTTCAGGCGGAAGCTCTTCAAAATATGTTTTATTGAGGATCATTGGAAAAGCCACCGGCCTCTGTGGATAGGCCTTGTTTTTGCAGTCGTTGATATAATCCATTTTCAGCGTTTCGCCGGTAAAAACCAATTCGCCAAAATCGATATCCTGCAGGGTGAGGTTTTTGCGGCGGTAATAGAAATCCCCTTTATCCATAAATAGTGTTGCTTCATAGAGGGTGGGGTCAGCTTTCAAGATCCGCAAGCTGCCCTGAAGCAGAAAAATTCCATCCATTTCCAGTGATGCATCAAATTCCTGGTAAGGGTCATTTGAATTTTCGACCCGGTGCTTGAAACCAAGGATTATTGCGTTTTTTGGGGTGACAGGAATTTTAAAAGGATAAGTGAAATCACCGATGGTATTGAAAATCGGGGAAGAATATTTCAGGGTGATTGAAACGTCCGCGGTGAGATCAAGTGACTGACCATTAACAATAAGTGCAAGCATATCAACCGATTTTTACATTGTTTTCGATTTCATTTACCGTATTTGCAGCATTTCGGACATCATCGTACACGACAAATGTCCGGATACCCTGCCGCGCATGGGCATTGAACTCAGTGAGGGCAGACAGCAATCCCTGCTCAAAATTCCCCTGGGATTGTTTGATAGCGGAAGCGGAAGGTGAATTTTGCGGATAGTTGCCAGTGGCGAACTGAGGCACCCGGGCATAATTGATGGCATCGATAACACCGGGATAATTCACCTGGAGGTTACGCGTGGTTTTGGCATCGATGACATATTCCGGACCGGCTTCGGAGATCAGTGTCGGAGAAGCATAAAGTCCGGTGGTGGCATTGCCAACCCAGGGAACATTGTGATAAAGCCGGTGGTCATCCATGCCGGTCACATTGTACCTTCCCCGTGCAGCTTGCGGAACTTCGGCGCCAAGGATGGCTGCTACCTGAATGGCTCCCAAAACCCCTGTCAAAATAGCCATCACGTAAGATGCCGGTGGCATCCCAGCCAGCGCTGCAGTAACGCCCTGTGCAACATTGATACCGGCCTGGACGACGGCAATTGCTTTATTGCGCACTGCCTGATCATGTTCGATCTTGCGCCTTTTAGCAGACAGTTCCGTATCCATTTTCAACACGGCAGCATCGTATTGTTTTTGGGTAATGATACCGGCATTTAACCGCGCTTTCAAATTGGATTGCTTTTTCTGATTGTTGTACTCGTCTTTGTCAAGCTGCCGGTCTTCATTATTTGACAAAGTATTGAACATCTCACCCAGGGTGTCTTTCGTGAAATTTGCGTATGCAAGAACTTTGTCAGCCTTTTCAGCCCATATCTGCGTATCGGTTTGCTCGGTTTTTTCCCAACCCATTTCACCAGGTTGGTTCCTTTCAACACCATCAATTTTATCCTTGCGTTTTTTTGAATCTTCTACCGCATGGTATCCATCTGCGCCCAGCGAGGTCATTCTTGAAATTGGGGCAGCATTGTTGTATGATGCTCGTTCAATTTCAAGTTTTACAAGATCCTCAATTACTTTTTTCTCCTTCTCCAGCTGGGCAATTTTTTTGGCTGTTATTTCAGCCAGGACTGGGCTAGTAATAACCTGCTCGCGCAGCAGTTCAATATAAAGCTTGATTTCATCGCCTAGTTTTTCATACGATGATTTCAATGCTTCTTTGGCGGCTCTGTCTTTTTCCGACTGGGTAAGTTCTTCAGGGGAGAATTTTGCCAGTTCCGTTTGTACGTCTTTAATCTTTACTTGAATTCTCAAAAAATCTTCACTGCCGGCAACAGAATTCTTGCGGGCAATCATCAGCTTGCTTAATTTCTGTTCAAGCTCTCCTGCAGTTTTACCCAAAATAAGGTCTGCCTGGCTTTCTGCTTTCGTTATTGCCACAAGTTCAACTTGTACTTCTTTAAGTTTGCTGAGATTTTGACGAAGATTAGAAATTCCTTCGTCAAGTTCCTTTGCTGCACTGCTCCCATTTTTAAATGCATCGACTTCATTCAGCATGGATGTATTGGCAAAGCCCCCGGGCATCCCGGCAGATGCAACAAGATTTCCGGTTTTTTGCAGCAATGTTGCTTTGGTATTGTCGTCCCTGACTTTTTTTGCCCGGACTTCCATTAAAAGAAGTTCGGCTTCAGCGAGTTTAATGGTGCCTGCGATCTTGTTTTCAAGATCAATTTTCTCTCTGGAAGAAAGTTCGCTGAGTTTCCGCACTTGTGCGTTGACTGCATCGTAAGAGGATGCCAGCAGTTTGTTGACAGATTCCATTCTCTTCATGGAGGAGTGCTTGACCTGCTCATTCAAAACGGCGGTTCTGTTGTTTGAATCATAAAGGCGGATGGCCGCGATCAATGCGGTAACACCGGCAATGACAAGGCCGATGGGATTGGCAGAAAGGGCAGCGTTCCATGCCCATTGTGCGACCGTTGCAATTTTTGTGGCAATGGTCCCTTCAGACTTTACCAGGGTATAAATCCGTTCCTTTATGATGAGAAAGCCCAGGACAATTTCATCTTTGATCTTTAGTAAAATCCCTTCCTTTAAAAGCAAGTTGTTGGCAATTGTAATCTGAAGGTTTCTTGTGGCACCTGCGATCCAAATCAAAAGGGCACCTGTCATCACAGTTAATGCAACAGCATTTTCTTTGATGGTTGTTGGCAAGACTTTTAGCCATGCTACCAGGCTTACAGTTTTTTCAACCATCCGCGTAAGGAATGAAATGATGGCAGGGGAAGCGATCAGTGAGTGCCATTCCTTGCCAAGTTTGGCGAGGGTTGCGGCAAGATTTTCGTTTTTTTCTTTGTAAATCTCCATGATCCCGCTTGAAGTTTTCAGGTCGGTGTCCATCATTGATACTTTTTCGCCAAGCATGGGAAGGTTGTTGCTGAGTTTTGCAAACACTTCCGATGCCCCCATCCCGGCTATTTCAAGGTCTTTGATCAGTTCGGCCAGCAGTGTGGCACTGGCCCCGGTTCTTTTTGATCCTTCTATTGTTTTTACGAAGGCGCCAAAAAGGTCGTTGTTTACAAGTTCTGTAAATTCCTTTACGGGAACTCCGGCAACCCTGGCAAACTCCGAAGTATTGGTTGTCATTTTTTGAAGTATTCTTCCAACGGCTGTACCACCTTTTTCGGTCTTGATGGCAAGTTCCTGCAGCGTGGCCGAAAGGCCAAGGACCTGCCCGGTGGTCAGTCCAAGCGGAATGCCGATGCCGCCAATGCGCGAAGCAAAATCAATGATCACCGGGGCAGTGGCAAAGCCGGAAAGGCCAAGAGAATTGATGGCATTTCCAAGGAGCATGATATCTTCGCTGATGTTGGTGGTTTTAAAATCAATCAGGACATTGCGCAGGGTACCAACACTTTTTGCAACCTGCTCAGCCCCGCCGGTGATTTCATTTCCAAGGGCCACATTGAGTTTATCCATGGATTCAATGAACGGGACCAGGTCTTTGCTGGCAACGCCAAGCTGACCCGCTACAACAGCCATCTGGCGCAGGTCTTCCCGAGAAGTCCGGGTATCAATCTTTTTGAGTTCTTTGTTTAGCCGGTTTACTTCATCGGCAGTCAAGCCGGTTGTTTTGCGGATGTTCGACAAGGAATCAGATAAATCGGCAGCAGTTGTGACAAGGCCTTTTATCGCAAGGACCACACCGGTAATTGCAACGCCAATGACCGTAAACAACTGAAAATACTTGTTGGCGACATCGCCCATTTTTGACAGGGCGCTTTGTGTTCCGCCAATTTCTTGTTTGAGTTCAGTAATCCTGCCTTTCAATACCTGGTAATCGGCGGCTTTTTTGGTGAACCCATCAGCATTCGGGGCCATTTTGCGAAGCTCGGCATTAAGCGCTTTGGCAGAATTCTCCAGTTCCTTGAGTGTCGCATTCGCTTTTTGTCCGTTCAGGATTACTTCCGCCCGGGCGGTTTCGTTGATTGCCATTTTTAAATATTTGAATTGTCACCAATATTTTCACGAATTACAAGTGTGCCTTTATGCCCGTACTCTTTGGCAAGGATTTCTTTGAGTGTGGCCACTTCGGCATAAAAGGTCTTCCCGTACCATTTTTTAGGCCGTCTGCGGTTTCCAAGCATACGGCCTTCCAATGCCCGGGAAAGTTTACTTTCAGAGACATCGCCAATTTTGGTTCCGCGGCCAACGCCCATATCAACAAATTTCCCGGTATATTTAAAAGCGAACTGAATGGAGATCACCCCACCATCAGGAGTTCCGATTACTTCTTTAAGGAAAGAGGATTCGAGCGCTCCGGTCCGTCCTATTCGCAGCTTCCGGAGTTTTTCTTTCCAGATTTTGATCGTGTAGAAAGCCCAGGAATCGGCGATTTCAAACGTGGTGAGTTTCCTTTTATCCATGGGACAAAGGAAACAATGTCAAGATCGAAAATAAAGGACAGCATTTAATACCGGAACCGGTCGTCGGGTGGCTTTGTGGTTGACCACTGCAGCGTGTTGTAGGAAAGGTCTAATTTGTTAAAGAAGCGATACGAGAAGAGAAAGCCGAAGCAATTGTCAAAAATGCCATCAACCATCTGATAGGATACCGAGCTGATATGAAACCCGAGAATGGCTTTGGTAGCGCCTGGTTCACATTTCATCAGGTCATGGTTCATCCGTGAAATGATGGCTTGTCCTATTTGTTTCATGTGCTGAAGTAAAAGCATTTCACCGGAAAAATCATCGACATTGTCCAGGCGCCCGAGAATAAGGAAGCCCCCTTTAACTTCATCAAGGGTATTATCGAGGTTAGGGGCCACAAATTTCCCTGAGAGTGAATTCATGATCAGCGCCGGGAATTTCATTGAGCCGCGAAGGGCCTGCAAGGGCTCGTTGATATCCATCACATAGAAATCTTCGATGTCGTTGTGTTCGGCGGCCAGGGTTTGAAAATAATGGAGATACGCTCTTACATCAGTCATTTGGAGGATGTTTTTTAAGGAATTCGAAATACTCAATTGATTTATGTTCCAAGCCAAGGAATACATTGTACATATTTGAATTCATGATGCGGCCAATGCTTTCATCATCTGTTTTTCCATCGGCCAGGGAGATGATGAGCGAAGCCCAACCACCTGATTTATCATTGGAGGATAAAGGTTTTGACTTATAAACATTTGGAAATTTGGCAGGCAACGATGCGTACACACCGGAGAAGAACAAAAAGACGGCATATTTGAGTTCATGGGGCAAGGTTGAAACATTTGCGGTCCTGTCAGCCAGGGTGCGGTCAAACAGAGGGACCCTTGGATCCGTTGTTTCGACAAAATGCCTGCGGATGAACCAGAAAGGCTTTTTCCTGCGGAAAAGTATAGCAACCAATTCATCCAGGGCATGAGGATCCTTGCTGCCAGCATAATCCTCATATTTCATCTGGGCTTTGGTGAATTCACCGAAAGTACTTGTGGTCATGCTGTCTGCAGGTCCACAGTAACGTGTCCAGGGAAACCGGTTGCAACGAAAGGAGACAATCAGGGATTTTGTCAGGTTTACCGGAGCGGTCAGGAAATTGAGGGTTTCACCAAGAAAATATATATCTTCCGCATCCATTTTTTTCCAAAGACGGGATTTTACTGATAGGAAATTCCAAAGCAGTTTTACCTTGAAATCAGCCATGGCAGTTTTTTCATTGAAAAGGCTGCAGACATGGATGATCTGTTTGCGAGAAAGTTCATTCCATGACCCGGGGAGTGAACGGGAAACCTTACCGATTTGTACCTGGTGCATTTTTTATCTTTTCCTTGTGGTTGCCATCATGTTCCGTTTTGAGCTTAATAAATTCTTCCATCAGGTGTTCCAATTTCAGCACCATATTTTTAAAATCTTCCCGTTGGTTTTTTTGGCCAACTAAATAGGCGCCATTCAAAAGGGCAATGATTCCGAGCAAAATTGTGTTATCAGCCATATCATATTTATTTTAAAACGTTAAGCCAGGAAGATTGCATTTGATCCGGAATTGATGAATTCGCCTCTTTTTACAGAATTCTCCGCTCCCACGAAGCGGCTCGAAGCGAAATACAGGGGATATTTATCCGCCGATGCATTTCCATCCAGGAATTCCTGCACCATTTTGAGTTCAGCTTCACCATCACGCTGGTTTGCATCGTGCATGGCTGAAATCCTTTCCCTGTTCGCCTGTACTTTGGTTTGTACGTTATTGAAAGTATTGGAAGCATTATTGAAGATCCCCCAATCAAGCATATCAATTGAAATTTCAAGCAGTGCCCGGGCCATGGTCAGATGGACAATGGCAGGCAGGACCATGTTTAACAGTTCTGCATCATCTTCTGAAAGTTCATTACCCGATTTGAAACTTTGTTTGAGGGAATCAAACTGAAGTGGAGAAAGGGTTGGCCTGATATACTTTGATTCAATGCTGCCAATGATGGGTAACAGGGAAAGGAATACCCTTCTGGAACTGTGAATATCTGTATAAACCTGGAATTCCGAAGCATTGCGGATGAAATACGGACTTTCAGGCATTGAGATCGTAGCAAAAGAATCTTTGTTAGCCTGCATAAATTCAAGGATTCCATCCACCTGCCTGTGTGCCCTGGAAAGGAATGTTTCTTTGACATTCATGATCTGGAACTGGGGAGCCGGCCTGTGGGTGTCGGATTGAATTACCTGGATACCTGCAGCAGAGATACTGACCGACATTTCATCAATGCCAAGGTAAAGAGCATAAAGCGCAATTGCCCGTTGCACTTTAGACAGAAGAATTTCAGGGATTGTACTGCCTTGCTCTCCTTCCATTTCCGGACCTCTCGGATACACCATTGCTTCTAGATATGCATACATGTATTTCCCGATGATCGGAAGGATGAACAGTTCTTCGGCATCCGACAGGTATGGGTTCCAGGTCTCAATCGTATTTGAAACATTGATGGAGGATGCTGTTCTGATTTGGGTGATGGTTGTGACTAACATGGTTCAGGCTTGGGTTTGGTCAATACGTTTTGCGGTCTTGGTCGGGTGTTGGTCCTGGGTTTGAGAAGTGTCAACCGTGACATAATCAAACTGTATTGTCGGATCCCACTTGTTGAAATCGCGAATGAAGTATAATGGGGACAGGCTGACGGAGCGGTCTGTTCCCATGTCGGCATTGAGCATCCAATAAGCTTCACGCTTATCGGATCCGCTTCCGGCCCCGAGTTTTCCGCCTGGGTTGCCTGCGCCGATCAAACAGGGGTCCACTCCTATTGCGAACAATATTTCAGAATTGGCAGCCTGGCTGTCGGGTAGATATGCGGAGTTGTCAAGCTTGTTCTGTATCACTTCAATTTTCCAGCCGGTGAGGTAGTCTTGCTTCACCTTGGAGTAAAAAGCGTAGCTGACAAAAGCCTTTCCGGAATTTTCAACGTCGGCCAGGAATGCATTCATATCTGTAAGTACCTCGATCCGTTTTGCCTCGCGCTGCTCTTTTGTGAAGTCGGGAGAAGGGAACCGGGTGGTGAAATAATCATCGGGTATCTGGATATGATACTTGATGGTCATTTGGTTCTTCATGATGGCAGACTTCAGCAGCGGAACGCTGTTTGCGATATTCATCCATTTATTTGCCCGAACAGAATTCCAAAGCGGCAGGTGGTAATAGGATTTATTGAAGGAACGGTAGAAAACATGAAAGGCAAACTGGCCATCCCGATACTTCACACCATCGTATATGTCTGGATTAAACAGAGGCAGTTTTGCGACCAGGACATTATCGAAGCTTGGGTTATTTTCCCATTGGGCGCAATAGTAAATATTCGGTATCCGGTTATTGAGGTCCATTTTTGAGAGCCGGCAGTATGCGGGATCCTTGACAAATACCCTGTTTATTCTATCCCTGCCTTTATTCGTGATGAACTCAAGCCAGCCATTGGCAAAGGTTTCGAGACCCATGATCAGATCAGGCCATACCAGGTTGATTTGATTGATGCGGAAGAATTCAACCACTTCCGGATCAGTGACCGTTTCCCTGGCAACGGTACCGGCTTGATCTGTTTTTTCACGGTAACAGACAATTCCCCTGCCGAAATGGACACGCTTGCGTTTATCAAGCGCCCTGAGCGCTACTGAATTTTTATCCAATTCAGCAAGCACTTCCTGGGGAAAGAGATTCGATGGCCCCCAGTCAGACCACTCGGCAGAGGAAAGGTCATAAGGAGGTACCACTTTAGGCTTCCCGGAATCCGCGCCTGCAGATGAAGAGGAAACAAAGGCCTTGGCGCCTGGCAGGATTGCATACTCACCGCTAACGATAATCTTTTCCATCAGAAAAACACTTTTTGATTGTTGAACTCGATAATCAGGCGGATATGGATTTTCCGGATGCCGCCATTTGGAAGGATAATGTTGCGGGTAGAATTCACCCAGTGATTCGGCTGCCGGGAAATAGAAGAATTATGATCTGCCTTTTGGCGCGAATCGAAAACGGTCTTTCCGTTTCGATTGCCGACACATTTTCTTCCACTTGGAATTTCAATGATTTCACCACCGCTGCGCCTGATCCGGTCGGCGGTAACGAATTTGACATGAAACCTCTCCGGCTTGCCATCATCGTCAAGCCGGTCCATCAGGTCAAGTGCATTGCTTAATTGGATATAATTTGAATTCATGTCGGCAAGAGTACGGTGTCCGGCATGAATAATAAAGGACAGTATTTTTCAGGAGTGAGTATCTCAAAAAAAATCCCGGTATCTAGGTAACTCTTTTCAAGTTGTCAAGTCAAATGAACGCATTACCCAACATCGATAAAACAAAATATCCTAATAGTGGGTAGGTCCTGTGTCATCGAGTTTCTTTGTTCACAAAGACGATTCGGTATTGGGATGAAATGAACACATATTTTGCAATGAACGTTGGCTATATAAATTTCCAAATGTCTTCGATGAGCAAATTGTCAAAAGTTTTAATATGGTCTTTTAAAAACCGTTCAGTTCTCATATTTGGTCTTATGTCGCAGTAATAAACACCATCAAGGGGATTTAATGCAATCGTGTATCCAATAAAATGACCAGGAAGAAATGTCGCATTGATACCATATTTATTTTCTATTTTTGATTTCTTTCTCTGCACATCGTTAAGAAAGATTGCTATATGTGGAGTTTCACTGCTGGTTAGCTTATTATAAAGATGTTTGTCTAGAAATATTTTATCCAATCTGTCTTTGCTCGATGTTTTTATTGAGCCAAGAAGTTTAATTTTACCTTCACTTTTAATAATCAAATCATGTTGGTAGCTCATCTTGTAGTTTTCATTCAATTTATAAGGGATAGGTACTTGAACAACTCCTGAAGAACAATCGAGGCCCCCCTCTTTAAATATTAATCGAATAAAATGTTCAAACAAATCTCCGTTCAGTTTTCTGGCAGTGTTTGATTCTCCATCAGGGAGTCCGTCTAACGCAGAACCAACCGATTGCTGAATGGTATAGGTTGTATTGTTAATGATTTGACGAACAACATTGTCATTGCGGTCAATGGTTCTCAGACCTTTTAAAATCTTGATGAATTCTTTCTTTGTATTTGCAAATTGTTTTGCATTATACATCAACTTTGAATTTATTGGTCTTGAAATTTTAAAATTACCTTCCTCATTATATTGGTAAAAACGATAATGAGTTTCGTTCTGTGAAACGATTGTTGCTTGAAGGTTGTCTGCGATATACTCAAGATATTCATTACAGAAAGACACAAAACCTTTTAGGTCCGTGAAGTTACTTTTGTCCTTGGCTTTATTTACTAGATGTTTTAAGTTCATATTTCGTTAAGGTTTTCTCTTGTTTTTTCATTTCCATTTTGGAAATAACGCATTTCGCTAATTGCTATGTCCTTGCCAGTTCTAATTTCCAAATATATGCCAATTCGATATTTATATTGGTCGGTAAACCCTTTTAACTTGAGGATGTCAAATGCTTTATCTCTGACATTACCATTTTCCTTTTTAACTTCAATTAATAAATGGTTGTTTGTATTATCACCTCTTGAATGAACAATAATATCAGGATAAACAGAGTAAGTTTCATCTTCTCTTATTTTTTGTCTTGCAATTTCAATCATTTCAGCCTCTGTAATAAATAATTTCTTTCGAAATGGGTGAGCTCCCTCGACATCCCCATTATATTCACAATCTACTTCAAAATTAGAAAATTTAGGTCTAAGATGTTCAGCTAATTTATGAGTAATACTTCGTTCAGAAATATTATGAAGTAATAAATACTTGTCTATAACCATAAAATCCTTTAATGCAGAATCAAATGCTGCTAATGTCATTTCTTTATTCATCGTATAGAGTTTCTTCTTTTCTGGTTTTCAAAATCATAATTAATCCACTTTTCAATTCTCCAATCTTCCACGAGTTCTATACGGTTTACAGCCCAATCTAGATATTCTGGTGATAAATCACATGCCAACCATTTTCGTTGAAGCTGCTCTGCACAAACAGGTGTTGTTCCCGAACCACAAAACGGGTCAATGACTGTATCGCCAATGTTCGAAGAAGCTAAAATGATTTTTCGTAACAATTCTTCTGGTTTCTGTGTGGGATGGGGTGTTTTTTCGTGCATTCCATTACAAGTTGTAGGCACTTCAATAATGTCTTGTGGAATTTCTAGAACATCTTTTGGTTTTGCTCCTAGTGGATTTGGCTCCCAAATATGAGTTCCATTTTTCCCATTACCGTATTGACTTGTCTCAGCTTGCGGATGACTTGGATATTTTAATGTGTGTTCGCTGTATGGAAGACGTATTGAATCAATGTTAAAGGTAAAATGCTTTGTCTTACGAAAATGCAAGATACTTTCATGGCTTCTTCCCCAGTCGCTGCCTAAGTTTGCCTTGTTTTTATAATTCCAAATAATCCAACGACAACCTTTAAAATATTTTGTTGCAGGATGTTTTAGGTCAGCAAGAATTTCAGAGAAACCACAAATGAAAAGTGTTCCTGTCGGTTTCAAAACTCTTGAAGACTGTTCAATCCATTGCATAGAAAATTTGATGTAATCTTCTTGGCTTTCAAAAGTGTCCCAATCCGCTTTATTAATGTTGTATGGTGGATCTGCAAAAATCATATCAACACTTCCATCTTCCAACGATTTGAGCCAATCAATACTATTGCCTTGCCACAATTGTCCGTTAGGATGCTGATAAAACAAAGTCGGTTTGTCAGTTTCCATTCGTTGAAAGTTATTGAGTTGTCTTTCGCCTGTAAGTTGAACCTCACCGAAGAATGTCGGTAGCTCTTTATTTCTAATTAATGTTTTACCCATTTCGGTGAGTTTTTAAGTAATACACTTTTTGCTCTGCGGCTTTTAAAATTTCTAAATCGGCTTCTTCATCGATGATTTTGTAAGCGATTTGGTCACTGAGAAATTCGTTTTGTAATTCTTTTTCGTTAACATGGAAGTAGTTTGCTACATCTTTGATGAGTTGTTTGGTTGGTTGTCTTTCGCTGCGTTCAATTTTTGCAAGTAAGGAAGGATCAATGCCAAGATGAGATGCGACTTCTCTTAATGGCAATTCCATTTTGGTTCTCAATGTTCTGAGATGCTCACCGAATGAAATGAAATTTTGTTTAACTGTCTGCATCAGGACAATATTTGTCCAAATATATAAAAATAAATTAAAATGGACAAATAATGTCCAAAAAAGTTATTAACACCATTACGATCATTAAAAACGGGAGTTCCGCCCCC
>CAIVAT010000030.1 GCA_903903985.1 uncultured Bacteroidales bacterium | reverse complement strand
TACCACACAAGGTCCAGCCTCGATCACGGTGCAAGGGATATTTCTCCCGTTTACATCGTAAATACTGGTCATTCCGATTTTTTTACCAATTAATCCAGACATCTCTTACGTTTCTTGCGTTTTTACTTTACTTCTATCCTAAATTCAAACTTTGATTTCAACTTCCACTCCGCTGGGAAGCTCAAGTTTCATCAGTGCATCGATGGTCTTCGATGTCGTACTGTAAATATCGAGCAACCGTTTGTAGGTACAGAGCTGAAACTGTTCACGTGACTTTTTGTTCACGAAGGTTGACCGCAGTACCGTGAAGATCTTTTTATCCGTTGGCAAAGGTATCGGACCACTGACAACGGCCCCCGTAGCCTTGACGGTTTTTACGATCTTTTCGGCTGACTTGTCAACCAGGTTGAAATCGTAAGACTTCAGTTTAATTCTAATTCTCTGGCTCATATAAAAATTTAATATGCGGGAACGTATCCCCGGATTTTATATAATACTTCGTCCTGAATCTCTTTTGGAGTGATATCATACTTGAAAAACTCCAGCATTTCTGTAGCTCTGCCGGAAGAAAGACTGCGCAAAGTTGTCACATAACCAAACATTTCGGCCAGTGGCACCCTGCCACGGATCACCTGGTTTCCGATACGGGATTCCACTGATTCAACCTGGCCGCGGCGTTTGGTAATATCGCCCGTAACCTCTCCCATATATTCGCTGGGTGTAACAATCTCAAACTTCATTACCGGCTCCAGGATTACCATTTTTGCCTTTTTGGTTGCTTCTTTAAAAGCAATACCTGCAGCTACCTGGAATGACAATGCATCAGAATCTACGCTATGAAATGAACCGTCAATCAGCCGAACTTTCACGCTCTCCATTGGAAACCCAACAATCGGGCCATTGGTCATAGCAGCCTTTAATCCTTTTTCAATGCCCGGAATAAATTCGCGGGGGATATTGCCTCCCCTGATTTCATTGATGAATTGTAAGCCTTTAAATCCTGTATCTGCCGGCCCCACCTCGATCACGAGATCAGCAAAGCGGCCCCTGCCCCCGGTTTGTTTTTTATAAACTTCGTGGTGCAATACCGTATTGGTAATCGCCTCTTTATAAGCTACCTGGGGATTCCCGCGATTAACTTCAATATTAAACTCCCGGCGCATGCGGTCGGCGATAATATCCAAATGCAATTCTCCCATCCCGCTGATCAGTGTCTGGCCAGTTTCGTTGTCAACCCTCACCTGGAACGTAGGATCTTCTTCTTCAAGCTTATGAAGGGCAATTGCCAGTTTTTCAATATCATCCTGTGTTTTTGGTTCCACGGCCATATTGATCACCGGTTCAGGGAAAACCATAGTTTCAAGGACAAGAGGATGTTTTATATCACAAAGGGTATCTCCGGTACGGATATCTTTAAATCCAACGGCAGCAGCGATCTCGCCGGCTTCAATATGTTTCAGTGGATTCTGTTTGTTGGCATGCATGAGCATGATGCGCAGTAAACGTTCCTTTTTATCTGTGCGTGTATTGAGTACAACTTCTCCGGCATCAAGTTGCCCGGAATAAACGCGAAAGAAAGCAATCCGGCCAACAAATGGGTCAGTGGCTATTTTAAAAGCGTAAGCAGTAAATGGTTCATTGGGATCAGGGTGACGGAACTCCTCCTTTTCAGTAAACGGATTCATGCCGGATACTGCAGGCATGTCGTACGGTGAAGGCAGAAATTTGATCACGGCATCAATGAGTAACTGAACACCTTTATTTTTGAAAGAAGCGCCGCAGATCACCGGTGTGATTTTACCGGATATCGTTGCCCTGCGAACTTCTGAAATAATATCATCCTCTGTGATCGAATTGGGATCCTCCATGAATTTATGAAGCAGTTCATCACTCTCCTCGGCAACACCTTCAATCAGTTTAAGCCTGGTTTCATGAACCAGTTCTTTCATTTCGCCAGGCATAGGAATCTCAAAATACTCCCTGCCCAGCGTGGTTTCATCCCAGCCGTATGCTTTATTTGTAATCAGGTCAACAATACCCGTGAAATCTTCCTCAGCCCCAATTGGCAATTGAATGATCACAGGGTTTGCTCCCAGTTTTTCCCGGATTTGATCAACCACACGCGAAAAATCTGCACCTGTCCGGTCCATTTTATTAATATAGCTGATCCGGGGAACATTATATTTATTGGCCTGTCTCCAAACCGTTTCGGACTGTGGTTCAACACCTCCTACGGCACAGAAAATGGCAACAGCTCCATCCAGTACACGGAGGGAACGTTCCACCTCAACCGTAAAATCGACATGACCGGGTGTATCAATGAGGTTGATCCGGTAATTTTCATTTAAATAGTTCCAGTAAACGGTGGTTGCGGCAGAGGTGATCGTGATACCCCGCTCCTGCTCCTGGACCATCCAGTCCATCGTGGCAGTGCCATCGTGAACTTCGCCTAATTTGTAATTGCTGCCGGTATAATACAAGATACGCTCCGTCGTCGTGGTTTTACCCGCGTCGATGTGCGCCATAATGCCAATGTTTCTTGTATTTTCTAGTTTACCGGTCATATCCAACTTTGTTGAGCCGCACTGCTGTGCGGCTCT
This sequence comes from uncultured Bacteroidales bacterium, assembly GCA_903903985.1. GTDB lineage: Bacteria > Bacteroidota > Bacteroidia > Bacteroidales > FEN-979 > CAIVAT01. Next base: position 19,392 of record CAIVAT010000030.1, on the reverse strand, counting down.
TCATATATTTATTAAAAACGGAAATGAGAGAAAGCCTTGTTGGCTTCAGCCATTCTGTGTGTGTCTTCTTTACGTTTATATGCAGCGCCTTCTTCCTTGTAAGCAGCCATGATTTCAGCAGCCAATTTTTGACCAAAACTTTTTTCATGACGTTTCCTGGCATAATTGACAAGAGATTTCATGCCAATTGAACTCTTACGGCCAGGCCTGATTTCTGAAGGGATCTGGAATGTGGCACCGCCGATCCTGCGACTCCTTACCTCAACGGAAGGGGTAACATTGGCCAGTGCTTTCTTAAACACCTCGAGGCCATCTTCCTTTGTCTTTTCTGAGACGGTTTCAATGGCTTCGTAAAAGACTTCATAGGCAATATTTTTCTTTCCGGCCATCATGACATTGTTCACAAATTTTGTGACCAGGGTATCACTGAACTTTGGATCGGGAAGAATGGGTCTTTTTTTTGGTTTTGACTTTCTCATGGTCTTTTTTTTGTTGAGCCGCATGGCAATGCGACTCTAATCATTTGGTTGAGTCTTTACGAATTATGATTTCTTTTCTTTCGGACGTTTGGCACCATATTTACTTCTGCGTTGCTTGCGGCCTTCCACACCGGAAGTATCAAGCGCGCCACGGATGATGTGATAACGAACACCGGGAAGGTCTTTCACACGGCCGCCTCGGATCATTACAATAGAGTGTTCCTGCAGGTTATGGCCTTCACCAGGAATATAGGCGTTGACCTCTTTCCCGTTAGTAAGACGAACCCTGGCAACCTTGCGCATGGCTGAATTAGGCTTTTTAGGTGTCGTGGTGTAAACACGCACACAAACGCCGCGGCGTTGTGGACAGGAATCCAAAGCAGGAGATTTACTTTTATCTACTAATTTTTTTCTTCCTTTACGAACCAGTTGCGAAATCGTAGGCATATCAATGGTTTTATAATGCTTTTTTATCTATTTCCCTGAAAACGGGAGTGCAAAAGTACAAATTAATTTTACACTACTAACATTTCAAGATGATTTTTTAACCTCAGGTTTTTCAACCTTAGGTTTAAACCTGAGGTTTACGGGACTACTCCCTGAATTAACGGGCTGGAAAAAATAAGGAAGGGTATGAATTTCGCGAAACTTTCTACCGCAATCATCGGTTTGACTGCGATTGAAACCTATAGTTGTTTCACTTTATCAGGTTTCCTTGCCGTTTCCGGCTTGTAATTCAATCGAAAACATAATAAGGTTTTCGAGGGTGCAAAAGTACAACTTATTTTGAATCGAACAAGGAAATAGAGAAAAAATTTAAAAAATTATTTATTCCTGATAATCATTGCCGTTCCATTGATATCAGGAAGCAGGGTCATGTTCTCAGGGATGGTTTTTAAAAAATCATCCACGGCCTTGATAATACCCGGCCACTTATGATTGTAATCATGCACCATGATTACTCCTCCGGGAGATAGCAACGGATAAAAGAACTCAAGACCTGCTTTTGTCGGATTGTAAAGATCAGCATCCAGGTTAGCCAGGGCAATCTGCTCCCTGAAACCATGTGCACTTTCAGGAAAATATCCCTGGTGAATAATAAGATTGCCTTTGCCACCAATTTTTTTCAAGACCGATTGAACGCTGGTATCAGCAAAATTGTCGGTTGTATAAGTAGCCGCTTCGCCGGTTTCCCCGATCAGATCCTCCGCTGCAAAACCCGCGAAGGTATCGAACAGGTGAAACGGTCGGTCCTGATCCAAACAATGAATGATCCGGGCACTCTCACCCTTGTAAACTCCCAGTTCGACAAACACACCCGGGACTTGCTCTCTCTTTAAACGGATCACCTGGAACCACCAGTTGAAAAAGCGTACTTTATCGGGGTATGCCATTTTAATCTTTTTTAAACTGGAGGGCACCTGGCCTTTTTTAACTGCAAAAGCCCATTGAACCGGTTGCTGGTCGTGGCCACCAAACACGATCCACAGGTACCTCATGAATAATACCATGAGGATAAGGAACAGTGAATAGTTAACGATTTGGAATAAGGACAGGTCCATGGAGTTGAATGAGGAGCAAATTTAGAAAGATTAAAACAACTGCATTGCACCGGCCGTCATTTTCTAAACAGGCCCCATTCCATAACATGAAATCCTTCCCTGGCAAAGGGTTTAATAACAGGCTCGCCCATTTGCCGCAATTCACCTACACCGACAACTCCGTAAAATAACCGGTTTAGGTTGTCTGGCTGAACTGAAAAGTCAAGTTGAATTGTTTTATTTATTATCTCGTTGGTTTGCGGATAAATGCAGTAATAATCCTTTTCGTATAATAGAGGTATCCAGTAGTCAGTAAAATCTTTTATTTCCGCCTCCGAGAAATGGTATAAGGTCATGTTTCTTTCAAAGAACATTTTTAAATCTGCTCTGGCAACACACCATCCCTGTTTATACTGGAACAGGTCGGGTTGCCTGCTTTCATAAAAAAGATAGTTGTACTGGCCATCAATTCTGCCGGATGGCTCAACATCAACGCACCATCCATCCGCATAATCAGGGATGTATTTAATGATATTGCCTCCAATCGGGAAGGAAATCGACACACAACATTTCGACCGGGTTAAAGGATATATATATATATTCGGTTTGTATACAACAATATAATCGGTAATTTGCTTTGACATCGTATCGGTTTTATTACCATTATAGGCAAACAGTTTGACGGTGTATGGAAAGGAACCCTGATAAATATGTACAGGTTCTTTTTCATTCGACGATGTGCCGTCGCCAAAGTCCCACCAATATCTTACAGCATTTTGAGAACAGTTTGAAAATCGAATTTCTCCGAAGGTAACCTCAGTGGGATGATATTCAAAACATGCTTTTACTGAGCAGGGTCCTTCGGTGTTTTTTTTGCACCCCGGGAGAGTGCATGCAAGCATGAGTAATAATAGCAGGCGTTTCATTTTATCCATGTTTGAAAGTAATGATAAGGTCATTTATTGTGGTCATTTTCTGAACAAATCCTGTGCCGCTTATCAGTGGTCAAAGTGGAAACTCACTCCAGGCCAGGAGAAGACAATGCTGTGAAAACCTGAATGCATGCCGGCTGACATGCAATATTCGCAATTTTAGCCTTCTTTTACACTCCAAATCCAACCATGCCACTCAGCATCATCAACGAACTCAACGAAACCCGGTGTAAAACTGTTGTGGTTACTGAAGTCCCTGTGATGGTGATCGATGGTGCCGGCTCCGGGTAAACAAGGAGGCTCTCTATTGGGTGGCATAAATGTTGAAAAAAGGGTTGGTAATGGATCAGCCACATTAAAGATAAATTTAACCTTCAAATGATCGAAAATTTATTGTAATTTTACGGATGTCAGAAATTATCAACCCTCTCATGATATATCTTCAATGATTTTCAAGTCTTGACAGGCTAATGCAAATTTTGCGTGACTTTTATATGTTGTTCATAAACCCTGATGAACCTAAAAAATAGCTGATGAAAAATGCGACGCTTTGGGTTTTTTCTTTCCTCATCTTCCTGGCAAGTTCTTGTAAAAAAACCGTTGATAGCCCAAATCCCTTAAATCCAGCTTCTTCTCTCCTGAAAAGCATCATATATACTGATACAACCGGGAAATTTATTGCCTCCATATCCTTTCAATATGATTCACATGCCAGAATTTTGCAAATGATCTTTGACAACCCACCAACAAGTGATTCACTGGTTCACAACTATGAATATTATCCTGAAATGGTGGTCGAGAAGGTATTTTACGCCAATAACATTAAATACGGGAGGACCGTTTACTACCTTAATTCCGCAGGGATGGCAACTTCAGAAACTGACATTGGGTATAGCCAAAATGGAGATTCATCGGTGGCCCAGAGCGTGACATATAAATATATTGATGGTTACATGACGGAGAAAAAAACGTACCTCCATGGAGATACTGCCACATGGATCGCAATGAACTGGCAGTACCTGAGCGGGAATAATTCATCCATGTCACTTGGCCTGTCTTTATGGGGTTCAGGGAATGTTACAGAAACCTATGATTTTTACACAAATTCCGTGAATACCATCGGTAACTCAAATTCCGGTAAATTGTTCCTGGGTAAATCAAGTAAAAACCTGATTAAATCTTCCCTGACCAACAATTTGCCCCCGAAATCTGGCACCTATACATACAATTTTGATCTCATGAACCGGGTAATCCAGCAGTTCATCCGTGGAGACGGGCTTTCCACCAGCAACGTCAACATTTTGTACACCTATTATTGATGTGCCCTTTCATAGGCAATTAACGATATTACCTGCTGGATCAGTGATGAATCATCACGAATGAAGAAACATCATCTGGGAATATCGTTTGCAATTACATTGCAAACGATATTCCCGGTTTCTGTTTATCATTTTTGTAAAAACTGCCCTGATGGTTAACATTAAATAGCCAGCCATCACCTAATGGTCTCTATTTTTCCACTATTTTTGCAGACCAAATCCCACCATGTCCGACAACATCCTCAACGAACTCAACGAAGCCCAGCGCAAAGCTGTTGTGGCTACGGAAGGCCCTGTGATGGTGATCGCCGGTGCCGGCTCCGGGAAAACCAGGGCGCTCACCTACCGTGTGGCCTACCTGGTTGAAAAAGGGGTTGATCCATTCCACATCCTTGCACTTACTTTCACCAACAAAGCTGCCCGGGAGATGAAAGAACGCATCATCCACCTTGTTGGCGCTGAAGCCAAAAATGTATGGATGGGAACTTTTCACTCGGTTTTCGCGAGGGTGCTGCGCATAGAAGGCCATCTGCTGGGGTATCCCTCAAATTACACGATCTATGATACCGATGACACCAAAAGGGTCATTAAAAATTTGATCAGGGAAAACAACCTCGATGACAAGGTCTACCAGCCGGGTTACATCCTTCACCGGATCTCCTCTGCGAAAACGAGCCTTCTTTCGGCCGAGGAATACAATAGCAGTGCGGAGTTGAAAGAATATGATGTCTCTGCGGGAAAACCCCAGACTGGGCTCCTTTACACGCAATACCAGGGAAGGCTTCGCCGGGCTTCTGCCATGGATTTCGACGACCTGCTCTTCAACATGAATATTCTTCTGCGTGACTTCCCTGATATATTATACAAATACCAGCAAAAATTTCATTACATCCTGGTCGATGAATACCAGGATACCAATTATGCCCAGTACCTGATTATTAAAAAACTTGCCGCCGACAATGAAAATATCTGCGTTGTGGGCGACGATGCTCAAAGTATTTACGCTTTCAGAGGAGCCAACATCCAAAATATTCTGAATTTCAAAAGCGATTACCCTGATCACAAAGTCTTCAAACTGGAACAAAATTACCGGTCGACCAAAACCATCGTCAACGCAGCCAACAAGATCATTGAGCATAATAAAAATCAGATTTTTAAAGAGATCTGGACCGAGAATGAAGAGGGCCAGCGCATTCAGCTGATCAAAGCCTCAACGGATAATGAAGAGGCGAATCTCGTGGCACAATCCATCTTTGAAAACAAGATGAACCATCAGTTGCAAAATACAGCCTTTGCCATTCTGTACCGCACCAATGCCCAATCGCGAGCCCATGAGGAAGCATTGCGGCGACTCAATATTCCATGCCGGATCTATGGCGGGGTTTCATTTTACCAGCGGAAAGAGGTCAAAGACCTACTGGCCTACTTCCGGCTTACAATCAATCACCGTGATGAGGATGCCCTGCTGCGGGTGATCAACTTCCCGGCGCGTGGAATCGGCAAGACCACACTGGAAAAACTAATCGTCATGGCCGATGAACATAAAAAAAGCATTTTTGAGCTTATTGAAAATCCTGCAGAAAACGAAATACGCCTTCCGGAAGGGACATCTCAAAAAGTATCGGGCTTTGTAACCATGATAAAAAGTTACTCTGTTCTCCTGAACTTAAAGAATGCATTCGAATTGGCCAAACACATTGCGGGATCCTCAGGTCTCATGAAAGAACTGTATGATGATAAGACTCCCGAAGGTGTAAGCCGCTTCGAAAACCTGGAAGAGTTGCTCAATGCCATCAAGGAGTTTTCAGAATCACCAAGGACGAACATCGAGACGGGTGAGATCGAACCAGGCATGGTTCGCACACTGGATGAATTCATGCAGGATATAGCCTTGCTGACTGATGCCGACAAAGGAAATCCCGACGATATGAACCGGGTAACCCTGATGTCTGTTCATGCGGCCAAGGGACTAGAATTTCAGTATGTGTATGTGGTCGGATTGGAAGAAAATCTTTTCCCCAGCATCCAATCACTGAATTCGCGTACCGACCTCGAGGAAGAACGCCGGCTGTTCTATGTTGCTGTGACACGTGCCCAGCTAAAACTCACCCTTTCATTCGCTGAAAACAGGTTTCGGTGGGGAACACCGACCATGTGCGAACCAAGCCGTTTCATCAGTGAGATACCGGAGGCATGTATCGACTTCCCCAAGAGAAATCTGGTTCCGAAGACCGGTTTTTCAAAAGAATCAAACTGGTCAGCATCTTTGCCGGGGGTCAGTCTGCCCCCTAAAAAGTCGGTAGCACCTAAAAATTTCCAAAAATTACCCAACACGGAAAGCAATGCTGACCGGCAAGCATCGGAAGGGAGCCCATCGGATATTGAAGAAATTCAAACCGGAATGGAAGTTTTGCATGAACGCTTTGGCAAAGGGAAAGTGGTGAACATCGAAGGTGTTGGACCCAATAAAAAAGCAACTGTTTTCTTCCCTGCTATTGGCCAGAAACAACTGCTGCTTCGCTTTGCCCGACTGAAAATCGTGAATTAGATTTACGATTTACGGATTACGATATACGATAAACCAGTGGTTTTTGTCATTCATAAATTGTAAAATCGTAAATCGTCCGATCGTAAATAAATATGTATCTTTGCAAAAAAAAATTCGTGAACGAACAAATGGAATACAATACCACCCGCGAAATGATGTTTATCCCGGAATATGGCCGGAATATCCAGCGGATGATTCAGTACACCTGTACAATTGAAGACCGTGAAAAACGGAACAAAGCAGCTAAATTTATTGTCAATGTCATGGCAGAGTTGCACCCGACGGTGAAAGAGTCGGGCGATTTCAAACATAAACTTTGGGATCACCTTTTCATCATTGCCGATTTTAAACTTGATGTGGATGCTCCCTATCCTCCTCCCCCTCCCCTTTCTCTCAGTACAAAACCGGAACATCTCTCCTATCATGATAAAGAAATCGAATTCAAACACTATGGGAAAAACATTGCCCTGATGATTGAAAAAGCGACTGAATACGAGGAAAGTGCCGAGAAAGATGCACTGGTCAAGGCCATCGCCAACCACATGAAGAAATCTTATCTGAACTGGAACCGCGAATCGGTCAATGATGAATTGATTGAAAAACATCTCAGCATCCTTTCAAAAGACAAACTCAAACTGAACCAGGATTTCAGATTCACCCATACCAATGATATTCTTGCCCAGAACCAGAAACGGAAACCATTCCGCCAGGGTCCCGACCGGAATTTCAACAAGCAACAAAGTTTTCCAAAACAGAATTTCAACAACCAGCGCGGCCGGAATAAACCCCAATGAGTTCGTTTGAAATCATCGGAGGTGAAAAATTAAATGGCGAAATCATTCCCCAGGGTGCCAAAAACGAAGCACTGCAGGTAATTTGCGCATGTTTGCTTACATCCGAAAAAATCACCATTCACAATGTTCCCAATATCCGTGATGTTAACAAACTGATCGAGTTGCTGGAATCCATCGGTGTCGGGGTTTCAAAATCAGGAACATCCACTTTCATTTTTGAAGCCAAAACGATCAACTTTGACTATCTCAGGACCAAAGAGTTTCGCGACAAAGCCGGCAGCCTGCGTGGTTCAATCATGATCCTGGGTCCGATGCTTGCCCGATACCGCAAAGGATTCGTATACATTCCGGGAGGGGATAAAATTGGCCGCCGCCGTCTTGACACTCATTTTCTCGGGCTCCAGAAACTTGGTGCAAATTTCGAATACCATCCGCAGGAGCAGCTTTTCACGGTTACCGCCCCTGCATTGAAAGGAGCATATATGTTACTGGATGAAGCATCGGTAACGGGAACTGCAAATATAATCATGGCGGCCGTGATGGCTGAAGGAACGACAACAATTTTCAATGCCGCCTGCGAGCCATACATCTCCCAGCTATGCCGCATGCTGGTCTCGATGGGTGCAATAATTGAAGGAATTGGATCAAATCTCCTCTATGTTACCGGTGTTAAGGAACTTCATGGTTGTGAGCATACACTTCTATCGGATATGATAGAAGTTGGCAGCTTCATCGGTCTCGCAGCCATGACAAGTTCGGAGATAACAATCAAAAATGTCAATTATAATCAACTCGGCTTGATCCCGGAAGTTTTCAAACGCATGGGCATTAAAATCGAGAAAAGAAACGATGACATTTATATACCGGCCCAGGAACACTACGAGGTTGAAACCTTTATGGATGGATCCATCATGACCGTCGCCGACGCGCCATGGCCAGGTTTCACCCCCGACCTGATCAGCATTGTCCTGGTCATTGCCACACAGGCAAAAGGAAGTGTCCTTATCCATCAGAAAATGTTCGAGAGCAGGCTCTTTTTTGTGGATAAACTCATTGACATGGGCGCAAAAATCATTCTCTGCGATCCGCACCGGGCCACAGTAATAGGCCTCGACCATCAATACAAGCTTAGGGGCATCCGGATGTCCTCACCCGATATCCGGGCCGGAGTTGCACTGCTGATTTCCGCCTTATCCGCAGAAGGAACAAGCATCATCGACAATATAGAGCAAATTGACCGTGGTTACCAGGAAATCGACCTGCGGCTTCAAAATATTGGAGCACGGATCCGCAGGATCAATGGCTGACAAATTGTCGCAAATCATCAACTGGCAAGTTTTTTGATAATACCAACCGAATTCATTCGAATACCATTTTATTATGATTCGTAAAAATAAAAAAGCAGACAAAGACAAAATGAACATGACCCACTCAAAAAAGCATACATCCGGTGAAGTAGCTGAACAGGAAATACCGGGAACCATCCCTGTTGCAGAAAGCAGGGCAACCAGCAACGATTCAGCGCCTGAAACAGATCATGATCACCAGTATACCGAACTCAATGATAAATACCTTCGCCTCTATTCTGATTTCGATAATTTCCGGAAACGCACATTAAAAGAAAAAATTGAACAAAGCAAGTATGCCTCTGCGGAAGTCATCATCAAACTGTTGCCCGTTCTTGATGATTTTGACCGCGCAATCAAAGCTTTTGATTCCTCCGCTGAAGCAGGACAAGCACTGAAAGATGGCATGATCCTGATTTTCAATAAATTTTTCAGCATCCTGAACCAACAAGGACTTGAACAGATGCGTACTGCAGGAGAATCCTTTGATACTGACTTTCATGAAGCAATAACCAATATACCCGCTGCTGTTCCTGAACTGAAAGGTAAAATCGTTGACGAAATTGAAAAAGGATACCTCCTCAACGGGAAAGTAATCCGGTATGCAAAAGTGGTGGTTGGCAGTTAAAAACAGCATATGTCAAAAAGAGATTATTACGAAATACTTGAGGTAGGCAAAGATGCAACGCCCGATGAGCTGAAAAAGGCCTACCGAAAACAGGCAATAAAATTCCATCCGGATAAAAATCCGGGTAAGAAGGATGCGGAAGAAAAATTCAAGGAAGCTGCCGAAGCATATGAAGTACTGAGCGATCAGAATAAACGGCAGCGTTATGATCAGTTTGGCCATGCGGGAATGGGCAACGGAGGTGGCGGCGGCTATGGTGGATTTGGTGGTGGCGGCATGAGCATGGAGGACATTTTCAGCCACTTCGGAGACATCTTCGGCAACAGCGGCGGAAACGATCCTTTTAGTTCCTTCTTTGGCGGAGGTGGCGGCAGAAGAGGGAAAACGGTCAACCGCGGCTCCAACCTGCGTGTAAAAGTAAAACTGACCCTGGAAGAGATAGCACATGGAGTTGAGAAGAAAATAAAAGTCACTAAATATATTTCATGCAATACGTGCAAAGGTACCGGTGCCAAAGACGGTAGTTCATTTTCCACCTGCTCAACATGCCGGGGCTCAGGCCATGTATCGCGGGTAACTTCAACGTTCCTTGGCCAGATGCAAACCACGCAAACCTGTCCCAATTGCGGAGGCGAAGGTCAAATCATCACAGACAAATGCACTGATTGCTCCGGCAACGGTGTAATAAAAGGAGAAGAGGTCATTTCCATCCAGATTCCCGCCGGTGTTTCGGAAGGCATGCAACTTTCAATGGGCGGCAAAGGAAATGCCGCTGCCAGAGGCGGGGTTGCCGGTGACCTCCTGATCCAGATTGAAGAGATCAGACATGCCAAGTTCGAACGTGACGGGAACAATTTATTGTACCAGCACTACATCACTTTTTCGGAAGCAGCATTGGGAAGCAATGCCGAAGTTCCAACCATTGACGGGAAAGTGAAAGTTAAAATCGAACCGGGAACGCAAAGCGGCAAAGTGCTGCGGCTGCGAGGCAAAGGAATCAACAGCATCAATGCATATGAAGGCAAGGGAGACCTGTTGATCAGCATCGTCATATGGACACCGAAAACCTTGTCGAAAGAGGAAAAAAACATCCTCGAAAAATTAGGTAATTCCGAAAATTTCAAACCCGCACCAGGAGAACATGATAAAAACATCTTTTCACGGATGAAAGACTTGTTTGAATAATTAAACCCCAATTCATGGACCTATTTTCTGCGCATGCCGTTTCCAAACAGTACGCGAACCACAAAGCCCTGGACAACGTAACCATCAGTGTTCCTGACAGTCATATTTTCGGTTTGCTGGGACCGAATGGTGCCGGTAAAACAACATTCATCCGCATCATCAACCAGATCATTGCCCCCGATGAAGGTGAATTGATTTTCATGGGTCGAAAGCTCCAGCCAAACGACATCGCCCATATCGGTTACCTGCCTGAAGAGCGTGGTTTGTATAAGAAAATGGCTGTCGGCGAACAGGCCATGTACCTGGCCCAGCTCAAGGGACTGAGTCATCACGAGGCACAAACACGGCTGAAATACTGGTTCGAGAAATTTGAGATCAAGGGCTGGTGGAATAAAAAAGTCGAGGAACTGTCAAAAGGAATGCAACAAAAGATTCAGTTCCTGGTTACCATCATCCATGATCCGAAACTTTTGATCTTCGATGAGCCTTTCAGTGGATTCGACCCGATCAATGCCAATCTCCTGAAGGAGGAGATCCTTGCCCAGAAAGAAAAAGGGACGACCATTATTTTCTCTACGCACAACATGTCGTCCGTTGAAGAACTCTGTGACGATATCGTATTGATCGACCGTTCAAAAGTGATCCTGAGCGGAGACATGAGGAATATTAAAAAGACTTACAAGACCAACACTTTTGAGGTCAGTTACAATACCTGCGATGATGCGCTTCAATCGATTCTTCCTGCTGAATTCCAGGTGCTTTCCGAAAGCCGCGATGTTGATCACCGGAATGCCCAGATCAAACTGCCTGCCGGTTCAACACCAAACGACCTGATCCGTTCCATGTTGCCTTTCGTTACCATTTATTCCATCAACGAAAAAATACCCAGCATGAACGATATTTTTATCCAGGCAGTTACCCAGCAATCACCAGATCCCGAAAAGCAAGATTGACATGAAAAAGATCTTCCTCATTATCCAGCGAGAATACCTCACGCGTGTCAGGAAACGTTCTTTCATCGTAATGACCATTCTCGGCCCCCTGCTGATGGCAGCCACCATAGTTGTTCCCATATACCTGGCAACCCGCACCAATGAAAAGAAGACAGTTGCGGTGCTTGATGAGACAGGGATATTTTACGAAAAATTCAAGGATTCGGATGAAATCAAGTTCCATTATACCGTGAGCGATATTTCAACTGCAAAAGCCAATTTTTCAAAAAGCGGTGACGATGCATTGCTATTTATACCTAAAACGGAAGTATCCTTACCCACCAACGCCATCCTCTATTCTGAAAAAAGTGTCAGCATCAACATTACCTCCTATGTAAAAAATGTGATGACAAAGGAAGTGGAGGAGTTGAAGCTTCAGGCAAGGCTCATGGAACTGCAGACGGATAAAAAAGAACCGGTTGCCGTAGATGATATCCTGCGTTCCATTAAAACATCAGTGGATATCAACACCATGAAAATCGGTGATGATGGTCAGGAATCAAAAAGCTATACTGAAATCAACATGGTGCTTGGGATGTTTGCCGGCATCCTGATCTATTTCTTTATATTTCTCTTTGGTTCACAGGTAATGCGCGGTGTGATTGAGGAAAAAACAAGCCGCATTGTCGAGGTGATTATTTCATCGGTCAAACCATTTCAACTGATGATGGGTAAAATCATTGGCGTTGGTCTTGTCGGGCTTACACAGTTCCTGCTCTGGGTTGTACTCACTTTCGGGATTGTCACGTTGGTCACATCCACCATGCAATCAGCAGGTCATAAAAAATCCGTTTCAGAACAAATGATTACACAGGGAAAGGGCATGAATCCGGCGGTTTCTGAGGCAATTTCATCGCACCCTGAATCCAATGAAGGAATGGGCAGCATGATGGAGGCACTGGATTCAGTGAATTTCCCGGTCATGATCGGGGCCTTTATCTTTTTCTTTCTCATGGGCTACCTGTTGTATGCGGCACTTTTTGCAGCCATTGGCGGAGCGGTTGACAGTGAAGCCGACACACAGCAGTTTATGTTCCCGATTACCATTCCATTGATCCTTTCCATCATCATGGCCCAATACATCATCCGGGATCCTGATGGGCCGATCGCCTTCTGGTTTTCAATGTTCCCGCTCACCTCGCCGGTCATCATGATGATCAGGATTCCTTTCGGAGTTCCCTATCTTCAGGTTGTTTTATCCATGGTCTTGTTAATCCTTGGATTCCTGGGTGCCACGTGGCTTGCAGCTAAAATTTACCGGACGGGAATCCTGATGTATGGAAAAAAAATAAGCTACATGGAATTGTGGAAGTGGATCCGGTATAAATGATCCATTGGTTGCAGGGACACATTTCGATTTGTCCATGCTATACCGTTTATTTATCCAACATTTTGGTCCAAGCATATTTTTTGCGTTTTTTCCAATCCCCCTTATGGTAAACATAACTGGCGATCAGCGGCAATACACTTGTTGCTTCCGCATAGACCATTTTCTCATAAACCGTATCCACCTTTCCCCAGCTTGCTGCTTCTTTCAGGGTTGAACTTGAACAAGCCCCGTCCCGTGCATCGGCTACCGTTATCTGAACGGCATATTTATGCATGGGAACATCCTTGCCTAGCACTTCGGCACAAATAACGGTATCCTGTACGAAATTTTTCGGCACACCACCCCCGATCATAAATAATCCGGATGTTTTTGCAGCCATCTTGATTTTGGTCAATTCAAGAAAATCCTTGACGGAATCGATGGAGACATGCTTTTTAGGGTTGTCCCACTGGTGTTTAACCAATCCAAAACCGGCGCTGCTGTCGCTAAAGGCAGGGCAAAACACAGGTACATTGTGCTCATAGCACGCCTGAACGAGGGAATCCTTCTTTTTAGAGTTTTTCACGAGCCATTTCCCCATTTCACGGATAAACTCGCGAGAGGAATAGGGCCGCGGTTCAAGTGAATTTGCAATTTTGTTGATGGTTGCATCGCAATGCTGAAGTTCTTCTTCATCAATATAGGTATCATAGATCCTGTCGATGTATAGGCCTCGTAATTCTTTGTCATCGGCATAAGGTGTTCCTTTATAGTGCTTATATCCAAGCGCTTCAAAAAAGTCCATGTCAACAATAGAAGCACCGGTAGCAACAATGGCATCGATCATGTTGTTCTTCACCATATCGACATAAACCTGCATACAACCAGCCGCGCTGGTGCTGCCGGCCAGGGTCAGGAATACGGTACATTCCTTATCTTTGATCATCATGTTCAGGATATCGGCAGCAATGGCGGTATCACGAGAGGTGAACGACATGTCGCGCATCGCATCGATGATCCTGGTTGAATTGATCTCCTTGATATCAATGTGTTTAACATGGTCCTTCAGGACAGATTTCTTATTCTTTTTCATTGTTGTTTTTTTTTCAAAATTACTAATTCATTCCCGGAAATAGAAAATTAATTTAATATCCGAGGATCTTTAGCATCGATTTAAAGCTTTGCTCTTTGGACCATAGTTTTGTTGTAATTTCATCTGTATCCTCATCGATATCGATCAATACGTGCTTGGGGGCGGGAATAAGACAGTGTTGAATTCCTCCATAGCCCCCGATTGCTTCCTGGTAAGCGCCGGTATGGAACATGCCGATGTACTGTGCCTCACTTTGATTGAACTTCGGGAGATAAACTGCATTGCTATGCTCCTCGGCATTGTAAAAATCTTCACTGTCACAGGTTAATCCACCAAGGAAAACACGTTCATACTCAACATCCCAGTTGTTGATAGCCAGCAAAATAAATTTCTGGTTGATTGCCCATGTATCAGGAAGGGTATTCATGAAAGAGCTGTCGATCATATTCCAGATTTCCCGGTCATTTTGTCTCTTTTGATCGATAATGGAAAACAGAACTGCACCGCTTTCACCGACAGTAAAAGAACCGAACTCAGTAAATATATCCGGTTCGGGGATTTCATTTCGTTCACATATACTCTGAATTTGGGCAATAATCTCCTCCGCCATGTATTCATAATCATAAACAAACTCAAGGGAGTTCTTAATCGGCAATCCACCGCCGATGTTCAAAGCAGTTAGTTCAGGACATATTTTCTTTAAATCGCAATAGACCTGAACACTCTTGGTTAACTCATTCCAATAGTATGCTTTATCCTTGATCCCGGTGTTGATAAAGAAGTGGAGCATTTTCAATTCGAATTTGGGATTGTCCTTGATCTTCTCCAGGTAATATGGAACGATATCGTTATACCGGATGCCCAGCCGCGAGGTATAGAAATCAAACTTGGGTTCCTCTTCAGATGCTATCCGGATACCGAGTTTAACCTTGTGCTGTATTTCGGTCTCAATTTTTTCCAGTTCAAAAATATTATCAAGCACGGGGATTACATTGGTAAACCCGTTGTTAACAAGGTGTACGATATTTTCAATATACATCGGGCGTTTAAATCCATTGCAGATGATGTACCTTTCTTTGTTGAACAATCCCCGCTCAGCAAGATCTTCGATGATATTAATGTCGAATGCCGATGAAGTTTCAAGATGCACCTCATTCTTAAGCACCTCTTCCAGGACGAAACTGAAGTGCGAGCTTTTTGTGCAGTAACAATAGTGGTAATCGCCCTGATAATCGACCTTGGCCATGGCAACATTGAACAACCTCTTTGCGCGCTGTATCTGTGAACTGATCTTTGGCAGGTAACTTATTTTTAAGGGTGTTCCATATTGTTTAATAATATCCATCAGGGGAACCTTATGGAAATACAGTTCATTATCCATCACTTCAAATTCCGGTTGAGGGAAGTCGAATGTTTGTTCGATCAGATCAATATACTTGTTTTTCATAGGAAATACTTTAAATGTAAGTTACACGGATTGCATTTTTATTAACAATGTAAATCACTCAAATCCAAAATAAAAATGCAAAGTTAGTTCATTAAATGAAAAAAAGAATGCCCCCGGGATTAAATTATCAAATTGAAAAAGAGTTTGTAATTTTGTTTATTCCCTTCAGAATGACCGATTACCATGAACAGCCAAAACACACTCATCGACCTGTTACTGATTGAAACATCAAGGAGAAACACGGATTTTGTTGCTGAAATCATCTTTCAGAAACCCGAACTGTTCGAAGACCTGTTCAGCATATTTGCAAGCAACACGGAGCCCATCAGCCGAAGGGCTGCCTGGGTGGTTGATACCGTTTCGGAAACTTTCCCGGAACTGATCGCTGCACACCTTGATGACCTGGTTTATATGCAGTCAAAATTCAGCCACGATGCAATGAAACGGCATTCCATGCGGATACTTGCCCGGTCGCCGCTACCAGCAGACGAACACCTGGGCGAGCTGATCAGGATCGGCTTTGAATGGTTGCTGTCGCCCTATGAGGCAACTGCAACTAAAATCCAGTGCATGGAAATTCTTTACAGGATTTCCCAGATCGAACCCGATTTGAAGAAGGAATTAGCAGATTCAATTGAATGGCGCCTCAATGAAGAAACCGCAGGATTTAAAAACAGGGGACAAAAGATGCTGAAAAAGCTCTATATTGAAATCGGGAACAACTTAAATACCGGTTAAATCAGCCGTTTCCTGTACATTTCGTATATGATTTATAATTCTATTGGTTATTTCCAAGGAATTTTATAATTTTGCACCCTCAAAAAAAAGGCTTAAGAAATACAATCCATTTAAATTTAGAACTCATGCAGCACAAAGGCGTTGTTAAATTTTTCGCGATCACCTTCATTTTGGTTTGTTTATTCCAGTTATCGTTCACTGTTATCAGCTACTATTACTCCGGCAAATCAGACGATTACGCCAATTCCCCTCAGGTGAAAACGATGGCCAAGAACTTGGCGCAAGGGAACCCCTTGAAAGAAGAGTACTATTACGACTCGATTTCAAAATCACGTCAGGAATATTTTAATGATTCCATGGCCTCTGTTGACGTCTATAATATTCTATTGAAGAAATACACGCTGAAAGACGTCCGTGAGCGCGAAATCAACCTCGGGCTAGACCTGAAAGGCGGTATGAACGTTACAATGGCTGTATCTGTTCCTGATGTGATTCGTGCACTTGCCGGCTACAACCAGGATCCTACTTTTCTAAAGGCCCTTCAAAAGTCGATTGATAAAGAGAAGTCCAGTACCCGCGACTTTGTAGATCTTTTTGCGGAATCCTTCAAGGAAACCGACCCGAATGCCAAAATGGCTGCGATCTTCAATACAGTTGAGTTGAAAGATAAAATCAATTACAACTCCACGAATGATGAGGTAATTAAGGTGATACGCGAGGAGAGCAACGCTGCCATCGACCGTACCTATAACATCCTCACGACACGTATTGACAGGTTCGGTGTTGTTCAGCCAAATATTCAACGGTTGCAGACTGCCGGGCGAATTCTTATCGAACTCCCGGGTATCAAAGATCCGGAGCGGGTTCGTAAACTCCTCCAGGGAACTGCACAACTTGAATTCTGGGAAACATACCAATTTCCGGACCTCCAACCATTTTTCACGGAAGCCAACACCAAACTGACCTCCATCCTCTCTGCCAGACAGGATTCAACAAAGGCCGACAGTTCCCTTAAGTCGGATACCGCTGCTACCGCAAAAGCCATTGCCTCAAAACAGCTGCTGGCTGAAAAAAAAGAGACAAAAAAGGAAGCCCTGGCCAAAGGCGATTCCACCAAACGTGACACATCAAAAAGCAATGCCCTTTTGAAACAAATGGGAAAGGATACTTCAAAAACATCCGCAGCAAAAAAACAAAAAGAATCGTTTGAAGAATATGCCAAGAAAAATCCTTTGTTTGCCTATTTAAATCCCGCAATTTATCAGAATAAAGACGGACAATATGTGGCAGGTCAAACAGCCATGGTGGGTCGCGCCTTTATCAAGGATACTGCCCGGGTAAATTACATGCTGCGCGCAACCAAGAGCATGTTCCCCCGCGATATGAAACTTGCCTGGACCGTAAAAC
Organism: uncultured Bacteroidales bacterium; assembly: GCA_903903985.1. Lineage (GTDB taxonomy): Bacteria > Bacteroidota > Bacteroidia > Bacteroidales > FEN-979 > CAIVAT01. Next base: position 1,634 of record CAIVAT010000030.1, on the reverse strand, counting down.
CCCGGTCGGAAGCCAAAGATGTCCTTGAACTCGTCGCGCTGAAAGTCACATCGCGGGATGGTTCCCCGGCATTGGGAGGTGATGTGATTGTTGCTGCACGGCAGGATTACGACCAGAACGGTCGCGTTGAAGTCTCGATGTCGATGAACAGTGAAGGCGCCCGTATCTGGAAAAGACTTACCGGCGACAACGTGGGCAAACAGATCGCCATTGTTCTTGATGGTTACATCTACAGTTACCCCAATGTCAATGGTGAAATCCCCAATGGAATGTCGTCCATCACAGGTGGAGAAATGACCGTAGAAGAAGCACTTGACCTTGCAAACATTTTAAAAGCCGGAAAACTTCCTGCACCTGCACGGATCGTTGCAGAGGAAGTAGTCGGGCCATCACTTGGTCAGGAATCCATCAACGCCGGTTTGCTCTCTTTTATCATTGCATTCATCGGGGTGCTCCTCTATATGTCGCTGTACTACAATGGCGCCGGCCACGTGGCTGATGTGGCATTGTTTGCCAATGTTTTCTTTCTCTTTGGTGTACTTGCTTCCATTGGCGCCGTACTCACACTGCCTGGTATCGCCGGTATTGTTTTAACACTTGCCATGGCCGTCGACTCTAACGTTATCATCTATGAGCGAATGCGCGAAGAAATTCGAGCTGGTAAAGGCATGCGACTTGTGGTAAAAGATGGTTTCCACCATGCATTGTCTGCCATCATTGATGGTCACGTCACCACCATCCTCACCGGTATTGTGTTGTACATTTTTGGATCAGGCCCGGTACAAGGTTTCGCAACAACATTGGTCATTGGTCTGCTCTTGTCCCTGTTCTCATCCATTTTCATCGCACGGCTTGTTTTTGAATGGATGCTTGACCGGAACATGACCATCACCACCGGGAATAAATATACCATGAACCTATTCCAGAACACCAAGATCGATTTTATCGGACTTCGTAAAAAAATGTATATTGTTTCCCTCGCCATCATCGTCCCGGGTATGATCAGTCTCGCTATCCGCGGTTTGGACCCTGGTCTGGATTTTACCGGTGGCCGCAGTTACATTGTCCGTTTTGATCAGAATGTGTCTACCAATGATATTCGCGAGTCACTGCGTAAAACATTCGGGGAATCACCGGAAGTAAAAACCTTCGGGCCTAAAAACCAGGTTAAGATTACCACTAAATTTATGATCAACGAGCGTGGACAACAATCGGATTCAATCGTAAGCAACAGGCTTTTTGACGGGGTCAAGGGCTTCTATAAATCGCCGCTTACCATGGCCGACTTTAAATCAAATGCACCAGGGAAAATAGTTGGAGAACTCAGCTCCCAGCGTGTTGACCCGACGATATCCTACTCGCTGATCTGGAAAGCCGTCATGGCCGTCCTTTTCTCTCTCGTCATCATCTTTATTTATATTGCAATTCGTTTTAAAAACTGGCAATTTGGAATTGGCGGTGTCACTGCTTTGTTCCATGATTCCCTGATCATTATCGGGGTGTTCTCCCTGTTTTACGGGATCCTGCCATTCGGGATGGAGGTGGACCAATCCTTTATTGCTGCCCTGCTCACGATCATTGGTTATTCGATCATGGATACGGTGATCATCTTCGACAGGATCCGTGAATACCGG
>CAIVAT010000029.1 GCA_903903985.1 uncultured Bacteroidales bacterium | reverse complement strand
CCTGGGCTAAAATCACTATTATCAAATGGAAAAAGAAGCTCGCCATCAATAAGGTGGGCAATTCCGGCGCACTTCTCCAAAGTTTAAAATTCAATGTTCTCGCATCAGCCAATATCAATACCGGTACCAATACCGGAACTGTTACCATCGGAGGGACTACAACACCGGTTAATATTGGCATTGGTTCCGGTGCGATAACAGTCACAAATGGGAATACAACCCAGGCCATTAAAATGGCTACAAATTCCGCCGGTGTTAAAACAATGAAAAATTTCGAGGATGAACCTAGCTATGCCATTTTCGTTCCTGCATTTTTCGATTTTCTGACAAGCAATTTTGAATTCGCAGAAGATAAACCCACAAATAAAAACCCCAAATAACCATGGAAACATTCAACACAGAAGCCGAAATCATCAATCTTGAGGGTATAAAGGTCCCTGCAAGATTGGCCTTATGTACAGTACTTCCAACGGTCATTCATGGCCTTGAAGCGCTCAAACTGCTCAGTAAAAATTTCATTGTCAAACTTTGCATTGGCATTGTCATTTACCGCTCTTGGAACATTTAAAACAGCTTTATGTCCTGATCAATTAGGCATCATTCAAAATGAAAATTAAAAAGATCACTAAAAAACAAAAAACTATGGACCCGAACTATTCAGTAAAAGTAGTCGGCAGGGTGATGAATCATCCTTCCGGCTTTGGTAAAGCTGATGCCTCAATTGCCATGCATATTTACGCATCGGATGGCGAAACAATCAAACCACCCCTGGTTCCCGGGAACGCACCTTTTAAAGTAGTCCTGAAATTGAACGGTCAGGATTATCGTACAATTTCAGATATTCCCCCGGTGGTCGATCCTTACAATGAAGCAGAATACAATTGCATCATTGATAATCTCCCTGGCGGTCTCTATGGCTTTGTCATTTCTGACAGCCTTTTACCTGAGCCAAATGATTGCCGGGGATTTTCAGCGTATAATGTAGTGTTCCCTCCACTGGCTACAATGGTAGGCGATGTGAACGCTGAAGGATCCCCTACAACGGTTGCTTTTGAGTTTGGAGAAACTAGCGCCTACGGAAGAATTGCCGAAGTCGGTTCTGTCAATGGCAATGAAGTACAGATCGTTTCCCTGCAACTCAGATCAAAACTTAACCTTGATGATCCCAACACAGATTTCCTCGAACCTGGTACAACGTACCACTACCGGATCATCGCTCAGAATGAGTTCGGATCGGTTGTGGGTGAAGATATGACCCTTACAACCTTACCTGCTCAGCTTCCTCCTGTTGTTCATACATTGCCCCCGTCAAATATTGTCTAACTTTTAAAAGAAACCAAGATGAAAAATTTATCAAAGCTTTGGAACCTGAACTGGTTCGATGTTGTCAAAACGTTCATCGTCATTATCGGAACATCCGTTTTCGGGTCCCTGATCCCAATCATTCAAACCGGCACCATTCCTACAAAACCACAGTTACTTTTAATTGGAGGCACAGCCCTGGCGGCTGGGTTCACCTATCTATTGAAACAACTTGGGACGAATGAAAAAGGTGAATTTTTGAAGTAAAAATGTAAAAGATTTTAAAGCCTCGCTTCTCCACTCGGAGCTACTTCAATTATAAAGGAAACAATTGAAGTATTGACAATAACGATCACCTGTAGAACCAGGTGATCGTTATTTTAACATTTATCTTGGTGTTTTAACTAAAAAAGGGGTGATCCTTTAGCTTCTGAGCCGTCTCCAGCTTTGTGACCCTGATGTACCTTAAAAATGATTCAGTTGTCCGGTGGCCGGTTATTTGCATTATATCACGCATTGGAATTCCTGCCAAATAAGCGTTTGTCGCAAAAGACCGTCTTGCCGTGTGGGTTCTGATCACCAGCCATTTTTTCAGGTCACCTTTGCTGATTTTTTCATCATTTGCTTTTTTCCCAATCAGTTTCATCGCATCATTTGTTTGCCTGATAGGAGGGACCTGGAGCGTTCCATATCTCTTAAGAATTTCCAATACCAATGGTTTAATGGGCAGTATTACCGGTTCATTCGTTTTTTTCGTCCGCACATACAAATTGCCTTCGTGGATATGTTCGTTAGAAACTTTCGACCAGTCTGAATGTCTAAGACCGGTATAGCAGTTGATTATAAATATATCACGGATGATTCTGTGAGCTGACAGTTCAATGGGCATTTCATAAAGCGCCTTGATTTCATTTTCATTCAGGTATACTGTATCCACATCTTCCATGAT
>CAIVAT010000028.1 GCA_903903985.1 uncultured Bacteroidales bacterium | reverse complement strand
GTCAGGGTTTCAAACGTTTCAGCCTCAGCCGCCAGTTTTGATCTAACCATTACGGTAAAAGATTATGCAACAAACACCCTCAGGTACTCATACACCCAGACAGGGGTGTCTGTCGCGGCAAATACCAGTTCCACAATCAATTTCACCGCATGGTCACCATCGATTTCCGAGGACGTATATATCACTGCTTCTGCCTCGACGGTTACGGGAGAAGACTGGGTGGCGAATAATTCATTGACCGTTTTTTCAACGGTGAACACGAACCTCTTTTCGTATTCTTTCGGAACCCCGGTGGTCAATAGCAATTATGGATATACCTATCCCGGGTTTGGAATATTTTCAGCAAAATACACCATGCATGGCTCGGGGATTGTTACCGGGGCCAACCTTTTGATCGGGGGTTCAACAACAGCCACAGGCAACACGATTTCTGCCGTTGTGCTGAACAGTGCAGGCGCCATCGTTGCCCAATCAGGACTCTATACGATCCTTTCAACAGATCTTCAGACTTTGAAAAATTTCACGTTCCCTGTACCTCCCTCCTTCAGCAATGAAATATTCTATGTGGGGATGCTTACCACTGCAGGAACGGCCCAGCATTATCCTATGGGTCTTACTGCTGAAATTCCCCAAAGGGGAGCTACTTTCTATTCCTTCGGCGCTGTCGGGGGAACTCCATCAGAATTCACCTACAATTATAAGATGGGTATTGAGGTGCAGGTCGCACCGGCCGTTCTCGTGGCTCATGATGCAGGTACCGTATCCATTGATCTTGCCCGCGTCATCACCCCGGGTACCGTTTCCCCCAAGGCTACCGTCAGGAATTTCGGGGCAAATCCGGAATCCTTTAACGTAACGATGACCATCGGGGCATCTTATACTTCAACCAAAACTGTGTCATCACTGGCCTCCGCAACCTCCGTCCAGGTTACCTTCGATCCATGGACCAACAGCGTTGGCGATAACACGATCAATGTTTGCACCCAACTGGTTGGTGACCTGGATGGCACCAATGACTGCAAAACACAGGGTGTTAAAGTGATGGTCCTGAACAAACAGGTTTATGGATATGTTGCTTATGCAGGCTCGGGTACCGATCCGGTTGGTCCGACAACCTTTAACCTTTCAACCCCCGGCATCCTGAATTCACTGGCCAACCAGAGCGCCCTTCAGTTTGTCAACGGAGGCACCTGGGCCAATGGATTGTGGTATGGTTCGGTCTACAATACCGTGGCGCCGTATCAGCTGATCACCCTTAACCCGGCTACCGGTGCCCGCACGGTTATCGGAGACATGGGAACCTACATGAACGGGCTGAGTTACAACCCGGCCAACAATACCCTTTACGGGGTAGATGCGACAAGCCTTTACAGCATCGATATGACCAACGCTGAAACGGCATTGATCGGTACAAATACCGGGTCGATCAATATGATCAACCTGGCCATCAACAGTACCGGCCAGGCATTTGCCGTTGATGTTACCTCCGATGTTCTCGGTTCGGTCAACCTGACCACGGGAATTTTTACAACCATCGGCCCCATTGGTTTTAATGCCAACTATGCCCAGGATATGGAGTTTGACCGTGAAACCGGGGATCTTTTTATGACCGCAGAAGATCTGTCCAGCGGCTGGCTGGGTTGGGTGAACCAGGCTACAGGTGCAGTGCTGAAGATCGGCGATTTTGAAGGCGGTGCTGAAATTACCGGGTTTGCCATTCCTTACCAGGTCGCTGCACCCCTTGCCATCGATGGTACGGTTACCAACGTATCCTGTTATGGAAGTGCCAGCGGCGCGATCAATACCACAACCAGTGGTGGCACCAGTCCATACGGTTATTTGTGGAGCAACGGTGAAACGACTTCATCAGCAACCGCATTAACCGCAGGAGCTTATACAGTTACGGTGACTGATGCCAACAGTTTGACCACCACAGGCAGCTGGGTGGTTACCCAACCTACCAACCTTATATTATCTGCTTTTCCCACTGATGCAACTTGCCCGACCGCTACCGATGGCAGCATTGATCTTACCGTAATCGGCGGAACTCCCGGCTGGAGTTATGTATGGAGCAACAGTTCCATATCAGAGGATATCTCGGGCCTGTTACCGGGTATTTACACTGTAACGGTAACAGATGCCAATAATTGCCAGAAAACCGGTAGTTGGACGGTTGGACAACTGAATTTCGTTTGCGGGAATATTTCTGTTACAGGGGATGTTTCATCCACCGTTTGTTATAATGCCAGCACCGCGATCGTCGTGGCCGGCGGAGCAACAACCTTCACCGTCATTGCGCCCAGTGGGAGCGCCACCTTTATTTCGGGATCACAAATCAACTACCTGCCGGGAACCTGGGTCCAGAATGGTGGATATATGTGGGGGAAGATATCAACCATTTATTGCAGCAAATCGCCTGCCATGCCGGAAGTTGCTGCTAGCAAGGAAGATGTGCCATTCAGTCTCGACCTGGCCTCCTTCTCCCTTTACCCGAACCCAACCAATGGCAATTTCACCATTGTACAAAAAGGTGACAGGAATTTCGGAAACGTCAATGTTGTAGTTTACAGCATGCGCGGCGACAAGGTCCTCACCTCACAAATGATCGGAGAAAAGAAGCATGAGTTTGGAACTTCCGCACTTCCCGCCGGTCTTTACTTTGTAAAGGTGGTTGCCGATGATTATACAGAAACAATTAAACTGATCAAGACGAGGTAACCCCCACCCTAACCCTCCCCCACGGGGGAGACCCCCACCCTCTTCCCCCTCCCTTTTTGGGGAGGGGGCCAGGGGGAGGGGTTATGAAAGCCGGAAACCCAGTAAAAGGGATTCCGGCTTTTTTATCACCCATCACCCATCACCTGTCACGAGTCACCCGTCACGGATTTACACCCCTTGTCAATAACCATTATAAATTAGTGAAATATTGAAATTGAAATAGTTATTTTATTTATCTTTAGCCCCTTGTCTTCGTGTGAAAAATCATTTTTTTTCTGTTTTATTGAATAAGATCTATTAATATGAACAGACCGTGCCCATGCAGTGCCTTCCCTAATCAGCAAGAAATCGAACAATATATATCCTCCCGGAAAATTTTTAATTTTTGAAAAACACACACAAAACCATTCGACTATGAAAAAGTTTCTACTATTGACCCTTGCCCTTCTTCTCAGTGTATGGATGATGGGCCAAAGCACGGCAAAT
>CAIVAT010000027.1 GCA_903903985.1 uncultured Bacteroidales bacterium | reverse complement strand
GGTTGTAGATAACTAATGACTCTTTACTGCAAGGTTTGATGGCCCCGGATCCTGCATGCTGACCCTAATTTTCTCCCTATTCAAACGAGAAAAATTCCGTTTACTTCCTGTGAATATTATAATCCGATAAATTTTTGTCAGCCTATTAAAGTTATTGTTAGGTTCAGCAGAAAACCTGTGACTGAAAAAAAAATTAAAAAAATTACTCCCATCCTGGTTCATTCACTAAAAAAATGACCGAATTCAGGATGCCTTTGGCGTGAGATGAACACGCCAGCAGATTTTCATTTGTCCTGATCCTGTGAATAATACAGGCATTCCTCCCCCTTTGGAATAGCGGTTTTACAGAAAATATTTTTATTGATACCCGGTATTGCCACCTGCTCCATAATCATCTAAATTTCAATATCTTATTTATAGAAAAATCAACAAAGGAGCGCCAATAACATTACCATGACCATGAACCGGAAAAAAATACGGAACAGTGAAATACCGGATGTCGTTACCGGGCATGTGAATGATACAACTCTTTCATTTAATTGTATAACACTTAAGAATGTAAAAGCATACAACTTTGTAATATCATGAATTTCAGCATAAAACATATTATTCTTGTTCTGTTTGTAATCGGCCAGTTTCTTTTTCAGGTTGATTTCGCCTATGCAGTTACGGCCTGCCCTGATCCGATCGTTTACACTCAACCTGACGGATCGAGGCTCACCATAGTACTCCACGGTGATGAATATATCCATTATGCTGTTACTTCCGATGGATATACCATCATGACCAACGCCAAAGGCACATACGAGTATTCCACCGTCGATCATACAGGAAGAATGGTCTATTCAGGCATCCAGGCCAATGACCCGGCAAAGCGCAATCAGACTGAGACCGCCTGGTTGGAGAAAACCGGAAAAGGTATATTTTTCAGCAGTACCCAGATTGAGGAAATGAAGTCCCTGCTGATCAATGGAAGGGCACCCAGTGCACCCCTGACGGGTGGTTTTCCATCAACAGGAACCCGTAAACTGCTGATGGTGCTTGCCAATTTCAGCAATACGACAACCTCCTTCTCCCAGGATAATTTCAACAACTACATGAACCAGGTGGGGTATAATGGAACAGGAAGCTTCAGGGATTATTATCTTGAGGTTTCCTATGGACAGCTCACTGTAAATTCGACAGTTACAGTGTGGGTGACCCTTTCCAACACGCACGATTACTATGGGCCACAGTCCAACTGGGGACAATTTGCCTATGATGCTATTGTTGCTGCCAAAAACCAGGCCGGGGTGAATTTTTCGGAATATGATAATAACCTGGATGGAGTTGTTGACGGTGTGGCGATCATTCATCAGGGGCAGGGACAGGAAGAAACCGGGAGCTACGCAGATATCTGGTCGCACAGCTGGAATCTTTCATCTGCAGGATACTCCTATGCTCAAAGAACTTTTGACGGAGTGCAGGTCGATGCCTACACCGCCATGCCCGAAAAAAACGCAACCGGCATGGGGACGATCGGGGTGATGTGCCACGAATTTTGTCATAATTTAGGTTCCCCCGATTTTTACGATACCGATTATGCAACCGGCGGGTCATACACAGGTACTGGAAAATGGGACCTGATGGCTGCAGGATCATGGAATGGCCTGTCGGGCACAAAACCCGCGCACCCGAATGCATGGATCAAAGCATTTTTACACTGGACCACCCCTTTGATCGTCGACAAAGTGCAGAACCTGACACTTAGAAATGCGCAGGTGTATCCTGATGTGGTCAGATACAATACACAAACACCGAATGAATATTTTCTTTGTGAAAACCGGCAACAAACCGGGTTTGATGCGGGAATCCCCGGGCACGGCCTGATCATCTACCACGTAGATGGAAATTACATAACATCACAAATGAATACCAACACCGTCAATGCCACTGCCCACCAGGGGATTTACCCGGTATGTGCCAATGCAACCGGGAATCCCACCGCCTCTTATGGAATCATCAATTCAACCGGATGCCCATTCCCGGGAACCGGAAATAAGACCTCTTTTACCGATTTCACAACACCTCATGCTCAGTCATGGGCAACTGCAAATACAAATTGTCCGGTGAGCAATATCTTTGAATATGCCCCGACCCAGGAGGTAACTTTTTGCTTCATCAGCTGCTTCACGCCTGATGACCCGACCATTTTTACAGCAACCCCCTCCAGTTTGAGCCAGATCAATCTTTCATGGGGATTGAATGCAACAATTAATCCTGTAATGGTAGCCTTCAATTCAACCCCTGCCTTCGGAACCCCGGTTACCGGCATGACTTATCAGGCAGGAAGCATCATCACCGGAGGAGGCACCGTTCTCTATGCAGGAACAGCCCTGCAATACGCCCATACCGGGTTGAATGCAAGTACAACTTATTATTATAAGGCCTGGTCTGTATTAACGGGTGCGACCTATTCCATGGGCGTAATCGCCAGTGCTACAACTTCATGCGGTACAGTATCTTCCTTCCCCTGGAATGAAGGGTTCGAAAACGGCGGAGTGATCCCCGGATGCTGGACCCAGGAGCAAGTAAATAATTCAGGAATCAACTGGGCTTTTACAGCCGGGAATGGTGCAAGCAATCCGGCCGCTGCGCATGGGGGAACTTATAATGCCTGCCTTAAAGATAAAACAACGGCTGATCATAAATCCCGGCTGATCACCCCAACCATAAACCTTACCCTTGCAGTCAACCCACAACTAACTTTCTGGCATACCCAGCCGGCATGGGGTTCCGATCAGGATAAATTAATCGTTTATTATAAAACATCATCGGGCGGTACATGGACTATCCTGGCGACCTATACCAACAGCATTGCTGTGTGGACGAAAGAAACCATCCCCTTACCCAATTCAACTTCAACATACTTCATCGCTTTTGAGGGAAATGCCAAATTCGGATATGGGGTTTGCATTGACGATGTTCAGGTGGCAAACGGATGTATCACCTATGTTCCTGTCAGCATTTCCATTGCTCCTTCAGTGAATCCTGTTTGTGCCGGAGAAATGGTTACCGATTCAGCGGTCACTTCTCATGGAGGGAATGCACCTATATTTCAATGGAAGATCGGCGGCATGAATGTACCAGGTGCTACCAATGCCACATTTAACCATGCCCCCACTGCCAATGAAGACATCACCTGTGTTTTAACATCAAATGAAACCTGTATTTCAGGCAATCCTGCTTCCTCCAATGTAATCAGCATGATCACCACCCCTCCGCTGCTTGTCGGTTCAATAAGCAGTGATCAGTCCCTTTTCGGAGCAGAGTTGCCCGGGCAGCTGACGGGTTCGCCGCCACTGAACGGCACTTTGCCCGGCTACCAGTGGCAAAGTTCGCTGGATAACAATTCCTTCAGCGATATAGAAGGTGCCACAACGCAGAATTACCAGCCCGGCAATTTATCAGTAACCACGTATATAAGGCAACTGCAAAATTCAGCGGGAACCTGCGGCGGGCCGCTGCCAACGAACACGGTGACCATTACGGTCACGAACATTCCGGAAGTCAATGTATTGCAGGATCTCGATGTTACAAGCGCACAATGCTTCAATGCCATCCAATCGATAACGGTGGCAGGCTCCGGCTCAACCTTTATAGTTGAATATGGCGCTGCAGCCACCATGATCGCAGGGCAGCAGATCAGATACCTGCCCGGTACCCTCGTCAAATCAGGAGGATACCTGCTTGGTCATATCACCACAACCGGGCAGTATTGCGAAGGTCAAACACCGTCACTTGTCGCAACCCTTGTTCAAAACGACAAGGTCGTTCCGCCCGTTTTAAAAGAACCAAAGATGAAGGTTTATCCGAACCCAACCACCGGAGACTTTGTTCTTGAGTTGAATGGCATTGAAACATTTGAAAATACACGTGTCGAAATATACAGCATGACCGGGGAAAAAATATCTTCCACAAACCTGCCTGTTGGGAAGAAACATGATCTTTCCATATCCGGTCATCCCCATGGCATTTATTTATTGCAGGTTGTTTCAGGAAACAATGCAGAAACAACAAGGATCATCAAGCAATAAGTTCCTCCACCAAGAGCGTGAATTGCAGCCGTTATGACCTCGGATTGAGTTCATTATGCGTTCGTTATGTTGTCGTGGTGGGTTCAAACCCACCCTGACAACATAAACCGTTAAAAGCGAAAATTTTCATCTCACTTTTTTGAAAAAAAATATAACTTTGCGGGTCAAGGGATAAACCTGCCTGGATGTAACTATATACCAAGGCATGAATATAAGGGAGTAAAACCGTTTGTATCGCTTTATTATTGAACAACATGGATAAAAAGCTTTATGTGCTTGTCATCGAAGATAATCCTGTGGATGCTGAATTGACTATCAGACTTCTCAAAACAGCGGGCTACGATGTCACGTATAAACGGGTTGAAACCAAAGCGGAAATGGAAAAAGCGCTTCAATCGAGATCATGGGATTTATTCCTTTCCGATTACTCGATGCCGCACTTCAGTGTTCAGACAGCATTGGGACTTTATCAGTTTTATAAATGCGACAGTCCGTTTATTGTTGTCTCCGGGGCAATCGGTGAAGATAAGGCTGTTGAGCTCATTAATGCAGGAGTAAATGATTACCTGATGAAAGACAACATGACCAGGTTCATCCCGGTTGTGGAACGTGAACTCCGGGAAACACGCAACCACCGGAACCTCCTGAACGTGACATACGCCCTTGCTTCCAGTGAGGAGAAATACAGGAGTTATGTGGAAAACGCACCTGATGTTGTATTTTTGGCTGACTTAAGCGGGAACTTTGTCGAAGTAAATGAAGCTGCATGCAGGATAACCGGATACACAAGGGATGAACTTTTAAACATGTCAGTCCTGCACATGATCACGGAAGAATCACTTGTCGTGGCAAAGGAAATGTTTTCAAGGATGAAGTCAACGGGCACGCTGAATGCGGACCTTGAAGTGTGGCATCAGAATGGTTCCAAAAGATGGATTGCAGTCGATGCCATTCAACTTTCTAGATCCCTGTTCCTCGGGTTCACCAAAGATGTCACGGAAAGAAAAAATGCCATCAACGAGGTTTTGAAGACCAGGGAGGAGTTGCAACGGTTCAACCAATACCTCATGGATGCCAGGGAGAATGAAAGGGCATCGGTAGCCATGGAAATCCATGACGAGTTGGGCCAGGCATTGACTGCCATTAAAATCGACCTGAAATGGGTGATGGAAAACCTTTCCGACAGTGCAAAGTCGTTTCAAAAGATCAACAGGATCATTGAAATGGTCAATGAAACGATCAAAAAAGTACAAAGGATCTCGGCAGAATTGCGCCCCGGATTGCTCGATGACCTTGGACTTGCTACCGCAATCGAATGGTATAGTGGTGAATTTGAACAACGTACAGGGATCAATTGTATTTTGATGCTGGAGGAACTGCCCGATGGGGACGGAAGGATCAACCTGACCCTTTTTCGTATCTTCCAGGAAGCGTTAACCAATGTAATCAGGCATGCTCAGGCCCATCATGTAAAGATCAACCTCAAGTACAGGGAAAATGAAATATCGATGACCATCGAGGATGACGGTGTGGGCATTCCGGCAGATAAAATATCAAGCGGAAAATCCCTCGGTTTGATTGGCATGCGCGAACGTGCCAAACAGATCAACGGTACTGTTGTATTTATGAAAAAATACACTCATGGCACAAAAATAGTTATCCGCATACCGATTCCAACCCATGAACCTGAATCATTATGAAAATCCTTATTGCCGATGACCATGCCATTGTTCGTGAAGGAGTGAAACAAATCGTGAGGACTTTGCCAGAGATGACGCTGATCGATGAAGCTTCTGAAGGCAATGAAGCCCTGATGATGATCAATAAAACAGATTATGACCTTGTCATCCTTGATATTTCGATGCCTGGCCTGAGCGGCCTCGATCTTCTCCAGCGCATCAGGCTAAAAAAAAATAATACCCGGGTATTGATGCTCAGTTTTCATCCCCAGGAACATTATGCGATCAGGGCCTTCAAACTGGGTGCATCGGGTTACCTCTCCAAAGACAGCGCTTTTGAGGAACTGGCCATTGCCATCCGTAAAATCGCAGCCGGGGGAAAGTATATTTCGTCGGCTTTTGCCGAAAAAATATTCTTTGCAAATCCGGAACAGGGAGGCGACAACCTTCATGATTCCCTATCCGACAGGGAGTTCCAGGTTATGATCATGCTTGCAAAAGGCAAAACCGTCATGGAAATTGCCAGTGAAATTTTCATCTCCGACAAAACGGTCAGCACCTACCGTTCCAGGATCATGGAAAAAATGAATATGAAAAAGAATGCCGACCTTACACTTTATGCCATTAAGAATAACCTGATAGAGTAAGGTGACGCGTAATATGTGACACGTGACGCGTGACGACCATTTCTCCATTTCACCATTTGTAAGGCATTCACTTACATCAAAATCAGCATTAAGATTACATTGAATCTCTATTCCCCCTATATCCCGGAAGGGGCATCTCTCCTATATTTACATCCGCACTGAAGACTGCCTAAAATGAAACTTGTGATTGCGGATGACTCGTCTCTGATGAGAGACAGAATCAGGAACCAGGTTAGTGTATTTCAAGAAGTGATCATCGTGGGCGAAGCCGGTAACGGCATTATAGCCCTTGAGATGATCCGGGAATTTGAACCCGATCTTGTCTTCCTTGACCTTCACATGCCGGAAATGGGAGGCATGGAGGTGCTCAGGAAAGTGAAAGCCGCCAGGCTGAAGACGAAAATCTGCATCCTTACCAACTATTCGTATCCGGAATACAGAACCAGGTGTATGAAGCTGGGAGCTGACTATTTTTTATGCAAATCCGATGATTTTGAAAAAACGAATACAGTCATTTCCAATATTTTAAATGAGGGCTGAATATTTCAAATTATTCACATAAATCATTAAACCAGATGAAACCTATACTCATCTTATTCTTTTTGCAAAAAATATACTCATCAGCGAAGACCGCATGCAATATTCCCGGAGTGACATTTTCTGCTGAAATCCCTGCAGCACAAAAAAAGAAATCCGCATTTTTATTGCATGCACCATTATTTATACTGATCGTATTCATTTCGACATTATCTGCCCAGGCGACAACTTATTACTCTGCTGTAAACGGCACGCCCAGTGCGCTCGCCAATTGGTGGACCGCAACCAACGGCACGGGAACTCATCCTGCTAATTTTACAACAGCTGGAGATGTTTTTGAAATCCAGAGTGGGAATACCATGACCACCACTGCCAACTGGACAGTTACCGGAACCGTTCAAATTGATAATGGCGGGGTGCTTGCGGTAACTTCTACCGGGACGACCATGAATTTTGGGGCATTGACCATTAACAGCGGAGGCCTGGTAACGGAGAACCGGAATCTTACAGTAACCGGAGCAACCAATATATCAGGAACCATAAATTTTGCTTCTACCAGCAGTACCGCACGTACAATGACATTTACCGGGAATGTTACACTCAACATCGGTGCTGTCTGGAATGAGCCTGCAACAGGAAATGGTGCTAACAATACTTATAATTTCGCCGGAAACTTCACTAACAACGCCACCTCTTTTAATGCCCTGGGTACCGGGGTGCATACTTTTAGTGGAGCTGGCAAATCGATAAGCGGGTCAACCATCACTTCGATCGGGAGCATTACGGTTACAGGCAGTCCTATCAATTCCGGAACGCTTACGGCCAGAACAACATTGGCGGGTGCCGGAAATCTGACAAACGGGAATGGTACAACCGGAACGCTTAACCTGGGTGGAGCAGCGAGTATAACTACCCTTACCGCCACAGCCGCCGGTAACCTGGTGAATTATACCGGTGGCGCACAAACAGCAAAGGTAACCACCTATAATAATCTTACGTTATCTGGTTCGCTCGCAAAGACTTTCGCAACTACGCCAACAGTTAACGGAATCCTTTCCATGGAAGGAACGGCAACGGTAGTTGTAACTACTGGCGTTGTTACTTATGGTGCAAATGCCAGACTTCAATACAACACAGCAACTTCGCGAACTACATCATCAGCAGAATGGTTAACCACATTTGCTGCAAGCGGAGGGGTCATCATAGCAAATACAGGTATTATCATTATGAATGAAGCTAAAATTTTTAATGCATCCATCCCTCTTACCATTAACAGCGGTGCCACCTTAGACACAAAAGCTGCCAACAGTTTTACTTTGACATTGGGCGGTAACTTTGTCAACAACGGAGGCACATTTACGGCGTATGCATCTCCCATTGTCATTACGAATACAATGGCAAGTCAAAGTATCGCCGGTTTTACAACAACAGGAACTGTTTCATTGAACAAATCAGCAGGTACGGCTACCTTCCTGGGCAATGTAAATGGTGGGCCACTCACAATGAACGGTTCGGGAACCGGGACTTTAAATCTGGGGGCAGGCTTGATCCATACATTCACGGGTGATGTAAATTTTTTAGGAGGAACATTAAATGGTGGCAGCAGCACACTTAACGAAAATAATTTAAGTTCCACGGCATTTAATGGAAATACCAGCCTGTTTATTGCAGGCAACAGTACGGTTAACTTTGGTGGAACATCCCAGTCCATTGCAGGCACAGGCACTCCGACATTTAACAATTTAACAGTATCAAATACATCTACAAAAACCTTTACCAATGTTCCGGTTGTAAACGGAGTGTTTACCATTGCGGGAACAGCAACTGTATCAGCAGCTCCGACTTATGGCTCTGCCTCAACCTTACAGTACAATACTGCCACATCAAGAACATCAGGTGTGGAATGGATAACTCCGTTTGTGGCATCCGGCGGCGTGATTATTGCCAATACAGGTACGATAACCCTGAATGCTGCCAAAGTGTTCAATTCCACGGCTCCGCTGACTATCCATAGCGGTGCTGCTTTTGCCATGTCAACCTTTTTGTTAACTTTAAATGGGGATTTAATTAATAACAGCGCAATAGCTACCTCCGGCAGTGGAGGAGTTACCATCGCTGGAACGGCAACGCAAAGCATCGGCAGTTTTACCACTACCGGCCTTGTTTCGATGACCAAAACCGGAGGTACGGCAACACTTACGGGGAATGTAAACGGTGCCGGTCTGACCATTAACGGATCCGGAGGAACTTTAAACCTGGGTACAGCCTTGACCCATACCTTTACCAGTGACATAACCCTTACAGCCGGAACATTAAATGGCGGAAGCAGCATGCTGAATGAAAGCAATGCAAGTGCAACAGCCTGGAATGGAACAGGAAGTGTTTTTACTGCAAATGCAGGAACCGTGAATTTTGGCGCATCGGGCAACCAGACCATCGCTGCCAGTTCATCATTTTTCGATCTCATCCTTTCCGGTTCGGGCAATAAAACATTTTCTAATGCCACAGCCATTTCTGCCAATTTATCAATAAGCGGGACAGCAAAAGCTGATCTTAGAACTTTAACCCACAGTTCAAATTCGCTGACCCTCAGCGGAACACTTCAGGCTGGCGGCTCGTGGGGATCTACCGGTTCAGGTGCGGCAAATAAGAATGATACTTATTTTTTATCAACTGCAAGTGGTATTATAAATGTCTCCTGTACTGCCCCTGCTGCCCCAACCAGTTCGGGAAACGATGTTATTTGTGACGGTCAGACGATTCCTGTACTTTCTGTAACAGTCGCAAACCCAGGTACTGAAACTGCTGACTGGTACAATCAGGCGAGTGGAGGAACAAAACTGGCAACTGGTTCCACAACTTACACTCCGGCCGGAGCAGGAACCTTTTATGCAGAAACAAGGGTCATGGCAGGCGGTTGTTTAAGTGCTTCACGGACAGGTGTCACCCTCACTGTCAATCCAAATCCTTTGCTGCTTTCATTGACAGGAAGTGCCATTTGCACAAGTCCGGGTAATAATGGAACCATCACATCGACAACTTCGCAAAGCGGCGTAAATTATCAGTTATATAATATTAGTAATATCGCCCAGGGATCTGTAAAAGCAGGTACGGGAGCAGGTCTTTCCTGGACTGGACTTTCAGCAGCGAATGGGTATTATGTAAAGGAAACGAATGCAACAACGAACTGCTATTCAAGCAGCGGTACTGTAAATATTACGACGAATGCAGATCCTGTGGCCCTTGCCTTAACCGGCAGTACCATCTGTACAAGTCCGGGTGGCAATGGAACCATTTCTTCCACCACTTCAGTTACCGGGATAAACTACCAGTTGTACAATGGAAGCAATGCCCCTGTGCAATCCGCACAGTCAGGTACCGGAGCAGGATTGTTATGGTCAGGCCTCCCAGCAGGCACCGGCTACTATGTTATAAGCACCAATGCAACCACTTCCTGTGTATCTTCAAACAGCAATACCGTTGATGTAGCTTCTACAGCTAATCCAGCAGCCCTCGGTCTAACCGGCAGCACCATTTGTGCAAGTCCGGATGGTAATGGTACTATTGCTTCTGCGTCTTCTCAAACGGGTGTAAATTACCAGTTGTTTGATAATGGCGATTTAGAAGTCGGGACTCCAATTCCAGGCACAGGATCAGGGCTTACCTGGTCAGGACTGTCATCCGGAACAGGGTATTATGCCGTGGGAACAAATGCAACGACTTTCTGTGATTCAGACAACAGCAATGCCGTGAATGTTTCGACTACTCCCATTCCAACCATTACGAGTTCTGCAACAACCACTTCCGTTTGTTTCAACCTCAGTTCGCAGAATTCAACACTTGCGTACAGCGCAACAACCAATACACCGATAAACTACACCATAACCTGGAATACAGCGGCTCACACGGCAGGGCTGGTTGATTTAGGCACTACTTCATTACCGGCAAGCCCGGTCACCGTTCCTGTAGCAGCCAGTGTGGCAGGAGGTACTTATACCGGCAGCATTAAAGTTACCAATGCCAATGGCTGTGAAAGCCTGGGCAATGCATTTACCCTGGCGATCAACACAGCACCTGCTGCCCCGGCAGGAAGTGCAACCCAGATTTTCTGCAGTGGTGCTACCGTTTCAAACCTGTCGGCAACGGGCACATCTATAACCTGGTATGACGCAGCAAGCGGAGGTTCGCCATTGTCAGGTTCTCTGGCGCTGGTCAACGGCACGCATTATTATGCCAGTCAAACGGTGAGTGGCTGCATAAGCTCAAGCAGGTTGGCTGTAACGGCTATTGTTGTCGCTACAGGCTCCTGGATTGGGGCGACCAGTACAAATTGGTTTACAACAACAAACTGGTGCGGAGGTGCTTTGCCCCTTGTTGGTACCAATGTAACCATTGCTGCCGGACTGACAAACTATCCGTCAATCGGAACAACTGGTGCTGTTTGTAACAATATCACAATTGAGTCCGGTGCCTCGCTAACCATCACCGGTACAAATACGCTGACTGTTTCAGGCAGCTGGACAAACAGCGGAACTTTCACGGCAAACAGTTCAACCGTCGATTTCAATGGAACGGGAAACATCGGGGCTTCAAACTTTAATAATATTACCTTCAGCACTGCCGGTACAAAAACAGCAACGGGCGCATTAACAATTGCAGGAAATGTCAGCATCACGGCCAGTACTTTCATTGGCGGTTCTTTCACCCATAGCGTGGGCGGAAACTGGACAAAAAGCGGAACTTTCACGGAAACCGGTTCAACCATTGATTTCAACGGTTCCGGAACAGGAATTATCGGGGCCGGAAATTTCAATAACATTACTTTCAGTGGTGCCGGAACAAAAACAGCCGCAGGCGCTTTGTCAATAGCAGGGAATGTCAGCATAACAGGAAATTTCACTGCGGGTTCTTATACGCATACTGTTGGTGGCAGCTGGACAAAAAGCGGATCATTTACCGCTGCCGGTTCAACGATAGATTTTAATGGTTCGGGCGGAGGAAACATCGGAGTCTGCAATTTTAACAATATCACCTTTAGCGGGGCGGGGACCAAAACTGCTACCGGTGCATTAACCGCTACAGGAAATATAACCATAACAAATAATTTCAGCGCCGGCAATTACATTCATACCATTCAGGGAAACTGGTCAAACAACGGGACTTTTATTGCAAATTCAAGCACGGTGTCTTTCATTGGAACTTCTTCAACAATAAGCGGATCCTCATCCCCAATGTTCAATAACCTGACCATAAACCAAACGACAGGGGCCACTTTAGGAATTGAGACTTCGGTTGCGGGAAATTTAACCCTGACCGCCGGTAAAATCGACATTGGAACTTATAACCTTTCTGTTACTTCCTCCGGTTCGATAATTGGTGGAAGTGCTACCAGCTATATTAAAACAAGTAGCACCGGAAGGCTGAAACAAACAGTTGCGGGCTTTGGTTCCGTTACAAAGAGCTATCCCGTGGGCAATTCGGCTTATAACCCAATGACGGTGAAATATAACAATAGTGCTGTTTCAGAAAATTTCAGTATTCGTGTAGACGATGAAGCTGTTCCCAACGCCAACAGTTCAAAAACAATCAGCAGAAAATGGTATTTGATAGAAGATGCTGCAGGAACTTCCGACTTAACTTTAGCAGCAACCTATAATTCAGGAGAAGAAGGAACCGGTTTCAACAATTCTTCCAGCCCTCAAATAGGATATTTTGATGGTACATCCTGGGCATATCGTCCCATTACTTCAGGTTCAGGGACAACCACATTTACTGCTGCCGGCTCGGCGCCTGATTTCACCAATACGACCGGTTACTTTGTTTTGGGAAGCGATGACGCTTTTAATGCTACTAAACTGGCTGTAATTAACATTAACCCTGCCAACCCCTCCTTAGGTGTAGCAAATACAACAGTCACAGTGCAATCGCAGAACACTGCCAGTGTTCCTACCATGGTGGCTACTGCCACAGGTTTTGGTTTAACCTGTACCAATACGACCATGTCAACAGCGCCAACGGGTTCCATTGGTCAGTATAATTATCAGACATCAGTTACTTCAATAGCGTTCACCGAATCCACCTTTAATACTGGCAATTCAACGTATGATCACGATGCAACAGTAACTGCAACCCGTATTTCCGGCGAAACTCTTTCTTCAGGGACAAGTGTTACTTTCGATGTTTTTCTTGGCGCAATTTATGAGCCGGTTGCAACCGAAAATTGGGATGCAACGAACGGTTGGAAAGTAAGCACAGATGGTGGGGCAACATTTGGAACTCCCTTTACGCTATCAAGCAATACTTTTGAAGAAACCGATGTGATTCGGATACCTGCAGACATTACCCTCACCGCAAATGTTACTGCATCTTTCTATTCCATGCTGGTATATGGAACGTTGGATATCGCATCAGGGGCATTGACCCTCAATCACTCCTCGTCCAGCGATTACAATATCCATGTTCAAGGGACCTTAAAACACACAGGAGGTACGCTGACCAACAACAACGGAAGCTTCCCAACGGAATTGATAGAAATACACGGCGGAACCTACTGGCACAATATGAATGGAGGAAGCATCCCGGCATGTACATTTTACACCTTGAACAGTACACTTTCCACCTGTGAAGTTAGCGGCATCACTTCAACTGCACTAACTGGAGGATTGGATCAAACTTTTGAAAACTTCACCTGGGACAATGCATCACAGGCTGTAACACAAACTTTAACCGCCGATATGACGGTTAACGGAGCGCTGACCCTGACAGCAGGTAAAATTACTACAGGCAGTTATCATGTAATCGTCGGGCTGGCCGGAACAGCTTCCAATTCGGGAGCCGGGTGGATCAACGGAAACCTGCGAAGGTATGTGGCGAACACGGTAACAACCGGCGATTTCCCGGTTGGAGATGCAAACTACTATGCGCCATTCTCCATTGTTGTTAACAGCGGAACGCCTTCCGGAAACGGTTACCTGGATGTATCGACTCAGGCGGCACAACCCCCTGCCGCTTCAGGATTAAGCCAGACAAAATATATCAACCGCAAATGGACGGTATCCAATAACGGTGTTACGGGTATTACAACTTACAACCCGAGCTGTACTTTTGCGGACGGAGATAAAGTTGGAAGTCCGGCCACAGAGAATCTAAAATTACGCAAATTAACCGCATCCAACTGGTACACCACCAACGGCGCAGCTACAGGGAACACCATCACTGCCACCAGCCTTTCGACCGCAGGACTTTACGCCGCCTCTGACTTTTACGCCGGCGAAGACGACTGCAACCCAACTTACGCTGTATGGCTTGGAGGTATCAGTACCGACTGGAATACGGCCACCAACTGGTGCAGTGGTGCAGTACCGCTTGCTACGACCGATGTAATCATTCCTTCATCACCTGCCAGGCAGCCGATCATAGGTTCAGCCGGCGGCACATGCAAAGCTATTACCATACAAAGCAGTGCCAGCCTCTCAATTTCAGGCGCTTTTACCCTTGACATAAAAGGAAACTGGGTGAACAACGGCGCTTTTACTGCCGGAACAGGGACGGTTTCGTTTACTGGAACAACGGCACAAACCATTACCGGTGCAACCACTTTTGACAACCTGACCATTAATAATACTGCAGGGGTCACCGCTGCAAATGATCTTTCCGTAAATGAAATATTAACCCTGACCAGTGTCAACCCTGATGCAACCCACGGAACCCTGGATATGGGGACATTTACACTCAGCATGCCCAGCGCTTCTGCAAGTGTTGCAGGAACCGGAGATGTGACCGGAATAGTTAAAAGAACTCATGCTTTTACACCAAATGTTCAATATCAATTCGGGAGTCAATATACCTCACTTAATTTTTTGGGCTTAGGCACACAACCAGCGGAAATAAGTTGCAGGATCGTACTTGGCGAGGCGTTGCCAGATAAATCAAATGCAGTTTTGAGGTATTACAGTTTTGCCCAGCCGGGAACTACCCCAACTGACAAAGTCGTCCTTAACCTCAGATACCTTGATTCAGAATTAAATTCCAACGATGAAACGAAACTCGCTATCTGGGATCGTCATAATTCTGGAACTGTTGAAGACCATGGCAGGACAAACTATAGTGTTTCAGACAACTGGGTTGGTTTATCAGGGCTTACCATTATTTATATAGCCCGCACTGCTCTTGATAACAGACGGTTTGGCCTTGCTAATTACGCTTCCACAAAAAAAACCTGGACCGGGGGTGATTATTTGGTAAATGACTCCTGGAGCAATGACAATAACTGGGCACCTCCAGGCAAACCAATATCAACCGATGACATTTTAATCCCTGTTGTTTCAACCGCATATCCTGTACTAACCGAAAATGTGGAAATACGTACACTCGAAATTTCAGCACCGGGTGCCTCGACTCCTTCACTTTATGCCGGGACATACAATTTAACCATTAATGGATATAACAGCGCGTGGCTGAATAACGGAACTTTTTCCCCCGGAACCGGTACGGTAAACTTCACGCACGGCAATTTGAATGAAATTGTTACCGCATCAGGTTCAGGTACGAATCAATTCCACAACGTCAACATTGCAGCAAATACGTTCATCAAACCCGGTACAGGATTTTACATGAAGATCAATGGTTGGGTTTTAGCTCAATTAACCAGCATTGTTGATTTGTCGGCCTATGGCACTACGGTGGAATACAATGGCACTAGTCAAACAATAGTAAATCCGTCACATTCCGGTTATAAAGGATATTACAATATTATTTTCAGCGGCGCAGGAACAAGTACGCTGTATGACGGCACGCTTGACATTTATGGCGATTTTACCACCAATGGAACATTGGGTTTAAGCAACAGTACCGTCTCTTTTATAGGAACATCCGCACAAACAATCAATGTAAGTGCTTCACCCGGCTTCAATAACCTGACCATTAACAATCCGGCAGGCGTTACCGCTGCTACAGATATTACTGTTAATGGAATACTTTACCTGCAAAGCGACAATCCTTCGCTGGTTGCGGGTGCACTGGTGATGAACTCCGGCAAAATACTGAATATGGGTGCCATTTCTACAACAACGGGACTTGGAGATGTCACCGGTATCGTGAAGCGAACTCATTCGTTTGATTTAAACACAGAATATAGCTTTGGAAATCAAAATACGGTAATCATCTTTCCTGATGTGGTTGGACAAACCCTGCCCACCTCTTCAACTATAAAAATCACCCTGGGCTCACCACCGAGCTGGACTCCTCCGATAACAACCAATCCGATCAACCGGGTTCTGGATATCGCCCAGACCGGAGGAAGCTTAACAAAGGCCATCCTGAGGTCGCATTTCAGAAGTGATGAACTTCCTGCCGGCACCAATCCAAACACACTCTCATTCTGGATCAATAAATTAATTGTTCCGCCAAGTACCTATTACACATATGAAAAAGGCAAATCAAATATCAGTACTGCCGCGGGCTACAGCTATATTGCAGTCCAGGATGTCGACCTGGCCGTGATCCCTTCAGACCTGACAGATTTTCATGTGGCCATCGCCCCTACCGCAACTACCGTCCTGACCTGGAACGGAAGCCAGAGTACCGATTGGACCAACACAGCCAACTGGACACCCAATAATGATCCGACGGCCAATGCGGTTATCATTCCTGATGCCAATACCACCCTCCATTCACCGGGATTACCCGTTGGGGCAAGCTGCAAGTCGGTGACCATTGAAAGTTATGGTGTGCTACACGCTGCAAGTGGAGCGACGCTGTCGCTCACTGGTAATCTTTCTGTCTGGCATACAGCAACAAATGGATTGTTCAACGCCGGAAACAGTACGGTAACCATCAGCAATACTTCAGGAACTTCCGCTATCAGCGGAAATACAAATTTTTATAATGTTACCATTGCTTCCGGAGCCAGTTTGATGCCTGCTGCCGACAGCTATACCAGCATTGCCGGCGATCTGGTCATTGTTGGCACCGGTGTCTTGGATGCTAACGCCAACACCAATACCATCGATTTTAATGGAACCGGTGCACAAACTGTTCCTGCAAGTGGATATGATAACTTGATCATCAGCGGGGCAAGGACGACAAACAGTGTAACACTTGCTCCAAGCGGCACTATCGGCATCACAGGAACATTGACACTCTCTGCAACTTTTTCATCAGGAAGTTACATATCTACCTCCAGCACAGTAAGTTTTGACGGGACCTCGGGTTCACAAAACATACCTAAGCCTTTTACGTTCAACAATCTCACGGTAAACAACAACAATGGTGTCAGCCTCTCAGGTGATGCGACTGTTACGGGGACGTTGACATTTACTTCCGGCAAGATTACCACCGGTGCGAACCGCCTGATTGTTGGAACGAATTCATCGTGCAGTGCAGGCACGGTTACCGGCGCAGGCGTAGGCAAATATGTATACGGCAATTTAAGTAGGTATGTGCCCAATGCTGCCGCCCCAACTGTTGGTTATGATATTGGCGACGCCACGAATTACACTCCGGTTTCAGTTGTTTTCACAGGCACTGCAACAAACTGCGGATACCTGAATGCATCAACGGTGGCTTATCAGCCTCCTGTCGGATCAGGTTTGAGCCAGACCAAATACATCAACCGTAAATGGACACTCACCAACACCGGTGTTGACGGGTTTACTTCCTACAGCCCGTCCTTTACCTTTGTTCCAATGGATGAGATCGGATCGCCAAACACCTCTGCTTTGGTAATCAGAAAGTACAACGGAGCTGCATGGTCAGCAACCACCACCGGAACGCAGGGATCTCTTTCAACGGAGGCTACGGGCTTAACAGAATTCAGTGATTTCGCTATTGGTGAGGACGAATGTACGGCCAACAAATTATGGTTTGGCGGCACCAGCACAGAATGGAACACCGGAAGCAACTGGTGCAGTGGCGCAGTGCCCACCTTATCAGACAATGTGACCATTCAATCCGGTACTCTTTTTCAACCGCACATCGGATCATCGGGAAGCGGATCATGCAAGGACATTACCCTTCAACCGGGCACTACCTTAACCATGGATGGATCGTACGTTTTAAACGTTGCAGGCAACTGGACCAACAATGGTTCTTTTACCCAAAGTACCGGTACAGTCAACTTCGGGGGAACCGGGGCACAAACCATCAACGGAGCAACGACCTTCTCGACACTTAAAATAAACAATGCTGCCGGGGTAACCCTTGGTGCAGCTGCAACCGTCACAACGCTGACCATCGGCGATGTAACGTCCAGCAGTGTTTTCAACGATGGAGGTTACCAGGTAACAAGCACCGGAACACTGACTCTTGCATCAGGAACATTTACGATAGGAAGTGGTTCTGCTGGAACTGCCTTTCCCGGATTTACCACCACAACAATTGCAGCGGGAACAACGGTTGACTATGGTTCTTCATCGGAGCAGACCATTGCTGCTGTTAATTACGGCAACCTGACAAATACAGGCAATGGCCAGCGTTTACTTGCTTCTTCGGGCACGATTGGCATATCAGGAACATTTACACCGGGTTCGGGTTCTTACACGGTTACGGGCAGTACAGTTGATTTTAACGGCACAGCCACGCAGACCATCAATGGCATGGAGTACAATAATCTGACCATCAGCGGATCGGGCAACAACGTAAAAACCGCCGGCAGCAATATCACCGTTAACGGCATATTAAATTTAAGCAGCGCCAATGCTTCAACCACGAAGGGAGCGCTTAACATGGGACTGGCCCCGGATATTGAATATATTCTGTATATGGGCGCCATTGCCACGACCACCGGTACCGGTGATGTAAGTGGTTATGTTAATCGTTCATCTTTCGCATTGAACACGGACTATACTTTTGGGAACCAGTTTACCCTGATGAACTTTACTGTTGGGCCATTGCCGAATTCAGTGACATTGGAGTTGTATTTAACTGCTTCAGATATTGCCTGGAAACCTGATGCCATACACCGATATTATGACGTTGTCCGCTCAGGTGGATCTCCCGCCACACGCTTAAGATTTAACGTTCATTACCTGGATGCTGAACTCAATGGCGCCACAGAAGATAATTTAGATCTTTTCGATTATCACATAACATCCGGCACCGTTCATGATCATGGACGTACGGATGAAAATACCATCCAAAACTGGGTTGGATTTGGCAATGTAGGCCTGGCTTTTTTGGGGACAGGCACCTCGGATGATCACTTCTGGACCCTGGGTACAAGCACGACAAATAATGAATGCACCTGGATAGGCGGAAGCCCGTCAGGTCCCACCGATTGGGATTTGCCCGGCAACTGGGAAGGCGGAGTTCCTGGTACTGCTTCTCATGCGATCATTCCGGCAGGCGCAGATTACTATCCTGTTTTACCTTCTGATGCTTTACCTGACGGAACCTTACTTGGTGGCAGAATTGTCAACACAATCGAAATTCAGGATGGAGGAACTGTAAATGCCACTACGGGGTCACCCACATTTACCATCACGGGTGCTGCCACCTCCTGGGTGAATCATGGAACTTTTAATGCCGGTACAAGCACGATTGTATTTACCAATGCAGCTGCTTTTATTGATGATGTGACTTATTTCTACAATGTTACCGTAACCGATGGAGCAAAATTAATTCTTGGAACCAATAATTACATGGGAATTTCAGGTGCATTGTCACTTTCGACCACCGGAGTTTTAGATTCCTGGAGTAATTCAAATACCATAGAATACAATGGAGGAGCCCAAACGGTTATATTACCTGTTGTTCCCGAGCTCCAACCCAATTATCATAATCTCGTTTTGAGCGGAAGCGGAACCAAAACAATGCCGGCTTCGGCGATGTATCTACACGGCGAGTTCATCATGAGCGGAACAGCTTCGGCAACTGCCGGTGGCGCTTTCACCATTCATGGCACGCATTCAAATATCCGGCTCGGCTCAGGTACCACATTTATTGCAGGAAGCTATACACATAGCCTATTTGGTGATCTGGAGAACAACGGTGCGACGTTCACCACTACCGGAAGCACGTTCAGCTTCAATGGCACTGCAGCGCAAACCATCGGCGGATCTGCATCTTCCACATTCAACAACCTGACCCTGGATAACACCGCCGGCGCATCGCTGTCAATAAACGAAACCATCAACGGAGCGCTTGTCTTCACCAACGGAAAAATTACCCTTGGCGCCAATGATCTGTTGCTTGGCTCATCTGCCACGATTACAGGCAGTGGCAGTTCGACTTACGTCGTAACCGACGGAGCCGGGGCATTGCGCCAGAGAGTGACCAACAACGCAACCGATGTAACCTTCCCGGTAGGTCTTGCTTCGGCATACCTGCCCGTTGCAGTCCGGCTCACCGAGGGTTCAACAGCAGATGATATCAAAGCCAGGGTGTCCGATCTCCTTTACACTGCTTATAACGGCGATGATGTTCCAACCGGTTCGCCCATCGCCAGCCGTGTGGTTCCGATAACCTGGTACCTGAAAGAAAGTGAAGCCGGCGGAAGCATTGCAACCGTAACGGTGCAGTGGAATGCTTCGGATGAAGCCTCAAACTTCGCCCGCAACTGGTGCGACGTGGCACATTATACAGGAGGTTCATGGGTTTATATGCCGGGTTCGGCAGCATCAGGCGCCAATCCATATACGCAAACCATCAGCGGAACCACCTCTTTCTCACCGTTCGGCGTGTTCGGGCAGAACATCACCAATTCATTTTCCGGAACAACCTTCTGTGCAGGTTCAGCCTTATCGGTAGCCTACACAGCATCCGGCGGAACCTGGAATTCCGGAAACATCTTCACGGCACAGCTATCGGATAAGGATGGGAGTTTTACATCTCCGACCAGCATGGGCACGAATACTTCCCAGTCTTCCGGTTCGATCAGCGCCACCATTCCCTCCAACACAATCAACGGCACAGCTTACCGGATCCGCATTATCAGCGACAATCCTTCGGGAGACGGGGATGATAACGGAACAAATCTGACCATCAACCAGCTTCGCAGCATCAGCGGGATCTTTAGGTACTATAATGTGGAGAATACCACGCTTGCAAATGGTATTACGGCGAAACTCTACCAGGACGGAAGCCAGGTTGGTTCGGATTATAACGTTACCAGCGGATCTTATTCATTTACCAGTCTTTGTCCGGGCACCTATGAAGTAAGGGCAACATCCACCCTGGAGACAGAAGGCAGCGTGAATACCACCGATGCCGGTCAGGTCAATTACTGGGGCGCACATCCCTATCTTATCGAAAAAGTTAGGTTTTATGCCGGTGATGTGACCGGTGAACCGTTTTTCATCAATGGTACGGATGCAGAGAGCATACAGTCTCATTTTGTAAACGGGACTGCCTTCGACCGGCCTGACTGGACATTTTGGAAGTCAGGAGAAACCATCGGCAGCAATACAAGTCCGGAGGAGATCTATCCGACCATCACTGTGCCAAACAGCGCCGATGTCGAAGCAAATATCTACGGGCTCTGCACGGGTGATTTCAACCGCAGTTTCGTTCCCGGTGATGTAAAATCTGCCAATGCTACACTTTTGCTGACAGATGGCACAAGGATTAAAGCAGAAAGCAACCAGAAAACGGATCTCACGCTGCGGATGGCAGACAAGGCATGGATAGGCGCTATTTCACTGGTCTTGAATTTCCCGGCAAACCTCGTATCCATAAAAAATGTGGTGGTACACGCGGAAGTAGGTCAATTTGACTGGGCAGTGAGCGGCAATGAACTCAGGATCGGATGGAATTCCCAGGTTCCTGTGCTCATCCCCGCTGACGGCAAACTCGTGACCATTACGGTACAAACAACCGATGCGTTCATCAGCGGTTCCAATGCCAGGCTAACGCTGGTATCTACCCCACTGAATGAGCTTGCCGACGCCAATTATGAGGTAATTGGCGGTGCAGTTTTAAAAGCTGATTTCCTTTCAGCTTCTCCAACCGGTATGGATGAGCAACCCGGCAACCTTGAACTGGGGCTGAGCAACTACCCCAATCCGTTCACCAATTCCACCACGATCGGTTATGCACTGCCCTTTGAAGGGTTGGTAACCCTCGAAGTGCGCACGATACTCGGAACCAAGGTCACCAGCCTGGTTCACCAGGAGGAACTTGCCGGATATCATACATTCGAGTTTAAACCTGTCGGCATCCCTCCAGGAATTTACCTTGTAAATCTTTGGCTGGCGGGGAACGCGTATACGTTATCCCGAAGTATCAAGATGGTGATCAACAGGTAGCCAGGAATCGAACAGATCATGGAATTTATAAAACTGAATTTTAACAATTAACCAAAACATCCACAATGAAAAAGCAATTACTGATTTTCGTCGCCCTGCTTTTTGCAGCGATGATTTCCCTGGGGGCCAACAAGTACGTTGATCCACTGGGAACAGATGATGGTTCACATGGTTCAACGACAGGAACCGGAGCCTATAAAACCATTCAATATGCGATTACCGCTGCATCTGCAGACGATGTAATCAACGTGGCTGCAGGAACCTATGCTGAAGACCTGGCCATTGCAAAAAACCTGACCCTGAAAGGTACTGGTGTTGCCGGGCAGGTAATCATCAGTGGCTTACTCTCATCAAGCCTGGGTGTCACTGCCGGAACGGTGGTGGTGCAGGACGGCATTCAATTTACCAATGCGACCAACAATCCTACCATTGCTGTGAGTGGAGGGAGTTTGAAAATCAGGAATTGTGTGATATATGAAACGAACGGTGGGACGAAATCATGCCTGGATGTTACAGGGGGGGTACTCGATGCAGGAAAATCAGGGGATAAAGGTTTGAACATGTTTCTGGCAAGTGGAACAGGCTTTGGCATAACAACCGAAACAACCGATGCTGTTGATGCCATCGGCAACTTCTGGGGCAGTGCAAAAGGTCCAAAGATCGCCTCAAATTATTGCGGGAGCGGAGCGGAAATCACCGGGACTTATGCATCGGCCGTTACCTATTCTCCCTGGAAAAATGATAATTTATTCAGCAATGATGTCAGCCTGGGAAGTCCGGTCACCACAGTCGGAAACGGAACCGTCTGCAGCGGAGGTACTACCCTGCTTATTCCTGTTACGGTGACTTCTTTTAACAATGTCGGCATCCTTTCCTTAAAATTAATATACGATGCGTCCAAATTGGGAACCCCATCGCTGGAATCTCAACATGCAAGTTTATGGACAACTTTTACTGTCAATGTAGCAACTTCCGGCGTCATCAAGGTATCGGGATACGGCACCGGTTTCAACCTGACGGATGGCGCAACCCTGTTCACTTTGCGCTTTACCAAATCAGGTGGCATAACCACCAGCGGAACCATAACCTTTGATGACAGCGGCCAGGGCTCCTTCTGTGAATATGCGCCGGATGCCGCTCCCTCCTATCAACCCTGGTGCGATAAACCAAAAGACACTTATTATATTGCCGGAGGTGTGACGGTTGTGGCCGACCCGACGCTGGATCAACCTGGTGATGTAACGATCTGCAAAGGCGGCAGCACGATTCTGACAACGGATGCCAATGACGGAACAGGAACATTCTCCTACCAATGGCAATATTGTTCGACTTCTGGTGGTACTTATGCCAATGTTGAAACCGGAACTCCTTCCGGTATTACATATACGAACGGGGGAACAGCCAGTCTTACAATAGCAGGCAACGGTTCAGAAGCATCGGCAGCGAAATACTACAAGTGTTTGTTGACCACCAATACCCCTGCCGGGGCTGGTTGCAATGCTACAACCACAGCCGTCACTGTTACTACGGTTGCCGACCCAAGTATCTCGGTACAACCAGCAGCTACCACCTCAGAATGTATCGGCGGAAACGTTCAACTGAGCGTTACTGCAGGAAACGGTACACCTTCCCTCACCTATCAGTGGTACTCTAATACTGTAAATAACACAGAAGGTGTCAATGTTACTTTGCTTACTGATGAAACAAACGCAACATACACCCCACCAACAACATCAGCAGGAACAATGTATTATTTCGTCATTATCAAGGCCTCAGGAAGCGGAT
>CAIVAT010000026.1 GCA_903903985.1 uncultured Bacteroidales bacterium | reverse complement strand
TTCAAAGAACCAAATTTCTGGATAACCCCATTGTGGATTCTTATTTGTTCGGGATGGGTGCTGTCAGTAATTGCATCATTGCTTGGGGCAAGGGCCGGGAAACGGGCCAATGCCGATAATCCCGATGAATCGGGTTAGACCCCTTTTAGCATTTCTGGATTATCAGCGGTCATCCGGCAGAACAGGGAGGTGATAAGCATTTTCACCGACTCCCAGCCGTCGTTCGTCGGGGCTTAACCCCTGCCAGCCGAAAATCGCTGTTACTCCCTTTCGATCCGCTGTATCTTTGCTTCATCAACCTCAAACAACAAACAAGATGAAAGCAACAACAATCATAATCGCAGCAGCCCTGACCCTCTCAGTAAATGTTCTTTTCGCAAGCAATGATAACACATCTGCTCCCGTGGCCAATGCAAACACAGCTATAACCCTGACATCACTGGCACCGACTGTTCCTGCCGAAGCTGATTTTGAGGATGCCGTTGCAATGATGGATTTTTCGGTCCTGGCTCCTGTAACGCCGGCCGAAGCACAGTTTGAGGATATGACTTATGAAATGGTTTCAGCACTGAACCTGGCTCCTGTTACTCCTTCAACTGCCGATGTTGATGAATCTTATGATTTCAGTTTCCTGGCACCGGTTGTTCCCGCCGAGGCTGACTTTGAATAAACACTACATATCTTCCGCCTGACTTTGTGAAGCTGCCCCCAAAAAGGTGGCTTCTTTTGTTTCAGTAGAAATAATAAAAGTAGATAATAACCTGCATCCTTCTCAACCCATCCGACCGGCCAATCTGATGCCCTGATCCATCATACAAGTAATCCCCATCCAACCTTCCGATCTGCTTCCCGGAACCGTTATATAGATAATTTCCATTGACCCGGCCAATCTGATGCCCGAATCCATCATAATAATAGTTGCCATCGACTCGTCCAATAAGGTGACCACTGCCGTCATATATTCTTTCCGCATCAATTCTGCCAATATGCTTCCCTGAAGCGTTATAAATCATGTTGTCATCAAATCGGGCCAGCTGATGGCCTGAGCCGTCGTAAAAACGCTGGGAGTAGACGAATAATGCGAAAATCAGGAATAGAAATGTAATCAGGGTTCTCATTTGCTGTCGGTATTATTTTCACTGCAATGTTTGTTTTTTTAACTTATCATGGGTCGATTCAAATTGATAACACTGGCTCGGGTTTCGGCCTTAGCAGGCGGAAGAGCCTTACGATCTGTGGATCTCCACTGAGCTGGGAGGGTTTGCTCCAGTTCCGTTCCAAGTCAGCTTTACATAGTTCCACAGACCTGGCGAGATCATACATCTCTTCGTACTCCACGAAGGGCTTTACGTCGGGTCCGGGTTTGGTAAGGCAGTCGATAAAGCTGTAATTGTCAATGTCAAGGGCCTGCCGGATCATACTAATGATTTCCTGATCGGTCATTTCCTGTCTCTTCTTGATCTTTCCAGCCACCAGTGCTGCTTCTGTGGTCATGTGTCTGTATGCTTTACAACCCAAAACATGCAGCACCATCCATGTGCCGATGCTGTATAAATTATGATCGCCTTTGATCACCTGACTTGCCACCCTTGCAAATCGTGGATTATCCCACGGCTGGTTCCTTAAGAACTCCATCTTTCTAAGAAACATGGTTCTCGCCGCCTTAATGGATCGATACTGGCTATGGTTTTTCATAAAGAAAAAGAGCTCGGCAATCCCTTCACTGCGGAAGGAAAGAATGAAATCGACGAGAACTTCTGTCACATCAGGCCGCTGTTGATTGTATTCCAGTTTGGGATTGTAGCTGTGGTCCAGCATGTGAATGAGTTCGTGCTCCCAGGTGTAACAGGCGTCAGGGCATAGGGGGATATTTTCGTCGAGGTAATTGACCAGATATTGGATGATTAGGGCTGACTCTGCAGTAAAGAAATACTTACCGGCAGCAGTTACGGACTTGCCATATTCATAGGTTGCCAGGGTGCTGGAAACAGAGCTGGAAATATTCAACTTTACTTGGATGCTGCTGATTGGAAAGGGTTCCAATAAAGGCATCATGCGCTGGCAGGCCCTCAGGAAACGCTTTTTGACCAAGCCGGTGAGAAATTCTTCAAAACTCTGATTTTCAAGCGATCTTTCCTTAAATGTACCACGGTATTCTGCAATCAAAGGAGAGTCGGTATCTCCTGGCGTAAAGGAAAATGAAATGGGTATATCTTCGAGCGTCATCCTGTTTGGTCTTAAGCAAATTTAATAAAGTATAGGGGAATATTTTTGCATTTTTTAGCCCATAAACTCATCAAGCCCACTGATCCTGCTTTGGTAATATCCTATAATCTTGTCGGCGGGAATCTTGTCGGCATGGAACATTAAGTCATCAAAACGGTCACGGAGTTTGTATTTTAAAAACCTCCGTTCAAATGAATGTTTGATCTGTTGCAGCCTGCCGCCTGGAACAAGGATGCTGAAATCGGTCAGTTTCCCAAAAACCTCTTCTTCCCTGATACCATCATTGTCAAGACTTTCAAAATAGCTTTTAATGCTTCTGGATATTTCAATCTCATCGTTAATGAAATTCACGGAATATTCGGGTTTTGCACGAGTCACCATTATTGGTTTATGCGTGAAAATTGGTATTTCGGTTTGCGTTGTGTCAAGCCGGGAATTCCTGATTGAACCTAATTGGTTATCAAAATACCAGACTATATCGAAGGGTTGTTTTATTTTTCCTATTCCCCATTTGACAAGCAATTCCGAATTGTCATGATAAAAAGTTTGCCATTTGACATAGTTTAAAATTGCAATGACTTCCAACCTCATCATCTCGGGCATATATGCTGTATTCTCCTTATCCAAAACCAGGAAACCAGCCTTAATTTTTTCGATGATGGGATGGCCGATGTTTTGCTGAAAGCTTTTGACCGGGAGTAAGAAGCTGTCTTCTAATAAGTTTTTCGTACCCACAGGAATCAGAAAGAATACATCAAACAGATCGGCCAGGCTTATCTTTTCAAACCTGTAAGCCTGGTTCAACTCAGCACTTCCATCTTTGATCAATTCAAGATATTCAGGAATCTCGAGGGTTGAATTCAGATCAACATAGTATATTGATTCGGCTGATGTTTCGATGTTATCTGTTCTCTCAGGTTCAATCTTCTTTTCGGTAATCGAAAGGACCTTTGTATGGTTTTCGTTCTCAAAGAGCCACAAATCGAAAGATTGTTTCTGCTTCTCCTTATAGAAGGATAACGAATTCTGCCCGGCCCTCATAACAAACGCCGTTTCAAAATCTTCAAAAGGCTCGTAAATGATGTTTTCAAAAGGGAGATCAGGCTCTTCTGCCTGATAACTGCCGGAGGTTATGGCCTCAACGAGATCAGTGATTGTTTTGAACTTCATTTCTTTTTTTTATCACCTTATTAAACAGAACAATCTGTTGCATTTCACCCGTGACACGGTGTTGGAAAGTGATCTTGTCAATGATAAAATCATCATCTGTAAAATTTGCCTCTTGCTGTATTGAACGAAAATGAAACATCCTCATCAGGCTGTAAAACCCTTTAATACCAAGTCCTTCAAATGGATTTTCGATAGTTAAACCCCGGTCATCGGCAATCTGTTCACAACCTGAAGTGAGCAAAGACAATTCACCAGTCGTTAAATTTTCACCCGGTTGATGAAAAAAATCATCTTTCGTATACTCCATATAACCCACATCGAGGAATCGTTTCGCCTTAACCTGAATATAAGTATAGCTGCAGGCATTACTTATATCATTGACATTAATCCTTTTCGGAAATCGTTTTTTTACCATTTTACTTCGTCTCTTATTTCCTGAACCCAATCCGCTGAACCGATGTTTGAAGATTCTCTTCGGAGCAATAGGCAAACAGATCATCAATATTAGGCGTTGTGTCGTGCAGCACTTCTTTCATGATGCATTTTCGGGCGATGTTGTCGATTTGTCCTCCGCTGAAATTAAATTTTTCGGCTAGGCATGCAGTTTCATCATTGGTTAGGGAAGGGATTTTATCTTTCCAGATATGAAGCCTGGCTTCAACTGTGGGCTTTTCAAAACAAATTTTATATAAAAACCGGCGTTCAAAGGCTTTGTCGAGGTTGTTAGCCATGTTGGTGGTGGCGATAAGTATGCCCTTGAGGTCTTCCATCTCCTGAAGAATGATATTCTGGATGGCATTTTCAGTTTGATCGACAGCCGAATTGTTTGACTCCTTGCGACGGCTGAATATCCCATCAGCCTCGTTAAACAGCAGAATAGGTGCGATCTCTTTTAGTTCAACTAATTTCCGGTATTTATCAAAGATCTTTTTTATCAGTTTCTCAGACTCCCCAAACCATTTGCTTTTTGTTTCACTTATCACAACCTGATGAATATCCCGGCCGGTTCTTCTTGCTATCTGGAACACCGATTCGGTCTTTCCGGTACCCGGGGCGCCATATAGCAAAATGGCCACGCCACCGGGCATCTTTTTCTCTTCCAAGCGAAGCTTTAGTTTTTTATAATTATCAGGCATGAGAATTTCTTCTAAAAATCCAAGACTATGTTGTTCACCCTTTCCAAAAAAGAGTTGTTTTTCAGGGATGTCGTGGTAATTAATGATCCCCGGTTTCTTTTTTTCATCTTTTTTGCTAAGAATAAGGGTATCATCCGGAAACAATAAATCAAGGCTTTTTTCGGCCAGGATCAGATTGCGGTCACTTTGAAAAACATCTTCTTCAAGGGACACCAGTTCCTTCATTTGTAGTTCGTTCTGTTCTTTAAGGAATGTTTTCCTGATCCTGATCTGATCTTCAAGACTTGAAAAGATGCATTTTAACATAGAGGGCAGACTAACAGCAACGCTACCTTGTATCAAACCACAAGACATATACAGCAGCATGTACAATGCATTATTAGCCAGATCAAAGGTTTTAATTTGTGTTACAAAGGGAAGATGTGTATTTTCGGCAATCATCGTATGGATTTCACGTTCCATCTCAGCAAAACTGTAGACTGCTCTTTCTCTGTTGTCAATTATTTCAGAAATGGTTTCCAGGAATGCAAACAACGTTTCAACTCTGGATTCTTTACGAACCAAAGGCTTGCAATGCAATATCGGATCAAACAGATCAGGAAGGACATGGTATTTCCAAGCCTGGGGAAATAATTTCCGGTATCTCGTCTCATCGACCGGTTCTTTCCTGATGAGACGCATGTTGATGAGGGCATCAAAATCGTAGATTCTGGCACCAAGATTTACGGGGTTACATTTCATAACACCCGAAAGATCTTCCAGATCGACGCAAGAACGAGTAAAATTCATCGGAAAGATCATTGAAAAAATGGTGGCCTGCACTTCGGTGCATTTCAAGTATTCCGCAATAACCCTTATACTTTCAGGAATTTTCAGCATCAGTTTTTCAATCGATCCGATGTCCTCACTGGCATCGGAAATAGCCTGGATATGTTGTATAATAGTTTGAGGTTTCACTTCAGGAAATTGTTTTTTGACGGTGGTTCCTCTTTTAACCAGGGTTTTTCTTCTTCTTATCATTGGTTTATCGTTTTATTTATTGCAAAATTGCTTCGGAAAGCCGCATTGTACCTGCGTTCTACGATTTTGTTGAAAAATATTAACAAGGACTTACCCTGGATTGAGGAAATAGAAAAAAATGATCATGATTTGCATCTTTTGCAAGGAGCTGCCCCAACCAATCTCATTCCCCGAGCTATCATAAAGAAGTTTCCCTTTCAGTTTCGCAACCAGTTCACCAGAACCATTGTACAGCTTATTTCTATTGATCCTCCCAATTTGATTCCCGGCACCATCATAGAAACGCGTTCCGTTTATCATACCAATAAGCTTATCATTGCCATCATAAATTCTATCTTTCTGTATCCTGCCAATGTAAATCCCATATAAGTCGTAAATCCTGTTACCGTCGAACCGGGCAATCCTTAGGCCCTTCTTATTAAAGAAGGTATGGGCAAAGTAATTCCAGCATTGAGGCTTTCTAATCTTGTTAAATAGCGACAACTCATGCGATTCACCCATGAAGATGTGATTGCAGATGATCTTATTCAAAATGAAATCCTCTTCGATAAGGATTATCTCCTGCTGAAGTGCATCAAAATGGAACATTCTTAATAGTTTAGTAAGCCCAATGTTACCCAGACATTCGAGAGGGTTTTTCCTAGTTAAACCCTTATGGTCGATAATCTGGCTGCATCCCAGGGTTAACTTTGTTATTAAAGCTGGCGGTAATTCATCACTGATAACATTCAATGGATCATCCCGGATGTACTCCCTGAATCCTACCTTTAAAAACCTTTCGGCCTTTTCCTGAACATAAATTGGATAAATCAAGGGACTTTGTTCTTTTTATATATATTTCTCGTTCTCTCAATACAAAATAGCTTCGGAAAGCCGCATTGTACCTACATCCTACAATTTTTTTAAAATTCTTAAAAAGAATAATTATCTTTGATTGAAGAAGAAAAAATGTACCCATGCCATTAAATAAGGAAGCACTAATCCGCTACCGTGTGATCAACCGATGCCTTGTTGATTACAGATATGTATCGAAGAACCGGCTGATGGCTGCCTGCCACGATGCCCTGGATCATGAGATAGGTGAACGCACTCTAGAGCAGGACATCCATGAAATGAAGTACGACCGACACCTGGGCTATGAAGCCCCGATTGAATTCAGCAAGGAGCATGGAGGGTATTATTATACCGAACCTGATTTCACGATTGACAACATCCCCATTAACGAAGATGAGCTGGAAGCCCTCACCTTTGCCGCCACTATGTTTGATCAGTACAAGCACATCGGAATATTCTCAACCTTTTCAGGAGCCGTGCAAAAGATAGTCGATGCGATAAACATTCGCAGGATACTGAAAGAATCATCCTCTTATCCTTTCGTGGAGTTTGAAAATGCACCGATGATCAAAGGCAGTGAATTCCTGCCGGTCATTCTTAGCGCCATCAAGGACCG
>CAIVAT010000025.1 GCA_903903985.1 uncultured Bacteroidales bacterium | reverse complement strand
TTGGAAATATTATTGGCAACAGCTCCCGGGATCTTGATGTTATAATCAGCAAGCACAATATTGAACTTTGCTTTTCCGGTGATCTTTCCACCCTTGACATCAAAAGTGCCTTTTTCCTTCACATTTTGCGTAACCCCGTGAATCGTAAGCTTTCCTTCAACCATGGCCTGGTATGAGCCGTCTTTCACGACATTCACTTCCTTTATATTGATCACTTTTCCAAGAAAAGTTGCAGTAGGAAATTTATCCGACTCAATATAATTCTCATTGAAATGCTCCTGCATCAGGGCTTTCTCGAATTCAAAAGATCTCACCAGGACCTTGAAAGCAAAATCCCCGGTTGCACCATCGAGCGCAGCATTCACCTGCCTGTTATGGGCTTCAATCTTTTC
Organism: uncultured Bacteroidales bacterium; assembly: GCA_903903985.1. Lineage (GTDB taxonomy): Bacteria > Bacteroidota > Bacteroidia > Bacteroidales > FEN-979 > CAIVAT01. The sequence continues at coordinate 1,935 of CAIVAT010000025.1, read as the reverse complement.
CAGGGGACTGTCTGAATAAAATTTAATGTGACCGGTTTTCGTGATGAATTTCTGGGCATTCGTCGTTACTATCAGCAACGACAGGCAGAACAGGATTAAAAGCAGTTTCTTCATGGGTTTAAATCAGGTTATCGTTTAACAATTGAACATTTTTCAAGAATTACATCGGTATCATTAAACCCGGTGCAATAGCCTTTCAGACTAACTTCTCCATCGGGTTGAAGCTTTTTTGCCAGGTCACTGTTGTCGGGCAACATCGTGCAACGAACGCCTTCGTCACCAAACATCCCTTTGTTGAAGACAAACACACAGGTCGTAAGCGAATCGGTTACCTCAACCTTTGAAAGTCTTCCCGACAGGGCAATGACTTTACCGTTGTATTTAGCGCCGACCGAGGTTTTATTCGTCGTGTAGGATTTATAAAGATCCGCAGCGGTTACGGTATATGCTGCAGTCATTCTCTCATAATTCGGATGCGGTTTATTGTAAACGAAAAAATAAACCAGGACTGCTGCGATGATCCCGACAACAAACAATCCTAAAATAATTTTTATCCAGGTCTTCATTTGCTAGAATTAATTCTTGATTGATAATTGGCCAGTTCGATTTAAGAACAAGGATCAACGATTTACGATTTAAGAAGTAATTACGGCTTGGAGATTTCTATACAACTTCAAAAATCAAAAATCGTTAATCCTTGTTTGATATTCAAAATTGATCCTTGTTCGGTATTCAATGACCTCTAGTTTCCCTTTTTCCTGTATTCCTTTGGTTTAACAACGGTAAAAACCCTTGAAATATTGAATCCAAGGAAAATATTCCCCTTAAACCAGGTACCTGTTGTTTGTGTGATGATGCTTTCCATATTCTCACCCATGGAATTGGTCAGGAAGATCTGGAATACATGTCCGCCGGTCTCAATGTCAACACCTGCCGAAAACGAACTGTATGCCGGCGTGGAAACGATCTGTTTCGGGAACAGGTAATAATACTCAGCATTGATTGAGACGCGTTCGCTGACTTTAAATCGTCCGGCTGCTCCCAGGGAGAAAATATTGTTGTGGTCATTATACGATGGGACAAGGTTCAGGTGAACATATGTTGGTGCAATTTGCAAAGACAACCGGTCACCGAATTTCCTGGCTACGATTACCTGAGAGGCATACGAGATTCTTGAGGTGAAATAATTTGTCCGGGTCGGATCCTCCCATTTGGTTGTATAAATTGAAGTACTCCCAAAAATTGTCATGGTTATTGGCATCCTCCTGGCACCTGTACTCTGCCGGAGTGCTTTCACTTTGGCAAATCCATCCCAGGTGTTTTTCAGTGTATTCAGCCCGACGCCAAATCCCAGCCAATCGGTGGCTCCGTATTCCAGTCCCAGGCGGACTGTGGCCTGTTTCAGTCCAAACAGGTTCTCATAGCCTGAGTTTAATGCGCCAAAATGATGCGTGATCATAAACAACAGGTTTCCCGTAGGCGAATTTTCTGATGATTGTCCAATGACTACTTTGGTCGTTTTGAAGGTTGCCGAAGTATAGTCGATGGTTGGCTTTTCATCCTTATTCAGCAGCGCCATCATATCATCCTGGGCGATTACCCGGCTTGAAAGAAGCACCAGGAGGATCACAATAAATAATGGTATTTGTATTTTCATGGTCATAAGTTTAGTTGTTGGGAGATCCAAGGTTGATCCATTTCTTTATTTTACCCAGGTCGCAGTCAGATAACTTGCTGCCGCCTTTTGGCATCGGGTCACCTGAAGATGCCCAGCTCACATCGAGCCAGAGGCGGCCGTTGTTTGCAATGACCAGCATCCCGTTATAGGTTTCAGTGACCACCCCACCCGAAGCAATGGCAGAAGAATGGCAAACATTGCAGTTGGCTGTCATGATCGGGGCAATGGTTTGTGAATAGGTCACATTCGTGCTGTCG
>CAIVAT010000024.1 GCA_903903985.1 uncultured Bacteroidales bacterium | reverse complement strand
GTTGACATCATTGATATTTAACTTGCACAAATCTTTCGAGCCAATCGTTTTATCGGTTTTCTTCAATAATGGCTGTCCAGTTGCATTCTGATACTGTTCAAATTGATTCAAAAAATCAATGAGTTTCTCGTGTCTGATTTGCTTGTTAGTTTTCATAATTTTTTGTTTTAGTGTTATTTAATTATTGATTTGAATAAGCCTGGTAACGGGACCAGAGCGCCAGCGGAGTCTTTGTTTGCTTCCCCTGGTCCCGGCCGGACTATGTGTTAAACAATTTGTGGGATTCATCTTTTACAAAAACACGCTTACTTTCAAGATGTGGTTTCAAGATTGCAGAAGTGAGATTCATCGACACTTCGCAAATCTGGTAAAAGAAGGCATTATCTACCCACTGGATCAGGAACTTTAAACCAATATTTCGCTTGCCTTTTGTAATAAAATCATCAATTGTTGCCAGGCGATATCCCTCTGGCAAATTGTCATAACCAAGAAATCCACTTGGACTGGAAACAACAGATGCATTTTTCATATTGAGGGGTTTGTCGTCAATTTTCCATAAAAAAAAAAAAAAACACGATAATTTGAAATGAATACCCCGACCAACAGACCAACGCGACCAACAGAGACCAACACTGACCAACAGCGACCAACACTATTTTACTACATAATATAATATAAATCAATAATATAATATAGTGTAGGTAGCGTTGGCCGGTAAATGAGCGAAATATTTCAAAAAGTTGCATTTTATTTTATTTTTCAATTATCATGTCAGAATGGCGGTTCCGGTTCCTCTGCAAAGAGATCAGGGGGCGGTTCCTCAATCTTCTTTGGAGCTGATTTCTCTGATTCTGTTTTGGCAGAGTTGAAAGTATCTTTGATGGTGCGATCCAGGTTTACATTGAGCCAGTCATCACCATACCGGAAAACATAAGCAGAAGTATTTGTCGTTTCAAAACGGTGTGCCTGGACTGTACCGACATAAGACTTATGGTTTTTCAGATAATGCAGGATCGAGACAAGCTCGACACCATTCTTCCCGGTCTGCTGGCGATGCTTTTCCATATACATCGGATGAATGGTGGAGAATCTGATAAATAACAAAGTATTGTTGGGTGGTGCAAATGGATGATTTTGTTCTTTATCATCCTTGTCTTTATACTTCAGCGATGGAGTATCTTTAATATTGAAGTCAATTCCGGCTTTAACGTCACCTTTATCAATCAGATATTCAACAGTCTTCCAGAAACCGGCAATTGATTCGCTGCTGGAGATCTGCTTTGATAAATTTGTGATATCATGCTTGGCAAAAGCAAAAATATCCTCAAACTTGAAGCTTAATGATAAAGGTGATTCGCTTTCAAGAATGATCTTGACCGGTGTGAGGATCAGGCAATAATTACGAAGTAATCTTTCATTAAATGGAAGTTGTTCTTCCATAAGTTTTGCTTTCATTTCGTCAAACAATGTGGCAAAGGCAACAGCAAATTGCGCTTCCATCAATGGCCTGAAATCAAGAATATCACAAAGCAAGGAGCTGATGCCTTTTTCTTCAATCTTTTTGAGTTTATCGAATTGATCCATTTCAAATTTGCTGAATGCTCTTTTGGCAAAATAGAGTGTGCATGAACGGGTGAAAAGCGCATTATCATCCAGGATCGGCAGGTACTGACTTGAAATAACAAATGAAGAATTGATCTGGTCGGTCGTGGTGCGGGTGTCTTGTGTCATTTTGCCTTTTTCATGACCGATGCCATCAAAAGCGGCTTTCAACAATTGAAAGCGCCTTGGATCAATTTCATTGTTATATTCATCGCACCAGAGTATTGCGTTTCTGCTTCGGGCAGCTCTGCGTGAAAGGCCGACATGGGTTCCGGATGTAAGATTGAAGGCTGGTTGATTATGAAAAAATAGGTTTGAGAGTGACCAGGCCAATTGACTTTTACCGGACTGGACTTCTCCAAACAAAAACAAGTGCGGAAAGCACTTGTATTTTTCATAAATCAGATCCCTAAAGCAGGTGGCAATTGCATAGGATATACCCATCATGGAATTCTTCCCGTAGACATTGGACATGATCATGGTCCATTCACCAAAAGATATCGGTGATTGGTTGTAAATGAAATACCGGTCGTTCTGGTAATCATCGGCATCATCCATTACGTCGGCATATACCACTGAGAAAGCCGGGGAGAAATACTGTTTGTCTTTATGGGAGGTAATGCCAAGATCGTTCACCGGTTGCCATACGCCATTGTAAATGCCGTTGGCGAAAGCATAAAAACCCTCTCTTCTCCAGCCTAAAGTTTTCAATTCTTTACACTCGGGAAAATCAGCGGATATGAACTGGAGGATCTTCTGAAAATTTGATTTAACGCCTGTCCACATGAAATTCCCTTCTGAATAGCAGTATGCGGCAAATTGCTCCATGCTGATAAAATTCTTCGAAGGGATATCAACGATTTTGGAATATCCTTTATCATTGGTGATCTCCACCAGGCGTTTATTATCAATTTTTGAATAGATATGGAATAAAGGTTTGATAATGAAATTTGAACCTTTAACGGGCAAACCATCTTTGGTATAAAACCAATAAGAGTTATTGCGTACAAACCAGCCCAAATTTTCATCATCATCTTCATCATCCTGGTACTTTCTCCTTGTGGGTGCAGGTCTTTTTGATTCATCGGACAGTTTTTTGAAACTGTCCGTGAATATCTTTTTGGCTATTTTGAATTTCCTCGAAACGTATTTGAAGAACAGATCTGCCGAAGCGGGATCCTTCAGTTCAATGAAATTCTGGCAGATTATGGAAATAGCATCGGATTGCTGAAAGATATTGTCACCGGCATCCTTAAGCAAGATTTCAGCTTCGGCGCAAATCTTTTCTTTTGCACCGGCATCTGATTCGATTAGATCGAGACCTTCCGGGAGTTCGCTCATCGGGATATCCTTTCCAATAATTCGGGGGCGATACTGAAAAGTTCAGTGACCATTGCAACAATTTCCGAGAAATTGCCATTGATCTTTGCCTGTGCCAGGGACCTGATGGCCATATTAATATCCTTCTCCTTCGCCAGCGCCCATCGCATATACGAATTCTCCTGTTTGAGCTGATCCCTTTCCCTGATCATCGGCTCCATGTCCATCATGAAAGCGTATGAATGTTTTGCGATATCAAGCTGTCTTTTCCAGAATTTCCAGGTTTCAGTCTCACCGGATTTTGCTTTGGCTTTATCCAGCAGCGCAGTAATCTCAGCAATGGAGTCCAATTGCATACCAATTGCTCCTCCATAGATGGTGTTCCTGTCTGCTTCCATCATAAATATCTGCTTGAAATCCGTGATGACTGATTTGATTTTTTATTGGAGGAACGTAGAATGTCAGTCATTGGAATAGATTTCTGCTCTAATGGCCATTTGTAATTCTTTGATTCGATCATAATATTTAAAGGTTGATGAATCGTCAAAACATAGTCCTGGCAATGGGTCATGATGTCGAACTTTAACAAGGCATCCATTATAGGCTAACGATTCGATAAGATTAGCCAGGGCGATATCAATCAACGCGAGATCGGGCTTTGACATATTGGAGAACGTCTTCATGCAGCAAAGGATTTGAGATTATTAGCAATTGTCATTTCAAAGACCGACATCATTTTATTCTCGGCATCAAACCACCTTCATCTATCAGTTGCCTTGTCTTTACTACATCAACCAGGTAATGTTTTCTGCTTTTGGTGACTGCCAAAACCGAAACAGGGATCGTTCCGGCATCTGCCAGAACCCTGATTCGTGATTGAGGTATGCCAAGCGTTTTAGATGCTTCAGGGATCTTCTGCCATCTTTTAGGAGCAGTTATTTCAAGAGCAAGTCGTATGCTCCTGAGTTCTTTTAAGATCATTTCTTCGTTACTCATAGACTTTGAATATTTAATTTTCGGCAAATGTATTTATTATATATAAACCATATTGCAAATTATTAAATTATTCAAAGAATAATCATATTACACTGATTATCTGATCTATAAATATTATAACTCTATTAAATAGCAATAAATAATAAAAAATACTTGACTTGTCACATCAAATAGTTTACATTTGCGAAACAAATTAACATCTGATTAATACTATTAAGCAAAATGAAAGTCGATGGTAACAAGATCAAGACCCTGCTAACGCAAATCGGGTCAAGTCAAAAAGAACTTTCTAAATTTTGCAAGATTAACACTGCGACCGTAAGCAAGCTTATTAAGTCCGGGCACACCAGTGAAGCTAATGCGCGGTTAATCGGAAGTTTCTTAAAAGTAAATTTGAATGAGATAGCGACCTTTGAAAATGGCGATCCGATCCCCGTTCCTTCAGAAAATGTGGTTTACGTCAAGGATCCGGAATGTGAAAAGCAGATACTTGAATTGATGGATAAGGTGAAGGATTTAAAAAAGATAATTGAATTGCAGGAAAAAATCATTTCCCATTGTGATGCGAACAATCAAAATAATGAAAATCTGATACCATAAATAATTAACCCCAAGTGTTTGCAAACACTCAAAATAACACATATTTAATACCATGAAGAATAATACTCTGGGAAATCCTACATAGATAGGCGAAGCAGAAAATCGTCGAAGCCCCGTCCGGTCCGCAAAAAACCCTGTAAATTGTTGATTTACGGGGTTTTTTATTTTTCTGGCACCTGAATTGGATCCGAAAATACCTCCTTGCGTTCCATTTGTCATTCGTAAATCTCTTACCCCTTCCCACATCCACCATCACCCCCAAATAATCGCCATCCACCCATTTTCATTTTTAACGTGATTTTGCTGTCCCTCATCGGGAGGTTTTCCCAATCAATCGAAAACAGGTCGCCCACAATAACCAACCGGTATATCTTTGCTTCATCAAACAATAACAATCAAAAAAATGAAAGCAACAGTTACAATTTTAGCAGCGTTTCTCACCCTCCAGGCAGGCATCCTTTTCGCAGGAAACAATAATTTTCCAGTCCCCGCATCCAGCGAGAATTCCACACTATTTATCATATCCCTCGCCCCGGCCACACCGGCGGAAGCAACATTTGAAGTTGTCAATACCATAACGATTGATTTTGCCACGCTTTCCCCGGTTGTGCCCAATGAGGCCGACTTCAATGATGTTGCGCCGGAGTCAGCCATTGACCTGATGAACCTGATGCCGGTCGCACCTGCAGCGGCTGATTTTTATGATGTCACCGACATTGTGGTTGATATTCATGCCCTGGCTCCCGTTGCCCCGGCTGTCGCTGACTTCGAATAACCCGTTATATTTTCCGCTTTAATTTGAATTGCCTTCCTGCCGGAGGGCATTTTTTTTGCCCTTGACATTGTTTTGTGGTCATGATGATGGCATGACAGGGCATTAAAACATCCATTATCTGAAATATAACGGCACGTTGATACATGGATGTCCGGTGTGGCAGTATTGCCGAATTGACCTGGGGGCTTTTTTAAAAAACTGTGTTTCCACAGAACTGTTTTTTAATTGCCTCATCCCCTGCAACCCTTCTCCTTGAGGAGGGTCGGGTTCACAAATTTATTCCCTGCCTTATAAAAATCACTGGTATGATTGTGATCAATCAAAAAATATATTTCAGGATTTTCATTGCGGGCATGTTATTTTTATTTCTAAATTTAATAGACTGATAATAAACAACATTGAGTTATGGATACATCCATACATAACCTTTTGTAGATTGTTTATTTTCAATTTATTGTGAAATATTTAACAAAGTTTTGCGATCCGACATTTATTCCTCTTGCTTCCCAAAATCCCTGTTTATGAAAACATTCGCTACGGTTTTGATGTTCCTTGTTATGCTCTCTTTCCCTGTGTTCGTATCTTCCCAGACACAGATCACGCTGATTTTTATGGGTAAAAATGCGGCCACGCAGAGTGTGATCCCGCTCGACAGCGTCCATGTTAAAAACCTGGTGGAGAACTGCGATACTTCGTTGTTTGGCCCCGCACCCGTGCTTTTCTTAAATGCCCTTTGGCCGGTTGGGATTGGCGAAATAAACAGCCGCCCGGGAGCCTTCCTCCTGAAACAGAATTACCCCAACCCATTCCATGGCACCACAACCGTGAGCATCTGCAGGGAATACGACGGAGCGCTGAACCTGGTTTTATTTGACGGGCTGGGGACACGCCTGGCAGAATATCACAACGCACTTGGAAAAGGATTTCATTCCTTTGCCGTTTCATCCTCCGG
>CAIVAT010000023.1 GCA_903903985.1 uncultured Bacteroidales bacterium | reverse complement strand
GATACTTTTTTTTATTGTCAATTTGGATCAGAAAATGACATCTATTGTGCCGGAAATACCAACTCTGCTACTAATATCTCAACTCCAGATGCATATCAGCCAATTTTTGGTGGAACATATGACGTTATGCTTGTCAAGTTCACCGGGTCAGGAGTGCGGCAATGGGGTACATATTACGGCGGAAATTTCACGGAATTTGCTCGTAAATGTATTTATGTTCCACAGGATACAATATATATAGCCGGCTGGACTTTTTCCTCGTCCGGTATTGCATCGCCCGGGGCTTATCAGGAAACCTTTGGGGGGATGGATGATGCCATGTTGATTAAATTCCTGGATTGCCAGAAAATTGATACTGCCGGGCCGATTTCCGGTTCTTCCAATGTTTGCCTGAATTCAACCGGGAATGTTTATAGCATTCCGGTTCTTCCCCATGCTGCAAAATATATCTGGACATTACCTTCAGGGTTCACTATAAATGCAGGGACTGGAACGAATAATATTTTAGTAAATATAGGTATTTCCGCCAGTTCCGGGACGATATGGGTAAAAGGGGTCAATAAGTGCGGAGATTTTGGAGATTCTGCATTTCTAAATGTTACTGTTCACCAGCGGCCTGTACCTGTTATTTCCGGCCCTAATAATACCTGTGCTGGTCCGGGAAAAGTCTATTCCACCGCAAGCGGGATGACCAATTACCAGTGGAGCGTTTCTGCTGGTGGATTGATCACCTACCAGGGAACATCAACAGATGACTCCGCAACCGTTACCTGGACTGCCGCCGGTAATCAGACCATTTCTGTCAATTATACCGATGCCAACGGATGTTCAGGGCTGGCCCCGACCGTATACAACGTCACGGTTGATCCGAGCCCTATCGTGGGTATTACGATCAGCGCTCCTTCAAACAATGTTTGCGCAGGAGCCCAGGTCACTTTTACTGCCGTACCCTCCAATGAAGGATCAACTCCATTTTACCAATGGAAGGTGAATGGATTGAATGTGGGAGCAAACGGCACTTCTTATTCCTACACGCCGCTGAATGGTGATGTTGTTTCCTGTGTTCTTACTTCTTCCATTACAGGATGCATCCTGAACAACCCGGCACCCTCCAACGCGATCACAATGACCGTAAACCCTTACCTTCCTGTTACTGTTTCGATCAGTTCATCCCAGAACCCCTATTGTGCAGGATCCACAATAACTTTTACCGCAACCCCGAATAATCAGGGAACAACACCGTTCTATCAGTGGAAAGTAAATGGTTTAAATGCAGGAACCAATAACCCTGCCTATTCTTATATTCCAGCCAATGGAGATGTAGTTGCGTGTGTCCTGAATTCAAGCTTACCCTGTCCGACCGGAAACCCTGCAACATCGAATTCCTTAACAATGGTTGAAAACACAAATGTGACGGTAAGCTTAACCATTGTCCCGTCGCAAAACTCCGTTTGTAGTGGTACAACCGTTTCATTCCTGGCAACGCCAATAAACCAAGGTACTGCCCCGGTTTATCAATGGAAAGTGAACGGGGTAACAGCAGGAACCAATTCTACGGCTTTTTCTTATGTTCCTCTGAACGGAGACCTTGTTACTTGTAAAT
>CAIVAT010000022.1 GCA_903903985.1 uncultured Bacteroidales bacterium | reverse complement strand
TCAAACTGATCAGTCAATTTCAAATGAGTGAGTACGGAAATATGCATATTGATTTCTCTTTCATGCGCCAAGGCAGCTCGCAAATAGAGATTTTCTTCTTTCAGTGCGTAATTTTCTTTAAGCACCCAATTGAGATTTTGCATGTAATCCCAGGCGTACTTCATAATATCACTGGTCCTTTTCCAGAATTTCCAGGATTCAGTTTGTCCCGTTTTTAACTGGGAATTAGCCAACAGGGAATTGACTTCATGGATCCTGTCCATGAGCATATCGGGGGCGCCCTCGTAAAGGGAGCGCTGTAGTTTTGCCATAATAATCGAATTGTTTATTTTGATGGTGGAATGATCGTTTTTCGCCTCGGGCTGATAAATTGTTTAATCACCGCCATTGAGAATTTTCTTTTCAGAATCAATGGCTGCAATAAGCTCCCTTATCCGGTTCTCAATACGGGTAGGGGCCAAAGGGAGCAGATTGCCAAACTTGTCGGCATGCAAATAACATATTTTATCACCGTCTTGATTCTGAAGTTCCTGAATGAGATCTGAATAATTTCTCAAAGCATCCCTTAAAAGATCGAGGTCCATCCTCGATGTATTTGAAAATGTTTTCATAAAATGTCGTTGTAAAGGATTCCAATTGTTTGAATGAGTTGGTTCATCTGAACTGATTTTTTTCGCTGACCGGATTACCGGCACTTTCGCAGGTCCTCCATTACTTCTGTCTCAAAATAAAAACGCTTGCCACCTAATTTATAAGAGCGGACCATTCCTGATTTACTGTATCTGTGAAGTGCAGGTCGGCTAACTCCTATAATTTTACAAACATATTTGGCCGTTACCGGTTTTTCGATTCTTAACATTTTGTCCATGGTTTATAGTTTAAATTACATGCGGCAAAAGTAGAAATCCAAACATGACAAATCCAATAAAGTTATTAACAACTATTTGAATATTAACTATTTAATACAAATTAATGCAGAATAATACAAAAAATTACCAGGATATACAAAAAATAAATTTTCAGGCACCTCACAGAACCCGACATTGATTTTTTTACCCGGAAATGGATTTTTATTTTGCTATCTGAAAAGATGATTTTCGATAAGAAATAATATTTAAAAACTAGCGACGGCTAATTTTTTTTATAAAACTATTTCAGGTAGCTTCAGAATTTTTGAAAGGAAATTCACGTAATTTTACAAAGCGATACAAGCCGTTAATTAGCTTGACATTTGTTTACAAATTAGGCGTGTACGATTTGAATACGTGTCAGTATAGTTGACAGTTTTTAGGCACCCCCTTCTAAAACACCAGTAAATGCTGCATGCTCACAAGGCCTGCGTACTCCTCAAGGAGAAGGGGAGTTCCCTCTCCTTGAGGAGAGGGTTAGGGTGAGGTAATTTTCATGGCACAAAGGTACACCGGCAAATCATCCCGGAAGTTACACTTTCAGGAAGAGTGGTAGTACTTTCAGGAAATGACCGGTTGTAATTGTTTACGGAAAACGGTTGGCGTTGTTCCTGTTTTTTTGTGAAACACCCTTGTGAAATAGGATTTTTCGTTATAACCCAGCTCATAACCGATTTCTGAAACTGTTTTTTCCGAGTTTAGCAGCAAATTGCGGGCTTCAATCAGTTTCCGGGTTTCAATGATCTCGGTAATGCTTTTTTTGAAAACAGCCTGGCTGATCAGGTTCAGGTTCCTGGCAGACATATTCATCTTATCAGCATAAAAATCAACTCCGACGGGGCGTTTGTAATTATATTCAAGAATCTTAAGGAAATTATTAAAAGTGATGAGCTGTGAATTACCGGCGATCCGTTCGTCAAGAAATTGCTTTTTGGTAGCAGATTCCAATTTTGTCAGGATCGCGAGGAGCAGGTGCCTGAGGATATTATAATCGACCGGTTCCTGGTTGTCTTCCCTGAGCATTATTTCGCAAAGGTCGTTCATTGTGGTGGTGCAAAAATCAAAATCAATCCGGTAGTTGAAGTCATCAAGAAAAGCTGAATAAAAATTAAATCCGCTTTGAGGAATGAATTCGCTGGTGTACCTGATCACCCATCCCCTGGTGTGTTCATCCGGGATAAAACTATGAACCTTCCCCTGTGCAACATAGATAATAACGGGTGGTTCAATCATCCGGGAGGTAAAATCAACAAGATGGCTCGGATGGCCATGGGTAACAATGATCAGCTCTTCATGATCGTGCCTGTGGGGTTCCGATGGATTCAGGATGATCAATTCCACGAGCTCCCTTGAAATTTTCTGAATGACAAATGGAACATTCATAAACCCATGGTTTTAAATTTGTTTTCGTCTTACCTTTTTCTCCGATTGCTGGCGCTTCGCCTCCAGCCGTTCCTCCTTCGACGCTTTGGACGGCTTGGTAGGCTTTCGTTTTTTTCGGGGAGTTAAAGCCCGGGTGACCAGGAGATAGAACTTTTCTGTCACCTTCTCCTTATTCTGCAACTGCGACCGTTCCGATTGAGAAACGAGAACCAGTTCACCGGCAGCATTGATCCTTGCAGCAAGTTTTTCAGCGATCAGTTCCTTCTCAGCGTCCGTAAGCAACGCCGAAGAAGCAACATGGAACCGGAGTTCCATTTTTGTGCTCACCTTGTTCACATGCTGGCCGCCGGGGCCGCTGCTGCGTGAGGCGCTGAAATGCAATTCTGCGATGAAGTCCCGTTGATCCATGATACCCGGCATCAAACAAAAATAATTCATTTTGCCCATCTATTTTGCATTTTGTGAAAAATCGATGTTGTTTAGTACTTTTGTAGAAACGATCTCCCATGAATAAACGTACCATCTCATTCCTTGCCGGAATAATTTTTTTACTGTCATTCGTTGGCTATGGACAAGGAAAACAGACCGAAATAATCATCCTCCACACCAACGACATGCATTCCAAAATCGACAACATGGCCAAACTGGCCTACCTTGCCGATAGTCTGAGGAAATTCCATCCGTTTGTCTTCCTGGTTTCGGCGGGAGATAATTTTACAGGGAATCCCGTGGTTGATATGGTTCCCGATAAAGGGGCGCCGATGATCGACCTGATGAACCGCTGCGGGTTCAACGTTAGTGCTTTGGGAAACCACGAATTTGACATGGGACAAACGCTCCTGAAGAAGCGAATGGAGCAGGCGACATTTCCTTTCATCTGTGCCAACATGGATGGTACTGCCGCAGTGATCGGCCAGCTCAAACCCTATACGGTCCTGAACGCCGGGGATGGCATCACCATTGCCATGCTTGGGCTCATCCAGCTGGATGACAATGGCTTGCCCAGTGCTCATCCATCGAACATGAAGGAGGTGAAATTTGTCAACGGACTCTCCAAAGCCCGCGAATTTGCTTTTCTCAAAAAACAGTACGGGATTCTCATTGCCCTTTCGCATATGGGGGTGGATGACGACATGCGGCTGGCAGATTCAATGCCCCAGTTTGACATGATCATCGGTGGCCATTCGCATACCCTGATCCACCCGCCGACCATTGCCAACGGCGTGATGATCGTTCAGGCCGGGGCACATATGAAACAGCTTGGCAAAACAACCCTCATGGTCGAAAGTGGCAAAGTAGTCAGCAGGAACGACGAGGTGATCCAGTTTGCGTCCCTGAAAAATGAAGCCCCGGACCTGAGGAAACTCATCGATGGTTACAATAACAACCAGGAGTTCGGCAAAATAGTCGGAATGGCCAGCGGCCTGATCGAAGGAGAGGACGAATTGGGCAGCCTGATGACCGATGCCGTTACCCATCAGCTTCAGGTCGATTTCGCTTTTCAGAACAGGGGAGGTATCCGGGTCCCATCCATTTCCGGGGGAGAAATCACATTGAAAGATGTATACAAGCTCGACCCCTTTAACAACCAGGTCGTCATCTTTTCAATGAACACCGAAGAGATAAAATCCCTGATCTGCTATGGATACCAGCATGAAAAACAGATCGACCTGCAGGTTTCCGGAATGACATACCAGTTAACGGATAATGGGAAAGGAGCATGCCTGAAAGTTGAAATGTTCGATAAATCGGGCAAACCACTTGACCCTGGCCAGGAATACTCCGTCGCCATGAATAATTACATGGCATCCACCTATAAATTTGACCACAAGGATCCGGGGACACTTTCGACCCTGACCACCGCCGAAATGCTGGTAAGATATCTTGGCAGTGCCGGGACCATTAATTATGCCGGCGTTAAGCGGGCAACAGTCGTAAAGTAAGGGGGCGGGCCTCATAAGTCGAGACAGCTGATGCGTGACGGTGCTATTTTAACCAGAGGAGATGGATCAGTTGGGCAATTTCTGAATTCTGGATGAAAGGGCCACGAATGCTGTCGTACTCATCGGCAAAATTTTTGTACAGTTCGCTTCCTGCACCTTTTGCAAAAAAAGGAATCAGGGAGTTGGAGTGATCCCTTGAATAAAAGGTCATTCCGGGCAGTTGCCCTTTCCCGTTGTCAACCAGCGGAACAAATGGCTTTTCACCCCAGAGCAATCCGGTTTCATGATCCCCGGTGACGATCAACATCGTCTCGTTCCAATTGCTGTTCTTTTCAACCCAGGCAACAACGGCATCAACAGCGTTAAAAAATCCTGTCATTTCTTCTATCAGCCGGCCCTTCTCATTTGAATGAGATGCCCAGTCTGTCGCACCGCCTTCGATCATGATGAAAAATCCCTTGCTGTTGTTGTCGAGCACATTCAATGCGCCGGAAACCATCTCCGGCAATGACGGTACCGTTTGAATCAACGGGGAATAATATGGCAGAGAGTTGTTTGACTCGCCATTCCGTGCCGTTCTTGCCTGCTGGATGGTCTCATAAATTCTGGGACATCCCAGCACCCTCTTGGGGGTCTTTCCTTTTTGCAATGCTCTGAAATCTTCCGGGTCACGAATGACCGTCCATGGATCAGGTATCTTGTCCCCCGTCAATATCCATCAGGATCTTCATGGTTCCGTTGACAACAAATTTAATCTGTTTGCCGCTTCCTGCGATAAATTGCTGCCAGAAAGCACTGTCAACAACATATTTAGGATTGTTCCATTTCCCCTTTACTGCCTGGCCATCGTTGTCAGCCATCGGGTCCCCGCAGCCCATGATCACATCACACCGGCTGTTCAGCAGCATTTCTGCGGCGATCTGCGAATAATTGGTTCGCTTCACGTTATGGGCCACGAAACCGGCGGGTGTGGCATGGGAGAATTCTACCGTTGTAACCACCCCGGCCGATTTTCCCAACGACTTTGCCCATTGAACAAGATTTTCCAGCGTATCATGGTTCACCGACATCCCGACGGAATTGTTGTATGTTTTGAATCCTGTTGCCATGGCGGTTGCCGCCGCAGCCGATTCAGTGTAATCCTTTTTCAGCCATGCCGTATCTTTCCAGGCTCTGGCAGGATTGTACCCGGTGGCATAATAATTGGAACCGGGATTTCCTGCCTGGTATTCTCCCGACTTGGCGGGATAGTGAGCCATGGCAAGCCTTACAGGGAATTTCTCAAAGACTTGTGCAGTCATCCCAAGGTAATCGTTGGCAGCAAGAATATGGTTGTATCCCATCCCATCACCGATCATGATGATGATGTTTTTAGGATGGGGGAGGTTATTTATATGTTGTGCAATACCAGGGAGGGCAGGAAAAACCATGGAAATGATTGCAATAAGTGCCCGTTGAATGATTCTGAACATAATGAAATGGTTAGCAGCTCTGTCGTTTGCCGGCAAAGATAAAAGTAATTCAGCAATACTCCCTTCATGCGATAGGATGGCTGAAATTCTTTCTTGAACCATCCGACATCGATACTACCTCATTCATCCGCCTTTTTCGGGAATTCATCGAAAAAGATTTTCCAGGAGGGGCCATCTGTGATAATTTTGGAAGAAATTCTTAACCAATGGAAACGCTATCACACATTCTTGCATCGTTCGACATTTTCCAGGTCATCCTGAATGCTTTTCCTCAAATCTTCATGCCAGTTGTCCACGCTTTTCAGGGCATGTTTGTCATGTTGAGTCATCTTGCCGGCGAACAATTTGCATCGCACCCGGGCCTTATTTCCGGTACAATCATTTTTTCCGTGGCCTATTTCACCTATATCGGACTTGCGAAGTTAAAACGGACTTTTATGATAACGCGTCTGGCATCTCCTGAAAAATCCCATTGATCTGCGATGTAGTTTGCCGTTTACTGGAGGTAAACTTTAATTAATTCTTCTTTAGTATTTTTGCAGGATTAATTTTTTCTATGGCATGGATACTACTGATCATTGCCGGCTGTTTTGAAATCGGCTGGCCCCTGGGAATGAAATTGGCCCAGGTGCATCCCCACAATAAATTCGGCTGGATTCTTATGTCAGTCATCAGCATGGCGCTGAGCGGCTATTTTCTCTATCTGGCACAAAAAAGCATTCCGATGGGTACCGCCTATGCAATCTGGACCGGTATCGGGGCGGTGGGTGCCTTTACGGTCGGGATATTGTTTTTCAAGGATCCCGCCGGATTTTTCCGCATTGCTTCCGCCACATTCATCGTTATTGGGATTGTCGGATTAAAGCTCTCCGGCAATTAGGAAGCCTGACGAAAGTCAGGAGTCAAAAGTCAAAGTGCAAAAAAATGTGCATTGAAATGAATTTTGAATATCAACAACGCATCTCCTTAATACATTCACTCATCAAAATATATATCCAATGAGCCTTGATTATTTTGCCCGGTTTTTCGATAATGGAACCTTCATGTACATCGTGCTTCCTTTGCTGATATTTTTTTTTCGCATCGTCGATCAGTCTATTGGCACGCTGAGGCTGATCTTTGCCGCAAAAGGGCTGAAGCACCTTGCTCCCCTTTTTGCATTTTTTGAATCGTTCATCTGGCTGGTGGCGATCGGGCAGATCATGAAACACCTGGATAATTTTTATTGTTATCTCGCCTTCGCCGGCGGGTATGCTGCCGGAAACTATTTTGGAATTTTACTCGAGGAAAAATTATCGATCGGAACGGTTGTGATCCGTGTAATCCCGAAAAAAGATACCACAGAGCTGATTAAAAATCTCCGTACCATGAATTATGGCGTCACCGTCGTTCCGGTCGATGGCATGATGGGCCCCACCAAGATGCTCTTTACCACCATACGCCGGAAAGAAGCCCCTGTTGTGATTGACATCATCAAACAGCATAACCCGACCGCCTTTTACACCATCGACGAAGTAAAAGTGGTAAGTGGCGGATATTTTGACCGTAAAAGTAAATCCATTTTTTCCGTGTTGAATCCTTTTCAGAAAACTGTAAAATCATAGTGACTTTTCTCTGAAAGGTTCGTATCTTAGACCACAAAATAGCAGACGATGGAAGCATACGAAAAAATACTTGTGTTGAACAGCGAGTTTGAGGCAAGCCTGCTCGAAGAAATTCTCAGTGACCGGAAAATACCTCATGGAATTGTCACTTCTGATGATACTGCCCTTGGCGGGATCATGGAAATGGAATTCGGCTGGGGATATGTGGAGGCTCCCGGGCGATATAAGGAAGAGATCATCAGGATCTTCGAAGAGATCACTAAAGAGTGAACTCGTTTGATGGAAAGTCTCAAGGAATTTTTTGAAATCCTGTTAAATTCAGAAAAACTGATTCAATACGGGGGCCTTGCGCTCCTGCTCATTGTGATTTTTGCTGAAACTGGATTGATTTTCGGCTTCATCTTCCCCGGAGATGCATTATTATTTACTGCAGGCTTGCTTTGTGGCAGCGATCTGGCAGTGAATATCTGGATTTTAATTATCACAGTGGCTGTTGCGGCCATTGCAGGGAATTTTACCGGCTATTTTACCGGAAGGATTTTTGGCAAAAAGCTGTTGCTAAAAGAAGATACATTCTTCTTCAAACAACGGCATTTTAACGATTCCCGGGATTATTATGAAAAATATGGCGGCATCGCGCTCATTGCCGGCCGCTTTCTGCCGGTGATCCGTACCTTCGTGCCGATACTGGCAGGCACCATTGGCATCAACTTCTGGAAATTTAACTTGTTCAACATCATCGGGGCCGTATTGTGGACCGGAACGCTCATCCCGCTGGGATATTTTATCGGAAAAAAAATCCCGGCATCCATCGATAACATTGAATATTTTGTTCTTGGGATTACGATGATAACCATGACCATTATGATACGGGGAATCATCAGGCACAGAAAACGGATCAGGAAAACATGATGAACCCATCATCAATCAGTTTTGCCATTGACTCCCCTTCCGATCTTTTTGACTGGAGAAAATGAATGATTTCGGACGTGAGGGGATCCTCAATTTGTTTTTCCTTTAATAATTCAAGCATTTCAAGAGCACAGAGCCAATCATCGGGATGATCGCGGTGCAATTCCTGCCAAAGGGAAGGGAGCAGGGCAAAAGAACAATTTTGTTCGCGGATATCACGCACCTGCTGGTAGAGGGAGTGCAATTTCCTGGCTTTTTCATCGTGATGAATCTTATGGGTTTTCTCCGCCGGAGCAGGATAGCTTACTCCAAAAGCATCAGGATCTGC
The DNA here is from genome assembly GCA_903903985.1 of uncultured Bacteroidales bacterium. Classification (GTDB taxonomy): domain Bacteria; phylum Bacteroidota; class Bacteroidia; order Bacteroidales; family FEN-979; genus CAIVAT01. The sequence continues at coordinate 130,406 of CAIVAT010000022.1, read as the reverse complement.
AGGACCCGCATAAACAGACATGATGCTGCTCCCTACTGCCATATCAAACGTTCCCCAGGCAGGTTCAAACAAGATTTTTCCTTCAAAGGTAACCAGGCAGCCGGTCAGGCTGATCAGAACAAGATGCCCGTCGCAGATGGTTTTGCTGAGCACTTTCCCGGTCACGGTGACTCCCGATTCGAATTGCAGGTTCACAAGTTCATCATTGGTCAGGCCGATCTGATCCAACTCCTCTTCTGTAAAATCTTCAAGTGGTACCGAAAGATTCCTCACCTTTCCAACCGGTGAACCAAATCCGTGCAGGTGGTATTGTGTGTTGTGACCAGGCAACTCCTTCCCGGCATAATTGAGGTTTGTCGGGCCAGTGGTTTTCAGGTAAGCCAGGTCACCGCTTTTTTCAAATACCTGTGTGAAATTTCCTGAAACCTCCAGCCCTGAATTATAGACTGCGGTACCGGTATTGCCGGAACGGATCGCCTGTGTGAGCCCGTAAAAACCACCCCGCCTCATGGCCAGTGTATTGGCAAATTCATCCAGGACCCTGTTCAACGACTCAAAATCGGGTGTGATAAAAAGCTGGGGCTGAGGTTCCGTGATGTCATAGTTGTACCTGGCAGCATCGATGGTCAGCGGGATCTTTTTCACAGAGGGTTGCAGGCAATGGAAGCTTTCAGCAATTGATGACAAAAGCCCGGCACCGTAAATTTTTGGATCACCGGGGTCGCCGATGAGACCATATTCCACGGTCCACCAATGAAGGTTCCGGATGCGGGCAAGTTCGGAAGGATCACCCATGTTGTTTGAAATATCCGAAAGCCTTTTTTCAGCTTCCCGGATGGTACCCGGATCTGAATATGGATCTGCTTTCACAATCGAAAGATGACGGATTGCCTCATAAAGACTGTAATCCTGGGGAGACAGAAATGCTTTGGAGCCGATTTCGCCAAACCGGCGGAGAAAATCGGCATAGTCGGGATCGGCAATGATGGGGGCGTGTCCGGCTGCTTCATGAATGATGTCGGGTGCAGGAGTATAGCCGATCTGGTCGATGGGGCGGATATCGGCTGCAATTACCAGCACATTGTACGCCTGGAAGGCCATGAAGGCCGATGGAGGCACAAATCCGTCAACGGCCACGGCAGCCCATCCGATATCTTTCAGAATCCGGTTCATGCCGTACATATTTGGAATTTTCTCGATGCTGATGCCCGTTTTGCGCAACCCATCCAGGTAAGCCCCGTGCGCAACCTTCCCAAGGTAACGGACATTCTGGCGCATTACATACCGCCATAACGCATGGTCCTGCGGAGTATATTCATTGTATGGCTGATCGATCACCAGGCTCATCAGGTGCCGGGGAAGACGATCGAGGATTGGGTTTGTTTCCATTTTATTATGTTGGTTATCCGGGTCATGTCCCGGCAATGGAGCCGCACTTCGGTGCGGCTTTACAATGCTATCCTGGCTTGGCCATCTCGAAGAGTGCCGATCCGTTGGCCCGCACATACCACTCGCCTCCAAGTCTGCCTACCAGGTCGATTTTATGGGGGTCTATGCGCCCTTGTTCATTCATGACCGCAGGATCCACATGGATGCGAAGTATTTCGCAGATCACAAGGTTCCCTGCAGCAGGTCCGTAACCGGTTTCAATTACCTGGAGTACTTTACATTCAAACTGAACCGGAGATTCCTTAACTCTGAAAGGTTTTATCAGGTCAGAAGGAACCATGGTGAACCCCACCATGTCAAATTCATTGACCCCTTTTGGAAAATCTGCGCTGGAATCGCTCACTTTTTGCACCATGTGATATGTTACCGCATTGATGACAACTTCCGGAACCTCCCGGATGTTATCATAGGTGTGCTTGGTCGTATTGTCTTTTCCACGCCTCGACGGCGAGAAGGCCACAATGGGCGGATTGGCTCCAAATGCATTGAAAAAGCTGAACGGCGAAAGATTGGGCCGCCCATCTTTATCGATGGTACTTGCAAATGCAATCGGGCGCGGGGCAATCGCCCCAAGCATCAGGTGATGAAATTCAGGAACAGAAGTGTCCTTTGGATCGAAATGTAGATACTCTGGAGGAAGAGTCATTTGGATTTACGATTTTGGATTTACGATGTTAACCTTTGCATTTTGCATTTTGAATTTATGGAAAGGCCGGCAATATCTTTGTAACAACCTCTCCAAACCCAATCCTCAGGTCTCCTTTTATACCATGGCCCCGCATGATGACGGCATCGTTGTCGTTGATAAATTTCCGTTCGGTGCCATCTGGCATTTTTACCGGTCTGGTCCCTTTCCAGGCTATCTCCAGCATGGAGCCAAATGTGCCGGGGCCAGGTCCGCTGATGGTGCCTGAGCCATACATGTCGCCAACATTGATGTTGCAGCCATTCACTGTTTGATGGGCCAGTTGCTGGGCCATATTCCAGTACATGTATTTATAATTGGAATGACAAACCAGGTGTTCCGGTTGGTTTTCAGGTTGAATTATCACCTCTAGGTGAATGTCGAAATTATGGTCACCTTCAAATTGCAGGTAGGGCTGTACTTCGGGTCGCTGATCCGGGCCGGCAATCCGGAAAGGCTCAAGAGCGTCAAGGGTGACAATCCAGGGTGAGACCACCGAACCGAAATTCTTAGCAAGAAATGGCCCCAACGGAACATATTCCCATTTCTGTATGTCGCGGGCAGACAGGTCATTGAACAATACCATACCAAAAATATGATCTTCGGCATCCGCAGTAGAAATGGATTGTCCGAGGTCAGTTTTGGCTCCCGTAATAAAGGCCATTTCCAGTTCAAAATCCACTTGCCTGGATGGCCCGAATTCAGGAAATTCCGCCGTGTCTTCTTTTGTTTGGCCTTTTGGCCTGTGAATATTTGTTCCTGATACCACGATGGACGAACTCCTGCCATGGTAACCTACTGGAAGATGCCTCCAGTTGGGTAAAAGTGCGTTGGCGGGATCACGGAACATGATGCCCACGTTGGTTGCATGTTCAATACTGGAATAAAAATCGGTATAATCACCCACAAATACCGGCATCATCATCTGAACCTGTTCAACAGGAATAAGGATCTCCTGTCGCTTCCCAGGATCGTCACGCAGCGAAGCGCTGCTTTGCTCAAAAATTTCGGCAATACGCAATCGCAAGGCCCGGCAGGCAGGCTTCCCCAAAGCGATCAGCGCATTCAGTGAATCAACGTTGAAAAGACTGTGATCCAGGCCCAAACCATCCAAAAATCCATGCATTGCCAGGGCATAAAGATCAACGACGGTTTCGCCGATCCTGGTAGCAGCCCGGGCATGCCCGTTCAGTCTTCTGAAAATTCCGAACGGAATGTTCTGGATGGGGAAATCGCTGTCGTTTTCAACCTCAATCCACGACTTTAAAAAAGGTTCTATCTTTCCCGGCATATTGACAACTTAACACGTAAATCCAAAATCATAAATTGCGCCTTCACAAGGTACCTCTTCTTCCCTGCTCCAGTTCAATCGATTCAAACAGTGCCTTGAAGTTTCCTTTCCCGAATGATTTGGCCCCTTTCCGCTGGATAATTTCATAGAAAACCGTGGGCCGGTCTTCAACAGGTTTGGTAAATATCTGAAGCAGGTAGCCGTCTTCATCGCGGTCGACAAGGATGCCGAGTTCGCGCAGCGGCCCGATGGTTTCATCTATCTTTCCAACACGCTGAATCAAAGCATCATAATAAGTGTCGGGAACCCTGAGAAATTCAACACCTCGGCTTTTTAAGGCAGCGACCGTTTCAAGAATATTGTTGGTGGCCATGGCCACATGCTGAACTCCGCCACCTCTGTAAAAATCAATGTATTCTTCGATCTGCGACTTCTTCTTCCCGCTGGCAGGTTCATTGAGCGGAAATTTGATGTACAGATTGCTGCTGGCCATGACCTTGCTCATCAGCGCCGTGAATTCAGTAGAAATATCGGTATCGTCGAAGGAGATCAGCTGGTTGAATCCCATCACATCATGGTAAAACTGTGCCCAGGTATTCATCTCTCCCCAATCAACATTGCCGACCATGTGATCGACATAACGCAATCCCACCGTGGAAGGGCGGTAATGCGGGTCCCATTTCATGAACCCGGGCAGGAACACGCCGGAATAATTTTTTCGTTCCACAAAAACATGAACGGTTTCGCCATAGGTATGGATGCCTGAAGTCACCACCTCCCCATGCTCATCCTTTGCCACTGTGGGCTGAAGATATACCCTGGCTCCACGTTTGGTGGTTTCTTCAAATGATTTACGGGCATCGTCCACCCACAGGGCAACCACTTTTACGCCATCTCCATGGAGTTTGCAATGATCGGCGACCGGTGAATCAGGAATCAACGACGTAGTCAGCACAAAAGTGATTTTGTCCTGCCTGATCACGTATGAAGTCCGGTCTTTGAGCCCGGTTTCAAGCCCGGCATAGGCCAAAGGCTGAAACCCGAAGGCCGACTGATAATAATGTGCCGCCTGTTTGGCATTGCCCACATAAAACTCAATGTAATCGGTGCCATTGATAGGAAGAAAATCATTCTGGGTATTCATGTTGTTATTAGTTTGAAAATTTAATAATGTATTGATTTTAATTGGCCCCACCCTAAATCCTTGCCCAAACAGGGAGGGACTTGCTCTCCTTCCCTTTTTGGGGAAGGGGTCAGGGGGATGGGGTGAAAAAAATTCATTTAAGGCACCCACGACCTGTAATATTCACGATCCTCCAGCGCCAGTGCCTCTTCGGTAATTTTAAGAGGCCGGAAGGTATCGACCATCACGGCGAGTTCATCGGTTCCTTTTGCACCAAGGCTGCGTTCAACCGCACCCGGGTGCGGGCCATGCACAATACCGGTCGGATGCAGGGTAATATTCCCGGGTTTGATGTTATTCCGGCTCATGAAGTCACCGGCAACATAATAGAGTACCTCATCGGAATCGACATTGCTGTGGTTGTATGGTGTCGGTATGGATTCAGGATGGTAGTCATACAGCCGGGGAACGAAGGCACAAACCACGAATGCGGAAGTCTCAAACGTTTGGTGGACAGGCGGCGGTTGATGCAATCTTCCCGTGATGGGTTCAAAATCATGGATGGAGAACGCGAAGGGATAATGGCATCCATCCCAGCCGATCAGGTCAAACGGATGGGTGGCTAAATGGTAAGGCCAGATGGTATCTTCCCGCTTTATTTTCACCAGGAAATCACCCTTTTCATCATGGGTTTCAAGAACCTGCGGTTTGCGGATGTCGCGCTCACAGAATGGCGCATGTTCAAGCAATTGCCCGTATTTATTGAGATATCGCTTCGGAAAACGCAGCGGGGTAAAGGATTCGACAATGAAAAGCCGGTTGTCGGATGTTTTAAATTCAAACTGGTATATGACCCCGCGGGGGATGATCAGGTGGTCGCCGTAACCGAACGGAATGTTCCCGTAGATGGTCTTCAGGATTCCTTCACCACGATGGATAAAGACCATTTCATCGGCCCCGGAATTTTTAAACCAGTAATCGGTCATCGAATTACGCGGGGCGGCGAGGCTGATATGGCAGTCGTTGTTGACCAATACCGGGATCCGGCTCTGAAGGTAATCATCGGACGGGGCAACATCAAATCCACGGAACAGCCGATGTTGCATGTTCTTCTGACCGGCTATGTTCGGTGCAACCGTGTATGCTTCCTCGATCCTGGTCACCATGGTAGGTGGATGGCAGTGGTAAGCGAGGGAATAAGTATCTGAAAATCCTTCCGTTGAAATCAGTTCCTCTGCATAAAGGCCTCCGCCGGGCTTGCGGAAAACAACATGCCGTTTGCGGGGGATCTGGCCGAGTGTATAGTAATGTGACATGTTTAAATTGCGAAATGTTTAAATAGTGAAATGGTGAAATGAGGGATGGCGAAATTCGATATTCAGATTAAATACCAATTTCAGGGATTTCCCCCTCCACAATGAGTCTACCTTCCGTGGCATTAATGATTTCCTGTACCGAAACCCCGGGTGCCCGCTCAAGGAGTTTAAATCCCCGGGGGGTTACATCAAGTACGGCCAGGTCCGTGACAATTCGTTTAACAACGCTAACCCCGGTTAATGGCAGGGAGCATTTTTTCAGTAGTTTTGATTCTCCCTGCGGATTGGTATGCATCATGGCCACAATGATGTTCTTTGCCGATGCCACCAGGTCCATGGCGCCACCCATGCCCTTGACGAGTTTTCCCGGTATTTTCCAGGAAGCGATATCACCGGTATCAGAGACTTCAAAGGCCCCAAGAACAGTAAGATCAATATGTCCGCCCCTGATCATTGCAAAACTCGCTGCGGAATCGAAAAATGCAGCACCTGGAACCGCCGTGATGGTCTGTTTCCCGGCATTGATCAAATCGGGATCGAGTGCATCCGGAGCGGGGAAGGGCCCGATACCAAGCAATCCGTTTTCAGATTGAAGCACAATTTGCATCCCGGCAGGAATGTAATTGGCAACCAGTGTTGGAATCCCGATACCCAGGTTTACATAATAACCATCATGCAACTCCCGTGCAATTCGCTTTGCTATCCCGTTTTTATCTAAACCCATTGAAATTTATTTAAGATTTACGATTGAAAATAATAAGTATAGGCTTTATTTTCGCTATTTCGCTGTTTTTTAACTGGTGGTGGCAAATTCAACCCGTTTTTCATAACTGGTTCCCTGGAATATCCGCTGGACAAAAACACCGGGTGTATGAATGTAGTTTGGGTCAAGTTCCCCGGCAGGGACCAGTTCTTCCACCTCTGCAATGGTGATCTTGCCGGCGGTGGCCATGGCCTGGTTGAAGTTATTGGCTGTGAACCTGTATACCAGATTGCCGTGTGTATCTCCTTTCCAGGCTTTGACAATCGCGAAATCGGCCTTGAGCCAGTGTTCTTCGAGATACATTTTCCCATCAAAATCACGCACCGGTTTACCGAGCGCTACTTCGGTTCCATATCCTGCCGGAACGAAAAATGCAGGAATTCCAGCTCCGCCTGCCCTGATGCGTTCAGCGAGTGTTCCCTGGGGAGTAAGTTCCACTTCCAGTTCCCCACTGAGTAACTGCCGCTCAAATTCTTTGTTCTCCCCTACATAGGAGGATATCATTTTCCTGATCTGGTGCCGGCGAAGAAGCATTCCAAGTCCGAACCCATCCACACCGGCATTGTTGGAAATGCAGGTGAGGCCGGTGACATCACTGGCAGCCAGCGCTGCAATGCAGTTTTCGGGGATGCCGCATAAACCGAAACCGCCCAGCATGAGGGTCATGTTGCTCTCAATCCCATGGATCGCCTCCAGGGCATTTTTTACTACTTTGTTCATTGTTAACAGAATCTCCCACAAATTTATACTAATTCTAAATAAAATCAATAAATTTGCAAATAATTCTTTCATTTAATTTATTCATACATGCAGAAATTATTCAGTCAGTACAAATTAGGAAATATTGAATTAAAAAACAGGATTGTCATGGCCCCGATGACCCGTTGCCGGGCCATTGGCAACACCCCGAACGAACTCATTGCCAGCTATTATGAGCAACGGGCCAGCGCAGGCCTGATCGTCACCGAAGGCACTTCTCCCTCCCCGAACGGGTTGGGGTATGCCAGGATTCCCGGAATTTTCAGCGAGGAACAGGTTGCCGGCTGGAAGAAAACAACCGAAGCGGTTCATCGCAAAGGCGGAAGGATCTTTGTTCAGTTCATGCACACCGGGAGAATGGGCCATCAGGACAACCTGCCTTCGGGTGCTGAAGTGATCGCTCCTTCGGCAATCGCGGCTTCCGGACAAATGTATACCGACAGCCGGGGAATGCAGGATTTACCTGTTCCCCGCGCCATGACGGCAGAAGATATCGTAAATACCATCAGGGAGTTTGTGAAATCCGCCCTCAATGCCATTGCTGCAGGTTTTGACGGGGTAGAACTTCATGGCGCCAATGGTTACCTCCTGGAACAATTTCTTTCGCCATCCAGCAACCAGCGTAACGATGATTATGGTGGAAGCATTGAAAACCGCTGCAGGTTTGTACTGGAGGTGGTGAAATCTGTCGGTCAGGCCATCGGCATGGATAAAGTGGCCATCCGGCTGTCTCCTTACGGCGTTGGCGGAGGAATGGTTCCATATCCGGAGATCAATGATACCTATACGTATCTTGCCTCTCAGCTTGACAAACTCGGGATTCTTTATATTCATCTTGTCGATCACAGTGCCATGGGCGCTCCAGAGGTTCCGCTGGCAATCAAACAGACCATCCGTGAGAAGCTAAGCAATACCCTGATCCTGGCGGGAGGTTACTCGAAAGAAACCGCTGAACGTGATCTGCAAAGCGGCCTTGCCGACCTGATCGCCTTTGGAAGACCCTTCATCACCAACCCCGATCTGGTTGAGCGCATGCTGAATAACCGGCCAATTGATGCCAACTATGATTTCAATACCTTTTATTCAGCTGACGGGAAGGGATATACAGATTACCTCCCTTACGAGGCAAAATAATGTTATGTTAACAAATGTTAAAAGACTTGACTTTCGGTACAATTGAGTTATATTTGTATCAACAATTTTAAAACGCTAAAAACCGAAAAAAGAAAGACTCTCAATTTGATTTTATGACGTGTTTCGCTCATACCGGAACATGTGTTTAAAGCCAAAGGCTGATCCAGAATCTCAAAGGTTGTTGGATGACATTCAATCGCAAATGCGAAGCCGCCCCAGATACGGGGCGGTTTTTTTTATAAGGACTGTAATTTCGAAACGGAGGGAAACACCTTCATTTCGTTATTCCCGACATAGAATAACGAAACCGCAATGTGTCATTTCGAAGAAGCAGCCAGGAGATAACCCCCACGGTCACCCCCGTCGGGACCCAATTCAATAATAAAATCGGCCTGGGAAATAATCATCGGATCGTGTTCAATGATCATCAGTGTGTGACCCATGTCTGCCAGTTCACGAAATACCCCCAGCAATTGCTCCACATCCTGGAAATGCAAACCTGTTGAGGGTTCATCGAAAAGGCATAACGACGGACCCCTGGCAGGCCTGATCATTTCGGCAGCAAGGCTCAGCCGCTGGGCCTCTCCCCCCGAAAGTGTTTTCAGTGGCTGGCCAAGTGCGAGATAACCCAACCCGATGTTTGAAATAATCTTCAGAATGTCTGTGATGTTCCGTTCGCATGAAAACCAGGTTGCTGCTTCTTCGGTCGTCATGCCAAGTATTTCAGCAATATTTTTACCTTGCATGACAACCCCGAGTACCTTGTCGTTGTAACGGTTGCCTTTGCAGTGTTCACAAATTGCGGTGACATCCGGCAAAAAATCCATACTGGTGCGCACAATGCCGGTTCCTTCACAATGTGTGCAATGGCCTTGTTTATTAAGGAATGAGAAATGGTTTTTATTCATTCCCGCAAGGATAGCCCCTTCAGAACCTGCGAAAAGTTCGCGTATGAAATCGAAAACCCCAGTGTACGTTGCAACATTCGACCCGGATCCGGAAAATCCCGATTTCGATTCGGCAGCAATAATTTTGCTGAAATGCTCAAATCCGTTGATGGAAACACATCCTACCGGCTTTCCCTGTTGCGCCGATGCAAGCACCAGGTCGAAAACCAGGCTCGATTTCCCGCTGCCGGAAACTCCCGTGACGACGATCAGTCCGCCGGAGGGAATTTCCAGGTCGAATCCCTTGAGGTTGTGGATGGAAGCACCCCGGATATGGATACCGGGCGATAATTTCCGTGCATGAGATAATGCTACGGGAGGGCCGGAGCGAAGATAGCGCCCGGTAACTGATTTCAGGTTCTTCTGAATATCTTCAGGAGCACCCTGTGCAACGATACTGCCGCCCTGGACCCCTGCTCCCGGGCCGAGGTCGACAATATAATCCGCTGCAAGCATGACCTCCCGGTCATGTTCAACGATGATCACCGTATTGCCTTCGTCCTTCAGAAGCCTTATCCTTGCCATCAATTGCTGAATATCCCTGGGATGCAGACCGATCGTTGGCTCATCAAGCACATAGGTAATGCCCGTCAGCCCGGAACCCAGTTGCCCCGCCAGTTTGATGCGCCTGGCCTCTCCGCCTGAAAGCGTCGACGAACGGCGGTCCATGGAAAGATAGGACAAGCCGAGCCCGGATAAAAACTCAAGTTTTCTGAGAATCTCTCTGATCAGCGGAATCGCGATTTCCATTTCCAGGGAACCGGGCAGCCCTGGCACAAGCGAGGTGAAGAAATCAACAGATTGGGCACCCGACAGGGAGGACAACGCTGCAATATTTTTTCCTCCGATAAGGTAGGCCAATGATTCAATTCTCAATCGGGAGCCCTGGCATTCAGGGCAACATGCAATTTTCATGAGCGTCATCATGCCGGCGCCGCGATGGTCGGCATGCTTGCGGTTGTATTCTTCATTTACCAGGTTCAACAATCCTTTCCATGGTCCCGTAAAATGATGTTCACCGTTGCGGTTATCCCGTTTGAATTGCCATGTAACATCGAACAATTCTTCCCCGGAACCTTCCAGTGCAAGTTTTTGACCTTCTGATGGAACAACATTCCAGGGTTGCCTGAAATCAATACCGTGTTGATCACCTGCCGCCTTCAGCGTTGCGGTATATTGCCCAAAGGGATCTCCATAGAATTTACCGGTTTTTGTCCCGTCCATCGCCCCGGCAAGCAACGATTTCTGTGGATCGGTAATCAGTTTTTCAGGATCACAAACCGTTTGATAGCCCAATCCGTCACATGCCGGGCAGGCTCCGTGCTGGTGGTTGAAGGAAAAAAGACTCGAGGCACTATTTGTAAATCGTAAATGGGAATCCGTTGATCCCAAATTCGCCTGCACAACGCCGATACGAGCATACAGCAGGCGGTAATGGTCGTAAATTCCGGTTGTGGTTCCCACCGTCGAACGCGGATTATTGCCAAGCATCTCCTGGTCAACCGCAAAAGTGGGAGTAAGGCCGGTGATTTCTTCGAAATCTGAGGCCGCTTTTACACCGAGCCGGGTACGAATATATGGAGAATAACTTTCCAGGAAACGGTTATGCCCCTCCGAATAAATCGTATCGAATGCCAGGGATGACTTGCCGCTGCCTGAAACACCCGTAATGACGGTAATCATGTTGTGCGGAATTTCAACATTTATATTTTTGAGGTTATGGGTGGAGACCTCTTTTAAGGAAATTGAATTTCGAATGTTGAATTTCGAATATTGAATTTTGATCGAATCTATCACCGGCAACTCTTCTGACATAGCCTGATTTTCGTCAGAAAAAGAATTCGGAATTCGGAATTCAGTATTCAATATTCGATATGCTCTTAAGGCCTTTGCAGTAAGCGAGCGCTCGCAATGAACCAACTCCTCCGGAGTGCCCGAGAAAAGCAGTTCTCCTCCGTCGCGGCCACTTCCAGGGCCAAGATCGATAATATGATCCGCTGCAGCGATCATTCCAAGGTGATGTTCGATCAGGATCACCGTATGACCTTGTGCGATCAGGCCATTGATCGCTTTTAGCAGCACACCTGCATCAGCCTGGTGCAAGCCCGTTGTCGGTTCATCCATGATATAGAGGGTATGTTCCGATTGCGGCTTTGCCAGTTCAGTGGCCAGTTTGATGCGCTGGGCTTCCCCGCCGCTCAGGGTTGATGATCGCTGACCAAGTGTAAGGTATCCAAGCCCGAGATTTTCCATTGTTTCAAGATACCGCAGGATTCTTGGCTCTCCTGCGAAAAAGGCAATTGCCTCTGAAACGGTCATCTCGAGGATTTCAGAGATATTTTTATCCTGGCAGTGAATAGCCAGTGTTTCATCGTCAAACCGGCGCCCTTCGCAAACTTCGCACAAAACCTCCACATTTCCCATGAAATGCATCCCAACCTGCTGATATCCCGCTCCCTCGCACGATTCGCAACGGCCACCCCGGGTGTTGAACGAAAACCGGCTTTTATCATAGCCGCGGAGAACCGACTCCGGGAGCCTTGCAAATAAATCACGGATATGGTCAAACAACCCGGTGTAAGTGGCAGGATTGCTGCGCGGTGTTCGCCCAATGGGGGATTGGTCGATGGTGATCAGCTTCCCTATTTCTTCCCACCCTTTGATGGTGTTGTATTTGCCGGTAGTTTCGCTTGCCTTGTGCAGGTTATTATTTAAAAAAGCCCCCAGGATGTGGTTTGTCAGCGTCGACTTTCCTGCGCCGGAGACCCCTGTTACAACATTCAGCGCCTGCAGCAGGAAAGTAACATCGATGTTTTTGAGATTGCGTGCCGAAGCCCCTTCAACGGAGATATAACCTATTCCTGGCCTGTGTTGTGCAGGTGCTTCAATCTTTTCAAAACCATACAGGAATGAAAGGGTACGGCTCCTCCGGATCACGGATTCTGGCAACTCACGGGCCATCTGCAGGGTGCCGTTGAAGATCACTTCACCTCCATGGATGCCCGGACCGGGGCCGATGTCGATCAGCCAGTCTGCATGATGAATGAATGCCTCTTCATGTTCCACCACGATCACCGTATTGCCTTTGTCACGAATTTCCCGGAGGATACCAATAAGCTGCTCAATATCATGCGGGTGAAGGCCGATCGAAGGTTCATCGAAGATGCAGATCATCCCGCTCAGCCCCATTCCGGCCAGCGTTGCCAGGCGCAATCGCTGGGATTCACCGCCCGACAGGGTGGTTGATTCACGATCGGCAGAAAGATAGGCAAGTCCCAGCCGTTTGAGAAGGTCAATCTGCCTTGAAACCTGGGTGATTATTGCCCCGGCAACCAACTGCTCTGAAGGTGCGAAAATGATTTTTTGAAGCGCTTGCTGGAGATCATCCAGCTGTAACCCGGCCATTTCCGCGATACTTGCTCCTTTGATCTTTACTGACAGGGCTTTTTCATTCAGCCGAAGGCCGCCACAGGCTTTGCATTTGCCGCTTCTGACAAACCGCAGGATGTTCCTGTTCCTGTCGCGCTGAAGAATAGCGTCCATCACCGGAAGGATCCCCTTGTAATAGCCCATTTCACGGGGCTTTGCAGTAATGCCGCTCCATTTCATGCGCGATTCGAGCGGATGTTTTCCAAAAGGGATTTCGATCTTGTCGCTGCCGTAAAGAACGATGTGTTTTTGTTCCGGGGTCAGGTCCTTCCAGGGAATATCGATATGAAATCCTTCAGCGCGGCACACCTGGTCGAGCACCTCCAGGGTGACCTGCGAATAGATGATATAGCCATTGGGTGCGGTAATCACGAGCGCACCCTCGCGCAGGGTCCTGCTTTCATCGGCGATCAGCAGTTCAGGGTCGAGAAAATCTTCGACGCCAAGTCCTTTGCAGGATGGACATGCTCCTTCGGGGGAGTTGAAGGAAAACAAACTCCGGCTGACAGGGAAGGGGGCGCCTTCGCCTGATGGATGCCCTGCACGGGCGTATAAAAGTCGGAGCAAATCGTAAATACCCGTGATCGTACCCACTGTTGAGCGGGGATTGGAAACGACTGATTTCTGATCTAGTGCAATGGCAGGTGATAGTCCGGTTATGCGCTCAACATCCGGTTTTTTCATCTTGCCCATGAACTGGCGGGCAAAGGAGGAAAAAGAACCAAGGTACTGGCTTTCAGCTTCCCTGTATAAAACATCGAAGATCAGGGATGATTTGCCGGACCCGGATACTCCGGTGACAACGATCAGCTTGTTTTTAGGGAATTCAAGGCTGACCGAACGAAGGTTATGTTCGGCGGCATTGCATATCTTTATCGACCCGGCAACAGGCATGAATATTGATTATTTATTTTCCATTTTGCCTGCCGACAGCGCGATTTCGCTTACAATCTCAGGGTCGAGCAAGGTGGTGGTATCGCCAAAATCAGTATATTGTCCTTCCGCAATGTTGCGCAGGATGCGGCGCATGATCTTCCCGGAGCGGGTTTTCGGCAACCCTCTAACGAACAGAATTTTATCGGGCCGGGCAAATGAACCGATGAACTTGGTCACCCCGATCAATACGGAGGTCCGGATGCCTTCTTCTCCTCCTGTACTGAAGGTCGGACAAACCACAAAAGCGTAAATCCCCTGTCCCTTGATCGGGTGCGGAAATCCGACAACAGCCGATTCGGTGACCAGGGGATGTTCGTTGATGGCATTTTCAATTTCGGCGGTTCCCATCCTGTGTCCCGATACATTGATCACATCATCCACGCGGCCAAGAATGCGGTAATAGCCATCCTCATCACGTTTTACGCCATCACCGGTGAAGTAGAGATTTGGGAAGGTGGTGAAATAAGTCTGCACAAATCGTTCATGGTCGCCCCAGATCGTTCTCGCCATTCCTGGCCAGGGATAACCGATACACAAGTTACCCTCCACGCTGTTGCCCATCAGTTCTTTTCCTTCCTGATCGACAATTACCGGTTTTATTCCCATGAAAGGCAAGGTGGCGTACGACGGTTTTGTCGGAATGATTCCTGCCAGCGGGCTGATCATGATGCCGCCGGTTTCGGTTTGCCACCAGGTATCGACAATCGGGCAACGGTTTTTACCAATATGATCGTGATACCAGTGCCAGGCTTCTTCATTAATGGGTTCTCCAACGGTGCCAAGCACTTTCAGCGAGCCAAGGTGTTTCCCGTCGAGCCATTCCATGCCCATGGCCATGAGCGAACGCAATGCAGTGGGAGCAGTATAAAACTGGTTCACCTGGTGTTTGTCAACGATTTCCCAGAATCTCCCGGCATCAGGCCAGGTGGGAATTCCTTCAAACATCAGTGTCGTTGCGCCTGCCAGCAAGGGTCCGTAAACAAGGTATGAATGGCCTGTAATCCAGCCTATGTCGGCAGAGCAGAAATAGATATCCCCGTCGCCATATTGGAAAACATTGCGGAACGTGTATGCAGTATAAACCATGTAACCGCCAATGGTATGAACCAATCCCTTGGGTTTGCCGGTGGAACCGCTGGTGTAGAGGATAAACAGCGGATCTTCGGCATCCATCACTTCTGCCTCCAGCGTTCCTTCAACCTGGCGGATGACTTCATGCCACCAGACATCACGGCCGGGTTTCATCGTAATTTTTTCATTGGTTCTTTTCAGCACAATGGCCGTTTTTACACACTTGCAGGCTTCCATTGCCTCATCAGCAATCTCCTTTATCGGAATGGTCTTCGAGCCCCTGTACCCGCCATCGCTGGTGACCAGGAGTTTTACTCCCGCATCGATCAGGCGGTCGGCAAGCGATTGTGCCGAAAAACCGGCGAAAATAACAGAGTGAACTGCCCCGATCCGCGCACAAGCCAGCATGGTGATGACCAGTTCAGGTACCATCGGCATGTAAATAGCGACCCGGTCTCCCTTGGCAATTCCCTGCTGTTTAAGTACAA
This sequence comes from uncultured Bacteroidales bacterium, assembly GCA_903903985.1. Classification (GTDB taxonomy): domain Bacteria; phylum Bacteroidota; class Bacteroidia; order Bacteroidales; family FEN-979; genus CAIVAT01. Next base: position 115,015 of record CAIVAT010000022.1, on the reverse strand, counting down.
GTGCAAATTGGTTCACCTTGTCGAAAAGCTCAAAATAGGTGAGTCTCACTGTTTCTTCACCAGGATCATTGGGCTCCCAGATGAGTGCTGTCTGGTTTCCCCTGTGAAACAAATGCCGCTCAAAGATATTTTCGGTAATGTTCAGCCTGGCATTGACAAACCATTTTACATTGGCATTGGCAAAATCCCAGGAAAGAACATCATCCCATTTTTTTCGCCAGAAGAAGGTTTCTGCAATGTTCGCCCAAAATCCTGTTGGATTTGTGATACTCTTTTGATATTCAAAAATATAGCCGCTTAATGTTGAAATTTTTGGGACCATGTTGATAGAATTAGGATCTGTGAACAGGAAAAATCTTCCGCTAAAATAGCTATTATTAACCAATCCGGGCTTTATAACGGAAACAGGAATTCATCTGTTTTATAATACATTTGTACGAACAAATCTACGAAAATGACCAATGAAGAATTCCGTCTGCATGCCCACGAAATGGTGGACTGGATGGCAGATTACCTGGGAAATTTAGACCAGTACCCGGTAACGCCCGGGCTTCATCCCGGTGATATCAAGGGGCAGCTTCCTTTTTCAGCGCCCCTGGATGGTGAAGATTTCAAAACAATTTTCTCAGATTTTAAAAGTATCATCCTCCCGGGAATGACCCACTGGCAGCATCCCGGTTTTTTTGCTTATTTTCCGGCAAACAACAGCGAACCCTCCATCCTTGCAGAGATGCTTACCGCGACTATGGGCGCCCAGTGCATGCTCTGGCTTACCTCTCCGGCAGCAGAAGAACTTGAGGAACGCATGATGGAATGGATGCGTGATCTCCTGGGGCTCCCAAAGGCCTTTACCGGGGTTATCCAGGACAGCAGCTCCTCGGCAACATTGGTAGCACTGCTTACTGCCCGTGAAAAAAAGACGGATTTTGCCATCAACCGCAGGGGCTTCCCCTCTGCCGGCCGTTACCGGGTTTATACCTCCACACAGGGACATTCTTCCATCGACAAGGGTGTTAAAATTGCCGGGATCGGGATGGAGAACCTCCTGAAGATCGAAGTAGATTCTGCTTTTGCCATGAGAACAGACCTGCTGGAGGAAGCAATCATCCGCGACATCGCGGCAGGGTATATTCCGCTCGCCGTAGTCTCCACGTTCGGAACAACCAGTTCCAATGCCCTCGACCCTACAGGTGAAATCGGGAGCATATGCGAAAAATACGGTTGCTGGCATCATGTCGATGCATCCTATGCCGGAACAGCCCTGATGTTGCCGGAAGTACGCGGTTTGATGCCCGGCATCGGTCGCTGCGACTCGTTTGTGGTAAACCCGCACAAATGGATGTTTACCAATTTCGATTGTTCAGCCTATTTTATCCGCGATAAGCAGGCGCTGATCAATACCTTCAGCATCCTGCCGGAATACCTCAAAACAGCGGAGGACAAGCTGGTGAACAACTACCGCGACTGGGGCGTGCCGCTTGGAAGAAGGTTTCGTGCGCTGAAACTCTGGTTTGTGATCCGCACCTACGGAATCTCCGGCATGCAACTGAAAATCCGCAACCATATTGCCTTCGGGCAATGGCTGAAAGCAGAAATCCTCAAAACACGCGGTATCGAATTAATGGCCCCCGTGCCGTTCAACCTCGTTTGTTTCCGGTTTCATCCTGAAGGACTTGACGATGAGATTTCTTTGGATGATCTTAATGAAAAGGCATTGAAGAATATAAACCGGTCAGGAAAGGTTTTTCTGACCCATACCCGGCTCAATGGCAAATATGTGATCCGGTTTGTCGCCGGGCAAACACATGCGAGCCAGGAAACCGTGGAAAACGGATGGAAGCATATCATGAATTTTTATTGATCACAAACTTCCGTAAAGAGGATGTTCACTTCATTAAAAAACTTACAATCTTCGTTTTAAATTTTGAATAAGGGGGGTATCGCAGCCAGACATCGAAAAGATTTGATTTTACGAGCACCGAGCGCATGTTGGAAAAAGTTTCAAACGACTTTTTACCGTGATATCGGCCAATCCCGCTCGGCCCGATCCCTCCGTAAGGAAGATAAGGAGAAGCGATCTGCATCACTGTTTCATTTACACTGACGTTCCCCGATTGGGTTTTCAGCAGAAATTCACGAATACGCTTTTTATCCGTGGAAAAAATATAGGTGGCAAGCGGTTTTGGATGTTGTTCAATGATGGCATACACCTCATCGAAGTTGTCGAAGTCAATGACCGGAAGGACCGGCCCGAAAATCTCCTCCTGCATGATCGGATCCCCTGGCTGCACATCCTTGATGACGGTTGGTTCAACATAGCGGGCATCCGCATCAGCGTTGCCCCCGACAACGATTTGCCCGCACTTCATATGAGATGCAAGCCGATGGACACTTTCCGGGCTGATGACCCGTGCAAAATCATCACTCTTTTCAGGATTTCCACCATAGAAGGAATGAATCTCCTTTGAAATAAGTTCAAGAAAAGGATCCCTGATTTTTTTATCAATCAGGATATAATCTGGACTCACACAGGTTTGACCGCAATTGATGAACTTCCCCCATGCGATTCTCCTGGCCGCATAATCGAGCCGTGCGTCGGCGGCGATCACGCAGGGATTTTTCCCGCCAAGTTCCAGGGAGAACGGTGTGAGGTTTACAGATGCTTTCTGCATGATATACTTCCCCACCCTCGGACTTCCTGTGAAAAATATGTAATCAAACTTTTGATCAAGAAGGTAGTCGCTGGTGGCATGACCGCCATCGATCATCGCAACCAGTTCACGCGGGAAGTTGCTGAGTATTTTCCCCATCACGGCGGTAATATGCGGCACCTGTCCCGAAGCCTTCAGAATCACACAATTGCCGGCTGAAAGCGCACCCACCAGTGGCATGAAAGCAAGCTGGAAGGGGAAATTCCAGGGCGACAGCACCAGCACCTGCCCGTAAGGTTGGGGAACAACATAGCTATGCGACAAAAAATGAACGATCGGAGTTGCCACGCTTCTCTTCTTTGCCCAGGTTCTCAGTTTACCAATAGTATGGTTAAGCTCTTTGATGACAAAGCGCGTTTCGGTGGCGATCACCTCAAATTCCGGCTTGTGAAAATCTTCAAACAAGGCATCAACAATTTCGTGTTCATGCAGGATGATCAGGGATCGTAATTTTTTCAGCGTTTCAATCCTGAAATCTGTGCCGAAAGTTTTACCGGTTGCAAAAAACCTGCGCTGCCCCTCAAGGATCAAGCTGATTTCTTCCTTTTCCATTCCTCTTCAAGAATCATTAATTGTTTAGAAATATCTGTTTCCCGGGCTCCTTCCTTTACCGGAATGCCATTCATACAATATTCAGCCATGGCAGTAATGGTCAGGCTGGGATTGACGCCAATATTCCCCTGGATCACAGAACCGTCTGTGATATAGAAACCAGGATAACCATGTACCTTCATATTTTTATCAACAACCCCTGTTTCAGCCGTTTCCGACATCGGGCAACCTCCCAGGATATGTGCGGTGGTCGGCCTGTTGAAAAGCACTTCAAGAAGGATGTTCTGAGGCACTCCTGCAACCTTTCGTGCATAGCGCTCCATGACCTCCTGTCCGACCTGGATAAAGGCTGGTACTTTTTTATTTCCCCGGTTATCGATCTTCATCGTTCCACCGAACAGATTTTTTTTCCATACCATCCTCATGGCATTGTCGGCCGATTGCATCACCAGGAATATGACCGATCCGGTCGACCATGTGAAATTAAACACTGTTTTCAGGAACATCCATGGATGCATGATGGTTTTCAGCACCAGCATCCATATCCTTTTTGCCGGGGTTCCAGCGCCGGGGACCGATAATCCGAAAAACCACTTCATGGCGTTTGAACCATCGGGGTATTTGACCACCTCAACATGGGTGTAAGGATCAGGACTAAAGACAGAAGTAATAGCCAGTCCGTTGTTCATTTTCTCTTTTGCCCCGGAGACAGCGCAGAGTGTCTCCGCATTTGTTCTGAGTTCGTAACCGAGTGTGGTTGACAGCAGGGGCAGGGTCGCATACTTGTACTTCTGTTTAAGCAGGAGATTCAGCGTTCCCAGGGCGCCTGCCGCAACAATAATTCCTTTTGCCTGGAACACTTTATTTGCCCGGGGGAAAAACGAGGTTACATGGCTTGTTCCAACATGATAAAGACCATCATGGTAAGTGATCTTTTCCGCCTTTGTTTCCGGGAGGATAATAGCGCCCAGCTTCTCAGCGAACCATAAATAGTTCCTGTCAAGGGTGTTTTTCGCATTTTCCCTGCATCCAACCATGCATCCGGCACATTCAATGCAACCTTTACGGAGGGGTCCCAGCCCGTTAAAATATGGATCCGTCTCCTGATCAGAGCCATCGATATTTACGCCAACATAAACTGTTTCAAATGTATCATGCGCCTTCAGGTCCCTGGAAACCTCTTCAAGCAGATGATCTTCGATGTTCAGTTTCGAAAATTTTTTTCTTCCGAGCATGAAGGAAGCCCTGTTGTAAAAAGGCCCGAGAATTGTTTTCCAGTCGCCGAAGCGGTGCCATGAAAGATTGTTGAAAAATGCGTCGGGGGGAATGTATAACGTGTTGGCATAAACAAGGCTGCCTCCGCCCACACCCGTTCCGCTCATGATACTTGCCGCTGAAAAAAAAGAGAGTTTTTGAAATCCAAAAAACCTAAAGGCAGGTACCCACAGATATTTTGCAAGGTTCCAGTTGGTCTTCGGAAAATCTTTGGGATTATAACGTTTTCCCTGTTCGAGGGTCAGAACGGAATAACCTTTTTCTGCAAGGCGGAGACTGGCAACGCTGCCACCGAAACCAGAGCCAATTACAATATAATCGTATATCATGCGATGTCATTTCATCGGAAACGAAGGGTGTAAATATAGGAAGTTTGCGGGATAATTCCTGATTCGACGAAAAACGATCATTCCCCGGGAGGGCGTTTGATTGCCTCATCCCCTTCACTCTTTCTTCTATCTGTCTCTCAGAACCCCTTGTCTCCCAAGGAAAGCGGACTTAACCTGTATCTATGGAGTATCATTGGGGTAGCTATGGAGTAACCCGCCGCCGGTTTTTGTTATCCACAATATCTTTTTTATTAATTATAAAACGATATTCCCTGTTATCCTTTGCCCTGCGCTTTCTGAAAAGCAAAGGCAATCAAACCCGTGATCAGCCCGATCCCGAAAAAGCAGTAAAGGAACAGGGAGAGGAGGGTTTCGGCCTGGTATTCTGCGTATTTTACTGCGGGTTCATCCCCACTGGCTTGAATGGCAGCCATCTCTTCTTTTGCTGCGCCTTCATATTCTGCTTTAATACAACCGCATCTCCTGATGTACTCTTTCTCAAACCCGTCGAAATATCCGGGTGTGGACTGCTGCCAGTATAATTTCTCCGCAGGATTGATGAAAACAAAGCCTGTGAAAACATCCCGATACCTGAGAAGCCCGCCTGCCGATGGAGAGCGGGAACCGAAGATGCCACTCATCGCTATATCCCAGGGAAACATATCGAAATTGTCGGCTCCGAAAGGGGAACCCCTGAAGTCGAATCCTGCAGGTTTGTTACCTGTTTTCTCAAAAGCCTCCTCCCATAAGCCGCCAGCAGGCGGGAAAATGGTGATCACCCTGGTGTTGATCATCACATTGACTGCCTTGTCTCCGAAGGCATCTTTAATGTATTCGAACGTATTGTCCCTGCCCACATCGGGATCCCTGTCGGTAAGTTCAAACGCATGCCTGTAATTCATGATCACAAGGCATTTCTTATGTACGCTATCCGTTGCATTCCGGCCCTTCATTACGTCTATCACGGTCTGAGCCATCAGGCTGTCGCGGTGCCACACATATTTATGTTCATACTCCAGGTAGTCCTTCTGGTTTTTTATAGCCTGCCAGTCCACCGGGGAGTCGGTAAAATAATACCTTACTCTTTTTTCAGGTGGCAGGGTCCGGTTCAGTTTGTAAAGCCGTTCAATAAACTGATACCAGTTGTAGTTGGTCCATGCCGGGTGAACCGCTGAATTCCTGGTAATCTGCAGTATATGCTCTTTGACATGACTGTCCGAAAGGCAGTCGGTGTTCATAAAATTATCCAGGTATTGCTGCATTCCTTTCTGCCCGATCTCGGTGAACACCATGCCGGCTTTATTGATAAAACGCGGATCCTTCACAATATTGAAGATGAAATCGTATTGGGTCATTTCAGGGTGTGCCCTTTCGCAAAGCACCACCACATCGTATTTGTCGAATAGTCCGATGACATAATCAACAGGGGAGGTCTTCTGCTTTTTGAGGAACCTGACGTATGGTTTAATCGAATTGATGTTGCGGTAGAGGGCCAGCCTGCATGGGATGCGGTGCATCACTTTGTACTGGGTAAAAGCCAGTCCACCCCCAATCAAAGCGGCTGTCACCAGGACTATAAATGCAGTTTTTGATTTTTTTGACTGGGGATGATACTCAACAGTCAAACCGGCCATGCGGTCGTACCACATCTGCCGGGTGAACAAATACCAGATGATGCAGAATATGGCTGAGGGAATAAGAAATAGGATGTCGGTGAAAGTCGGAAGATACGTTCTTCCACCCAGGATAATGGCCAGCATCATTGGCAGGGCAAGTGTTATTCCCCATTTTCCGAAGACTTCACGCAAAACGATGTTCCGGTTGCTTAGGGGCTCGCCGGATCCGGCGGAAATAAAGACTTTCATGATCATCTTGCCTGGTGTTTGCCTGAACCGGGATAGCAGGATGCTGGAATAAACCGCCCCGAGAATCAGGAAAAGGGTTCCGGATGAGATCCTGACATTCATTAGTACGAAGAATTCGATAACGAGGTTCGTTATGACGAAGATGATGAATGCGTCAATCCATCCGGCAGCGATCCTTCGCCAGAATCCGGCTTTGGTTGTGTTGGTTTCCATAAACGGCAGATTGGTTTTGGTAGTCATTTGCCTGGTGTCTTCTTTGCATAAGAGCCTTTGGTTTCCTGGTCTTCAGCAGGTGGCCTCCTCTTTCCTTTGCCGCCCGGGTTTGTGCCATCCTGAAACCCCGTTTCCCTTGTCTCCGGAATGATCAGACGACCATCCTTGATATAAAAATTAAACGCATGCGCGCCTTAGTTATTGTCACTGCATTCAACGACTGTGTTGTCAAACGATGGAAGGATATGTGCTGCCGGCTACCTTTTTTTTGCATGAAATGGACCCAGATTTCTGAAAGGATTACCTCAATGAATTTGTTTACAAACAAAGCACGAGATACTCCGGTGATTGATTCAAAAGGTTGGTCATAGAGGAAGTTTTTCCTTACGGGGACGAAAGCGTTTCATCAAAAAAAATATTTAAATTCTTATTTGGAATTATTATATTTTATTATTTTTGATATTAAATCCGGGGACTGATAATTGTCAGCAAGTTTTGGGCTAACACCGATGCAAATTTGATAATTTGTCCCGGAAGAAATATTTGACTTGCTGCCCCGATGCTTGTAGCTCTTTTGCCTTGTAACGGTGTCACCTTGTTACTTTGTTACCCTGTCACCTTGTTACCTTGTATCTTAACAATAAAAGTACCCAGGTTGCAATTCATACACATTAATAACTCCAACCATGAAAAAAAAATGGCCTAAGATCCTCGGTGGCGTAGTCGCAGCCCTGGTGTTGATCGTTGTTCTGGTAATTTTCTATATTGTCTTGTTTCTGCCAAACATTCCGGTGAAGGATGTAAAAGTTGAACCAACTGATGCACGCATCCAAAGGGGAAAATACCTGGCAAATCATGTAATGGTATGCATGGATTGCCATTCAACCCGTGACTGGAGCAAATTTTCGGGGCCACTGATTACGGGAACTGAGGGAAAAGGAGGGGAGATTTTCGATGAAAAACTTGGCTTCCCGGGGCAATTCCGTTCAGCGAACATCACCCCCTTTCATTTGAACGACTGGACCGATGCTGAAATTTATCGTGCCATTACCAGCGGTGTCAGCAGAGACGGTCATCCGCTCTTCCCGATCATGCCCTATCCGGCATACGGGAAGCTCGACACGGAGGATATATACTGCGTGATCGCTTATATCCGCAGCATTCCATCCATTGACTATGAGCCATCCCGGTCTGATCCGACTTTCCCCATGAATGTCATCCTCCACCTGATCCCACGCAAAGCTGATCCTCATGTGAGGCCTCCGGCAACGGATACACTGGCGTATGGGGCGTACCTGGTGAAGGCATCAGGATGTATTGAATGTCATACCCCTGCCGAACATGGCCAGATCGTGGAAAGTCTTGCCTTTTCGGGAGGCAGGGAATTCCAGATGCCGGATGGCAACCTGCTTATTTCTCCCAATATCACGCCAGACCAGGAAACGGGTATTGGCAAGTGGACAAAGGAGGCATTTATTTTCCGTTTCAGAACCTATGATTTGGCAACGTTCAGGCCTCCCGATCTCCAGAAAGGCGAAATGCAGTCGATCATGCCCTGGACGATGTATGCCGGGATGGATACAAATGATCTGAAAGCTATTTACAGGTATCTGCACAACCTGAAACCGGTGAAGAACAAAGTTGTCAAAACGAAACAGGCAATTTGATTTACGATTTTGGATTTTCGAGTGGAGTGTTACAATTTTCCGGGTCAGGTATATTTTTCTGTTCAATCCTAAATCCAAAATCGTAAATCGTAAATTCCTTTATCTTTGTACCCGATCCCTGAACCGCTTGGGGTATTAGCTCAGTTGGCCAGAGCGCTGCGTTCGCAATGCAGAGGTCACCGGTTCGACTCCGGTATACTCCACTCCAAATTTAACCCAAATGCCTTTTTCTCTACGATTTAAGGCTTTTTTACTGTTCCCATGCTGGAACATTGCAGTAGTATTTTTGTTAAATGGATTTATTCCCCTCACTAAAAACATGTCCATTTATGTTTCGGATCCTTCTCTATTGCTTTCGGGAAAAACATAAGACAAAAAAATGTTGAATCCCTGTGAGGGCATTCCACGCTTACCGCGAGGTTTGCGAGCAAAAATATATATTCCTGTGGTTTCGAAGAATCCTCACAGCTTACTGCGAGGTTCTTCAATTCATCGGGCAATACGACAATGGCAGAGAGGAAGAATAAAGAATACTAACAGTCTGAGATTTTCAGACCATAAAAAAACGCTTCGTCAATTGACGAAACGCCTTTTCCTTGAAATACAAGCAATATTCAGAAAGTGATTTTGCTTGCTATACTTCTTATGAGATCATATAGTCTAGTTTGAATTCTTGTTTTTATTCACAACTTTGACTATCAGAAAAACAACAACGTCAAGAACAACAACGCCGATTATCCACCCCCATCCATCTATCCCATTCCAAATCCATGATTAAGTCCATCCATCATCATACAATATTTTAAATGGTTTTATCCATGAAAATATTCCACGACACAAAAGTGAACTACGTTTTTGATTACTTGCCCTGTAATCTTGAGGAATTATTTTTTAGCCGGCCGATCGTACTGGCAACATCCTGGCAAGGCATTGTAGGTTTTATCTGTTGCCTTTGCATTATCCGTATCATGTCCAACCTTTGCAACAGCCTCTTCGATCTTCAGTGTTGTGGTCTTGGTGTCATCAAATGTCACGGTTAACATTAAATTTTCCGAATTCCACGTTGCTTCGGAAACGCCTTTTACTGATTTGGCTGCCTTTTCAATCCTGGTTTTACACATGCCGCAATTGCCGTAAACTTTAATTTTTTCTGTCTTTGCAACATTGGCAAAAATTGAGTTCGTGGTGAAAAATAGCAAACCTAATACTAACATCATCGATTTTGTTTTCATTGCTTTTGAAATTTAGTGGTTAATAAAAATATTTACTTTCTGTAATGACAACACGCAGGTAAACTCTCGTATATTTTATCATCAGCTTTATATATTTCATTATCATGTCCTGCTTTGGCAATGGTCTTTTGTATGGTGTTTAGATTGGTTTTCATAGCGTCAAATGTTACATGGATTTTCTTTGAATTCACATCCCATGTGGCTGATTTTACGCCTCCAACCGATTTAGCGGCCTTTTCAATCCGTTCCTTACACATGTCACAATTCCCGGACACAATGAACTTTTCGCTCTCTATCATTGGTTTCATTGATTTATCCATGGTTTCGGGTGCAGGCTGTTTTGTTTTGGTTGCCTGGTCAGGGTTAACATCCGACTTTTTATCCCCGGACATATTTATTCCTTGCATTGACGACAACTGGCCTCCTGAAGGATTCATCATGCTCGGTTTTCCTTCAAGCTGGGCGGCTGCATCCACGCTGAATGTCCCCTGGGTTACAATTTCCTCTCCTTCGGTCAGTCCATCTGCTACAATATAACTGCTGCCAAGCATGGGACCAAGACTAATTTCCCTGATTTTGAAAATTGGTTCGTCCGTTCCTGGCTGTTTTACGTAAACAATGGAACGTTTTCCCGTCCACAAAACTGCTGATCTTGGGATAACCATTTTGTCGTTAAACTCCGCCATGTTGGCCTTGACGATCCCGGTGGCGAACATCTCTGGTTTTAATTTTCCTGACAGGTTGTTGATCTCTACCCGTACTTTTGAAACACGTGCTATAGGGTCAACGACCGGATCAATAAAGATGATGTTCCCCGAATAAGTTTCTCCTGGCATGGCTTGCACCGTAAAGTCAAGTTTATCTCCGGTTTTCAGAAAAGGCAGGTCACTCTCATAAGCATCGAACAACACCCAAACGGTTGAAAGATCGACAAGCTCATATAATACGCTGCCCGGTGAGACATAATCACCATTGTTCACCCGCCTTGATGTAACAATCCCGGAAATACTTGAAACAACCTCAAATTTGGTTTGAACCTTACCGGAATTCTCTATCCCGGCAATCTGGCTATCAGACAGTTTCCAAAGTTGCAGCTTTTCCTTTGCAGCCTCATATATTTCGGGTTGAGATTGTTTTGTTTTTGCAGCTTCGAGCAATTCCTGCTGGGCTGTCACCAGTTCAGGCGAGTATATGATGGCGAGGGTTTGACCTTTTTTGACTGTTTCCCCGGTAAAGTTCACCAGCAATTTATCGATGCGTCCCGGGTATTGTGCCACCTGGCTTTGCAACAGACGTTCATCGGCCTGGATCTTACCATAAAGACGGACCTCCTTAACCGGTTTCTGACGCGATACCACCGAAGTGAGAACATTGGCAAGTTGGGCTGCTTCTTTTGTAAAATGTATCGTGTTCGGGTCAACATCCGCAACATTCTGGTTAAGAGGGATCAGGTCCATGCCGCAGATGGGGCATTTCCCCGGAGCATCTCTGCGGATCTGCGGGTGCATGGCACAGGTCCAGATCGCTGTCTTGCCATCCTGCAGGGTGTTTTCATGCTTTTCCTCTACTGTTCCGGAGGAATGAAAGAACAGCCAGCCAAAAAACAGACCTCCAATGGCAAACAAACTGAAATGGATGTACCTGTTAAATAAAATTTTCTTCATCACTATGGAATTATTCGTGGTGCTTATAATATCAATTTTCTTGAATGGGTGAAGATGCCATCAAACGTTGTAACCAGGAAATTGCCGTGTTGTAATCTGCAATGGCTTCAACCTTTTTAAATTTATAATCAAGCAGCTGTTGCCGGACCCGCAAAATATCAGTGAGCGGTATCGCTGAAGTTGAAAAACTTTTCAACATGATATCCATCGTCTTTCCAGCCAGGGTACTCTGGCTCTCGTATAGTTTCATCCTGCGTTGCCCGTCTTTAAATAATTGCACAGCTTCGTAATAATTGGTTTTCAGAGAATTGGTCGTTGCCTGGTAATTCTCCTTGTTTGCAGATTTCAACAACTCGGCTTCGATTTTCATGGCATTATATTTATTCCTGTAAATGGGAAGTGTCAGTGTTGCCATCGGCATGATCATATCCCTGCCATTCATCGACGATGTTGACATTTCACTTTTACTGATCACCGAATAATTCAAGCCCAATCCCATCATAGGATAACCCATTCTGGTAACCATATTTTGGCGTGCATCCAGCGATTGCTGCTCGTATTGAAGCATTCCCAGCATCGGGTTATGTGACAGCATGCTGTCTGTCACAGCAAGCAACGATAAACCAAGAGAATCGGGAATAAGCTGATCAGGGAGTTGAACCGGTGATTCCGAAGGCCGGTTCAGGTAACCATTAAATCTGGCAACGATCGTGTTATGCTGGGTTTTCAGCAGTTCAATATTGTTTTCAAGTTCACCTATTTCAATTTGGATCCTGTATAAATCGGCCAATCCTGAGCTGCTGGAAGAAGAGCCCATCGAATTGCTTTGCATGGCTGAAGATGACTGAGCCGAATTTATTCCCGGCTGGGCACCATTGTTACCCCCCATGGTCTGCATCCCTTGTGGGTTTCCTGAATTACTTTGCCAGGCTCCTGAAGAATTGGGAGTTCCTGAAGTCTGACTACTGTTGCCTCCTGTAGAAGCTGCTTTAAATTTAACCAGGGTGAGCCGCTCAAACGTGTGCAGGATATCAAGGTTCTTTTCAGAAATTTCGATGTCCTGATGAACTTTCTGTAACTCGTACCAGCTTCGTTTCACGTCAAAAAATACCTGCAATTTAGCATCCCTGAATGATTCAAATTTTGCTTTTGCCATAAGGCTCATCTCATCCTTCGCTGATTTCAGGGTACCGAACCAGGGAAACATCTGCATGAGTTTTATTTCTGCGTTCTGTTTTCCGTCGACAAGCTCCATGGGTTGAATAAATACTCCCACGTTTAATTCAAGATCCGGTAAGGCTCCGACCTGTGGCACTTTTTGCAACGCAGCTTTATACTCATAGAACTTCTGTTGAACGGTCGGGTTGTTCTTTGCCGATATTACCAGATATTGCAAAAGTGACTCCGGTTGTTTCTGACTGCTGGCAACAAACCAGACACAGACCCCGATGAAAGCCAGCAATGTTTTTTTATAAGCTGTGATTTTCATCTTTCTTGCGTATTGTTTGTTAGAATTGCATTTTTATTCGCACGGACTATAGCCCGTTCCCTCCACATGGCCTGGAACATTGGAACCACAAAGACGGTCATCACCTGGATGATCATACCTCCAAAGGCTGGTATTGCCATGGGTACCATGATATCAGCTCCCTTTCCTGTCGAAGTTAAAACAGGTAAAAGGGCAATCACCGCAACAGCAGTGGTCATCATGGCGGGACGGACTCGTTTCAGCCCGGCAGCAACCACCGCTTCACGCACTTCGTGGACGGTGGTCGGTTGCCGTTGTTCAAATACCTGGTGAATGTAAGTACCCATTATTACCCCGTCATTGGTGGCAATGCCAAAAAGGGCAATGAACCCTACCCAGACTGCGACACTCAGGTTGATCGCATGCATCTGGAACAAATCCCGCAGGTTAATGCCGGTAATAGAAAAGTTCATAAACCAACCCTGTCCGTATAGCCAGAGCATGATGAAGCCCCCGGCAAAAGCAACAAAAACACCTGAAAAGTGAATGAATGAGGCAGTCACTGTACGGAACTGAAAGTATAACAACAACAATATCAGAATCAGACTGATGGGGATCACAATGGAGAGTCTTTTTGTGGCCCTTATCTGCTGTTCGTAGTTCCCGGCAAATTTGTATGAAACACCGGGAGCCAATTTCATCCCACCGTGGTCAATTTTAGCCTTGATGATTTTTGCTGCAGCCTCAACCACATCAACTTCGGCCTTTCCTTCCTGCATATCAAAGATCACGTATCCAACCAGGAAGGTATTTTCGCTACGGATCATTTGTGCCCCCCTCGCGTAGTCGATGTCGGCGATCTCGCCCAATGGAACCTGCACGCCATTCATCGCAGGGATCAGGATGCGTTTAATATCGTCCGGGTTGTCCCTCAGCTCACGGGCATACCGGACCCTGATCGGGAACCGTTCACGTCCTTCAACCGAGTTGCTGAGCGACATGCCGCCAACAGCTACCTGCAAAATTTCCTGTACGTCGCTGATTGACATTCCGTATCGGGCCATCGCTTCACGGTTCAGTTTAATTTCAAGATAAGGTGCGCCAACCGCGCGGTCGTAAAACACAGAAGTGGCTTTTACCGACGGGACCTCCTTAAGCAATTTCTCGAACAGTAAACCTGCCTGTTCGATTGATTCCAGGTCAGGGCCATAGACTTTCAGTCCCATGGGAGCCCGCATCCCGGTGGAAAGCATGATCAGTCGTGTTTCAATGGGTTGCAGTTTGGGTGCGGAAGTCAGCCCCGGGATGTTGGTTACCTTAACGATCTCATTCCAGATATCGTTTGGTTTTTTAATCTTCGAACGCCATTGACGGAAAAATTCACCTTTTTCGTCCGGAATAAGGCTATCCGCGGAAACAATCCTGAATGCCTCCTTTTCAGGATTGTATTTCGATCCGTTTCTTAAAAAGTAGTTATCATCCCTGTCCGTTTTAAACCGCATCCGGTGTCCATCTTCATCGAGAATATATTCAGAACGGTAATTGATGGTATTCTCAAACATCTGAACAGGCGCAGGATCCAATGCTGAATTCACGCGGCCCCATTTACCAACGGCAATTTCAACTTCAGGAATGACCGAAAGCTGTTTATCAAGCATTTCGATGTATTCAAGGTTCTTTTCAATGCTTGAATGCGGCATACTGGTGGGCATCAACAGGTATGAACCTTCATTAAGAGAAGGCATGAATTCGTTACCGGTACCGGGAAATGTTTTCACAGTTCCCTGCCACAACGCTGTTTGTCTTACACTCTTCCAGCCGATCTTTTCTAAACCATCCGGTACAATACCGAAAATTTTATTAAAACCCTGCCATACCAGGATGCCGAAAAGCAAAGTAAAAGCAGGGAGCATCAGGAATTTCCATTTATGGATCAGGCACCAGCGAAGGAGGGGTTCGTAAAAATGTACCATGCTCATCAAGGCCCCGAGAATGACCGTCACAATACCTGCCACGAAAATAAAGTTAACAAATGCACCATTATGAGCGCCCAGTGGCAGCCATTCGATGGAAAGGTACCATACCGCCACCAGCACAGTAATTGCAATGTTTATGTAGTTGGGAAATTCTTTTCGTTTTTCCGGCCAGCGAAAATCAAGCAAATTGTTGATGCCGATGGCTACTAACGCCAGGGCAGGCCAGGAGTGCCAGAAAATGACCAACAGGATGCCTGCTCCGATCAAAATCCCATTCCAGATTTTACGTATCTTGTTCTTGTCGAATTGTATGTTGAAGAAAATGTGCACCAGTGTAGGCAAAACGATGATACCAAGGAAAAAAGCCGATAAAAGGGCAAACGTTTTGGTAAAGGCAAGCGGGCGGAATAGTTTACCCTCTGCAGCTTCCATGGCAAAAACCGGCAGGAAACTGACAATGGTAGTGGCAATCGAAGTAACAACAGCTGCCCTGACTTCGGTAGTGGCAAGATAAATGACTTCCATCAGTTTCTTTCCCCGTATCCCTTTGTTCTCTGGCATCTCCAGGTGTCGAAGGATATTCTCGACGTCCACAATACCAATGTCGACCATCACGCCAATGGCAATTGCAATCCCTGACAAAGCGACAATGTTTGCATCAACGCCAAAGAAGCGCATCAGGATAAAGGTCATCAACACCCCGAGGGGCAATAATCCAGCGACAATAAATGAAGCCCGCAGGTTCATGACAAGTACAATAATGACGATGATGCTGATCAGGATTTCATGAGACAGGGCATATTCAAGGGTTCCAATTGTTTCCTTGATCAAACCCGTGCGGTCATAGAAAGGAACAATGCTCACCTTGGAGATGCTGCCATCCGGTAAAGTCTTTTGAGGCAAACCGGCTTCAAGTTCCTTTATCTTTTGCTTCACGTTGCCGATGACCTCCATCGGATTAGATCCATATCGGGCAACAACAACCGCCCCCACTGCCTCCGACCCGGCTTTGTCAAGTCCACCCCGGCGTGTAGCGGGTCCAAAAGTTGTATGGCCAATATCTTTAATTCTGACCGGGACATTGTTCCGAACGGCGACCACTGAGTTTTCAAGGTCATCCAGGTTCTTTATATAACCAAGTCCCCTGATGATATACTCCACATTGTTTAATTCGATGGTTTCGGCACCAATGTCGAGATTGCTTTTCCGAACGGCATTCATAGCATCCATAACCGATACACTGAATGCTTTCAAAGCCTCCGGATTAAGATCGACCTGGTACTCTTTGACAAAACCGCCAACCGATGCCACTTCAGAAACCCCTTCGGCAGTTGCAAGACCATACTTCACGTAAAAATCCTGAATTGTGCGTAATTCCGCCGGATCCCACCCGCCGTTTGGTTTTCCGGTTTTAGGATCACGTCCTTCAAGTGTATACCAGAATATTTGACCCAATGCCGTTGCGTCAGGGCCCAATGTAGGTTGAACGCCTGGCGGCAAGGTTCCTGGCGGTAAGGAGTTGAGTTTTTCCAGGATACGGGAACGACTCCAATAGAATTCCACTTTATCTTTAAAGATAATGTAGATAAACGACATGCCAAACATAGAGGTACTTCGAACCGTACTCACCCCGGGAATTCCCAATAAGGCAGTAGTTAAAGGATAGGTCACCTGGTCCTGGATATCTTTGGGAGATCGGCCCATCCATTCGGTTGCAACTATTTGCTGGTTGTCACCAATGTCGGGAATTGCATCCACGGGAACCGGGTCGCGCGGAATAAAACCGGTTTGCCAGTTAAACGGTGCAAATACTATCCCGCCGGCAATAAAGGCGATCAGAAATATGAAGGTGATCAGCCGGTTTTCCAGGAAATATTTGACAAGTCGGTTAAACATACTTTTTAATTAACATTTACGATCCGCTCTTTCCATAAACATCACTAACTATTTTCTTGGAAATCATAAAGATACTGAATGTATTACCTCATCCCACATCCTCCCTGCCCGCTGGAATTATACCCATCTTTCTGTGGGTCATTTTACATCTTACATTGTTATGGCCACCTTGGGCATTGGCTTTGACCATATCCATGCCGCATTTTGGGCATGAACCAGCTTTCATGTTTCAGGGTGTTTCCGTTGCCTTCAAGTCTTCTGTGTTGGTGTCAGGAGATGTTTTACTCTTGTTACAACCTACCGCAAATAATATCACCGCACCAATGGCAATGAATGCAATTTTTCTCATTTTGAATGAATTTTACTTGGAATAAATAATTGAATGGGCTTGTGAGGGTGATACCAACATCAAAAGCAGGGAAATGCCCCTAATTCAGGCAGATCCTTACAAGGATAAAAGAAATGGATTTTCAGAAAAGGAATACCTGCAGGACCGGGGATGATTGTCCTGCAAAAATGGGTTTTGATGTGAAGGGATTTTTTCGAAGCCCTCCTGATCCATCATTCATCAGGCATAACTCATTCGAATTCGAGAATGCATGTAAAGCAGGAAGGGAAAATTGTTCCCACATTTTTTGAAATCCTGCATTGAAGTCTATATGACCTTGTGTGGATTCATATTGGTCTGTGATCCGGAGGCTGATTTTTTCATTATGACAACCCGGACAATTTCCTTTGCAGCAATTATCGGGTGTTGAATACAAAGCAGTATGTATTAGGTTTTTGCCACAATAATGCCTGGTAATTGTCAATCCCGTGGTACCGAAAAGCAGCACAAGGATTAATAAAATATGTCCGGCACTTTTAAACATGTGACAAAATTACAAATAATTAAGACTTTCAACGAGATTTGTTTTAAAATATTACGCCAGGAAAACACGCATCCTTGGTATAGTTAGACATCAAAAATAATTAAAACTTGCGGTACGCCTAAAATAAAGTTGATTGAGTTATTCTACTTGATTAATATGAAGGTAAAAACAGTATTCCCATTCATTCCTGCCGTCAGGTCCATCACTACAACAACGGAATACGTGAGCGCTTTCTGCATAGGAACATTTGTAAGAGTATCTGATGCGGCAATCGTAAGCACATGGGTTCTTTCAGAATCAGAGACAATGAAGTTAATAATAATCGAATAACAGTGAAGAATATCACTTTAGGATCAACCACGGTACCGGAGATCACGCCTTCGGAAACCTTCACCGTAATCATGATCTTGTTTGCCCGGTTCAGCAGCAGCATCCAGAATTCTTCATAAGGCAGCTCGCCGATCAGGGAATGTAAAACTGTGTATGCATCCCTGCTGCTGGATATTTTAGGTTTGACAACGACTTCCGAAGTGTTTCTTCGGCGGGAGAGCGCAAACATGGAAACAATCAGGCAGGCGTTGTTTCCCGATGCCTTTTGCTTTTTGGAAATCAGAGATTTCGAGTTTCCAGAATTCGCAGAGGTTGTTCTGGCACAGTGCCTTGATTTTCCGGGACATGTTAATTCGCGAATTGCCGGGGAGGATTTCCCAGGTTAAAAAAACAAGTTGGAAACGGGTGTTGTTAAGAATTCCTCTATGGTTATTCCTTGTCAGTAATGTGCCAAGGTCGTCGTATTTCCGGCATCTTTCAATGGCCCAGGGATTTTATTATAAGAAAGTATCTGGCCGGAAAATGAAAGGCCAGATCGAACAGGTTTCGAAGCAAAACCGGTTTGTCAATGCGCATGGGCGCTGTCAATGCCGACCACATCTGCGGCACCTCCATGCATGACCGGGTTTTTGGTAAAGTTAGATTCATTTACAAGGTCCAGTTTCCTCTAGTTAATAATTTCATCCCAAACATGCGTAAACATTTTTATATTGGATTCAACCTGGTTTGCTTGTGCGTGTAGCATATTGGTAAATCCTGCCCCCCAAATGGCCGTGATTACAGACAGGAACAATAATCTATGGAACACGGCACTGTGTTTCATAATTTCGTTTTTTAGGTTGGCTATTTGTTCGTGTTTTCCAATTCTTCAATCGTTTTCTTCGCTGCTGCCAGCCGAACCTGTTTATTCTTTTCCACCAGTTGATGCGTTGCCCATTTTTCAATCCTATGATGCATCGGCACCAGCAAGGAGGCAATACAAACCAGCGCCAACAGCATGAACACAGGGGTATGATGTGTTATGTTTTCCAAAAAAGGATGCAGCAGTAAATTGAGGAACTCAAATACAATCAATAATGCAATCACACCAAAAAACTCAATCAGTTTTGTATTGGCGATGAAGCTGCGGCTGAGTATTAAAAACAGAATGATCAAAGTAATGATGCTTAGTGCAATCACGGCATATTGAATATACTGTTTCCGTTGTTCCCCCTCTTTAGCCTTTACAACACCTAATTCCTGCTGACGGGCCTCCTCTTCAAACGTCATCAATTGGGTTTGCTGAATTGCTTTGATGCTGAATAAACTGTCTTTCGCCGTTTTATGCATTTCAGAATATTTAAAAGCGCTGTCAATGTTGACATTCCTGTAAATATCTGTGAGCAATTTTGCGGGTTTGATAACCATGGTTTCAAATGCTGAATTTTGAACAGTGGCAATGGCTTTTTTTGAATAAGCTATGGCAGAATCTTTTTGGTTCGCATTCAGATAATATTCCGCGATCGCGGTGTAAGAAATGTTAATGTATTTTGGGGATTTGATTTTATATCCTTCTTCCAGCGATAAATTCAAATAACTTAACGCAAGCGTGAAATTGTGAAGTTTGGCCTGAATGCTGCCCAGCTGCCCGTAGATTCCGCCTAAATATTCTTTAATCCCTGCGCTCATACTTAGTTCGTAAGCCTTCTGCGTGTATATCAGTGCCGAATCCGTTTTGTTTTTTGCCAGATATATTTCACCCATTGTCAGATTAGCGAAAATGGTAAAAATGTTCACTTCTACGTGGGCAGCTTTTTCCAGTGATGCCAGATTGTATGCAATGGCTTTAGGATAATCTCCCAGGTCTAAATAAGTAGTGGCAAGCCCATTGTAGACAGGAAAAATCAACCGGTCATCTTTTGAATTTTCTGCAACCACTTTTGCCTTTAAATTGTATTCCAAACTCCTGGCAGTATTCCCAAATGCCCTGTAATCATAGCCTAAACACGCTAACCCGAGGACCTGACATACTCTGTCGTTGGTTTTTTGTCCATGGACTAAAATTATTTCAGCATTTCCCATATCCAAAACCGGGTTCGTTTCAGAGACGGTTAATCCGCTAAAAGCCAGATAAAATCGACTGCTGTCATTTTTCTCCAGAGAAATTTTCTGAAGTAGTTTGTCCAGGTTGGGAGTTTGAGCATTGGTGTAATGCAAACTTGCATAAAACAAAATGATGTATAGGATCTTTTTCATATCCGGATTTTTAATGGTTATTTCCTTCCAGTTTTTCAATCGTCTTCTTCGCATTTGCCAATCGAATGACTTTGTTTTTCTCCGTCATTTTTTCTTTAACCCATTTTTCGATGCGGTGATGCAACGGAATAAGCAACGACGCAACGGCAACCAGTGCAAGCAGCATCAGTATAGGCGTGTGGCTTGTTATCCTTTCTAAAAACGGATGAATGAAAAGATTGACAAACTCAAACACGATCAGCAAACCAAGTATACCGAAGAAGGATATCCATTTTTCTGTAACAATAATGCTGCGGCTGAACATGAAAAACATGGCGATAAATGTCACAATTCCCATGGCGATCAATGCATATTGAATATTTTGCTGGCGTTGTGTTGCCGCCTTTTCTATTTCTAAATCTTTTTTTATAGATACTAATTGCTGTTGCTGTGCATCAGACACTTTTTCAATGCTGTCTCTAACAGTTTCATAAAGTTTATAATATTTTAATGTACTATCGCTGTTTATATTTGAATAAACTTTTTTGTATACACCATAGACGTTTAAATATGATGTGAAAGGCGCTTTTCCCAGTTTATCGAAGGCCTTATTGTTATAATAAAGTGCGGAATCCGGCATTTTCTGGTCATGAAACAAGCCGGCAAGGGTCGTGTTAACGATTACAAAAACGCCCGGGTTTTCCCTGCCATATTTTGTAGCCAATGCCTTCTTCATATACTCCAGTGCAATTCCTTTATTTCCTAAATCATAATAATGGACGCTGGCTAACTGGATAAGGCTATGAGGTAAATTTACTTCCACGTTTTTGGATAAACAGAGCTCATAACTCCGCTGTGCGTAATACAAAGCAGAATCCTTGAATTGAACAGAAGAATAATATTTGGAAAGAGTAAGCAGGGTAGAAGTCAAGTTAAAATAATCACCTGCGGCTTCAGAATATGGCAAAGCCTTAAAAAGATACTGTTTGCGTTTTGTCCTGTCATTCCTGAAACAAATAGCCAGATCCTGGTAAATAATACCGAGGGCTTGTTTGTTCTTATGCTGTTGCGCTATTTCCAATCCGCTGAATGCCAGTTCCGAACCCAGGAGGTTGTTGCCATTGATTGAGATAAGATAACCCAATTCTGCGGTGATAACCGATTCAAGAATCCTGTCATGATGTTTTCTTGCCAAATCAAGTATTTTTTTGGAATAGTCAATCCTTTCCTGCTGGGTAAGGGAGTTTGTTTGATAAAGGATTTTATTCATCAGTCCTACACGGGAACTGTCAGTTGAGGCTTTACTTAATTCCTTTAACATAATATCTGCCTCTTTGTTCTGAGCAAGAGTCGTTTGCAGGCTTGCAATAAAACAACAGAATATTATATATTTTTTCATTTTAAGTATTAAGGTTACCAAGCATGGAATAAACACTTTTTAGCTGTTTTCTCTTATGTCGTTTGTGTCAATTGACCCCAAATATTCTTAAAAGGTCACTTCGCCTTATGAGCCTCCATATCTATCTCAATCAACTGTCCTTGAAGTGCGAGGCCTTTTACTTCGAGCCATGTTCCTGTGGGGAATTGCTTCTTATAAATAGAATTACGATAAGCCGAGATTTTGATAAATTCAGCCATATTGGTTGTATATACGTTTTCTGCCACAACATCGTCGAATGTGTATCCGTAATGCTTTAAAATTTTATCCAAATCGCCATAGCAGTTCTTCATTTGCTGATCCATATTGCCGGCAGCAGTTAAATTCCCAACACTGTCCATGCTTACTGCTCCGGATATTTTAAGATCATCCCCGATTTTTACGGCATGGGAGTAACCATAAGTCTTTTCAAGTCCGGGGCCGGAGTAGAAAATACTCAGGAGCCTCCGTTTGCAGTGCCGCCCCACTTCATATTTTGGGTGCTTCTTAACAACTCTGCGTCGTGCAAAACAAGATAGCGAGGGTAGTCAACAAGATCAGATGACGTGGAAGATTAATTGTTTTTTTCATTTTCATTTATTTTTTTATTGCCTACTCTGGCAGGTTTTCGGCTTACCCTTTTTTTTGACCGTTAATTGTTTCGATGCTGGCGTTCTTCTTTTTCGATCAATCAGCTTAATATGTCGTTCAGGATTAAGATAAATCTAATTCCATAAACAATAAATATTTTCTGAACTCTTCTGGAATTTCAACCTCCGGATAAGCTGAAATGTTTTTAAAACCAAAACTTCGGTAAAGTGAATG
Source organism: uncultured Bacteroidales bacterium (assembly GCA_903903985.1). GTDB lineage: Bacteria > Bacteroidota > Bacteroidia > Bacteroidales > FEN-979 > CAIVAT01. Next base: position 92,509 of record CAIVAT010000022.1, on the reverse strand, counting down.
AGCAGCTTCCATAAACTTTGGGCTATCCAATCGCACTTTCCTGTAACCTGTTTCTTTTGCAGCATCCAGTAAGGATTGAAGTATAGCTCGTCCTGCTCCAATATTTCTGAAAGATGGGGTTACATACATTCGTTTAATTTCACCTGTTTCTTCATTAATCATTTTCAGGCATCCTATTCCACAGGCATTTTTATCAATGAATGCAAGCATAAGACGTCCATTTGGAGGCAGGAATTTGTCAATCATTTTAACATCTTGTTCCACTGCTTCCTTCGGATTATGTGGATGCACTCCATAAAGCTTTTGCATATTGTCGTTTCCCCATGTCAGATAATCTGTCCACAATTGTCGGATAAAATCAATGTCATTGGGGAGTGCAGCTTCACGAATTTCAACAACGGAATTTTTACTCATATCTATAGTATTTAAGTTTCCCCTGGCCAGGTCAACTGGAGTTAAATGCCAATGCAGCTTTGCACCCACTGTGTTAATATAGACTAATTACAAACAAAGATATATTTAATTATCATTCACACGCTTGAATTAACAATTTTTAAGGGAATTAATTTTGATTTTACATCATCCTCCCCGTGATGATGTCAAAATGGTTGGATAATCCAGGATAATGCTGGTCGCATGCTATTCCAACAAATCTGGAAAATTTTCTCCGGTACCTTCGCAATGATTCCGGGGGTCAGCGGAAGACGAGGCAACAATTATATTAATAGGATTTTCATTCAGCCAATCAATGAAAGCATATGTTTTTGAAAAGATTGCCGGCGTGACTGAAACTCCTGTATGGATTTGCTTGATCCAGATCCCGGGTCTCAAATGGAAGACTTAATTAAAGAAATATCCGTGCCGTTCCACATTGATTTTTCAGAAAATCAAAAGCGCCTTTTCTCAGGTTTATTCCATATTCAAGCCAGGCTTTAAGACATGCAAGGAAGTTTGCCCAGCCTTCCGTGTTTTGTTTTAACCACCTGAGTCCGGCTTCATCATTGTTTTTGCTTTTCTCTGTGATGGTCACAACGGTCGATCGGTCGGGAGTTGCAGCCAGCGTCATTTCAACCAGTGATTCCTCCCCATCGTTTGTCCAGTAGTAGGAAATATATCTATCCTTCACGATTTTCCCCACGCGGACCGGAAATTCCATGTCAAATTCAGGGAACCGCCAGAAGAGCAGTTCCCCTTCCTCCATCCTCCCGCTACTTTCAGATATGAAATAGTTTGACATTTTTCCGGGATCAATGATCGCTTCATAGACCTCCCCGACAGGTTTCATGATCTTCAGTGCAGCTTTAATTTCTAAGGACCTGATGTTTTCCATTTGCGGAATATTAGATATTTTATGCCATTACCAATGCCTCGATGTAATTTTTTCATGAGAAGCAACGCCTGTATTCCCTGCCTGGAACATTCCTGGTCCGCACCGGTGAGCCTGGTGCCTGGAAGGCACAACCTGCCGGGACATTCCTTGCCTGATCTAAAACCTTCCACCTTGCGGCTACTTGCAGTCTTCAGATGAACATCCATCGGACACCGAATTTATCTAAGCAGGTTCCATAATATGCCTGGAACATCTCCTTCAACTCCATCGTCACCTTTCTACACCGGGCCACCCCGCCTCTGCTAAACTCACTTCCAAAAAAGGGTTTATAAAACAGGGTTGCTTCCCAGGTGTTGCGGGGGAAATGTATATGTATTTACTTTTGCCATTGATTTGAACGTCGAGGGGGGAACAAAATTACCATGAATAAAGATATTAGATGCATCTCTTATACACCTGTTGAAAATCAATTCTTTTTAAACAATAATGGGTGTCATTTTCGTGCCAAAATTACTTGTTGCTGTTTCGCTGAATGTTGTGGAATTATTAAATAAAGATTAATTTAGCAGATGGTGGTATCCCGTTTAAATAATAAAGAGATGAAAATGGATTATATTTGTTTTCTGTTTATTAGGTTAAGGCAGATAAAAAAAATAATCGACGGCAAAAGGAAAGCAGTGTTTGAAAATTTAATAGTAAATTAGTAATTCATAACAATCCTGCATAATTATTAGTGAATCAAACCCTAAACTGAAAACCATGAGAAAATCATTCTTACTTTTGATCATCTTCGTCGGCCTGATCGGTGGCACGAATGCAAAAACTTTTCCGGCAGCACCCCCTGTTGGATTTTCTGTAACTTTCAATGTTGATATGTCTACCGCAGAGGGTTTCAACCCTGTTTCTGACGTGATTTACCTGACTGGCAACTTTCCGGGTGCTACCTGGATCGAACCTGGTGGAGCAGGCAGCATGGCCATGGCACGGGTAGGTACAACCCTTATCTATACCTATACTCTTTCGCTAGATGCGACAATCTATGAATATAAGTATTTTAAAAATGCCGGCTGGGGCGGCGGCGAATATGCCGGCGGGTCAAACCGCTTGATTACTGTTTCCGATATCACGACTCAGAATGATAACTGGGGCGGGTGGATCAACTGGGCAAACCTGCAATGGCCGGGAACTGGTTCCATCGACCTTGGCGGCTCCTATGATGTATATGCACAGGCCTATATGCAGGATAAAACCTACACAGCCGGTCCGACCTTCGGCCTGCAGGCCTGGATCGGTTACAGCACCAGCTATACCGATCCGGTTTCCTGGAGCAACTGGGTGCCAGCACCCTTCTCCGGGCAATCGTGGGATAATGATGAGTTTAAAGCTGACCTTGGCGCAGCAATCACCACCGCCGGAACATATTACTATGCAAGCCGATTCCAATTTGGTAACGGAGACTATGTATATGGCGGTTTCAACGGTGGATTCTGGAATGGCACGAGCAATATTTCAGGCGTCCTGACGGTCAACCCGGCAACAACACCCCCGACTGCCTTTGCAGTTACCGGAACCGGCGCTTATTGCCAGGGCGGAACAGGCCTGGCAGTAGGACTTGAGGACTCAGAATCAGGAGTAACCTACACCCTTTACAAAAATGCTGTTGCCCAGGCGCCAACCGTTGCGGGAACAGGCTCTGCGATCACCTTCGGCGACCAGCTTGCCGGCACCTACACGGTGAGTGGTACCAGCGGTGGCGGTACCACCCCGATGACCGGCGAGGCCGTGATCACTACAACCACTAAAGTTGCAGTAAGTGTAACCATCAGTGCCAATATCAACCCTGTTCCTGAGGGGGGGGCGGTTACTTTGACCGCTGTACCGGTGAATGGAGGGTCAGCACCTTCTTATCACTGGATGGTGAATGGGACCAGTGCCGGTACCGACAACGCTGTATTAACCTATAATCCATTGAATGGCGATGCAGTTACCTGTACACTGACTTCAAGTGAAACATGCACAGCGGGGAACCCCGCTACCTCCAACCAGATTTTTATTAATGTCATTCCGCTAACCAACAGCCTGCAATATATTGTCGTTGCCAATGGGGAGATCAATTGCTATAGTGCCATAGAAACCATTTATGTTGCAGGAGAATCTGCATACTTTACTGTAAACAACGGAGGTTCCGCCACAATGATCGCGGGACAAAACATTGTGTATTTCCCCGGAACAGATGTAAATGCCGGTGGATACATGCATGGATCCATTACCATAAACAATACTTATTGTACCAACTCGCCGAACCCGCTCGTGAACAGCCCGGTACAGAATGGCAGTTTCCTGGCATCGGTACCGGAGATCGGGATGAACGGAAGTTTACGTATCTATCCGAACCCTGCGGTAAACTTAATTACCCTTGAAATCACAGGCAGTGAAACAAACGGGTTGGCCAGCGTTGAGATATCCAACATGAGTGGGATGAAAATGTTAAAACAGAATTGCCACGGCGAAAGGAAGCTATCGATAGCGATACAGGATCTTCGTCCCGGCATGTACTTCGTTCAGGTAACAACGGGGGTCAATAAGGAAACATTGAAGTTGATTAAGTTGTAATACCCGGTCCCCCTGACCCCTTCTCCTGAAAGAGAAGGGGAGAAAGTTCCTCCTTAATTGTTATCATGATAATTTTGATCGTGGTTGGTCCACGTATTGTAGACCAGTCCTCCGCTTTGATCGTGGCAGGTCCAGGTATTGTAGACCAGTCCTCCGCCACCAATCAGGATTGGAAAATTGAGATGGACCGGAGAGGCCGGCAATACACGGAATTCAAATTTTATCCCGCCATAGCCTCCGTAAAGATAGGCTCCCCGGGCAGCATCGAGGGAACCATCCAAGTCGTACCAAAGCTTGTTTGAATTCAGGATCCCATACCCTGCTAACCCGACCGAAAAGAAATGGTCGAAGATCATGCCCATGCTCAGTCCTCCCAGGAAAACATTTTTGCCATCGAATTGCGTCCAGGCTGCTTCAGGGCCAAGGTAATATCCTATTTTTATATGATGATCTGATTTTTTGAAGATGGTTTTAATCTCGCCGTTATCACTGTTCGCTTGCCGGGTTGTCGTTTCATCCTGCGAAAACACAAGACCAGCCTGGCTTAATACCAGGATCAAACCCAAGAGAATCGTTTTCATCGGGATACATTTTGGTTGAACAAATATAACTCAATAACATGTTTGAAATTTTATCCGGCAAGTGAATTCTTTCAACAATTTGAAAGTTTTACCCTGCTTCGACATTCATTATTCAATATTCGATATTCGATATTCAAGGAGTCCTTTTCGAGCCTCCTCAAACTCTTCAACCATCTCCCGGACAATCTCGCCAGCTGGCTTAATACTCTTTATCAAGGCTGCAGCCTGCCCGATCTCCAGTTCTCCCTCCTCGGTATTGCCATCGAACATGCCAAGTTTTGCGCGGCCCTTTCCCAGCAGTTGCTTCAACTCGTCAGGTGAAGCGCCGGATTCCTCAAGTTCCCGTACTTTCAGAAAAAAAGAATTTTTAATAAGCCTTACGGGCATTAAACTTTTCATTGTCAGGAATGTATCTCCATCCCCTGTTTCCAACACTTTGTGCTTAAAATCCGGATGGGCCGATGATTCTTCCGATGCCACAAACCGGCTGCCGATCTGAAAGCCTTCAGCACCCAAGGCCATTGCTGCCAGCATCCCGCGACCCGTGGCGATGCCGCCAGCTGCTATGAGTGGTAATTTTGTCGCATTTCTGATCAACGGAAGAAGGGTAAACGTGGTGGTTTCCTCTTTGCCATTGTGACCGCCTGCTTCAAAGCCCTCGGCAACAATGGCATCCACGCCGGATTGCTCACATTTTAGTGCAGATTTCACATTCGCAATTACATGAACCACCGTGACCCCATGATTTTTCAGCAAAGGAGTCAGCAATGAAGGGTTTCCTGCCGAGGTGAAGACAATTTTAACCCCTTCACTGAGGATGATCTCAATCTGCCTGTCAACCCGGGAATATAACAGTGGAATATTCACCCCAAACGGCTTGTTCGTTGCATCTTTGCATTTATGGATATGTTCCAGTAAAACCTCAGGCTCCATCGACCCGGCTCCAATTAAACCAAGTCCGCCGGCATTGCTCACCGCTGATGCAAGCCGCCACCCACTGCACCAGATCATCCCTGCCTGGATGATGGGGAAATCGATGCCGAAAAGGGAGGTCAGCCGGTTTTGCATTTTACATTTTGCAATTTGCAATTTGCATCATTCCGCCTTCTTATAAACAATGGATACCAGCGACTTATCATCGCCTCCCATGTTGACGGTCAGTCCGTAGGGCTGGTCGGCAGTGATTTCAACCTGGGCATCTCCGGCCATTCCTGTGAGTTGTTCAAGAATGGTCACAGCCTGGTGCACGCCAGTGCCCCCTGTGGGATGGCCCCAGCCGATCAGGCCACCTGTTGTGTTGATGGGAACCCGACCGGTACGGGAGGTGTTTCCTTCAAGGATAAAATCGGCGCCTTTTCCTTTTTCGGCAAATCCGATGGCTTCAATGCACATCAACCCTGCAATGGAAAAGCAGTCATGGATTTCGGCAGTTCCAATCTGGTCGCGCGTAATTCCAGCATAAGCCAGTGCGTTTTTAACGGCCTGCTTTGTCGTAGATAACTCAGTGGGATCTGCCGGTGGTTTGGTGATATCCTCTTCCACCTGCCCCCAACCCTTCACTTCAATGGCCTGGCTGACCGGAATACCGCACCGTTTCAAGCCTTCCTGCGAAACGATGGCGATGGCCGAAGCACCATCTGAAACCTTTGAACAATCGAATATATTGAGGTGATCCACAAAAGATTTTCCATTGGGTTCCATCTTTGCCTGACCTTCCAGGTCGTGGACAGTGTTGTGAAACTCTTGTGCCGTCGGGCAAAGCCTGGCATTTTCAATGGCATTGCGGAACCAGCGGGCCAATGCCTGGCGGGTCTTTTCCCTGCCGTATTTTTCAAAATAGGAACCTGCCCTGTCGCTGAACTGACCGGGGAAGAAATATGCATGGCCGTTTTTGCGGTTTTTAAACCATCCGGCACCGGCAAGGTAATCGGCACAATAGATGGCTTTAACCGTATTCTGTACTTCCACTCCAATAACCAGGACAACCTCTGCCGTTTCGGCAAGCACGCTTTTTATACCGCTCATGAGCGCCAATCCGCCGGTTGCACATGCACCTTCGACCCGGATGGCGGGCTTGTAGCGCAACCCCTCATCCACATAGGGGAAAAATGCAGCCAGGTTGGCCTGCCTGTTGAATCGTGATGCCATAAAATTGCCAATCACACATTCATCCACGTTCTCTGCACCTCCGATTTTCGCCAGGGTTCCCTGCCCGGCTTCCCTGATATATTCTTCCAATCCGGGACGTTCCTTCTTGGGATTGAACTCTTTACGGCCGGTTCCCATGGAAAGGGTATTGTATCCGGCGATCATATATACTTTTCTTCTCATAGATGTCAATTTTTTTCCACCGGTCCTCCTCCCAGAATGGGAAGAGGTACGCAGCGGCGTCTATTTTAAATAATCATTTATTGGTCCGTAAGCATGGAAGAAACCCGTGAGCAGAACTGTGTTCACATCGTTTTCGTTCATGGCGACCCCTGAGCTGATCAACTGCTGGCCAATGGCACAGGAGCGGTTTGCATAGGTCCGTGCCAATTCTGCACCCAATCCGGAAGTTTGTTTGAGTCCGTTAAAATAAACCTGGAGGATTTCATCCTTTGATTTGCTGCCCACCACGTTTTTCCAAGTGGGAGGAACAGGCATGGATCCGAGTTTCCCGTCGACTTTCGATTGGAAATCACCGATGGAAACATATGTTTTTGTACCCGGATCGTATATGGCAACCGGGCGCCCCTTCTCATATTTCAGGATGCCGTCTTTCTGGGATCCATCTGAGTACTGTCCTCCTTTGATGCCCTGCTCAAGGAGGTTGTCAAGCAGGTGACAATGCAGGTCTTCATTCTCCAGGTATGGATTCATAACCGACATGATAAAACTGCACACATCCACGCCGACATAATCAACAAGCTGGAAAATACCCATGGGGCGTACCAGGTAGTCCTGGCTGATTTTATTGAGGGCATATACCGCCTCCACGAATGAAAATTCGTTACTGAGTTTGTCGACTTCGGCCGCAGCATGCAGGATGTCGCGCATGAAATGGCCGTTGCCGATGAACCCGGCTTTATCATGGGAGGGAACCACGACTTTGCGGAGATTTTTCGCATACTGCTGTGCAAAAGCCTCCACTTCCGAAAGTGTATGTTCCGCTTTGATGATCTCAACCAGTTTCTGGACAGCCGGCGGATTGTAGAAATGAAAACCGATGATCCGGCCATTCAAACCCGCACCTTCATCAAGTTTGGTGATCGGGATGGAAGAGGTGTTGGTAAAAAACCATGGTTTGTGAGGGTTGTTTAAAGAGATTTTCGAAAAAATCCCGATTTTCATTTCCGGATCCTCTTTGATGGCCTCGAATATCATGAAGGAATCATACGCCGATTCCAACCGCGTGGTCGTCCTGACGAGGCTGATTACATCGAAAATATACTGATCAATGATCTCATCGTTGTCGATCAGGTCGGCACGATGGGCATACACCTTTCTCAGGCCAACCATTTTTTTTTCAGCCAATTTCAGCACCTGTGCCTTCAGATATTTCATCACTCCGGCCAGTGCTTCATCCGAAACATCAATGGCATTCAATACATAAGCTTTGCCTCTGTTTTCAGGTTTAAGGCTTAAATCGGCCATTTCCACCGCGGTAAGCAGCAGAATTCCGCTTCCCATTTTGCCGGCAGCGCCCAGCACCGAAACATGCTGCAATCGTTCTTCGTATGACATGTTTTTCTTTTTTTTGGGTTATTATTGACCTCATCCCCGGACCCTCCAAGGGGAGGAATTACCAATCCGGTTTGCGTTTTTCAAGAAAGGCTTTCATGCCTTCTTTCGTAGCTTCATTGCTGAACTGTTTACCGAATTCAACGGCCTCCAGTTCAGATGCCTCTTTGAAATTCATTACAATCCCTGCTCGGATAATCCTTTTTGATGTCGGAACCGCCTGTGAGCCATTGCCGGCAATTTTCGAGGCCAGTTTCATCACCTCGTCCATCAACATTTCCGGTTCTGTAACCTTTTGTACGAGCCCGATGCGCAAGGCATCATCAGCCGTGATGGTATCGGCAGTAAGGATCAGGTACAATGCATTGCTAAGTCCTGTAAGACGGGATAACCGCTGGGTTGCAGCGTATCCCGGTATCATCCCGAGGTTCATTTCAGGTTGTCCGAATTTAGCGAGTTTGCTGGCAATGCGGAAATCGCAGGCCATGGCCAATTCGCAACCGCCACCAAGTGCATAGCCGTTCACTGCTGCGATTACAGGAATTCCAAGTCGTTCCAGCCTGTCAAAGGTCTGCTGGCCATATGTTGAGAAAGCATAACCCTCTTCAGAGTTCATGTGAACCATCTCGGCGATATCGGCCCCTGCTACGAAAGCTTTTCCTTCTCCGGTTATCACGAGTACTTTCACATCCTCGCGGGGTTCGAGATCATCAAGAAAATGGTTAAACTCTTTAAAAAAAGCTGTATTCAACGCGTTCAGTGCAGACGGCCTGCTGATGGTCACCAGGGCAATGCGATCGGCTATAATAATTTTCAGGATTTGATGATTCATTGTTATTTAATTAACGTTGATTGGGGTTTCAGGAGATAAATTTAATGAAAATTCTGAATGAGAAAAATTTACAGAAACAAATTCGACTAATTTTGCAAAAAAAAACGTCTCATGAAAAAACAACTTGTAGTTCTTTTAATCGCCGTTCCGGTGATTACGTGGTTCCTCACCACCTCCTGCAGCAATAATAAAAAACCAATGAATGCTGAAAACAAAGTACCGGCTTTTGATATTTCAACCATCGATTCGACCATGAAACCCTGTGAAGATTTTGATGGTTATGCCAACGGTAACTGGAAAAAACACAATCCGATCCCCTCAACCGAAGGATCGTGGGGCTCTTTTGATATCCTGGACAAAGAGACCCGTGAAGTAAAAATTAAAGGAATCATCAACGAACTGCTGACGCAGGAAAATCCAAAGAAAGGAAGCGAAGCCCAGTTAATCACCGACTATTACCGCTCTTATCTTGACACCGTGACCATTGCCAAACGCGGAATCTCCCCTCTTGTTTCCATGTCAGATAAAATCATGGCTGCAAAGAACAATTCCGAACTGATCGCCCTCGGGGGTGAACAGGCAATATACAGTATTGACGGTCCGTTTGGCGTATATGTCGGGGCGGATGACCGTAACAGCAAGATGAATGCGGTTTTCATGGGGCAAAGCGGCTTATCGCTGAACGACCGCAACTATTATGAAAACAAGGATTCAGCCATGGTGAAAATCAGGGCCGAGTTTGTGAAGCACGTCGATAAAATGTTTTCAATGGCGGGCTGGAATGTACCCGAGCCGGGGAAAACCATCCTTGATTTCGAAACCAAAATGGCATTGATCCAGCTTAAAAATTTTGAACTTCGCGATCCCGTGAAAATCTATAATAAAATTTCATTTGCCGAGCTTCAGAAACTGGCTCCTGAGATCAATTGGGGAGACTATTATAAAAACTTTGGTTTGCATGCCGACACGGTGATCGTTCAGGATAAAAACTATCTGAAAAATTTGAATCAACTCTTAAAGACTACCCCGGTTGATGTGTTGAAAACCTATTTCCGCTGGCAATTGCTGTCGACCTATGCCAACCTGCTGCCATCTCAGTTCAACAAGGAAACATTCCGTTTTTTCAGCACAGTCATGTTTGGCGTGAAGGAACAACGTCCACGGCAAGAACGTGCTGTCATGAGTGTCAACCGCAGGTTGGGGATGCCTCTGGGAAAACTTTTCGTGGCTAAATATTTTCCTGAATCCTCCAAGAAAAAAGTTTCCGAAATGATCGTAAACGTTCGCAGTGTATACAGCGACCGGATCGATAAACTTACGTGGATGAGCGGTCCCACCAAAGTGAAAGCCAAAAAGAAACTGGCCGCTTTTACCTGGAAGATCGGGTATCCCGATAAATGGAAGGACTATTCCAGCATTGATATCCAACCGGATAAGCTGATTGAAAACAGCAGGAACATTGCTTTGTGGGAACACAACGACATGATCGCAAAAGCCGGGAAGCCGGTCGATAAAACCGAATGGGGAATGTCTCCACAGACCATCAATGCCTATAACAATCCCACCAACAATGAAATCGTTTTCCCGGCAGCCATCCTGCAACCTCCATTTTTCAATCCCGACGCTGATGATGCAATCAACTATGGTGCTATCATTGGGGTGATCGGGCATGAGATGACGCACGGGTTCGATGATCAGGGAGCCCAATACGATGGCGATGGCAATCTGAGCAATTGGTGGACCAAGGAAGATGCTGAAAATTTTACTGCCCTCGGGAAAAAAATGGAAGCCTATTTCAGTTCCATCGAAGTTACCAAAGGGTTTAAAATTGATGGCAAACTCACCCTCGGCGAAAATATCGCTGATCTGGGCGGATTGACTCTTGGATACTATGCCCTTGAAAAATCACTTGCAGGCAAAAAGAAACCTGAACCGATCGATGGATTTACTTACCAACAACGATTTTTCATGGGATGGGCACAGGTATGGCGTGAGAATATGACCAATGAAAGCCTTATCAACCAGGTTCAGACAAACGAACATACTCCTGCCCGCTGGAGGATCAATGCCACACTGCCGCTGATGAAAGAATTTTCCGACGCGTTCGGGTGCAAAGGCACGGTTGCAGATTCGCTGCGTATCGTGATCTGGTAAGGAAATTGAATGCCGCGAGCGTATTCCCCGCCCTTGCGACGGGGTTAGCGAGCAAAAACATTAAATCCTATGGGATCGAAGAACCTCGTGGTTTGCCGCGAGGTTCTTCAATAAAACCCGTCGTTTATTGCACGATGAACCGGGAAACCAATACTTTGTTTTCTGATTTCAGCTTCATTACATACAGGCCTTTCGGATAGGAAGTTACATCCATTAGCTCTGTTGCTGACCGGTCAGCGTCCGGATCAATGGAGGTGGAATAGACCATACGCCCATCCGGTGCGATTATTGAAAGTTCAGCGGTGCGAGGCAAACCGGTTATGTTTACCGACATCTTGCCATGAGCGGGATTGGGCTTTATAACCATGCTCAGTTCAGGGAATGGATGGTCATCAACACCTGTGCAGGGATCAAGAATGATGTGCTTCGTACTTGTGGCTTTCGCCGAACAAGGGGATACTGGCCAAACAATGAGTTTTAACGTAACGCCGCCTGATGTTTTATCCCGGATCCCGGGGATATAATCTGTGGTAAGTGAGGATGGATTCGTAAAAGTCCCGTCGCCCGTTGTCCCTAAAAGGAAATGGTCATAATTTGTTGCCGTTGCATTCACCGGAACAGGGGAGATGTACCAGCAAACCGTGGTGTCATTTCCTGCAAATGCTGTTGGTGCTTCAACAATACGCACTTCAGCGGTGTCAATTCTTGTTAGAATGCCATCGCTGGTTGCAACAATATATTTGGTTGTTTGCACCGGGTAGACCTTTGGATTTTGCAGGGTGGAGGTAAATCCCGCAGGGATTGATGTCCAGGAATAGGTATAGGTTCCACTCCCTCCATACCCATAGGCATTTAGTTGTGATGAGTCAGCATTGGCGCCGCAGCGGAGTGAGGGAAATACCGATGCAGCCGATGAAAACACATTGCCAAAGGTAAAAGAGGCGATGCGTGTTTGCCAGTTGCTTGAAGAGGTTGAAGCATAATATTCCGTTGTAAACCAGAAAGTTGTAGGAGATGAAGGATCGATACTCATGGCGCTGTAATCGCCCCAGCGGCTTCGACCGCTCCAGATTCCTGTCTGAGAACCTCCTCCGTTCACAATTGTTCTTTCCATGATGGTCATCTGGTTCAAGGGGTCTGTTTTGATCCTTCCGGTATAGCGGATTCCGGGATACATGCTGGCACTTGAAATTGAATAGCCCAGGGAAATGGTGCCGGCTGTATCCTGTGCAATGCTTCCCATCCATCTTGAATTGCCGTCGGCCGGCGCATAGGTTGACTGCTGGTAAATATTCCAGCCTGTTCCGGTATTCCTTAATTCATACCACCGGATCCCCGCGCTCTCCAGCCCGGTGCCTACTGAATGATTCAGGACCATTGATGAATATCCATTGAATTGCCTGTACTGTGTCCGATACATCAGCCTGTCGCCAAGGGTCTCCAGCAGTTGCGGGGATTCTTTCTGCGGAATTCCGTCGCCCCATCCCAGGGAGATGAACGGGGTGACATTCAGATGGGTCAGGTTTGCAAAAGTGGAATTGGCCGGTGTGGTCCAATCAGAATGAAATTCATAAATGCCCAGACGTTGCGTTCCCCCGGTTCGGATGTAGGTGAAATAGTTGGGAGTTCCCACAGGCGGGAATGAACCATCGCAATCTGCAGGCATAAAGGTGACTGATCCATCGGCACCGGGAGATACCGTGAACGAAATCCGCTGAGCACTGGGACTTCCGGCAAGCATCGCGGTGCGGTCGTATGAATAGGCTCCATTGGTAAATCCTGCCCCGCCAACGCCAAAGTTGTTGGACGACATATAATATCCATCAGGCCACACGCCAAACTTGGGATAATCGGGCAAGGCGTTGAATTCATAGGACCATCTGTACCAGCTTCCCATCGGATCGGGCGTTTGGGATACCGCGATCATCTGATAAAAAGGAGCGGTTGAGGAGCCGAACGGGAGGGAAAATTGAGAGAAGATCCACCGGTTGGCCTGTTCATCAAACAAAACAACGGCATCCCCGCTGTTTGTATTGTTTGGCATGCCCGCCCATACCGAACTGCTGACGGCAGGGCCGAAAATTTTTACTCCACTTTTATTATAAATCGAATAGGAACTGTTGATTACCTGGAAATAATGGTTGAAGCCCACATCGCCATGGGTGTCGGGGGGCACAGAGCCACCGATGTTTCCCATACCGTCAAAATTCCGGATCGTGGTATCTGCAAGAAGTTTCCCGAAATACTCCTGCGTCCCCTGGTCGTATTGGCCAGGCTTTCGGTGAGCATCTCCCGAAAAATCAACATAATTGTTCACGACTCCGTCTTTCCAGCTTCTGTCAATCTGAACCATTGCTGATGGCTGCATATCCCTGAGCGGGGGAGAAATATCAAAGTAAACGGCATGGTCAACTCTGGGTATTAACCTGGTCTCCTGGGCTGTTGCGACCCGGAGAGTGAAAAGCAATATTAATAAAGGGTAAATTTTGTTTTGCATGAAGGGAATATTAGACTGCAAAAATAGCGTTATTCTCTGTCCGAACAATTACCTTTGAAAACAAATGATCCATTTGGCGAAATTTGTATATTTGTTACACGCAAACCGACCTCAAACATACCAATATGTATTTGAAAACGTTCTATTCCGATTCCATTAAGAATTTCATGCAAGCATGGATTGAAAACACAAGCGATGGTTTTCAGCCCAATGTTGCGATCGTTTTTTCGTCAGTAGACCTTGAGCTGAAGGATATCATCACTTTTTTAAAGCCCCGCCATGTAAATGTGTTTGGGTGCAGTTCATGCGGTGAATTTTTATATGATCGGAGTAACCAGGTGATCACCGATGGCGGATTGGTATGCCTGATGATGGAACTGATCCCCGGGTCCTTTGAGATCAGGCTTTTCCACGGCAAGGGTCAAACTTCCTTCAGCCTGGGAGAAAGCATCGGGAAATGGGCGGCAGATGTTTTTGAAAAACCGGCAATTCTCGTACTCGGAAGCGGCCTTGACATGGATGGCGAACAAATGGTACGAGGCATCCAGCATCTTGCCGGAGACCATATCAGGTTGTTTGGCGGTTTGGCGGGCGATGATGCTCGGTTCAATGAAACGTTTGTATTCTCAGAAAATAACCTTGAGAACAATGGCGCGATGGCTTTGGTTTTTAATGCTGAAAAGTACGATATCGATGGAATTGCTACCAGCGGATGGGTGAGTATCGGTGCTGACAAAATCATCACCCATTCAGAAGGCAATATTGTGTATACCATCGACGACCAGCCCGCACTGGATGTTTATAAAGATTATTTGAATATAGGCGATGCAGACCTCCCTGAAATAGGTGTTGAATTTCCGCTGTTGATAAAGAAAACAGGATCGCCGGATGTGCTGCGGGCGGTGATCAACGTCGATATCAAGAAAAAAGCACTGATTTTTGCAGGCACCGTCCCCAACGGGGCAGTCGTTACTTTTTCCAGTTCACCCGGGTTAGAAATTATTGAAGATACGCGTAGAAAAGTCAATAATTTTTACATTAAAAACAGTGAAACCGATGTTTTGATCCTGTTTTCCTGCATGGCCCGCCACAATGCGCTGGGGCCGACAATTTCAGAAGAAATTGATCATGCATGGCAAAACTGGGACAAACCACTGATCGGGTTTTTCACCTATGGTGAAATCGGAAATTTTGAGCATGCCTCCTGTGAATTTCATAATGAAACATTCACCATGGTTTCCATTAAGCAAAAACCAGATGTCGCTTAAAATTCTCATGCTAATTGAAGAACTTTCAGGATATCAAAATCCGGAAGATTTTTCCGTCCGCAAGGAACAGATCATAGAGGAGCTGAAGAAGGTCAATGCAGACTATGATAAACTGCTGTTTAAATATCAACGGTCCAGTAAGGAAAAGAGCATCTTCTCCTCACTGCTTACCAGGACTTCTGCCGATCTGAAGAAGGTCTCCGACAACCTGAAAATCCGTGCTGAAGAGCTTTCAGCGTTGCTCAATACCATCCCGGCTTTTGTTTACTTCAAAGACGTACACCTTAATTACATCCTTGTAAACCAGCCATTTGTTGAATTGGCAGGAATTCCGGCAGAAAAAATTACCGGAAAAAAGATCCAGGATATTTTCCCCGGATACAACAATACGGAATATATTAAAAAAGAGGCTTCGGTGATCGAAACCGGCACTGCATTATATGATATCGAAGAGGAATTGGATCATAATGACCTGAAGCGATGGGTGAACAGCAGCATTGCCCCGATCAGGAATGCTGAAAACCGGATCATCGGATTGATAGGCATTTCATGGGATATTACCGAACGTATCCTTTATGAGGAAGAACTCCGGCATTCGAAAGAATTGGCCGAAGCAGGAACACTGGCCAAAAATGAGTTTATCGCCAGTGTGTCGCACGAGTTTCGAACTCCCATGAACGGTATTTTGGGATTGTCTGAAATTTTAAGAAGTTCACCACTTGCACCTGAGCAAATGGATTTATTGAACGGCATCATCTCCTCCGCTGAGAACCTGCTTGTTTTACTGAATGACGTGCTCGATTTTTCAGTCATTGAAGCCGGAAAACTGGAGATGGACCTTCAACCTTTCATGCTCGACCGGGTAATGGAGGACATCTCCCTGGTCATGAAATTGAAGGCTTCTGAAAAATCCCTGGGATTTGACATTTTTACCGGTCACAATGTCTCAAACCTCCTGATCGGCGATTCAAAGCGCCTGCGGCAGATCATAATCAACCTGACGAACAATGCTATAAAATTTACCGAGCAGGGAAAAATTGAGGTTCACATTCGTCAGGTTGAACACACTGACAACGCGGTGAAGTTAAGATTTGAAGTGGTTGACACCGGTATCGGCATCCCGAAAGAGTCGTTGAACTCCCTCTTCCAGGTTTTTTCCAGGTTAAAACAAGACAAATCAAAACTGATTTCCGGAACCGGACTGGGTCTCTCGATCTGTAAAAAACTGGCCGATGCCATGGGGGGCCATATCGGGGTGGAAAGCAATCCTGGCAGAGGTTCCATGTTTTGGTTCACACTGCCGTTTACCGTGTCTAAAACGCAGAAGGATCAGTCCATGAACAACCATTCTGAAGAAAGGGCAGGGTTTGCACAGAAACGGGTATTGGTAGCTGAAGACAATGCCATCAACCAACGGATCGTTAACTTCCAGTTAAAAAAAATGGGATTCGAAGTCGACTTGGCTGATGATGGGCAGCAAGCCTTCGACATGTACCATGCCAGAAACTATGATCTGATCATTCTGGACATTCAGATGCCATTTATGGATGGATACCAGGTGGCCAAAGCCATCCGGGAAGAGGAAAAAGGGAGTTCCCGCCATTCGATCATTATGGCTTTGACTGCCAATGCCATGAAAGGTGATCGCGAATTATACCTCGGGGCAGGGATGGACGGGTATGTGAGCAAGCCATTCACCTTTGAAATACTTCAGCAGGAGATCATCAGTTTACTCGGGTGAAATCCGGCAGGAGTTCCCTTCTTAAAGCTCAATATCAATAATATTTTCCTGTTGATTCAACATCGATAAAAAAAGACCGGTCGGAATAACAGCCCCACCCTGGCGGTATTTGTTTTCTTCATGGATGAATGGTACAGGTTTCCCGTTGATGGAGATGGCTTTGACGCCAAACCAGTTTTCCTTTATTGAATAGTTGAATGTTGCTGAATGGCCCTTGAAATCGATTGAAGCCGATAATCCATCTAAAGAATGCGGAATGACCGGATCGATAATGATGTTACCCGATTCAGTGCGTAAACCAAGTAACCGGGACACAACCAGTCCAATAAAAATACCCGGTCCGCTGGAATAGACCCGCCATCCTCCTTTCAATGTTATTTTTCCCGTTTTTATTTCATCGTATCGTTCATCTGCTTCATAACGGCTTTTAAAAGTGACATCCGAACTGCTGTAATAACAATTTGATTGCCGGGTATCCCCACAGGGCACAACATCCCGGTAGGCAACCGGAATGGCCTGGCGGAGTGCCTTCACAAAAGCATCCGCCCTGCCAGTAATGGCTTGCGATTCGGCATAACGAATGTGTTCATGCACATACATGAGCCCTATCTCGCGACCAAAAAAGGTGCTGCTTTCGGCCCTCTGAAAAAGTGTTTGAATCCCTCCTTTATATTTGAGCGGGCGGTTCATCAACCGGGCTCCATCCGGGCCTTTCAGGTGCTGTTCGATAAGATCCTGGTGTCGCAGCGCTTGTTCCCTGGTAAAAATTCCACTGATAATGCCGCGATTCATTGGCAAAATGCTAAACCGGATATTGGTTTTATCATCACACGGATGGAGCAGCAGGCTGATGCTTCCGTCATCTTCAACCAGGCCATATCCTGCAACCACTCCATCCCTGATCAGGTATTTGTTGAAATCGGATTTAATCTGTTCACAGATGTCTTTCAATTCTTTTGCATTCACGGTATTGCCGGACTGCTCATATACCGCCGTGTATTGGCTGAAGGCCTGGTAATTCATTTCAACCGTCCAGCTTGAGATCATTCGTTGCGCCAGGTCCTTGCTTACCGGCTGCAGGGAATCATTCCAGTCGCCTCCTCCAAAGGGGACCAGGGCAGTACCCGGAATAAAGGAGTCAACGATCATTTTAACAAGCCTGCCGACATGTTTGCTGAGCGTTTCCTTTTCAGCTTTGGCAGTACCGGTTGCATGATAAAAAGGTAAAATCTCATTAAGGATTTCAATATCGCCGGTAACTTTGATATAGTTGGCAAGTGCAATCATGCACCAGTAAACTACATCTCCATGAGCACTGTCGGCCCGTATGTTTGAGTAACTGTCGAACATCCACCATTGCGGCCATCCTCCGTCAGGATTCTGATTGGCGAAAATAGTGCGAAGGACCTGTTTGGCTTCCTCATATTTTTCCATACACAACAGCAGGTCAAACGGTCCCTGGGAAATGTCGCGCGTGCCCCAGGCCGCTCCGCTGAATTGTTCCAGGCCATACGGTGTTAAAAAATGGGTCAGTGCATTCATGCCGTACCACGGGAGGATCTCCCGGATGGCGGCAGTGTCTTCATGATCACCCTTCAGCGAAAGGTTTAAGCTCAGGTCCTGCCAGGCAGACCGGGCATCCTGACAATCTGAGCGCCACTGTTCATCGGCATCTTCAAAAATAATTGTCCGGGACCGGGAGCATACCTCCCCGGTAAAACTCAGGGAAAAATCAGAGGTCTCCTTTACATCAAGAATAAAAAAAGAGTCCCCATGACTTTTATTGTCGCTATACAGCACTTCGTCACCGCAAGCCGTATAATCAGAATGGGTGCCGTTGATGACCAAACGGAATTGTGCATGCGGAAATTTACCGGCAATTATGCTGTCTGCTTTCGGTTTCGCAACATACTCACCAGCCGTGCTTCCCGGCACGATCGTCCAGCCATTGAGTTGATCAAAATCATGGGTGATTAAGAAATTCACTTTTTTACCATTCAGAACCCTGAAATCCATATTGACCTGCGGGGCCTTTTTGGAAGTCCAGCTGCGCACCTGAAAGAAATTGTCGCCATGTTTATAGATCCACCGGCAGTGGTTCAGCCCGATCTCAAAAGCTGAAGGGACTCCAAGCAGGTATTTCCGGCCACCGAGCTCAACAAAGATCCGTTGCCCCGTCTCGGGAGCGAGATTAAACTGGCTTGAACAAACGGAGAGGAAAATATTAAAATTGGTATTGCCCTGGGCAAGATGCGAATTGAAAACACCATAGGCAAAGGAGGCCGTCGATACCATGTTTTCATCGGGGGCATACCCTCCCCGGGCCTGCATGATATGGGCATGCGGGCGGTCAACAATTATTTCTTTGGCCCGTAAAACAACATGGATATCCTGTCGACAGAAAAATGACAGCAACTGACCATTTTCAACTTCACAATGACGCCGCTCAATGCCGAAAAACCGGTCAATCTCCTCATTGCTCAAATCATCAACGGGTAAAAAAACAGAGGTATTGAAAATATTTTTAACCGGGGTGAACGGCAGACGAGAATTTTGAGAGGCCAGGCCAGCGCCGGATTCAAGTACCAGGTTGGTTAGCCGGTTCAAATCATCGTGTGAGGTGGCCTCAGGGTGATCCGGCAAATAGAGCGCGACAAAAACACTCTGGTGATGTTCCCCTGCAGCCAGCCGGAAAGGTTTTTCCTGTAAGGCAAGTACTGCGGATTCTCCGGAATATTCTCCTCCAAGCCTTTCAGCGAGCAGGCCTTCCGGAATACCTGTTTCCCTGAACGTTTTACCGTAAAACTGCATGCCGTCTACACTTGCCGAAACCGCAGTGTTTGCTGCGGCCATCATCAACCATGGATTGCCAACTGATTCTTTCATGTTCTGGCGGCAGCATATAACGGCACCATGGTTTTCATCTTCAAGAATACGTCGTTCAATGTATTGGCTTACATAATATTCATTGACCAGTCCGTCAGAAATCTGCTTCAGCCCTGCATCCTGCACATAGATCAGGTCGAGATCAACAGCATTTTGAGATGTATTATTTACCTCAATGCGCCACTGCCAGCTCAGATTGGTTTTTGAAAGGTGAAGGACACAAATATAATCAAGCCCGTCCCAACTGCCCTCTGCATAAAACGCATCGCTGGTTATGCTAAAGCGACTATTGCTTTCAGGCCCTAACAGTGGTTTGTATTCAAAGGGGTTTGTTCTTTTTCTTATATACAGGTTCGCCCTGGATCTTGAAAACAGTGTTGCCTGTATGATGCTTATCCTGATCGGATCAACTTCGATACTCCTGATTGAGCCGTTTTCAAGGAAATCGAACGTAAGCCCGGGGGAATTTTTAAGGATCATTTAGTTGATTTTTATGCTAAGAACCATTTCCTTCTTATGTAAATGTTTGTAAGACAATACAATACGGTTATCGTTCCGGATGATTGCCATAGCGGCATCATCCAGTGTTGCGGAATTTATTTTTTGAACATGAACACCTTCAAACACGATCTCCCCGGCCAGGTCCCGATCTCCATACAGGGTAATCTCCAGATGGCCGTTCATTTCCACAACACCGAGAATATCAGAAGTGCTGTGGAGAATCTGTAGTCCGTTTGAAACATCAAGGCACACCGGGGTTAACACTCCAACCAACGCCGGCCACACCAGCTCTTCCTGTATATAGGGAATGGTGATTGCCTCGCCGCTAACAGGGTGTGTGTAAGTCACTTTGCCGGACTGTTCTTCATTGTAATAATTGCCGATGAATAGCATTGCTGCATTGTCCGTGGTGAACCGTTCCCTGACGATAATAAAATCATTGCTGGTTGATGCCTGCCTGAGTTTTGCGCCGGAACAGCGAAGAATCGCTTCATAAACCGGTTTATGCCCTTCGGTGTCGAATCCGATCCAGGTTCCGAGGTGGATCATGGATCCGCCTCCGAGCGCTTTTAAGAATCCACATGCAGTTCCGTGAATCGTGCGGGCGATCACCTCTGCCCCTGAAAGCATTTCTTCAGAATAGGTGATTACCGGGTTGGCACACTTGATGTCTTTCAGGTTATACATATCGATCAACGGCGAATCAACGGTTTCCCTTCCGGATGGTGCTATTGACAATGCTTCCCGAATGATGGCACATGGCTGCTGCGACATCTCGCGATCAGGCAGATAAGGGAAAAGAACACTCTGCCCCCCGGCCCTGGTATAATCCACAATGGTTTGCTGGTCCCTGCCATTCATTTCATCCGTGCAGAATGCCCAAACCTGCCGGTAGTCAAGCAATATGTTGGTGGTAGCTTTTCCAAGATCGATCATATCATAATCGATGTTCAACACCTGAAGTGCTTTCAGCAAACCATCGAAATATGCCGGTCGGCGGATAACGGAAGGAGTGAATTGCAATCCGCACTTTTCATCCACAGGTCTTTCCAACTCTGTTGCATAATAAGGAGGGTAGAAAAGTACACAAACTTCGGCTTTACGTTTTGCATTAACAATAAGGCTTTCAGAGGTTTTGATCACCTGGCTCATTCGTTTGACCAATGGGAAGGCACTGGTTCGCTCCCCTTCCGGTGTAAGCGGGTTGAACCAGTAAAAAGTCTCCCCCGAATAGCCCCTGCGGCTTGGGTTGCGCCCCTGAGAGAACATGTAGTAGTTCCAGCCGGTCAGACCATTGGCCACGCTTGCCTTATAGAAAAGTTCCATCTCCCGTGGATTCGTTACCACATGATATTCACGGGAACCGCACTGGAACTCAGCAGCAAAGAGCGGCTTGTTGCCCTGCATTGCATAAGTTATATCATTGATGATCCGGTCGTCATGCAGGTTACGGTAGGAGAGGAATTCCGGGATATGATCGACTCCGAAGAAAAGCTCGCCCTTATCACCATAAAGATCTTCGTACATGGTGATATTGACCGGAAACTCATAACCGTTTCCATAAATCCAGCCGGGAAGGTTATGATAGAATGGAATGCTAACACCTCTATCCCTGGCCATGCGGCTCAGCATTCGCAGATAGTCGCCATAATATGTTCTCCAGAAGCAGTGCCATTCATAATCACGGCCACGATCCCCCTTTGATGCATAGGGAAGTTTGCCGTCGGGAGGAAGCTCAACATGAGCAAAGCCGGGATAATCAGTACCCCACAAACTATTTATCTCAGCAATATTGTTGAATTTATGCGACAGGTAAGAAATGAAACGGTCACTCACAGCCTTGCAATAATCACCTTGCTTTGCCAGCCAGGAAAAGACGCCGATCTCATTGCAAACCTGCATCATGATAACCGGGCCACCGGTTGTAATTTCATGGTCGCGGATGAGCGGCATGATCTGGTCATACCAAAGCGTCACCTTCTCAAGGAATTTATCATTGAACAGACTGACGCCGTCACTTTGAACAATGCCACCTTTCCTGTTGTGCATCTTGACTTCAGGGCCATACTGGTCCATGAACCAATCAGGCAGACCTGCTCCACGAAATTCCGCCAGGATAAAAGGCCCTGGTTTTACGATGCAATGCAATCCATGGTCCTGGCATTTTTGCAGCCATCCTTTCAGGTCCCGTTCGGGGCATGATGTGCCGTTAAAATCAAAAACAGATTCCTCCGGTTCGTGCCATGCCCAGGGTATGTAAGTGCTGATGGTCGTCAAACCGGCCTCTTTGGCTGCCTCCAGGTGCTTGTCCCAAAACGCGCGCTTTATCCTGAAATAATGGATTTCCCCCGAGTTGAGGAACACCTTTTTGTCATCAAGATAGAAATTGCCTTCTTTTACACTGAATTTCATGTGTCAATTGTCACGGGCACTTGTAATTATTTATTTGTCACATATCATGTGTCATACGTCACGTTTTACAATCCTTTGCCTGAGAAGCTCTTTAATTTCATGGCTTCGTTTCTCAGTGAGCGAGTACTTCAGAACAAAGAAAATTGAAAAGAGGCTTAACAACAATGGCAACCCGATCTCAACCACCCGCATCATCAAAAGCGTATAAGGGGTTTGCTGAGTGAGTGGTACGATTTTGCTTTCAATGGAGCCAAGCTCCTTATCCAATAAAATCATGGATGAGGTGGTGTTCATGCCGGCAAGCCGGTTGTCTACCCCGGAAATTTCCTGCATGATGACATCATAGTGTTTCCTGCTGTTTTTCGTTTCCAATGATTTGGCTTCCAGGTGCGACCTTAGCTCAAAAGAATACATCCTGGCCTTTACAAGTTTCGTTTCCAGCGTCAGTGGAATTGCCTTTGCGACGGCAGCATTCATCAGGGAGTCCTGGGCCCTGGGCACAAGATTAGCCAACAGTGATTGAATCTGTTCCAGTTCACCTGTTGTAGCCTTGGTCATAATCAGTGCGTTTGACAGCATATTTTTCCGCTGACCAGGGTATGCGGTCAGGATCCGGTTCGCCTCGTCAGGCTCCTTAAGAGATTCTTTGCCCAGATAGGTAATATATTCTTTCGATTCTGTAAGCGCTTCGGCTGCCTTGGTTTTCGTGTTTTCCAGCCACTCCTTATTGGTGCTGCTGAGTCCCTGGTAGCCTTTCCAATACTGAACGATGCTTCGCATCTCCCTTACGCTCCCCTGTATCTTATCGACCTTTGTAACCTGGGTTTCATCGAACATGGTAAATACGATCAACACACCAGTAACAAAGCTGGCCAGGGCAGATCCCATTTTGATGAACCACCAGAATACGGAGTAATAACTGCCCTCTGAACGATACCCGGTATTTAATTCATCTTCATCACAGATATCGCCCACCATGGAAGATCCAAGTGTGAAGAAAAACAGCATTCCTGCAGAAAGAAGAACCGTGGGGATGATGATCAGGTAGGGATATGAGGGGTTATAGCATACAATTTTAGACAGTTGTGCAAGGCACATGAGTAAAATAGCAATGGTCAGCGTATTTCTTTTCCCCAGTTTCGGGCTGATCCAGTTGAGGGGAAATACCGCCAGCACACCGGTGATAGCCCAGATCATCCCGTTGATCGCGAGCAGATAAGCTCCGGCAACCTTATCTCCCCCAAAAACATAAAAAATAGGGATATATGACCCGATGAGTTGGACGAAATTAAAGCCCATGGCCAGCGTGAAGATTGTCAACGTCAACATGATAAAGTTCCGGTTGCCGGTGGTATGTTTCATGTCTTGCCAGAAGGGTGTTTTTTCGTGGCTGGCGGCTTTTACAAATCCCGGTTCACGCAATTTGAAAAACCACCAGAAAGAAAGCGGGATGAGGAAAGCCGCGATCATCAGGGAGACGTAACGCATGCCATCGGCTTCATTTCCTCCGGGGCCTTTAAAAATTTCCATGCTGGCGAGGGCAAAAAGCCAGGGTGTGCCCATGGCAAAAAGATTGCCGACAAAACTCTTGGCACTGAACAAACGCGTGCGTTCGTGGTAATCGGTGGTCATCTCCATTCCTAGAGCGCCGTGTGGGATCTCGAAAAGATTCACGGCAGTGAAAAACAGCAAAAGGGAAAAAAGAATGTAGCAAAGCTGAAACCATTGGAAGCCTGTATCCGAAGGGAACCATGTACGCACCATATCACCCTTTGGGATCCACCAGATGACAACAAAAAACACTGCAACGAGGATTCCGCCTACCAGCAAAAAGGGGCGCCGGCGTCCCCAGCGGGTCCGGGTATTGTCGGAAAGGTGACCGATAAAAGGATCCGACAGGGCATCCCATAAACGGGGGACGATTAAAATGGCCCCAAGCCAGAATGCGCTCAGCCCCAAACTGATATTGCCCATCAGCCCGACGAGTATCCCGGCAATGTTGAAGAGGGCGATCGGTATGACGCCACCGGCGCCATAGGCGGCTAACTGTGTAAAGCGAATGCGGTCTTCGGGTTTCGTGGTGTTGTCCATGCTTTATTCCTGTTCGTTAATTGCCTCATCCCCTGCACCCCTTCTCCTTCAGGAGAAGGGGACGGGGGTTGAAGTAGTTGGGTTAAATCCTCGCTGCTCTGCGGTGAGGATGTTCAATCTTTTTCTCTTGTGCACTAATAATAAATCACTACTTCTGCCGGTAATGCTTTAACCGATATTGACTTTTCGTTAAAATCATTGATTTCGAATCCGTTGACTGTTACTTTCGCAGGCTTTTTCGATCCGTTAAAGTTTTTAATCTTCATTCCATTGGCCGGAAGTTTGACATCCCCGGAAATGGAGAAGAGATATTTGTTGTCATTCTTTTTGATGGAGTAGGATATCTCCCCATAATAGGTAGGCAGATTTTCCACGGACATTCCGGCAGGAGCATCAATCCAATCCTGGTAAAGTGCAGCAGCCAGCACAAGCGATTGGTCGTATTCGTTCTCATACACGAACATTGCTCGGATCGCATTGATGAAATCGCTGCCAACCCAGGTGTGGGGCATATCCCCGATATAACGGGGCGTGCGGTAATCTTTCCAGACAACTTCGGCCCAGTCATTCCAGCCCTGCGGACGCTGGTCGTTCAGGAAAAAATCGATCAGCTCATGCGCTCGGTCAGGCTGATCTAAAAGGATGAATGAACCGATCAGGCGGTTTTCATACGGCGTATAATTGATCCAGTCGGTTTTCCCGTCCCTCCTGTTTTTAAAAAATTCGTAGTACTTCTCAAACGTGTTATACACCTGCGGTTTTGGCAGGTTGTTGAGTTCGTTGCAGGGTGTTAAAGCGATTGTGGTTGATGTTGCATCAAAATCACCAAGTTCCGCACAACCGGGCAGGTAATTTATTTTTCTTGTTTTCATCGCGAGATGCAATGAATTGTAGAGATTTTCACGAAAGGAATTCCTTACTTTCATTATTCGTTCATAATTCTCTTTGTCACCCAGTATTTTTTGAATTTCCGTTGCATCTTTCAAACCTTTCATGGTAAAGAAATCATCCCAGTAAGAGTGCATCGGTTTTGCAGAATACCCTTCGTGACTGATGGATTCCGTGACCAGTCCGTAACATGCACGTACACTGTCGTTCCCGTATTTATAATGATCCGTCGACTGCTCGGCGATCAGTGATTCGATGTATGATACCGCCTGCAACACATTTTTATTTTTTGATCTCAGAAAAGCTGTATCCTTCGTGAAGTTAAAATATTCGCGGATTAAATAGATCATTTCCCCGTGGCTGTCGTTTTCCGGAACCGGGTCGGGACCCCGGTGATCGACGACACAGGGAACCTTGCCGCTTTCATATTGATGGTCAGTGTACCAGTCAATAAAATCCCTGACCTCTTTGACAATGCCTGATTTCAACAGGGCAGAGGAGGTCAGTGCGCCGTCGCGTATCCAGCTTCTTTCATACGAACGCGATCCAGGTTGAATTCCGGCATTATCCCTGTTGATGAGAATGTAGGCGAGGTTTGATCTGTATGTGTTTACAATCCTGTCGGCCGATTCAGGCAGATTGAATTTGATGTGTCCGACTTTTGTTTTCCAGAATTCCCTTGCATGATCAGCGTCTGCAAGGACATTTTCGGTGCCTGGATTCGGGTCATTGAGTTTTTCAGCATAAAACGGAACCACCAAAAAGAATGCGGTGCGCTCTCCGGGATTTAAGTGAAAAGTATATCTGACCACCCCGTTTGCCAGGCCGTTATGATCAATTACGGACCTGGTTTCAGGGAGATTGCCTTTCCTCAGCAAATCGACCATGCATCCATCGTCGAAGGTGCCTGCACCAAAGTGATCATATTTTTTCTGTGAAAGAACTACTTTATCATCGATGGAGATGGTATTGTGATCCTTTTCACTGATTGAATTAATTTTACCAACCCCTCCGGCAAGATTCAGAAACTGGTAGTATGGATTAACCTGGTACGGACGGATCAATAAATAAAATTCAAAATCTTTTGGTTGTGCCGTCAGGTTTTCAAACGCGTAACTGATATCAAGCCTGGAATTGATATTTGCCTCTCCGCTTGCGGTCACTCCGGTTACGAATTTGAGGCCATTGCATTGCCAGGCGACCGATGGCACAAAGTCAAATTCGCGTTTATTTCCGGAGGAACCCATGTATTGAGCCGATTTAACATTATTCCAGGTATAAAGTGAATCCCCGGTTTTTATCATCGGCTCGATGGAGAACCCTGCTTTTTCAGCTTCAACCATGCCATCTTCGTTGATCAATGCTTCCCTGACATCATTGTTGACACCGGTGATGGTCCAATATGATGCTTGCTCCAGGAAGTATCTCGGATAATTTCCGGCCGGTGAATGTTCAGCGGTATAAATCAGGAAATCATTCATTGTCAAAGAACGCTGTACATCTAAAAATCTCACATCCATGATGCCGAAACCTGTATCATCATTGCTTTTTGCAAGATCTATCCTGAGAAATTTTGCTTCTGCTTCGGGCAGCCTGATAAAACTGACATCACTTTGATTTGATTTGACAGCATAGACTTTTTCCCATTTTTTCCCGTCATCAGAAAGGAGAATGTCAAAACTCTCAGCGTAATGGCCTTTCAGCCATTTGATATGCAAACCGCCGAATTCCCTGCGGGTTTTAAAATCAACCATTACCTGCTGATCATTCGCGCCCCTGCTTTGCCAGTAAGTTTCATCTGAATGATCAACGATGCTGCCGGGTGAATGATTTTTCACCTGGGAGGAAGCAGTGATTGAGGGTATTGGATAGGAGAGCGTTTCGGGTGGGAGCGGTTCAAACTTCAGATCATCAATCCAAATTGTTCCCTTGCCACCAACAAACGAAGCAATGGTGAATTCAATTCTGTCGATTCGTTTCAAACTTTGGTCCCCGGTGGGTCCCCATGCAAATTTGATATGTCGTTTCTTGATCCGGATTTTTTTCCATGACGAAGGAAAGTCATAATTGCGGTTACTGACCCACCACACATTGTTACCCGTGCTGTCGATAAATTTAATTTCAAAATTATTGGCAGGAGATTCAGCCCTGACATAGAAGGTGAATTCAAAATTGTCGGGGAGGTCGATGGGGAAAAGCTTCTGTATTCCGCCGTAGCCGGTGCCTTTGGTGAAATCGTAATCGAAACGGATCGCATTGCCTGTCAGGCCTTTTTCGGTGGATAAGTGAAGATCGACCCCGTCGGACCTGATGAAAGTCCAGCCGTTTTTATTTTCAAATTCATCAAGGGTTTTGATTTGAGCGTGGAGAATCGCGGTTGTGAGAATCAACACGAACAAAGTTGAGATTCTCTTATAGATATGAGTTTTCATTATAGTAAAATATATGTCTAAACGCTACTCCAGATTAACAGACCAAATAATTCTTGCAGATTTCCGAAAATTTTAATTCATATACTCAAATCCGAGTTTATTTAAACCCTTTTGAATAATCGGATCTTTCATTACATAATTCCATACCAAACCTGTTCTGAAGTTTTCGATCATGATCAGCATCGGTCCCTCGTCAATTCCCAAAAAATCACTGTCGATCCATTTGGCAGTCGGGTTGAAGGCATCATAATAACCATATTTTCCCCATATATTTTTACCATATCTCTTATTTAATGAATTGATCGTGGGCAGCACGATCTCAGGAGCAAAAGGCAAGGATGAAAGTGGTCCGTACGGTGCAATGGTCCCGTCATCAAAATAGTTGTAATCGGGTCCGCTGGTTCCCCTTCCGGCATAACCCAGGAATTTTTTATCACCAAAATTATATTTGTCCGGAGGTCCGTCGCTTGCCGTTACACCCCAGCACAGCGAATCGTAACCAATCCAGCCCCTGGGATTGTCGGCAGCATATTGCCGCTGAACATAGGTTGCACGGCGCGAATTCTCAAAATAGTCGATTCCCTTTTCCTTCATGTACGAATCAGCGATCCCCCTGAAATCGATGAATGCCTGGGAAAACTGATGGCCGAACAAAGGAGGAAAAGCAACATGGGAAAGTCCTTTATATGGGGTGGTCCATTTGTAGGTTTTTAACCATGAACTGTAACTTTGCGCAGCATTGTCCATTCCGCTGCCTGCGGCCAGGATATACAGGAACAGCGCCTCGTTATAACCGCACCAGCCATAATCCTGCAATCCCGCTTCGGGTGTCCAGGCCATGGAAATGGTATGGGCATATTTACTCGAAGCAGGCAGTACCATAAAGTTCCAGTCAACGCGTTCAAGTAATTTTGCCGCCAGGGACCGGATCTGGTTTTCAACCTTATTGTCGGAATTGTAATAGTTTCGTGCAAAAATGACACCCATCATCAGCAATCCGGTATCGACCGAAGAGAGTTCACAGTTCCATTCGCGATTACCGGAATCCATTTTCAGAAAATGATAATAAAATCCTTTATAACCGGTGACATTTTTAGACGTACTTTGCACAGAATTGAAAAAGAATTTCAGGATGCCAAGGGTGATTTCGGCAGCCTTTTCACGGCTGATCCAGTTTCTTTCAGCACCGATCGCCAGGGATGGGATTCCAAAACCTGTTGCGGCGATACTACAGGGAGAACTTCCCGTACTCCGGTCTTTTACAATCCCGTTTTCAGGATGATGTTCCTTTAAAAAGAAAAGGAACGTTTTATGCTGAATGGAATCGAGCATCGTCATTTCGTGAGGAGCCAAAGGATAATTAACCTTCCCGTTTGACTTGAAAACAACCTGTTGCGACTGTGCGGTACCCATGGCAAAAAAGAATGCCAGTAATACCAATAAGTTCCTGATCTTCATAAAGTTTCTAAATTTCACTCAACTGTAATGGATGTGGATAATGTCTCCGCCGAGTTCGTACCAACAAAGACCATAAATTCGCCGGGTTCCCAGTATTTTTTCAGATCCGGGTGATAAAATGCCAGGTCATCGGTGGTGAGGCTAAATGCGATTGTTTTCGTTTCGCCTTTTTTGATCAGCACTTTCTGGTATCCCTTTAATTCTTTCAGTGGCCGCGTAATAGAGCCGACTTTGTCCCGGATATATAACTGCACGATCTCCTCGCCGTCGAATTCTCCTTCATTGGCAACCTGAACTGTAATATTGATTTTATGGCCATCAACACTGGCTGCAAGGTTGGAGTATATGAAACTGGTGTAGCTGCGTCCAAATCCAAACGGAAAGAGCGGGTCGTTGGGGCCATCGAGGTACCTTGAAACATATTTGGCTCCGCTGTCAGCCGGGTTATATGGCCTTCCGGAATTTTTCACATTATAGAATATGGGTATCTGTCCTTCATTTCTCGGAAAGGTCATGGTGAGTTTTCCCGAAGGATTTACATCACCGAAAAGTACATCGGCAATGCCATTTCCGGCCTGGGTTCCGCCAAACCATGTCTCCAGGATGGCCACCGGCTGCCTTGCAAGTTTTGTGATGGCCAGTGGGCGACCATTGAACAGAACAACCACAACCGGTTTTCCGGTGTTAACAATGACTTCGGCAAGTTCATTCTGTACACCTGGAACATCGATGCTGGTCCGGCTTGCAGCTTCGCCGCTCATCCAGCTGTTTTCGCCCAGTGCCAGGATCACATAATCTGCCTTAACAGCCGCTTTCACTGCAGCTTCAAATCCACTCCTGTCGTTGTCGTTGGTATTGCAGCCCTTCTCATAGATGATCTCCGTTTTGTCACCGGTTCTGTTTTTAATGCCTTCAAGCAAGGTGACGGATTGTTCCCATTTCCCTGCGGCCGACCAGCTTCCAAGCATGTCTTTCCTGGAGTCGCCCAACGGACCTATGATTGCGATTGTTTTTGCCTTTTCCGGGATAGGAAGCATGTGCCCGGGATTTTTTAACAAAACACAACTCTCCGAAACCATTTTCCTTGCCAGGGAGAGATGATCGGGGGTCATTACCTCTTTTTCCTGGCGCGATTTATCGCAGTAACGATATGGATCATCAAAAAGGCCCAGCATTGCTTTTGCCTCCAGGATTGACCGGACAGCTTCATCAATCCTGTCCATACCGATCTTTTTTTCTTTCAATAATTCTGTGCCGTAATCCAGGAAGGTCTTACCGCACATATCCATATCAACGCCTGCATTCAGGGATATCCGGGCAGCATCCTTGTTGTTTTCAGCGACCCCGTGATTGACCAGTTCATTGATGGAAGTCCAGTCGGTCACCACAAAGCCTTTAAATCCCCACTCTTTTTTAAGAAGATCGGTCAGGAGCCATTTATTGCAGGTCGAAGGCACTCCTGCAATTTCGTTAAAAGATGTCATAATGGAACCTGCTCCCGCATCCGAACAAGCTTTGTATGGAGGAAGGTATGATTCATAAAGTGTCAGCTGGGAAATATCGACTGTAAAATAATCCCGCCCACCCTGGGGTGCTCCGTATGCTGCAAAATGTTTTGCACACGCCAGAAGCGTATTGTTCGCTTTTAAATCGTTTCCCTGGAACCCTTTGACCCTTGCTGCTGCAATTTTACATCCCAGCCAGGTGTCTTCCCCCGATCCTTCCATAACCCTTCCCCAGCGCGGATCACGTGCTATGTCAACCATCGGGGCAAAGGTCCAGTTGATCCCCTCTGCGGTTGCTTCAATGGCAGCGACCCGTTCGGCATCCTCAATCATTTTTAAATTCCAGGAACACGACTGGCCCAATGGAATCGGGAAAATGGTACGATGACCGTGGATAACATCATAACCAAAAAGCAGCGGGATTTTTAAGCGTGAATCCTCAACGGCCATTCGCTGCAGATCACGCACATAATCAACGGTATAAGCATTTAAAATGGCCCCGACTTTCCCCTCCATGATCAACTTTTTATCATTGGTGCCCACTACCGGTCCGGTGACATCCCATCCTGAGGCGAACAGGGTCATCTGGCCGAGTTTCTCCTCAAGGGTCATCTGGTTCATCAGGGAATCAATTTTTGCTTTGTCAACCGGGCTAAGCTTATGCTGTACGGCAACCTGTGCCTGCAGGGTGCCGCCCAGGAGCAGGAGTACGAACAACAACGCCACATCGTTGAGGATAAATGCTTTTTTCATGAAGTGGTTCGATTAAGGTTAATAACTTTTAATGGGTAAAGCCAAATTTGGTGAGGCCGGCATTTACTTTCGGGTGCGACATGAACAAATCCCATAAAAGACCGGTTCTGTGATTTTCGATCATGCAAATGATCGGCCCCTGATCGATTGCAAGATAGGAGGATGCCCACCAGTTTTCCGTTGGATCAAAAGCATCGAAGAAGCCATATTGTCCCCAGAGCCTGTCGCCGATGGTGTAATAGAAAAATCTGATGGCAGCCATGGATTGTTGAGGAGTGTATGCAATCGCCGATACTGCGGCAGAAGGAGTAATGACCCCAAGGTCATTGGTTGGCGAATGTGCATCATAACCCCATGGATTGTCACTGGCGGTTAGTCCCCAGCAATCTGAACTATATCCAACCCATCCCCTGGGATTTGTAAGACAGTAGGTCTGGTTAATCAAAGAATGGTTGACGTTTTGCTCCCAATAATGAGCATATTGATCCTGAAGGGTCCGCGGGTCCAGCCCGAGAAAAGTATAATGGGTGTAAAACAATGGGCCGCCGTAAGCCTCACCAAGAGGAAGCCTGATCCCGTAATAACTGTTACCATTTATAATTCCGCCGTTGCTGGCATAACCCTGGGTATAAACCGCTGCCGAAACAGGATGGGTTGTTGATGTTGATGCAGCAATATAGGTGATCAGGCATTCATTGTGCCCCCTGATTTGCATGTTCATGATCCAGCCTGAATTGGGAGACCAGTGCCAGTACAGCACATTTTGTCCCCGGGTGAACCAATCATATTCAACGGCATCGGTCAATGCATCGATCCTTTGTATCCGTGTTTGTTCGGCAGGGACGCCCGGATCAAGGTATTGCCGCATGGTCATGAGCCCTTCGACCATATAGGAGGTTTCGACCAGGTCGGCGCCGTCATCATTGGTAGAAAACGGAATTGTTTTTCCGGTTGTTCCGTTGATCCAGTGTGCCCATGCACCATGATAGCGGTCGCAGGTTTCAAGAAAAGTAAGGATTTTATTTAACCGGGTCATTCCCTGTTCCCGTGTGATAAATCCGCGTTCCATGCCAACGATCAGCGCCATCACCCCAAAACCTGAACCTCCTGTTGTCACGATATCTCCGGAATTATATCGTTCCCTTGCAAGGCCGCAGGAAGGATGGGCATAATCATAAAAATAGCGGAATGTTTTTTCCTGGATCAGTGTAAGAAGCTGATCATCGGTAATTATCGGAAATTTTGGCGTTGAATCAAGCACCGTGAAAAAATAGTTGGTGAAACCGCCAAATGACGCACCATTTTTAGCCTTTAACTCTTTTGAAATATTCAGATAGGTTTTTGAAAAATCTTGAAGCGGTGCGTTATTTACAATGTTTACCGTTTTCTGATCACCCGTCAGTGAGATTGAAACAGGCTTCAGAGGCCAGATGGAAAAATAGTTCTGGTAGGTGGAAGGATCAAGCGAATCGGAAAAAGTAATTGTAATATGAACATTTTGATAATCAATATTTTTTGGTCTTTTCGGGACTTGAAAGTCCTGCTGGTTGACCGTAATGGTTTTTATGGCCAGCTGGCCTACGATGGTCATAAAGGTCACCTCCGCTCCTGCAAACGATTCGCCATTGGAGCCTTTAATAGCCTGGGTGAGTTTGATTTTATACTGTGTATAATTGTCAAGCACGCTCTGGGGTGCTAATTTGACGCTTTTATTGCTGTTTAAAAAAGTAAAGTTGCATGGAACGGTTGTGTTGTCTGCTTTTTGCAATGAAATTCCCTGGCTTCCCAGCAACGGATCAATTTCAGTGTCAAAGTCAATGGTGAAAACACTGTTCACCGGGATATCCCTGGTAGATGAGCCAAGGTTCAGGGAGATGGTTCCGGCCATGATATTATCAAGATGCAGGGACGCAGGTTCTTTCTTTTTACAGGAAGTGCCGAAGAGTATTGTGATCCCAAGAAAAACGGTCGTCAGCGGTGAAAGATTCATATATATTTGACTTTACTCATTCATTCAGAGGATATTGGTTCGGAAAAACTAAAAAAGAGAGGGTTAAGGTGTTCCATAACCCTCTCCCGGATCCAATACATAATAAATTACGGTTTGTACATTGCTGCGATTTCGGTTTCGGAAAGGGTACGGTGATAAATGCGAACCTCATCCAGCAAGCCACCGAAATGGTTTGAAGTGGGGAACTGGTATCCACCCCATGTTTCGGTAGCCCACATGGTGCCGCCCCGTGATTGAATGAAACCAAAGGCCAATTCGTTGATAACATCAGGTTCTACACCTGCATATTTGAGACCTGCGGCTCCTAATTTAGGATCGCCGGCCGGCCATAGGTTGAAATCCATTGATTTCATTTTTGCACCATTGATATAAATGGTGGCAATTTTAGTGGCATGATCAAAAGAATAGACTACAAAGGCCCATTTGTCTTTCAGCAGCGCCGCCACACCGCCTGAACCCGTCAGGTCCTGGCAGAAGGTCCATCCCTGCCATCCTCCGTTTGCCCCGGTTTTTCCGTCTCCGTTGAAAGCGAGATCATCACCGAACGAACCACCATTACCATTATCGTATTGTACAGCCATTTTGCAGTTGCTGTAATCAGGGGAGATTTCAAACTGGAAGCCATAATAAGCGCCCAATCCGATGACAAAATGGCCCTTGGGATTTCCACTGGCATCAACATGCCCTTCGGAATTTGTTTTTATCCAGAAAGAAATGGTAAAGTCCTGGGTGTTTGAAAGCTGGTCACCGTTTGGAATTTCAATAATACTCGATGTTCCGTTAAATTTCGCACACTGCCCTGCAGCCGTATTGAATGAACTTTCGAAGGTGACACCATACACACCGTTTGTCTTGGGATTGAATGTCCCGATCTGGTCATTGGCATTTCCATCAAAGCTCCAGTATGCAATTGCACCACTTGGAGCATAAGGCCCGATTGTTGTGAAATTCCGGGTAAGGTTGGTGATGGATTGATTGTCGGTCGATTTAATTCCATTGAATTTAAGCAGGAAAGGGGTCCCTGTACCGAGGGAAGCGGTAGGAACAATGGTAATTTTTGATCCTGAAGTTGTTAGTGTCAATGGAATGTTCGATTGATCAAGGGTGTTTATCAGGGTAATGGTACTCGCCGTAACGCTTGATGCCGAAACATCAACTGTAAAACCAGCCTCAATGGTAGGATTTGTCGGAATATTGGTGGGGACAGTCTGGGTGTTCATGTCAAGGTACCCTCCTTCCACGATGGCTTTAAGTGAAGACATACTAAAAGTAGTCTTGTTATCATCTTTTTTACAACTTACACCGCCGACCATCAATCCAATGACAATCAGCATCGCATTTAAAAATACAAATGGTTTTTTCATAGTTAAAGTTATTAAAGGTTAAACAAAATATCCATTGAAAATATTCAGGGTGAATTTACCAGTTAGGATTTTGGACAAGAGATCCCTGTGAAAGGTCGATTTCACTTTGGGGTATCGGGAGAAGTTCATGTTTCCCGGTTACAAAACCCAGTGGCCCCAGAACCTGGGCGGCTCTTCCGGTCCGCACAAGGTCCCAGAATCGCCATCCCTCCATGGCCAGTTCCTGGCGCCGTTCGTTGAATATAATGTCTCTCAACTCCGATGTATTGGTTGTCGTAATATTTGGTAGGATGCTGTTGTTCCCCTGGCGTGCCCGTTGCCGGACCTGGTTAAGATAGATCAACGCATCGGCTGGTTTATTATTTTCATTAAGGGCCTCTGAGGCCATTAATAAGACATCGGCGTAACGGATCAGCCGTCGGTGATGCCCCCATTGTGTGATGGTATTATTACCGGGAACCCAAACTTTCCTGTTGTAGCATTCTATTTCTACGATATTTCCCTGGTCGTCGTACGTAATATCCGGAGTGCTTCCGTCTCCCAGAATGATGACATCGTCGATCGTATCTTTCAGGTTGATGACGGTGCCCTTATACCGGGGGTCGCCGGTAACAAATGAGTTACGCAGATCGATGGTAGGCCGGCTAAATCCCCAACCCCGGTTAGGAGTTCCCCTTACGCCCTGCGTATTGGCATATTGGTTCCCACCACTTTCGGTTCCTTCCGATTGAATGGCCCCGACTTCAAATACCGATTCAATTCCATTGTTCCCATTCACACCATTGGCATCGGTAAAAACAGGTTCCAGGCCATACTGATTTGAATGGATCACATCCATGGCATACTTTTCGGCATTGGCAAAATCGTGCCGGAAAAGATAAACCCGGGCAAGCATAGCCTGTGCGGCTCCTTTTGTTGCCCTGCCGAGGTCGGCGCCCTGGTAACCGGACTTAAGCGGTAAATTGGCTACTGCAAACTCAAGATCCCCGATAATGACGGTATAGATCTCTTCGGCAGAAGCGCGGGGCAGTTTCAGCGGAGGTTCTGTTGTGGTTACCAGGGGAACGCCTCCCCATGCCCTCACAAAGTCGAAATAGATCAATCCGCGGATGAACCTGGCCTCTGCAATATACCTGGTTTTTAAGCCTTCATCCATGGTGATGGCGGGGATCTTTTCAATCACCACGTTTGCTCTTTTCACACCCACGTAGAGTGCATTCCAATAGCGGTCTAATCCATCCTGGGTAGGGGTGTGTTTAAACACATCGTAAAGTCCCAGTGTGGTCGCCTGGTCATTCGGATTGCTTCCTTTCCTGGCGTCATCCGACATGATATCGAAGATCGGGTAGCCACCCGCATTGTAAAACCATTCCCGTAAAGATTCATAGGTGGCATTGGTTGCCAGCAATGCGTCTGCAGGAGACTGAGGGAAGGATTGTTGCGTCAGTGTGCCCTGAAGATCCTTATCCAGGAATTTCTTACATCCTACAAAGGAAACCGCTGTTAAAAGGATCAGGATTGCAAAATATATTTTTGTCTGCGTTTTCATAACCATTAGAAGTTTAAATTGATGCCTATTGAGTAAACTGCAGTTATTGGGTAAATGCCATAATCAATACCCGCGGATAATACATCACCACTGCCAATTTCAGGGGTATAGCCTGTAAACTTTGTCAGTGTGTAAAGGTTATCGGCCTTTACATACAGCCTTATTTTTTGCATATAGATTTTATTGCTCCAGTTTGCCGGCATCGTATACCCCAATACCACATTGCGGATTCTGAGGAATGAGCCATCCTGGATAAAGTGATCCGAAGGTGTATAATTGTATCCTCCGAATGACGGGCGCGGCTCAGTATTGCTTGAACCGGGACCGGTCCAGCGATTGAGCACATGGCTTTCAAAATTGTACGGGTCGGGCCTGACCACCTCCTTGGCGTTGAAGATTTTATTTCCCGTCTGCCCCTGTATGTTCGCTGACAGATCAATGCCATATACTTCAACTCCAAAATTGAAACCGAAAATAAATTTGGGTATCGGGGAACCAATGTTCGTTCTGTCCCTGCCATCAATTTTCCCATCACCATTCACATCCACGAACCTTAAATCACCTACGCCAGCCTGGGCATCATGAGGAT
Organism: uncultured Bacteroidales bacterium; assembly: GCA_903903985.1. GTDB lineage: Bacteria > Bacteroidota > Bacteroidia > Bacteroidales > FEN-979 > CAIVAT01. Next base: position 55,331 of record CAIVAT010000022.1, on the reverse strand, counting down.
ATGCATTCAACTCATCCTTGGTTTGAAAGATCCCATCGGTTTTATATCCGTAAAATGACCCGATGGGCAACCCCACGCTGCTTTGTGTAACCGGGATCCCGTTGCCAAGGTAGCCCCCGATCAACACGGAGTCCACGCCGCTGTTGCCGCCAATGCTTAAAACTTCATTGTGAATGGTGGTTCCAAGGATCCCGATGTTATATTTTACTTTTCCGATCTGGTCGCGCCATCCCAGGTTGAACTCAAATCCACTGTTTACAACGGAAGCGGCATTAAACCTTACCTTAGCACCCACCCCGTTTCCGAGATAACCGGGAGTAGAAAGCAACACCAGGATGTCATCGGTTTTTTTGTTGTAATAATCAAATTCAGCGGTTAAACGACTGTCGAACATCCCGAATTCAAGCCCGAGGTCTGTTTGGGTAGTAACCTCCCACTTCAGATCCGGATTCCCGTTGATTCCGAAAGTCGCACCGGTATTTGGATCATTGTTGACACCAAAAATTGCCAGGATGTTTGATTCGACCCGTGCATAGCGGTCCCAGTAAGGAATTTTATCATTTCCGAGTTTTCCCCAGCTTGCTCTTAGTTTTAATTTATTCAGCCACTTGATGTTTTGCATGAAACTTTCCTGTGAAACGTTCCACCCCAATGCAAAGGAAGGAAAGCTTGCATATCGGTTGTTTTGGGCAAACTTGGATGATCCGTCGCTCCTGAAAGTAGCCGTAACGATATATTTTTTATTGAACACATAGTTGACACGGAACAGGTAGGAGATCATGGAATAATATTGATCCATGTCGACCGACTCGTTAATGCTGCTGATCGTATTGACGTTATTGGCAGGATCATAGATATAGGAGGGTTGAATGTACCAGAAATTTGACCCGTCGCGGATGAGATTGGCCCCGGAGAGGTTAAATCCATCGGAAGTAGTATTTTGCATGGTATATCCTGCGATGGCATCAATGGAATGTTTACCGAATTCTTTTTTAAAGTTCAGCGTGTTTTCCCACAACCAGGTCAGATTGTAATTGTCGTTCTTTCCTAACCGGCTCATCACATTCTGCTGCTGGGAAATGGTCCCATCCGGGTTGTAAACCGTATAAGCGGGTGTGAAACTCTCTGAGTGGTTGTACCCTGCATCGATGCCGTAACTGGTTTTGAAAGTGAATGCTTTCAGGAAATTGACCTCTGCGAAAATATTTCCGACTCCCCTGACCCCTTTGTTGAAATTATTGGAATATGCCAGGCTGGCAAGGGGGTTTCCGACATTGTAAACCACTGCATAACTTCCATCCGGGTAGTATGGAACCAGTGTTGGATTCGCCCTGTAAACGGCATAGGTCACATCCGGTGCAACCTGCTGGCTGTATGGTGCGAAGGTGATGTTGTTCCCTAACTTTACATAGGGTGATAAATTATAAATATTGTTTATTTTCAAGGTGATGCGTTCAAAACTGGATTTGTCAATAATTCCGCCCTGTTTAAAATAACCTCCGCTGATATAATATTGAATGGTTTTGGAGGAGCCTGAGGCTGAAAGCTGGAAATCATATACCGGTGCGTTATGAAAGACAAGGCCCTGCCAGTCGGTGTTTGGCACGGCATCCACATTGTTGAAACTTCCGGGTTTGATCTCGTTTGAAATGGTTGCGAAATCGCGCCCGCTCAGCAGATCAATTTTTTTAGCCAGTTTCTGCATTCCCAGCTCCCCTGAAAAGCTGAAAACGGTTTTTCCCTCGGTGGTTTTCCCCATTTTGGTGGTCACCATGATCACCCCGTTGGCGCCTCTTGAACCGTAAATAGCTGAAGCGGAGGCGTCTTTTAAAACCTCCATGGATGTGATGTCATTGCTGTTCAAAAAGGAGATGTCGTCGACGATCACGCCATCGACCACATAGATCGGGTTGGAGTTGCCAAAGGTGCCTACCCCCCTGATCCGTACCGCCGGACTCTCACCTGGAGTTCCGGAGGTGCTGGTAACCTGAACACCGGTTACGTTCCCCTGGAGGCTTTGCACAGGATTCAAAGATGTTATTTTTGTAATGTCTTCAGCCTTAACGCTTCCGACAGAACCGGACAAATCGCTTTTTCTAACTGATCCATAACCGATGACAACCACTTCATCAAGTGTCGTCTTTTTCGGTTCGAGCTGCACATCGATTACCCGCTGACTGCCCAGTTCAACTTCTTTGGTATTGTATCCCACATAGGAAAATACCAGTGTTGCTTTTTCCGTATTAACGGAAATGGAATACTTCCCGTCAAGGTCGGTTACGGCCCCGGTGGTTGTACCTTTGATGAGAAGGGTAGCTCCCGGAAGTGTTTCCCTGGTGTCAGCGGCAGTGACAACACCGGTGATCGTGCGGACCTGGGCCTGTGAAATTGCTAAAAAACCGGTTAAAAACAGGATCAGAAGTCCAGTCGTTTTAATCCGGATTGACTTTGGAGGTTGGTAGATTTTCTGCATAATGATGTAATTTACGGTTACTTGGAAGAGCCAAATAACAAAAAAAAAAGACTCAAAATTAATCCTTCTTCAAAATTAGCCCGTACACGGTTACACCACCGGTTTGAGGGGGTGTTGAGGGCATACGTCAATACTACTTCAAACGGTTGGTTGCCCATCGGGGGTGCATAAAGATACGAAATTTCCGGGCATTTTCGCCGAAGGGTGCAAATCTAAAATTGCATGATAAATTCCACAAGGTTGTCATCAGAGGCCAGCGTTAACCTCCGGCGCAACCGGTACCTCCTGGTTTCAACACCCCTGAAGCTGATGTTGAGCAAGGGTGCAATTTCCTTGGATGAAAGGTTTAGCTTCAGATAGGCACAAAGTTTCAGATCGCTTTGGGTCAGATCGGGGTAAGCCTCTTTCAGCCGCTTGAAGAAATTCTCATGAGCCTGGTCGAAAAGGGATTCAAAGATTTCCCAGTCGTTGTCATTGGAGATATTTTTATTGATAAGGGTAAGGAGATGCTCAAAATACCGTTTGGGATAATCCAGACCCAGTTTTTCGCGCTGCCGGTCAAGTTCATCCTTGATCCCGATCAGGAGCTCATTCTTTTTAATGATGGCCATTGTGGAGTCGGCCAGTTGAATGTTCTTATGAGAAATTTCCGACTGAAGCTTTTCATTCTGCAATTTGATGATCTCCTTTTCGGCTTGCTGTTTTTCGAGCAGTGACCTTGCTTCATCTTCACGCCGCAACTGTGCGTGATGCCGGATCACTCTGCGCCTGAAGTAATACCGGCTGACTATAAATACTCCTGCAGTAAAAAGGAAGTAAAAGATCCATGCCAGCGTACTGGCATACCAGGCAGGTTTCACCCTGAAATGCATTTTGATGGGGTCAGTAACTTTTCCCGTACTTGTCAGACTTCTTACAAGGAACGTATAATTTCCTTTGGGAAGACGGGTATAGGTGACTTCCGTAACAGGAGTCCATTCACTCCAGTCATTATCGATTCCGCTCAGCCTGTATTGATAAAGCTGGGAGAGATGACGGTTGTTGATTGAAACAAACGTAAAAGAGAGGGTATTCAAGGCATACGGGATGGCGGCATTATTATCAGCCGGGTCGAGCCGTTGTTTGCTGCCTTTTGAATCCAGGCAGTAAACATTTCTGAACAGCAATTTTGAATTATCTTTTAATCCTTTATTCAGGAGTTCCATGTTGATGATGGCAAAACCATTATCAAGGCAGATCAACTGCCTGTTTTCATCAAGTGGCGCCAGGTTCTCATAGTTATCCACCATCTGTATCGCATACAGGGGTAAAAAAAGATGCAGGAGCATGGTGGCTTTATTGTCTTTGATTTTAAAGAGGCCAATGTCGTTTTTCCTGATAAACCAGTAGCTGTCATTGTCTTTCCTGATAATTCTTGAACATGATTCAAATCCCTGCAACTGTTTGTTCAGTTCATCGTACTGGATCATTTTATTTTTCAGGTCATCCCAGGTAAACAGTTTTGATCCTGTGGTAAAAACGACACGGTTGCCAATATTAAAAACCCTGATCCCGAAATCAGATGGCAATCCGTCCTTCTTGCCAAAAGCAACCTTAGAGGTGACACTGTCAAGCGTTTTTGAAAGCTGAAGTTTGTATAACCCCTTTACCGTGTGACCCACCCATGCATTTCCAAGATGATCCATCTCCAAAAACCGTGAGGGTTCAAGGTATCCCTTTACCTGTCGGGAAAATCTCCAGTTTTTTTCCGCTTTGTTAAAGATCACCAGCGGGGAATAGGTGCTTTGGATCAGAAATTCACCCTGGTTTGAAAGGACCTTTTGTATGCAAAACCCTCCGCTGACGTCAGAAATTTCCCTCAGGTTATTTCCTTCCACGATAAAAGTTCCTGATGTATGTCCGCAAAAGAGCTGTCCATCGATCACCTTTAATTCCCAGACCTGTCCCTGGGAATTATTCAGAAACCCACCGTAAGAGAATACCCCGGAAGCTGAATCCAGGCGATAGGTGAAAATTCCACGGTTGGTCCCCAAATAGAGCGTGTTATGTAAAAATGCGGCCGTATAAACAGCGCCAAGCTGCGCACCCCTTTCCTGGTAGATATCGATCAGGTTATCGAAAAAAATATGATCAATTCCGTTGTCAAGCCCAACCCATACGGTACCGTTTGCGTCGCTGCAAAGCGAGAGCACGGTGTTGTTTTGCAGGACATTTTCATCATGCATGTGGTGAATAATGTTTCCCTCCATGTCAAGGATGATCAATCCTTTGACGATCGTTCCGAAAATAAGCCGGTTCCCCAGTGCCAGGCCATTATTAATCTGGAATTCTTTGAATTTTTCATTGGCCGGGATTTTCCAGGGAGTGATTGTTTTACCATCAAATACAAATAATCCATGGGAGGTTGTTCCGATAAGAAAACTATTTTCCCTGAATGGCAGGATGGTTTTAACCTCGGTCCCGATCAGTGCATTCCCTGTGTCAATGATTTTAAGCTGTTCGTTTACCATCTCATACAGGCTGCCATTGATCACCTGGACGAACAGTCTTTCCCTGGCCTTGAGTAGAAAGATGATACTCCCGGGCAATTTCACGGGTTTCACCGTGTGATGGTCATAGACAAACAAGGAGGAAAAACTCTGAAAGTAGATCTTGCCATGGTGTTCTACAATTTTCCAGACTTCACTGTTATGAAATGCGCTATCCCCGGAAAGAGGTTTCAGGCTGGTATAAAACAATTCGTGATCCGCATTTTCTTTCCAGAACCCAAACTCCTCATAGGAGCCGGTATAAATGTTGCCCCCGGTGGCAACATGAACGGAACGTAAAATCGACTGGTCTGCATTGCGGTATGTTTTCCAACCTGTACCATCGAAGATGATCAGCCCGTCGTTATTCGCAACATACACGAAACCATGACCATCGGCCTCGATCGACCAATTCTGACTGCCGGCATGGTAATCCTGTTTTGAATAATGCTTGACCAGGTATCCTGATTGCGACCAAGCCGGGACGGTCATGGCTAACGATAAACAAATGAAAAACGGAAAGAGAATACGATTTATGTTCATGGATAGGCAGCCCGGTGAAATCCTGAAATAAACCCGGTTGAACAAAATTAATGATTTTCGGCAGTTATTTTACAAGGAGATTGGTTTTAATTCTGATATCGGCGGAGGAGCTTCCAGCCAGGACTTCAAAATTTCCGGTGTCTGCAGCCCATTGCCGGGCTGTGATGTCGCAGCAGGGAAAGGAACGGGAATTCCCCTTCTCGTTGAGGAGAAGGAGCCAGGGGATGAGGTATTTTACTCCACCACCAAAGTTTGTATGGAATGCGGCAAACTTATGATCTCTGCAGCCTGCCCTGCAATCCATAACCGGTATGGAATATGATCGTTGCTCTGGTTCATCACGATGACGACAATTCTTCCATCATTGTTCCGGAACGCCGTTGTGAGAAATTGCCCGCGGCTTGTCGCGCTGATGATTCTTTTCGCACCAGGGCGGATGAACTTGGAGAAATGTCCGATATAATAAAATGAATTCAGATAATATAATTCACCTGTTTTCGTGTTGGCATGAAGCGGTGCAAAACAAAGATTGTTGACATGGTTGGGGCCACCCGTTTCATCCAGCAGGATGTTCCAGTCGGTCCAGCCGACCGTCCCGTTGTTGAAATCATTGATCATGGAACGCCCGTACATTTCTCCCCATTTCCAATCATTCATTTTGCTGAAAGTAAAAGACTCGGCACAGCCTTCGGTAAATATCAGGTGTTTGTCTGGAAATGCCTCTGAAACACGTTTGACGTTGTCATAGATATTTCCGCCGCCGGTCCAGTTCTCATACCAGTGAAATCCGATTCCCCAGACATATTTGGCTGCTTCGGGATCTGACAGGATGGTGCTCGCACGCTGATAAATCAGATCGCGGTTATGGTCCCAGGCAATGAGTTTTTTCTCTTGCATATTTGATTTCCTTAAAGTCGGACCCAGGAAATTCTTAATAAAGTCTCTTTCTTCTTCAGCTGAAAAAAGACATGATTCCCATATTTGCTTTGCCATTGGTTCATTCTGAACACTGATTCCCCAGACGGGGATTCCTTCGGCCTGGTATGCATTGATAAACTTAACAAAATAATCGGCCCAGCTCTGATAAAATTCAGGTTTCAGTTTTCCGCCATGCAACATGTCGTTGTTGTCTTTCATCCAGCCCGGCGGGCTCCATGGACTTGCAAAGAGTGTAAGTGTTCCGCCTGCAGCCACAATGGCCTGTTTGATGAATGGGATACGGAATTCCCTGTCGTGCGCGACGCTGAATGATTTTAATGCGGCATCATTTTCATCTACATAGGTATAACTGCCGCTGGAAAAATCGCAACTATGGATGTTGGTTCGTGCAAGGGTATAGCCAATTCCCTTTTTCTCGTCAAAATATTGCTGCAGGATCTCGTGTTGCTTCCCCTTTGGCATTTTTGCAAAGGTTTCAGCAGCAGCATCCGTTAAGGCTGCGCCGATGCCGATGAATGTCTGGAATGTTTTTGATGGATCCACAAAAACACATGGCTGGGTTTCAAAAGGCTGGCCGAAATCTGCCAGGTGCAGGGTATCGGTTATGGATATCCGATAACTGGTATTTTCCGCCGTGGTATAAACGGTAACCTTTTTACCGGCACGGGCGGCAGGTGCTGCCGGGAGGTTCCCTGATAACAGGATATTCATTGCACAGGTGAATAAAAGGATTGTGAAACGCTGATTTTTTCTCATGGAACAGGGTATTTGAGATAATGTGCCTTTCCTCAACCCCTCCCTGCTGGCATGGAGAGGGCATGGGTGGGCATTCTATTGCACAATTAATTTAGTCCGGTGGATGATTCCCGAAATATCCACCTCCAAAAAATAGAATCCTTTCGGGATGTCGCCGACATAGACCTGCCGGGGTCCGTCTGAACCGGTAAATTCCATTGTCTTCACCACAACACCGTTCAGATTGCGGAATATCAATGTTTTATCCTGTCCGATGGAGTTTGGAATTTCAATGGTCAGCTCATCATTCACCGGGTTTGGATAAACTACTAATTCACCAGGTTTCAGTTCGATGGTACCTACCCCTTTTTCTGAGAATTTGTACCAATTCAGATTGAACTCTTTCTTCAGTATTTTAATCCGCAACCTGCCGATGCCTTCGGTCAGAGACATTTCGGCGACGATGCTTTTCCAAGTTTGCCATCCTCCCGTAACCGGCAGGTAGATGGTGCTGAAGTTGAGCACCATGCCCTGGTCATTTAACTGTTGCGCCTGGATGATCCCGGTAGTATTCAGGCTGGCGACCCGTATTTCCATGTTGTATTTGGCCGTCTTCGCCACTTTGATCTGATAGTCGAGGTAATCACCGGGATCGGTAAACCCGACATCCTCTCCGCCACCAATATCGGTGCAAGCTTCGAGGCTTAGTCCCTGGTTTAAGCTGAATGCCTCCGCTTCAATTTTACCAGGTACCCGAAGGTTTAAAGGCAGGTTGTTTTTTACCACCAGGTTTGAGAATTTTTCAAGCATGGTTCCGTCGGTAGCCATAACGCGGCCACCGGAATAGCTGAGCTTGATGGTATCCCCATCCACTATTTGCTGCTCAATGTTGAAAACAACCTGGAAGGAGTTATTGCCCATCCCCAGGCCCGAAACAGTTACTGGATTGCCATTCAGGGTGCAACTGAAACCAGCCGAAGAAACAGAAGTATCCACAACCATTTTGTTAAAACTGATGGTGATCGGGTTCCCCACTTCGGATGTGCCGGCAGAAACCGGTTTAAAAGGAACGTCAGAAAGTTTTTTACTGATCGAAAACCCAAGAAACCCGAGGTTCATTCCACCTTTTTCGAACACAACTTTCAATTTTTTTGTGCCTTTATAGAGAATCACGTCATTAAATAAACTGTTGCTCCAGATCTGATTTCCACCGGTGGTTGGAACGGCCAGTGAACCTGTTATATCCACATCATTGGCCTCCAGTTTGACAACAGGACCGGCCAGTCCTGCATAACGGACCTGTACATTATAAGCTGCCGTTGAATCAACCTTGGCGGTATATTGCAACCATTCATTGTCAGCGGTCCAGCCTACATCATACCCGTTCGAAAGGAGCATTGGGTCCATCGATGTTTCAATATCCACGCCATCGTTTCTGTACGCATAGCCGCTATTCCAGTCGGTATAGGTACCAGTGGATACCTGGTAGGTGGCAACATCAGTATCAGAATAAGCTTTGCCATTGGTTCCCAGGTCGTAATCGGATGAATGGACAATTCCAGGAACGGTATGGTTGGCAAAAGGCCGGGTAGTTGAATCAGTAACCTGCCGGAACATGGCATCAATGACATCCTTGCGAAAAATGCAATTTTCGATTTTAGCATTGGTTGCCATTTGCATCAAAGTGTAGGTTGCAAACCCTGATGAGGGTGCTGTTCCGCCATTGTTCCAATAGTCCAGTAAAGTTTGGTATTGAGGTGTTTTCACAATGGTCATCGGGTTGACTACGGAATTGATCTTCTTCAGCGGCCACCATGCCCAGCCGATTTTATTTTTCTCAACAAGCTGGATGGCATCTTTAAACCAGACATTTGAGTTTTCTCCCGATTCTCCCATCCATATCGGAACATTATACTGGCTTCTGAGGTTCATGATCCCCTGGATGGAATTCTGATCATTGTACGACCAGTATTTATGAAAACTCAAAGCCATGTTTGCATCCCACAAAGGGAACATTCCTGCATAGTTGTTTCCCCAGCAATTGCCTTCAATGATGATCATGTGAACCGGATCAACCTGCCGGATGGCATTCGTAATGTCAATATATAACTGCCGAAGGGGGGCATTCGAAGTTTCAGAGCATCCATTCTGATTTCCACCGGTTGTAAAGCTCCAGTTGGGTTCATTGATCAGGTCGTAGGCTCCGACCCAGGGCTCATTCACATAACGCATGGCAATTTTTTTCCACAGGGCGATGGCTTTTTGCCTGTTGGCATCGCTCTCCCAAAGGGATGGTTTCGCGGGATTGCCATCGCATATGGCATAGTCCTTCCCCTGGCCCCCCGGTGCTGCATGCAAATCGAGTATGACATACATATGCCTGGCCGAGCACCATTTGATCAAACTATCCGTCAGGGCAAATCCTTTGTTAAGCCAGGTTTGGGTTCCGGGCACAGGTTCCTCTTCCACAGGCAAGGTAAACAAATTATAATGCATCGGGAGCCGCACAGAATTGAATCCCCAGGCGGCCAGGGAATCGATATCTTTTTTAGTGCAGTGATTGGCATGCCAGGCATTATAAAATGCTTCCGTATTGGCTGGTCCGATGAGATCCTGGATTTTTGATTTTATCTCCCACTGGGCGCTGGCGAAACCACTCATTTCCATCATGTATGGCTCCTGAAGCATCCAGCCGCCCAGTCCCATGCCACGCAAGATGACTTCATGGTTGTTTTGATCAACAATTTTTGTCCCGCTCCGTTTCAATCCCTGGGCCAGCAGCGTAATATTCAGCGAAATAGCCAATAACAGCAAAAGTGATTTCTTCATGTGTTTTCTTTCGATCCTATGACATCTTTGCCAGTATTTCCCTGGTAATCATTAAAATAGTTCACGCAGATTTCGCGGATTTTTTGGTGCAGACAGTCGCAGAAATTTGTTGTAAGAAATTTTCTCTGCGAAAATCTGCGCAGTAATCTGCGAAAATCTGCGTGAAATAATCTGCGGAAATCCGCGTGAAATTTTTACAAATCAATACCCGGGATTTTGCTTCAGTTTTGTATTCGTAAGTTCAGCAAGCGGAATGGGCAATATCTCATTTTTATTCTGAGTAAAGCCCTTGGATGCCAAAGCGGTTGCTGCATCTCCCCAACGGACCAGGTCAAACCAGCGATGGCCTTCCGTAGCGAGTTCCAGTCGACGTTCTTTTTTAATGTTATCAAGCGTGACAGGTACAGGGGAAAGTCCGACACGGGCACGCACGCGGTCAAGATAATCCTGGGCCTTTGCTAAATTTCCGTTCCCGCGCACCAATGCTTCTGCTTCCATCAGGTAGGTGTCGGCCAGGCGGATTTCCATGACATCGTTGGGATAGTTTAGAACAGGGTCTCCTCCGATGGTGGAATAAAATTCAGCCAATGGGGCAAATTTTAACGTAAAGTACCCCGTGTTCTGATAACTTTTTTCATAAGTACACAGCCCGGCAGTTTTCATGCTGTCGATGTTTACGATGGTATATTTATACCTTGGATCGTTTTTCATGAAATTGACCAGTTCGGGAGTGATCGGGTTAAATCCATACCCGGCCTTAAAAGTCGGGCCGGTATAAGCGCGCGGACCAACCATCTGTGTATAGACATTGCCTTCGAAATTTGGCCATGATCCCCAGCCTGACAGGGCCTGGGCTGTATGAACAATTTCGAAAATGGACTCGCTGTTGAATTTATTATCGGGACGGAAAATCTGGCCATAATCTGCCTGCAAATGATAATTCGGGGACGAATTTACGATCTCAAAAAGGTCTGCAGCAATCTGCATGCGGCTTTCATTATTCTGATACAGGATCACTTTCCCGAGTAAGGCCCGTGCAGCCATTGAGGTGGCGCGGCCATTTTCGTCGGGAGTGACTGCATCCGGCAGGTCAATTATTGCCTCGGTCAGGTCTTTCTCCACCTGTGCATAAACTGCTTCCGGGGTGGCCTGAACGACATTAAAATATTCACTGGGCGGAAGCGGGCTGGTGAACAAGGGTACATTTTTAAACAGGCGCACCAGGTCAAAATAGAAATAGGCACGTAAAAATTTACATTCTGCAATGTATCTTGCTTTCAGGGTTTCATCCATAGGCACTGCGGGAAGTTTTGACAGGAGGGTGTTCGACCTGTAAACCCCGGTGAAATTTCTGCTCCAGAAATCAGCCTGTATTCCGGTTGCGGCATCGATGGTGTAGTTATTCCAAACCTGCCAGGCAGGTACATCCGAGGAACTGCCGCCACCTGCGTAACAATCATCGGAGGCGGAATTGAGCGGTCCTATTTTATTCGAGTAAGTGACCCCGCATTCGGTTCCCAAAGGATCATAGCATGAAACCAGGCCCTTGTATGCTTCATCTGCGTTTTTATAATAATTGGTTTCCAGTGTGGTGCCTTTTGGCTCTACTTCCAGGAAACTTTTTGAGCAGGAGTTCAGGATGAAAACTCCCAGGATCAAAATTCCGAGGTATATTTTATAATTTTTCATTGTCTTCATTTTAAAAAGTGACTAAATAGTTACAGTTAATCCGATCATAAACGAACGGGCCTGCGGATAAACGCCGCGGTCGATGCCATAACTGCTTCCGCCGATTTCCGGGTCATATCCCTGGTATTTCGTGAAGGTAACAAGGTTGTTGGCGCTCACATATACACGGATCAGTTGCAATCCTATTTTGTCCATGACCTTTTTCGGGAGGGTGTAACCCAGCTGAATGGTTTTAAACCTGAAATAGGAGCCATTGGTTAAAAAGAAAGTGGATGGTTTGCTGAAATTTCCGTTCGGGTCTCCAACCACCAGTCTGGGGTAATCCGTTGAAGTGCCGGTCCCGTGCCAGCGGCCCATTGCATCGGATGTCCAGTTGGCAGTAGGAATGTCCAGACGACGTAAACCATTGAAAACATCATTGCCTGCAACACCTTGCCCGAATACCAGTAGGTCAATGCCCTTGAAAGCAAGATTCAGAGTAAACCCATATGACCATGTCGGTGTAGGATCACCAATAAAAGTACGGTCGTTTGCATCAATCTTCCCGTTGCCATCCAGATCTGCAAAACGAAAATCGCCCGGCTTGGCATTGGGCTGGATCATGTTACCGTTTTTATCAACATAAGCCTGGACTTTTGACATGGACTGGAAAATGTCGAGTACTTGAAAACCGTAGAAAGCGCCGATGGGGTGTCCGACCGCCAAACGGCTTATCTCGTAAGCACTCGACTGGAACGTGGCGCCCGAAATGTAATCCACTGTTCCCAGGTCGGTTATCTCATTTTTCAGGTAAGAGCCATTTCCACTGAACTTCAGGTCGAATTCCCCGAATTTTTTATGGTAGCCCAATTCAAGTTCAACGCCTTTGTTGGTCATCGAACCCACGTTTCCGGTTGGGGCTCCTGCTGCTCCAACATAACCCGGCAATATGACCGGTTGAAGCATGCCGGTGGTGCTTTTATTAAACCAGTCAAATACGAGGGTAAGATTCTCAAAAAAAGTAGTTTCGAAACCGAGATCCAGCTGACTGGTTTGTTCCCATTTCAGATCGGGATTCGCTGGTGCATTCGGACTATAGCCGATGACATAACCGTCATTTCCAAAAGTATAGTTTCGTCCTCCTCCCACGGTTGAAACATATTGAAAATCACCAATATTATCATTTCCATTCACCCCATAGGAGCCACGGATCTTCACAAAAGTGACAACTTTGTTTTCCGGCCAGAACGATTCGCGTGAGGCCACCCAGCCCACGGAGGCTGATGGGAAAATACCATATTTATTGTTGCTTCCAAACCTGGAAGAACCGTCACGGCGGATAATGCCGGTAAACAGGTACTTTTCATTATAATTGTATATCAAACGGGCAAAGAGGGAACTGACTTTATGGTCAGGCGTTTCCCATCCGCCACCAATCCTGTCGGTTGCTACAACATTGTAATTCATGGAGGCTTCATCGAAGGTGTTGACCGGCAGGTTTCTGAACGTTGCATTGACCCCGATGTAATTTTCAACATAGGCGCTTGTTCCAATGAGGATGGTACCGTTATGCTTGCCGAAACTCCTGGTATAAGAAGCGGTATTTTCCCAGTTCCAGATCAATCCCCTGTTATTGGCACGGTAATAGGAGTTTACGGAGGTAGAGGTGGAAGCATTCAGATAGCATACCGGGGCAAAACTTTCATCCCCGTAAAAGGCCAGTTTGGCACCAACATCCGATTTAACCTTGAACCCCTTGATTGGCTCAATTTCAGCATAAATGTTACCGACGAGGTTGTCGGACCATCCGAAATTTCCAAGGTGGGTTTGAATATAAGCCAGCGGATTTGTCATTTCCTGGCCAACGTATTGTGAAATTCCATAAGGGTTTCCATTTGCATCTCGTACGACGGGATGATTATTATATGGAGAGGCATTGGCAACGGCCGGATCGGTGATGATGATCGGCGTGATGGGATCGAGGTTGATGGCAGATGAGAGCGGGCCTCCATATTCGCTGTTTGTGTTGAGAGAACCCTGGCTTTTGATGTGGGTATAACCGATGTTATCGCCAAACCTGAGCCAGTCTTTAACTTTATGTGTTGAGTTGAAACGCAGATTGAGTCTTTTATAATTTGAAATGTCAGTGGCAACCACACCTTCCTGGGAATAGTATCCCATGGAAGTATAATAAGTTGATTTGTCATTACCCCCACTGATGCTCAGTTCGTAATTCTGAATCCTGGCAGAATTATTGAAAATGGTACTTTGCCAGTCTGTCCCTGTTCCATAGGATTGAGGATCAGCAAATATTACCGGGCCGCCTCCATTGACAGATGCTTCATTCCGTAAGGTCGCATAATCCGTAGCATTCAGCAGGTCCAGCTTTTTTGCAGGTGATTGGGTGCCGAAATAGGCATTAAAATTAACCTGCATGCTGCCTGAACCTACCTTCAATGCACCTCCTTTGCCTTTCTTTGTAGTAACGATGATGACCCCGCTGGCAGCACGCGTTCCGTAAATGGCAGCCGAGGCAGCATCTTTCAATACCTCGATGGATTCAATGTCATCTGAATTCAGATAATCAATTCCTCCGTTGTCAATGGGAACACCATCAATAACATAAAGCGGATTGCTGTTATTGATCGTAGTGGTTCCACGCACCCTGACGGTGGATGAAGCGCCAGGCTGACCGGAACTGGAAGCAACACTCACACCCGTAGTCCTGCCCTGCAACGCCTGTTCAATACGAACAATGGGCATGTACTCCAGGTCGGCGCTTTTTACTTTGGAAATAGCCCCGGTTACTACGCTTTTTTTCTGTGTACCGTAACCGATAACCACCAGTTCAGACAATCCTACGGTACTGCTCGCCAATGTAACTTTAAGCGGAATACCTGCCGGAGCTTCGATTTCCTGTGTAATATATCCGACAAAGGAAAAGACAAGAATTTCAGTCGACCTCGCAGAGGTCAGTTTAAAAGCTCCCTGTATGTCGGTGGCTGCACCATTCGTGGTACCTTTGATAACTACACTGACGCCAGGCAAGGTTTCACCTGTTTTATCACTCACCGTGCCGGTGTACTGATACGTATTCTGCGCAAACAGCGATGTAACGCCAAGCCAAAGAATACCTGCCAACAGTGCCAGCCTCTTTGTAAATGTACTGAGATTAAGATAATCGTGGTACTTTTTTTTCATGGTTTTGTTGTTTAGATTGATAGTTATTATTGATTGAATGATTCGTGTTCTTGGTTATTGTTCGTCAATGATTGTTTCGTCACCATGTCATGGAAGCCACGGATTGCGCCGGGATTGAATATGAAAAATTATTTTCTCCTTGCTGAATGCTGACTGTTTTTTGGGTAGCGCTGTAATTGCATATGATGATCGCTTTTGATCCATCGGGGTTTACAAAGGCCACAGCCCCGAATTCTGTCAAGGCAGCAGGTAAACTCAAAGCGACTCTTACGGCTCCCGGTCTGACAAATTTTGAAAAATGGCCGATCGAATAGTATTCTTCATTGAAAGTAACCAGTCCGCTTGACGAATTGATGGTAACCACTCCCCGGCAGGTAGAGGAACCGTTTTCATGCGGCCCTCCCTGCTGATCCAGTGCAAGGTTCCAGAGCAACGCGCATTTCGACCAGTTCTGTGTTGCCCCGATAAAGATATTTTTCATATTCCACATCAGGTTATCCCCGAAATTTGTCGCCCAGGTACCTCCGGATATTTCTGTAAAATAGAGACCTTTATCAGGATGGGCAGCATGAACCGAACTCATGGCGGATACATCGCCACTGTAGCCGTGAAAAGCTGAGCCGGTAATAAACTGTTTGGCAGCCGCATCATTGAGTATCGATATCGCGTAGGTTGTATTGTCCCAATTGTGATCGTAAATGATAATTTGGGTATGGATACCGCCTGTTTGAAATTTCGGTCCAAGATGGTTTTTAATAAATTCAGACTGATCGCCCGGTTGCATTTCCATACACGGGTATCCGGCTGCTGCATAAAGCGGTTCATTTTGGAGGGTGATTGCAGCGATGGTAATACCGTGGTTTTTCATTTCCTGAACGTACCTGATGAAATAGTCGGCATAAACATCATAGCAATCTGTTCTCAGTTTTCCTCCCTTTATGCTGCCATTGGTTTTCATCCAGGGAGGTGGGCTCCAGGGGGATCCCAATAATTTAATGGCCGGCGACAACTGAAGAATTGTTTTCATCATCGGGATCACATCCACTGTATCCATTCCCAGTGAAAAATGTTGCAGGGGAAAATCAGTTTCACCTGAAGGCAGGTCATCATAAGTGAAATTGGAGAGCGAGAAATCGGAAGCCCCGATGGTCATGCGTAAATAGGAAATGCCAATGCCATTCACCGTGTCAAATAAATTTCGCAACAAGGTCTGCCGGGCGCCATCACTAAGCTTATTATGCAGTAAATAGGCTGATGAGCCCGTGAGGGCGGCACCAAATCCTTCGATGGATTGATGTCGGGTAACCGTATCCATCCTGATAACAGGCCAGGCGGAGGAAGCGGTCTTGCTGATTGGCAGGTCTCCTTCCCTGTTGAGAAGTTTTGTTTTGTCTCCTTTGGTAAGCCAGACATTTACTTTTCCAACCCCGGAGGGTGGGGCGGGACCTGACGGGTCGGCGCTTTCTTTGGCTTTGCAACTGAACAACGAAATACAGATGACCAGGGTCAACAAAATGCCCAGGAGGTCGCTGCTTTTCGAAAAATAATTATGTTGCATGTTCTAAAAAACAATTCTAAAAGTTTATTCAAAAATCTGAATCCCACGCTATATCCCAGTCTGGGGAAGGCCCCACCCTAAATCCCTCCCCAAAAAGGGAGGGACTTTCTCCCTCTTCCCTTGGTGGGGAAAGGGTCAGGAAGATGAGGTCAATCAATACCCCGGGTTTTGCACCAACTTCATATTTTTATCCAATTCCGCCTGGGGTATCGGGAAGACCAGATTGTTCTGCGTAACATGGTACCCAAGGGGAACATCATTCGGGCCGGTGGCACTGTTCATCACATCGATAGCCCGGCCCGTGCGCTTCAGATCGAACCAGCGGATTCCTTCAAAGGCAAGTTCGAGCCGGCGTTCCTTTTCAATGGCCAGTCGCATGGCATCCTGGGTGCCGGCGGTGGTGTTTGCCAGTTTGGCCCGGGTCCTGATCTGGTTGACCAGGATTGCTGCACCGGCAACATCTCCAGTTTCATTCAGCGCTTCCGCTTTCAGCAGAATGATATCCGCCAGCCGGATGAAGATATAGTTCTGGTTACTTCCTGTTTCAAAATTGTGCCACTTATTCAGGAAAGGATAATTATTCTGGGGCCAGTGTGAATCGGACCATTTTCCCGTCACATCGAGAAAGATGATGGAGGCTTTTTTTCGCACGGTATCCTGTTCCTGATCAAATGCTTTCACAAGGTCGTTTGAAGGGATGTCGAATTTTTTCCAGTCGAGCCCGCGAAACATCGAAGCGCCCCAATTTCCGTCATTGCTTCCCCCGGTATAGTTGATCTCGAAAATGGATTCAACGGAATTTTCATGCTGGTTGTCCCAAAGCATGTGGTAATCGGGCAGCAAACTATAGCCGCCGCCGATCACATTGTTGCAGTAAGTCAATACTTTGGCATAATCATGCGGCTCCTGGGTGGCATACACTTTTGCAAGCATTGCATTTACAGCACCGGTAGTGATATAACCTTTGTTAACGGCGGTGGGAGTTACATTTGCCAGCGCTGTTTCAAGGTCAAGGATGATTTGCTTGTATACATCTGCCTGGGGAGAACGTGCCGGGAAAAGGAGGGGATAGATTACGGGCAACAAATCCGCGCTGATGGTCTTTACCTCCTGAAGTTGCAGCGGAACATCACCCCATTGCTGAACAAGTTGAAAATACATGAAAGCCCTGATGAAGGAAGCTTCGCCTAAAATCTGAAGTTTGCGTTCCTGCGTGAGTGCAGGGTCGGGAACATTGTCAACATTGTTGATCACGGAATTCGCGTTGCCAATGATGGAGTACAAATAGGCCCAGTCGCGGCTAACATTGGAGTTGGTTGCATCAATTTTAAAATCGTCAATCTGGAAATTAGCCGGATTGTCGGCCCCGGCATAAGCATCGTCTGACTGGGCATCGCCATTGACAAAATAGTCAAGCTCAAAATATTCATTTTTAAAGCCGGCATAAACGCCTGCAAGTGCAGCTTCTATTTCATTTGCCGTTTTATAAGGGACGGAATCAGAGCTGTTTGTCGCTGCAATACCTTCTGAAACAGGTTGAACATCAAGGAACTTCTTGCAGGAATTGAAGGAGATGGCGATAAAAAATATGATCGAAAGAAAAATCAGCTTTTTCATATGACAATTATTTAAAATTCAACATTCAGACCAAGGATCAGTGTTTTTGACTGGGGATAGGTGCCGTAGTCAATTCCAAGTTCTGTTGCGCTGCTGCCAAAGGCATTTACTTCGGGGTCGAAACCGCGATAATTGGTTAATGTCAGGAGATTCTCCCCGGTGATGTAGACGGCAAGCTTTTTAATGGCTTTTATCTTTGGATTGTTGTCAATGATCTTGTATGACAGGGTAACTGATTTTAACCTGACATACGATCCATCTTCCACAAAACGTGTTGAATTCCTTACATTGTCGACATTCCCGCCGCCGACTGCCCTGGGCATGTCGGTGATGGTGTTGGTGGGAGTCCAGCGGTTCAGCACATCAACGGATTGGTTTTTACTGTCAAACATGCCTTCCAGGTCAATCCGCGTGGCATTGTAAATATCGTTGCCATAACTTCCCTGGACGAAGAGTGTGAGATCAAATCGCTGATATTTAAAAGTGTTGGTAATACCAAAGAAGTACTTTGGCTGGGCATTCCCGATCACCGTGCGATCGCCGGGATCGAGAATTCCATTTTTGTTGATATCCCGGAAAATGATATCACCGGTTTTCGGGTCAACACCGTCTGAAATATAACCAAAGAAAGAACCCAGAGGGAGGCCGACTTTTACGATGGAAACATCCTGGTTGTTGCTGTAGATCCGGCCGAAATAATAAACATCGGTGTATTCGAGGCTGGTCACCTTATTCCGGTTGAACGACATGTTGAAGCTGGTTTCCCACCTTAGTTTCTTGTTGAGGTTTACGGAGCTGATGTTGAATTCGATCCCTTTATTTTCGATCGTCCCGGCGTTGGTTTGAATGCTGGTAATGGGTAAAGTATTGGGAAGTTGCACATTCAGCAACACATCGCTGGTCTTTTTCAGGTAAGCATCCAGCGTCAACGTGATGCGGCTGTTCCACACGGTGAGGTCGATACCGATGTTTGTTTGGGCAGTGGTTTCCCATTTGAGGTCAGGATTGCCATACGTGGTTTGCACCGCATCGGGGCCTGACAAAGGATTTGTCGCATTCCGGCGGTTGTAGGTGATCAATCCATAGCGGGCATAATTGGAAATGCCTTCCTGGTTGCCGTTTTTCCCCCAGCCTCCACGAAGTTTGAGATCGTCGATAAAGGTCAGTTTCTTCATGAATTTCTCAGAGGATATCCTCCATCCTGCAGAGAAAGAGGGCATGGTACCCCATTGGTTTGCGAGTTTTGAAGATCCGTCGCTGCGTAAACTCACGGTAAGGTAATATTTACTGTTAAAATCATAGGTTGCCCTGCCAAAGAAGGAGGCAAGGGCCCATTCCTGCTGTGTGGTATTGCCTGTAACGGTATTGGCCGCATTGATCGTGGTAACTGAAGTATTGGCCGGGAAGTCATAGCCGGAAAGATAAGAATCGTTGGTCTTGCTTTTCTGAATACTGCTTCCCACCAGGGCGCTTATATTGTGTTTTCCGAAAGCTTTGGCGTAGTTCAGGGTGTTTTCCCACAGCCAGGTGAATGTGTTGGCTTTGTCGGATTGTCCTATTCCATTATTCTTACGTCCATAATTGGTACGAACAGGGTCAAGGTAATAATCCCACTGGTGACTGTTGAAATCAACGCCAAAGTTGGATTTAAATGCCAGTCCTTTAATAATGGTGGCCTCGCCGGTCATGTTGGCGATGATATGGTTATCGATTGCTTCCTGTTTGGGCCCTTCCATGTAGGCGACCGGGTTTTCCCATGAGGGCTGGAACGGGTTGGGATCAAACTGGTCAGGATTGGTTTTGCTGTAAACACTCAAAAAGGGTGGTGTATTCAGCGCACTCATGATAACGCCGCCCCTGCCGGAGCTGGCATTATCGGGTGTGTCTTTCGTTTGTAAACGCAATATGTTGATGTTCGTTGCGATCTTCAGCCAGGATCTTAGCTCATTGTCGAGGTTCACCCTTACCGAATAACGGTCGAATCGGGCCGGTTCAACGATACCCTGGTCGCTTAAATATCCGATGGAAACAAAATATTGTGACTTTGGAGAACCCCCGGAGAAGGAAAGCTGATACGACTGATTGGTTCCGGTACCAAATACCTTATCATTCCAGTTGGTGTAACTTGTGGCTGTGGGGTCGAGGCTGCCGGGCATGATTTCATCGATCAGGTCGCGGTATTTTTTGGTGTTCAGCACCTCGATGGTCTTGCCAAGTTTTGACACCCCGAAATAGGTGTTAAACTTTATCACGGGCGTGTTGTCTTTTCCGCGCTGGGTGGTGATCAGTACCACGCCGTTTGCTGCCCGGGCACCATATATTGATGAAGATGAGGCATCTTTTAAAACGCTCATGGAGGCAATATCCGACGGGTCCAGCCCTTTGATATCGGTTGAAGGGATGCCATCTACCACATACAGCGGGTCATTGCCTGCCAGTACCGATGTTGATCCGCGCACCCTGACGGAAATGCCCGAACCGGGCTTCCCCGAAGGCTGCACGACCTGAACACCTGCCGCTTTTCCCTGCAAAGCCTGAACAGCCGAAACCATGGGCCGGTCCCTGATTGCTTTTTGGTCGATGGTGGACACTGCAGTAGTTAAATCTTTTTTCATCTGGGTTCCATAACCGATGATGACTACCTCATTCAGGGTTTTGGTCTCTTCCAGTAAAACCACATTGATCGTTGCCTGATCGGTTACTGCAATTTCCTGGGCAACATATCCTATGCAGCTGAATCTCAGTACTTCATTATTTACCTTGATCTGGTAAGATCCATTTATGTCAGTAACCGTGCCGGTGGTGGTGCCTAACAATTGCACCGTAACACCGGGGATTCCGAGACCATCGGAACCAGTGACTTTCCCCGTCAGCATTCTGCCCTGGGCAAAAATGGATAAAGAAAATACAGAAAAAAGAAACAGAGTAAATAATCTGGTCATAGCAACTTGTTTTGAACCTAATTAATAATCAGTTTTTTCATGCAAATCGTTCCTTCCGATTGTAGGGCAACACAATAAAGCCCCCTGGAAAAGGAAGAGAGATCGATTTCCGTTTCAGGCGGACGGGCAACAAATTGTAAAATGTTTCTGCCGCTTAAATCGTAAACGACACCAGTAGCAGAAATCCCGGATGGAATATGAACATTAACTTTTCCATCCGTTGGATTGGGAGTGAGGAATGAATCTTCAATTTTCATTTTTTTTTTACCGTCCGGGGAGTCTTCAATTGCAGCCGGATATTGATAAACCCTCACATAATCTATTTCCATTCTTGCCGAGGAGAGCGAAGGATCGATGCCGTTTTTCAGGCCTCCGGTTTCATATTGGGGCGCACTTCCCCAGTTTCCGCCCATGGCGATGTTCATGATGATGAAACAGGGTTTGTCAAATGGCCAGGTCGAAGTATTTCTGACGGTTGGTTTGTACGTATAAAACAGAACACTGTCAATTCTGAATTCCAGCTTTTCATAGGTCCATTTCAACTCATAAGTATGAAACTCCGTATGAAATGTGCTTACTACTTTTGAGCCTGTATTGACCGTATTGCCATGGCTCGAAGGAGTATGAATGGAGCTGTGTATTACGCCGGGATCCTTGCCGACATGCTCCATGACATCGATTTCACCGCAACCGGGCCATCCGGCCGTGGCAAAGTTTTCGCCAAGCAACCACAATGCGGGCCAGGTTCCGATCCCTAACGGAAGTTTGGCACGGAACACCACTCTGCCGTATTTGAATTCGTGTTTGTTATTGGTGAGGAGTCTTGCTGATGTCCAGGTATTTCCTTGTTTCACTGCTTCGATGATGAGCGACCCGTTTTCCTGCCTGGCATTCTGGGTCGAGTAGGTGTAATTTTGAATTTCATTGTTCCCCCAGCCGTTGTTGCCAAGATCATATCCCCAGTTGGTGGGGTCCGGGGCCCCGGTTCCACTGAATTCATCGCTCCAGACAAGTGTTTCGCTCTGGGCAAAACAATTTTGAGCCAACCAGATCAGGGCAATCAATACCAGTGTTTTTTTCATATTTTTCCTTCGTTAAAAAAACAGGAGTGAGGCAATATACGGCTCACTCCTGTTTTTGATCAAGCTAATAAATAACTGTTACAATTAGCGTTCCAGGATGGCCGACCATGCGGCTGATCCGTCATGTACGACTGATATGTCAACTGTAACGAATAAATACTCTTTGGATCCAGAATTGGCATAACCCATTACCTGATAGGTGTTGGTAGCTGAGCCAAAATTTGCCGGGTCGGTTCCATTGTTTTCACCGCCTTTGACACCGCTTGCCACGCCATTGTATCCTTTGTAGAAGCCAATAAATGCTACAGCCGGACCTCCTCCAACAGTAAGCGTACCATTCGTCAAAGTGATGAGAGGCCCGGTGGTACCGGCTGCAGGTGTAAATGTGTATGTGTTCGATGAGGAGCCAAAACCTGAGCCAAGGGCACTTGTGGCGATCTCTGCATCAGAGAAACAGCCATTTGGAGTTCCCAGGTATCCGTCGTTACGGGCGCTGCCCATGGTTTTGTATGTAAATGCTCCGCCAGAAGTGAAGGTAAATTCGTCATCCGGCATGCATGTCCAGTTATCACCACCAGTGCCGGAAGTAAGCATGGCTGCAGTTACGGACCACCAGGCGGAACTTCCGAGGGCACCACCTACGAAGACCGATTTATCTGAAACATGCACTCTCCATGCCGCACCCTGTAACTTAGCAGCAGTGAACGTTGCAAGATCCTCGCCAAGGAATACCACGGTCGATGCCGTGGCGCTTCCGTTTGTATTGGTGGCGGTCAGCAATACATTGTAAATGCCCTGGGTTGCATAGGAGTGTATCGGGCTCATGGCTGTTGAGGTTTGTCCGTCGCCAAAATCCCAGAGATAAGTGTCAGCACCCGTGGATGTATTGGTAAAAGTAACTGCAAGGCCTGAAACGGAAGTGGTAAATCCTGCACTTGGTTTGTTCCCGGGTAAGGGTGGCTCATCGGCAGGGTTGTCGTAATGCATGAGGACAAACCTCCAGTATCCGCCAGTGAAAGTAGGATCGGAGGAATGATAATTGCCTTCAATGACGAGTGTGTCAACAGCGCCATCGGTAAGTTTAATGACATTGTAGGTAACATGATCCTGGGGACCGGTCGTCGTTGTTTCCGCATCATTCCCTAATTTGTAGAATCCTACAAATGCACCCGTGCCGATAGCCTTTAAAGTTGGGGTTGTCCCCGGTGTCAACTGAAAAGTATGCGTTCCGTTGCCCCAGGAAGACAGGTCAGTGGTAAAAGCCGGTGCAATTCCCAGCATCGGATCTGCCGTATTTCCGCAGGTGTTAGCCGGATCAAATATCCCGCCTTCGCGCCAATAATCTCCCTTGGCATCAAATACCAGGGAACCGTCGCGGCCAAAGGTCCATTCATCATTTAACATGCAGTGACGGATAGCAAGTTCATCATTGTTCAATCCTACTGCCCACCAAATCGATGAGTGATCGATCGGTCCAACTTCAAGTGGATAACGTCCTGTTGAAGTAACGCGAAGAAGCTTCCATGTCTTGGATACATCCCCGACCAGCATGGTGAGAAATGCATTGGGGTCGGCGATTGTGAGTGTTGCCGAAAAAACATCCGTAACTCCCTTGGGTGAAGTGGCGGTAAGCTTCACGGTGTAACTACCTGTAGCAGCATAGGTATGAACCGGGTTTATCTCGGCAGATAAAGCGGTATTGTCACCAAAATTCCAGGCAAGTGAGGCATAGTTTTGCGAAGCGTTGGTAAAAGTGACCTTCTTGAAATCAGAAGCATCTACCTGGTAAGTAAAGCTGGCGATGACGTCGGGTTCCGTCGTCGTCTTTTTACAAGAAATAATAAGCGGGATGAATAACAACATGTACATCACCCACCTGAACTTTGAAACGTTTTTCATTTTTGTTCGATTTTAAATGGTTAATAACTAGATTGGCTATGGCAAATATAATAAAATAGAAGGCTGAAATAAAATTTGATGATGATTATATTGACATTTTTATTGTTTTCCAACAGTATTTTTATTTAACTCTCAATCCTTATCTTACCCGTTCATCGCTGAATGCCTCCTGAGTATTCTGAATAATAATTTGTTTACGTAGTTTGCACCTCACACGAATTAATTATTTTATTTGTATATATACTTATATATCAACAATATAAAATTTAAATTCCGGGATGACGTCTCGCATTTTTTTGATTTTAAAAATGGGAAAAACACAAAGTGTAATTGGGACACTAAGTTATAACGTTTTAAAATGATTTTCCAAATACTTTTTTAAAAAAATGAAATTAAATTTAACAAATCGTTAATTTACTGATAATGAGTAAAAAAACCAAACCTCTGATGAACCCAAATCGACCATCGGCCATCGCAAATCAAAAATCAAAAAACGAATTCCAATTCTTTTCTGCTAAATTTGCCCCTTTGTCAACTCCAAGCATTCACTCGTTTTACAATAGATAAAATATGTTAGGGTCAAACGTCCTGGAAAACCTGAATCCGCATGTTTCCGTTGATTGTGTTGTGTTCGGTTTCGAATTCGGCAAACTTGATGTGTTGCTGATTGAACGCAACATGCAATTTGAAGGCAAGGAATTCAAGGATCTCAAACTCCCGGGCGACCTGGTGCGTAAAGACGAAGACCTGGATACTGCAGCCTCACGGGTGCTCAGGGAACTAACCGGCCTCGAAAACATTTATCTTAAACAGTACCAGGCAATCGGTTCTCCCGGCAGGTTGAAAAGGCAGCCAAGGGATATGGAATGGCTCCGCAGCATCGGCCATCCCGAAGAAATTGTAGTGACCGTATCGTATTACTCGCTTATCAATATTGACCAGGACAAGGCAGCCAAATTCATCCTGCAATCAAATGCCCGCTGGTACGATGTTTCAGAGGTTACCGAACTGGCTTTTGACCATTTGACCATTTTGCAGCAGGCACTCCAGGTTTTACGTACGGATTTGAACCTTAAACCCATCGCCTATGAGTTGTTGCCCCCCAAATTTACACTGGGGCAATTACAGCAGCTTTATGAGGTCATTCTCGGTATTAAACTCGACAAACGGAACTTCCGGAAGAAAGTTGCCGGCATGCCATTCATTGTTCCGATCAATGAAAAACAGGTTGACGTTTCTCACAAACCGGCCCGGTTTTTCAGTTTCAACCGGAAGATTTACATGAAAACAAAAAAAGATTCCTTTTAATGAAGAAACCCGTTTTAACTGTCTTTCTGGGGGTCATCCTCGCGGCGGCTACCCTGGCGCAGAGCAACACTCTTTTTGATGATACCCGGTTGTGTTCCATCTATATCACGATCCCGGCCGATTCCCTTCAGGTGATCTACGACTCTGTTTTGAGCGACCATTACTTCATGGCCAGGTTTGTTTTTGATGACAACGCGACCAGGGATACCCTTGAAAATGTCGGTTTCCGCCTGAGGGGGAATACATCCCGTGCTTCGAAGAAAAAATCGTTCAAGATCAGCTTTAACGAATATGTTTCAGGCCGTAAATACCAGGGAGTAAAAAAAATCAACCTCAATGGAGAACACAACGATCCCACGATGATCCGCGAGAAACTGTATTACGATTTGTGGAAAAAAGCAGGAATGGTGGAACGCAGGACCAGTTTTGTTAAAATGTATATCAATGGATCCTATTATGGTCTGTATACCAACCTGGAGGAGATGGAAAAAGAATGGCTCACCCGGGTTTATAAAGAAAACGGAGGGAACCTGTTTAAGTGTGCATGGCCGGCCGATCTGGTTTACCATGGGCCTGACCAGCAGACCTATAAAAACCTTGAGAATGGCACCGTAACCGGGGGAAGGGTTTATGAGCTTCAAACCAACAAATCGCAGGATGACTATGCCAGCCTGGTCGGGTTGATCACCATGCTCGATCATCCGACGGTAGGGACTTTCCCGTCGGATATTGCATCAATTCTCAATGTTGATCACTACCTGAAGGCATTGGCCCTGGATGTTGCCACCGGCAACTGGGATGATTATGCCTATAACAAAAACAATTTTTACCTCTACGATAACCCTTCTGATTCTACCTATGATTTTATAACCTATGATCCCGACAACACTTTTGGCGTTGACTGGGAAGGTACCGACTGGGCCATCCGTGACTGCCGGAACTGGGTGAACACAAACATGCAGCTTCCGTTGGCTCAGAAACTGCTGGCAGTTCCTGTTTTTTTTAACAGGTACAAATTATTTCTCGACACCATTGCCAATACCGTGATTCATCCCGATTCGGTCTTTCCCCACATTGATGCTTATAAAGCGCTGATCCAGCAGGCTGCTGTTGCGGATACTTACCGTACGCTTGATTACGGCTATACGGTAGCAGATTTTAACAATGCTTTTATCAAGGCCATTGATTTGCATACCCCATACGGGCTGAAGCCCTTCCTGGTAAAACGGAAACAGTCGATCCTGAATCAGCTATATCCGTCAGGAATTAAAGACAATGCAACACAGAACAGGAACTTAGTTGTTTTTCCTAACCCTGCCGGAGAATCCATTTCCTTTTCACTGGCTGATCCTTCGGTACAAGTGATCAGTGCACAAATACTTGACCTTTCTGGCAAAGTGCAATTGGAGTTTGACAACCTGCATGGCATGGCGATCCTGCCCGTTCAGAGCCTGATGCTGGGCATGTACCTGCTGAGGGTCAGCTCACCCGATGTCGTTTTTCAGGCAAAATTCATTAAAAAATAAAACAGCGATTGACTTATACGAAGAGCCCCTCTACCGACAAGTACCTTTCTCCTGTGTCATAATTAAAGGTGAGTATTTTTGAACCCATTGAAATCTCCGGGATCTTTTTTGCTATCGCAGCAAGAGAAGCTCCCGTCGAAATTCCTCCGAAAATTCCCTCCTGCAGGGCGATCTGCCGGGCATATTCAAATGCTTCCTCCTTTCCGACGGTAATAATTCCATCAATTAGTTCCCCGTTATAAATCCGGGGAACAAAACCGGCGCCAATACCCTGCAACGGGTGCGGCCCGGGGGTGCCCCCGCTTAAAACCGGTGAAAGCTGCGGTTCCACTGCAAACACTTTCAGGTTTTTAAATTTGGATTTCAGTATTTCAGCAACACCGGTAATATGCCCCCCGGTTCCGACGCCCGTAATGAGATAATCCAGGCCTCCGGGAAAATCATTCAGGATCTCCTGTGCCGTTGTCCGCTGATGTACCTCCACGTTTGCCTGGTTGTTGAACTGCTGTGGCATCCACGACCCGGGAGTCGCCAGGGCCAGTTCCGTTGCCCTTTCAATGGCGCCTTTCATGCCTTTTTCCCTGGGGGTCAGTTCAAATTCTGCACCGAAGACCGACATGAGTTTTCGTCGTTCAATGCTCATCGAATCGGGCATGACCAGGATAATTTTATAGCCCTTTACCGCAGCCACCAATGCCAGGCCGATGCCCGTGTTCCCGGAAGTTGGTTCAATGATGATGCTGCCGGAGGTAAGCAATCCTTTTCGCTCGGCATCTTCAATCATGGCCAATGCGATCCGGTCCTTGATGCTGTTGCCCGGATTGTTTCTTTCCAGTTTGATCCACACTTCATGCGATTGGCCGAAAAGTTTGTTGATCCTTACATGCGGGGTGTTCCCGATGGTTTCCAAAATGTTGTTTGCTTTCATGATTGACAGTATTAGTTAAATGATGAAATTTAATGGTTCAGGAAAATTAGAATTGTTTTTTATGATGATCTCGCTCTTATGAAAAACCAGTGAATCCTGCGGTATCGATTGGGTTATCCAAACATTTCCACCGATCACTGAACCGTCGCCAATGACGGTGTTCCCTCCTAAAATTGTGGCGTTTGCATAAACGACAACCCCGTTGCCGATCGTCGGATGCCTTTTAATGGCAGCGTGGTCCCTGCTTACGCTGAGGGCTCCCAGGGTAACTCCCTGGTAGATTTTTACATCATTCCCTATGTTGCAGGTTTCACCGATCACTACCCCAGTGCCGTGGTCGATCAGGAACCGTTCGCCTATCGAGGCAGCCGGGTGAATGTCGATACCGGTTTTACAATGAGCATATTCCGATAACAACCGGGGGATGACCGGGATGTTGTTATTCCATAATTCATGTGCAATCCGGTGGACCGATATGGCATAAAAGCCGGGATATGCCAGCAGGACTTCCCTGATCGACTTTGCAGCCGGGTCGGAATTGAACATGGTCTCCAGGTCGCTTTTCAGCAATTGATGAATATCAGGAAGCCTTGAAAAAAAAGCCCTGGCAGCATTACCGGCATTTTCAGCAAAGGATTGTGTTTGTTCGATGAAGTGCGACAATTCCTTTAATAATTCAGCTTCCTTTTGAAGAAATATCTCCTCACGGGCATACCTCGGGTGGCTGCAAAAAAGCCATTGAAACATTTCATCGGCCCAGTGGCCCAGATGATCCCTGTCAAAGGATATCCCTGAAAATTCAGCATTGTTTTCAAAAATCGGATGTGTCATATTTTTGTCTGTTTGAAAATGAAAAAAGCCCTTTTGTTTTAGCAAAAGGGCTTTTTATAATGTTTTCTGTCGTTCTAACTTATAAAACCAGAAATACAAAACCCTTCCGCCTAAGGCAACAGCAACAGCAACAAACACTGATGTGATGGGTAGGACTGTTGAAATCTGTGTGAATGGACATTTTAAAAAAATTAAAAAAAAACTCCCCGGTTTCGGAGAGCTGGCTGTTTAATAAATATATATGTAAAAAACTCTCCGACAACTAAATGCGAATGCAACAACAGATCAAGTTGCTGGTTGCGGCATTAAATATTGTCAGAGCCATTGGTTGCATTTGTTCAATTCCTGAACGGCAAAAATACAAAATATTTAATATGCATGTAAATTTATTATAATAATTAAGTGCTAAAATTCCAGAAAGGGTGCTTTTGATAAGTGTTAATCCTTCGGGGTGCTGTGACATTGAAAACTGTAACAGGGTGACAGAGTAACAGGGTGACAGAGTAACAGAATGATAGTATACCGAAGCTTTTTAAGTTTTTCTGTCAGAAAGAACAGTTCATAAAAAATGGGATCGTGAATTGGGTGGGTTTATTTTATGATTTAAGCTGAAATACAATGGATTACATAGTGGCAAGAAAAACACTTTTTAAGATGACCAATATGGATTATGCGCCAGTCCCCCCCCCAAATTCATACGCTGTGGCCCTCCATGATTTCTCTGTGGTCCTTCGTGTAATAAATAATTATTGGTTACCAATAACCCCATAAACACAACCGACCTTTTTATTTGGTCACCCCGCCGGCTATTTTGCCAACGCAACATCGATGGGTTCCCAGAGTTCGATTTTATTCCCCTCGATGTCAAGGATGTGAATGAACTTACCGTAATCATAGGATTCAATGGTGTCGAGGATGATCACCTTGTCTGCCTTTAACTGTTCGACAAGGGCCTGCAGGTTTTCCACCCGGTAATTGATCATGAAATCCTTTGTGGATGGCTCGAAGTACTTTGTCGTTTCCTTGAAAGGGCTCCATTGGGTAACCCCTGTATTGGTAGTGTCTGTTCCCTGCCGCCATTCAAATTTGGTCCCGTAAGCATCTGTTTGAAATCCCAGGTTTTTGGAATACCACTCTTTCAATTTCCGGGGGTCTTTGCATTTGAAAAAGATCCCGCCGATGCCTGTGACTTTTTTCATGGCAGGCTTTCCGGATGAAGCCGGTAAAATTTTACTGAAAGCAAAACCGGCGCTGAAAGTTGCAATGACGGCAAATGCTATCAGAACTGGTTTCAGGATTTTATGTTTCATGTTTCATTGTTTTTGGAATGTTTGATGGATTGTTCACAGGTGGCAGGGCATTATTTTTTACCATATAAACGGGATCAACCTGTATTTGACTTTCCCTGTGTAGGCATTATATCCTTCTAAATCCTTTTTTAGCAATTTTTCTTCGCCAATGATTCTGCCCATGATCGTCAGCATGAACACCAACCCAAGCAATATACCGTATAATGAACCCAACAGCATCGGAGTGCCAAAAAAGAGGAGGACTCCGGCCAGGTACATCGGATGCCTGACAAATCCGTAAACACCCGTTGAAACTACCTCATGCTGCCGTTCCGTCTGTATTCTTACCAGCGGGGATAAGAAAGAGTTGTCCTTATAGCTTCTGAAAAAGAAAAATGCGGAAAACAACAACAGGGTCATACCAATAACCTCCAGCCAGACCGGGAATGCGGATGTCCATTCATATCTCTTTGCATCCAAAGGCATCACCACGATCCAGCCCAGGAATGAAATCTGTATGATCACCACAAAATACCTGTCCCACCCGGCCTGGTTATCTGCTTTGGTTTTATACCGTTCAGCCAGCAATGCCGGATTATACCTGTAGAGATAAATAATGCAGGTGATGCAAAGAAGCATAAACCAGGAGCTGAAAATCCAGCCTTCTGGCCAAAACCAATCTCCCGACAGGAGCAGGATCATGACGGGGAAAAGAAGCAGGTAAAATACCGTCAGGATTATTTTTGGCAGTGACGTTCTGGAACTGTTCGTCTTTTCTGTATTCATTTTTCCTGTTGCCATTTGTAATTATCGATACATACCAATCTTTATTCACTTTCAAATTTATGACAATTTAGCCAGGGCAACACAATTTTCCAGCCCGCAATAATTTCGATGGGATGCTTTAACAAATCTTTTATGTCCTCATGTTTCAATGAATTGTTATTTTTGCCATTCACTTTGCAGTCAAGTAGCAAAGCTCACTCCCACACTCTAGCGGAATCTCCGGTTACATACTGATTTTTGACTTGAACACGAGAAAACATGAACATCAGTCGTTCATGTATTGCTGTCTGCCTGTTTAATATTCATATGTAATGTTCAGTTTTCCCAATGAAAAAAACACTTTCCTTATTCATTCTTATTTGTTGCACCTGGGGAGCAATTGCCCAGCAAGCACTCAACCGCATAGGGTTCGAGCACCTCACTGTCGCCAACGGGCTTTCCGACAACGAGGTACTGGCCATGATTCAGGATCATCTGGGTTTTATCTGGATGGGGACCCTGAACGGGCTGGTTTCCTACGATGGCTCAACAGTTGCAACATTCCAGTACAATCCTTCAAATCCCAACAGTCTGAAGGCAAATGTCATTGTTGCTTTGCATGAAGATGCCAACGGGGATATCTGGATCGGGTCGTCGACACTGATCAGGTTTGAAAGGGCTACAAAGCGGTTTTATGAATATCCGAATACGAATCTTAAGAAAAAAGATCCGTCCGTGTTCATCTCTTTCATTCATGAAGATAAGCAAGGCTGCATCTGGACTGTTTCTATCAACTCCGGGGATACCAGGCCCGTTGACCGGTTTAACCCAAAAACAAACACCTGGACCTCTTTCCGGCACGATCCGAAAGATCCGGAAAGCCTGGCCAGCGACCTGGTTTATGCTGAGTTCTGCAACCGTTTCGGGTTGGACAGGTATGGCTTTGTTGAAGATACCAGCGGAAAGATCTGGACTACCAATTGGGGAGGACCAGAAAACACCCTGCACTGGTTTGATCCGAAGAAGGATAAGTTCATCCGCTACAAACCTGCCTTAACATATGAAATGGCGGCGGATTTTAAGAAACTGGGAGGCATTGCAAATGATCGTAAAGGGAACTTATACATCTCTACATTCGGCGGTGGCCTGTTTTGTTTAAATCCTGCGAACGGCAAGATGATCCATTACAAGCATGATCCGTTCAACAATAGCACCCTGATGTGCGATACCATGGTTACTGTTTATGCAGATAAACAAGGATTTGTTTGGATCCCGACCAAACGTGGCATGGACAGGCTCGAACCTGTATCAGGAACTTTCAGGCATTATTTTTTTTCTCCTGGCGACACACAGGGCATGAGTGCCGGGTTTCTCAAGAATCCTGCGGAAACGCCTGATGGTAATATCTGGTATATTTCCAGGGATGGGCTCAATTGTTATGATCATAAAATAGACAGGTTTATCAGTTACACATTAAATACAGCCCTGCCGGAAGGCCTGGCGCCGTCGCCGGTAAATGCAATCATGATTGACCGGACAGGACTGTTATGGGCTGCTTCCGGGGAAGGTGTCAGCAAGGAAAGCAGGATTGTTAAGTTTCCTTTCATGACTAAAATTCCCGGCAATTCAAACGGCCCATTGGATTCAACAGTAGTGACCATTTATGAGGCCCCTTCAGAACCTGGCATTACCTGGTTTGGGACAGTTGCAGGGTTGGACAGATATGATAAAAAAGCAGGCACCTGGACACACTACCAACATGAGGAACGTCGAAAAAATTCACTTGTTAAGGGGATGGTCACGGATATTGTTGAAGATAAGGCCGGAAGGCTCTGGGTATCGACAGTCGGGGGGTTAAGCCTGATGGACCGGAAAAAAGGCACGTTTGTTACCTTTTCACATGACCCGGCCAACGCCAACAGCCTGCAATATCAAAGAATCAATTGCCTTAAAGCGGCCTCCGACGGAAAACTGTGGATAGGAACACAAACAGGCCTTGACTGTTTTGAATATGATAAAAAAAAATACACTCATTATGTGAAGACAGATACTTCATACACCCCTGGATTATTTGACCTGGTTGATAAATTTTCCACATCCGACAGGCGTGTGGCGGAGATCCTTCGCCCCGGGAACAATGCGGATAAATCGGTCTCTTTCTCCATCAGTGAGCCGGGAGAATTCCTGGTAACAGCACTGGGTAATCTGTTTGTTGCTAAATCAGATTATGGATGGATAGAAGATGGAGGCGGAAAAATAATCTGGGAAATGAATAAGGAATACACCCGGAGTGACGGAAGTGGCAGTATACGCGTAGGGACCATCCGGCTGGAAACAGGAAAATACCGCCTGCGGTACAAGACGGACGACACCTATTCATATGGGAATTGGAACCTCGTTCCGCCATATCACCCTGAACTATATGGAATACAGGTGTTGCGCGTCGATGCAGCTGAAGCCCGGATCATTGATGCAGAATCAGCGAAACGGTATATTAATTGCCTGGGCGACAACATTGTCAGGGGCCTCACCGAGGATAAAGACAAGAACATCTGGATCGGTACCATTTATGGTGGCGTTACCAGGCTGGAACCCGTTACGGGCAGGTTCACCGTGTTCAGCGACCCGTTAACCGGTCCGGCTGACGTGATGGGTTCCATCGTTGAAGACAACAGAACAGGAAACTTATGGGTGGGGGACTACCTGCTTGGGTTATTACTCATGGATAAAAACGGGAAAATTCTCAAACGGTATGATAATTCAAACGGATTACCCAGCAATTCAATCAGGAGTATCCTGCAGGATTCAAAAGGCCTGTTGTGGATCGGTACGAATAACGGCTTGTGCCGGCTGGATCCTGTCTCCGGGCAATCGCAGTTGTACGACCGGCAAAATGGTCTGAAAGATTTATCGTTCAACTATTGTGCATCCGGAAAGTGTGCCGACGGTGAAATGTACTTTGCAGGAGAAACAGGGGTGATCAGTTTCTACCCGGAAAAGATCAATAAAGATAGGATTGCACCTTCGGTGGTTCTTACTGACATGGATATTGCAGGAAAACCGGCCACATTGGGCAAAGACGGGCTGATGGCCTTTCACATTGCAATGGGGGTTCATGCCAGTTTCACATACGACCGAAATGACCTTACATTTCATTATACGGCAATACAGTTCAACCGGGGAAATGATTGCCGGTTTGCCTACAGGCTCTTACCAAACGATAAAGAATGGACCCAGGCCGGCATGGTACGTGAGGTGCGTTATACCAACCTGGGTCCAGGGAGATACACCTTTTTTGTCAAAGCGGCCAATGCCGACGGTGTCTGGAACGAAAAGGGAACTTCCTTCAGCTTCATCATTCTGCCCCCAATATGGAAAACATGGTGGGCTTACTGCTTATATATCATCCTGCTCACAGGAACAATCTGGTATTACATCAAAAGCCGGGAGAAGGTACTGAAAGAACGCCAGAAAAACCTGGAAGATACCGTGGTTAAACGAACGGCTGAAGTCGTGGTGCAAAAAGAACGTGCCGAACAAAGTGAAAAATTCAAGCAGCAATTCCTGGCCAACATGAGCCACGAGATCCGCACACCGATGAATGCAGTGATGGGAATGACGAATTTACTGATTGATAAAAATCCTCGCGACGACCAGAAACAGTACCTGGATGGAATAAAAAAATCTTCCGATACACTCCTCCATATCATCAACGATATTCTTGACCTCTCAAAAATGGAAGCGGGTAAAATGGAAATGGAGCAGATTGATTTTTCTATCCGCGACCTGGCTGAGCAGGTAAAACAGTTGCTGCAGCACAAGGCGGATGAAAAGGGAATTGAACTGGTCACCCTTGTTGACGCGCGTGTTCCGCAGGTGCTTGTTGGCGATTCTGTCAGGCTTAACCAGGTCCTCATCAACCTTGCTGGAAATGCCCTGAAGTTTACCGAAAAAGGCAGTGTGACACTTGAGATCGAAAAAGGGTCCCGCGATCAGGGCATTCGGTTTTCCATTATCGATACGGGTATTGGTATTCCGCAGGACAAACTGGAGACCGTTTTTGAAAGTTTCTCACAGGCTCATTCTTCGGATACCAGGAAATTCGGCGGAACGGGATTGGGATTGACCATCAGCAGGCAGTTAGTGGAGTTAATGGGAGGCAGCATCTCCATCGAAAGTGAAGAGGGTGCAGGCACCATCTTTTCATTTGAAATAGATTGTCGGCAGGGTTCAGCCGAAAGACTGGCCATGCAGCAATCCACCGAAGAGTTTGATGGCAGCACGCTGAACGGGTTAAAGATCCTGATCGTTGATGATAACGAGTACAACCGAATCGTCGTGCACGATACGCTGATCTCAAAGGCCACCGTGGAACTGTCGTTGGCCACGAATGGGAAAGAGGCTTTGGAATATGCAGAAAATCAAGATTTTGACTTGATCCTGATGGATGTGCAAATGCCCCTGATGGATGGCTACGAAGCCACTCGGCAGATCCGCAATCCTCAATCCGGAGTCCGGAACCATCAGGTCCCTGTAATTGCCCTGACTGCAAGCGTTGTGCGGACCGACCTGGATAAATGCCGTTCAGCAGGGATGAATGATTATGTGCCGAAACCGTTCAGGGTGTCACAACTCATTGCCGCGATTGCAAAAGCAACAGGAAGAGAAATCCGGTATAAAGGAAGGGATCATGCAGGGATAAGACAGCAAACGGAATTTTCTTCAGCAGTGACCAACCTCTCCTACCTCGAAAACTTCTGTGACGGAGATACCGGCCGTATGCAAAAATATATCCGCATGTTTCTGGATACAGCGCCGGCCTTGATAGATAAAGTGAAAAGGGCTTCTGCCGCGAATGACATGGAAGAAATTGCAAATCAGATCCACGGATATAAAACAAAATGGATGATGATGGGCATGTCGGAAGCAAAGGAGCTTGCACTGAAAATTGAACAGGAATGCCGTCAGGATGTAACGGAAGCAACCCCTCTTCATGAGCAGATTGATCAGCTGTTCCGGTTGATCAGGCAGGCGGAAAATGAACTAAAATCATTTTGATTTCAAATTTTATTTTAAATTTACCTGAAAAATAATCAACGATGGACTACGCAAAACCCAAAAAGATATTTATTGTGGATGATGATTCCATGCTTACAGAAGCGTTGGAGGATTATCTGACCCGGAAAATTGCCCACCAGGTTTTTTCTTTTCATACCGGGGAAGAATGTCTGGGCCATCTGTCGGAAGGACCGGATGTCATCATTCTCGATTATTTCCTGAATACCGTTCAGAAAGATGCAGCCAATGGGATGGAGATTTTGCAGACAATAAAAAAACACTACCCCGCTATCCATGTCATTATGCTTTCAAGCCAGGAACGGTATGGCATTGCCATGCAGACCATCCAAAAAGGGGCAGAGCAATATGTGATCAAAGATGAAAAAGCATTTGAAAAAATCGCTTCCCTGATCAGTGAATTCAATTAGACCGGAAAAACTTCCATAGAGGCCCGGGTTATGGGTATTTTTGATTGACCCGTCTTTTGGGCAACTGAATTCCGGGTGATCATGGCCTCCGGATGTATGTTACAAATCTTTCTTTCAGTAAGCGGGACGATCATGGCAATCAAATGGCTATTCACGTTGCAGGTGGCAGTCAACGCTGTAGGGAATCCGCCATGTTGTCCGGCAATGCTTGATATTCATAGCACTCCAAAAGAAATACTTGCGCCAGGGATGACGATGCTGCAGCGAAATGGCATTGCAAACCCTGTCCCGGAATGGTGTCGATTAAATGACCTCAACTTCAGCGTCCTTAAAAAATTCTTCATGAAATTCAAGAAAATATTCATGATCTTTATAGCACTGAAATTCTCCGGTCTGTTATTATTCATAATAGTTGCTATATTTATCGTCGGGACTGGCACGGATAAAGTCCATGATGACAGGAGACCAAAATAAAATAAAGGCGTCATGAAAAATGCGCTCATGAAAAACAAGTTTAAACAATAGACCAATATGATTATCTACGGGACCAAGGGCGAAAAACTTGCGCAAGAAATCATCGCCACAACATGTCCGAACTGTGGGGAGCAGAACAGTATTCAGATGTATGTATTTCAAAAATATGCACACCTCTTCTGGATACCTTTTTTCCCTATGAGAAAAACGGGAAGTAGCCATTGCAACCAATGCAGCCAGGTTTTAAAACTTGAAGATATGCCGCCTTCTTTGATGGCTCCTTACCATATTTTAAAAGCAAAAACCAGGACGCCCATATGGATGTTTTCTGGTTTGGCAATAGTGTTATTACTAATAATAATTGGAGTTGTCAGTGATATAAAAAAAGACGAAAAAAACGCTAAACTGATATTAACACCTCAAATCGGTGACATTTTCGAAATAAAAACGAAGAACAATCAATATACACTTTTAAAAATCGAATATGTTTTTGGCGATTCTGTGTATGTTCGTTTTAATCTGTATGAAACAGATAAGATATCAGGTATTAACAAATTACAACGTAACGGCGACAATGCCTATACACAGGAAATTTACGGATTTTCAAAAGCTGAACTGAAAAAAATGTTCGACGATGGAAATATCCTTGATATCGAAAGGAGATGAATATCGTTTTACGGGTCAGGGCATTATTATCAGCAAGCACGGCGTGATTTGACCAATATGCGTGCGTTTGCCATTGAACAGTACAACCTGCCTTCCATTATCAAAAGCATGTTGAACGGTAAAATAGCAACATCCTGTATTGTCTGCCTTTCTGAAATTAAAGTAACATGAAAATAAAGGTGCTCCTCGGCTTTATTCTTTTTCTTGTTGTATCGGTCGGATTCTCCCAGATCCCGCAATCCCCGAATAAATTCAATGCTAAGGGCGAAAGAGTTGGCGTATGGACAATTTTATTCAATGAAGATTGGAAAGAACCCCAGAAAGGTGATTCAGTCAAATATTACAGGATCATTACCTTTCTTGATGGTAACCCTGACGGGATGGTTCGGGACTACTATTTGTCAGGAAAGATCCAGATGGAAGGGAAACTCAGATCGGTCGACCCGACCGTATTTGATGATGGACAATGCTCATGGTACTATGAAAATGGCAACATTAAAATTTCTGTAAATTATTTGAATGAAAAACGGGATGGGGAATACCTTGAAAACTTTTCAGATGGGAAAGTTTATGCGCACGGTTCAATGAAAAATGGGTTGAGAGATGGTTCGTGGACTTTCTTTCACTCCAATGGGGAGATCTTTTCAAAAAGGTTATTTCATCAGGATAGTTTGTGGAGTGTTGAATTTACCAGGGATTCACATGGCAAGCAATTTAAAACGGGTGACCTGAAAAATGGGTGCGGTTATTTTACGGATTATTTCCGTTCCGGGAAGAAATCTTCTACGGGGAACTATGAAAATGGAGTAAAAGAAGGATTATGGACCTCTTATTTTGAAAAAGGGACCTTGTCTTCACAAGGCAATTTTGTAAATGGATTGGAAGATGGGAAATGGAAGGTATATCAAACAACTCAAAGCCGGTGGGAGGGTAACCTCTTCAAGGGAAAAGCAGAAGGACAGTGGGTCCGTTACGGTTCGGCGGGGAATATTTTAGAGGCAGGAGAATTAAAAAATGACTTACCGGAAGGCATTTGGAAATATTACAACGAAAATGGCGACTGGTGTGAAGGAAGCATCATTAATGGGGAACCGCAACGGAAATGGGTTTGTTGGTATTCAACCTACGAGGAAAAAGGAGAATTTTTTTATATCAATGGCAAGAGGGAAGGGAATTGTATTTGGTGGTATAGGAATGGGAAATTATACATGCAAGGTCAGTATAAGAATGATTCAGAAGAAGGTTTCTGGAAGAAATTCAATGAAAACGGAGGCTGGACTGAAGGAGCTTTTTCCGATGGGAAGGAAGAAGGAGAATGGAAAGAATTCTGGTCAGATGGGAAATACAGGAAAAGTCGTTATTATAAAAACGGCGTCAGACAAAAAAGAAATCCAGGGCAATTATAATTCGTGTCCTTGTGATACATCAGGAAAATGGTCATATAAACAAATGAATAATACTAATCATTATGAAAACCTTTCGTGGTAAGTCAACCAGTTCAATAACCGGTTTAAGTTTATTTCTGTTTGCAATAGCTGGCCTTTTTGCCTTCGTACCGGTTACGCTTTATGCCCAATGGAACACCAATACTTTTGCTAACATTACGATTTCAGAACTTCCAACCGCCGACATCCAGTCAGCGCCAACGACCGACGGAAAAACCTGGATTGCTTTCTATCATCAGAACGGGGGCAACTATGACATGAGGGCGCAGTTAATTGACGCCAACGGCTACAAACTGCTTGGGCCGGATGGCATGCTTGTTGACAACAAGACATCAGGTTCAGCCACCTATGTATTCAATGTTTGTGTGGATGCAGATAATAATTTTATCATCGGATACCAGGATGAAAGGACGGGAAGCCTTAA
Organism: uncultured Bacteroidales bacterium; assembly: GCA_903903985.1. GTDB lineage: Bacteria > Bacteroidota > Bacteroidia > Bacteroidales > FEN-979 > CAIVAT01. The sequence goes on along the minus strand of CAIVAT010000022.1, from coordinate 16,175 downwards.
AGCCGTGGTATACAAAATTTCACAGGCAGGTATTCATTTATGGGGAGCAAATGGCGTTGTACTGGGTGGGGGTCTTGCTCCTTATCCCGCCGCCTTAAGCAATGGTGAAGTAGTTGTCGCCTGGAATGGAGATTCAGGAAACACGCTGAATCTGCAAAAAATTACTTCCGGGGGTACGCTGGCATGGTCATCACCGGTGATCATTACGGTCGGCTCATCTGTCACAACCCGTGGCCAGATCATCGCAAATCTGTCCGGTAAATTCACGATGATATACCAGAAAGGCAGCATGTACACGACCTTATATGCGCAGATGTTTGACAACTCAGGAACTGCCCTGTACGCGCCTTTGCAGATATGCAGCCAGACGACGGCAGGATATAGGTATTATTCAATTTTGGCAGAGGGCGACACCACCTACTTTGGCTATTATGCTGCAGTTGGCATGCGGTTTAATTCTTTTCTTCAGCGGGTTAATCCGAACGGGACCATCCCGTGGGGAATGAATGGTTCAAATTTCAACACTTCTGTTGCAGCAACGGATAATTACCAGGGCGAGACCAGCATCAATATGACGCCCGGATCAAATTATGTTTGGTCGGTTTGCAATTTCAGTAATCCAAACCAGACAGTCTATGGTGTTTATGTTCAAAAATTCCTGAAAACCACCGGGGCGCGGCAGTTTTCTGATCATGCCAAAGTCGTTTATGCGATCAGCAGCAATGCAGATCAGCGCTGCTGCGAACTGGCAGTTGTTTCGGATAACCCGATGTTTATGAGTTATAATTCGACTGAGAAAATTTTTGCTACAAGACTGGATGTCAATGGCAATTTCATATGGCCGGGAAACAGGATTGAAGTGAGTTCCACCACTGCAGGAGGATCAACTCCCAAAATGCGTTACGGGCTTACACCGGATGGACCTGACAGGTTAGCCTGTACATGGACCGAGGACCGGGGTTCAGGGTACATGGGATATGCCCAGGGTATTTCGGTTGGTGGCCTGATCGGGCTGGTTGTCACCACCCAGGGGGGCATTCCTCCAGCAATTACAACCAGTGGAGGAACTTTGCAGATGGTAGCGAGTGTATTCCCTTCTTCTGCCAATCAGGATGTTACCTGGAGTATGATCCCGGGGACAGGAATGGCCACGATCAGTCCAGCAGGACTGGTGACTGCAGTTTCAAACGGCACGGTTTATGCAAAGGCCACGGCACAGCAGGACAATACCGTGACTGATTCCCTGATGATCACCATGAGCGGGCAAAATGCACAGTCGCCGGCAGTAATAACATTACCCGCTACTGCAATCAACTCCTCCGGTGCAACATTGAACGGTACTGTGAATGCAAATGATGTAAGCACCAATGTCTCATTTGAATGGGGTCTGACTTCAGCATATGGCAATACAACGGATGCCACACCGTTTGAAGTAACAGGCACAACCGTCACTGCCGTTCTGGCAAATCTCATCGGCCTTACATCCAACACAACCTACCATTACCGTGTAAGAGGCTCAAGTGCTGCCGGTTTGTCAACAGGAGAGGAGTTAACCTTTACGACACCAGTTGGTGTGGGGGTTAGCGAGAAGGAAATGCTGCAGGCAGAGATTTATCCTGTTCCGAATGACGGGCATTTCAACATTTCTGTTACCAGTGGATCAGAGAACGCATTTAGCCTGGAAGTGTTTGACAAACTTGGATCAAATATCTTCCATATAAGGAATATTTCAGTGCAGGGTACCCGTATCTTAACCATTGACCTGCGGCCTGTTCCGTCAGGTTTTTATACACTCATATTAAGCAGCAACGGGAAACGCCTGGCATATAAGTTTCTGGTTAATAAATAACTGGCGGGCAGGAATCAATACTGGATTGATTAGCGAGCGCTTCTTTCCGAAGGAAATTAACCTCCTAGTTGATGATGTTCCTGAACTACAGTCTCAATTCAGTTTCATAGCCATTTGATCACTTAATTACACACTCAGGAGATACAAATTCAAATGGAAGAGGTGCCTTTTTATGAGTTTTTTAACAAGGCGAATATAACGCTTCAGGTTCAGTTCCGGGCAAAGAAAATAAATGTTCACCTTGAAAATGATCCCGCACTTAGTGCAATGATGGGTAACAGGGAATTCCTCCGGATCTGTTTTGATTGCCTGATCGATAATGCTGTTAAATATTCACCGTCTGACGAGGTCGTTTTCGTAAAGATGTATTCGGATGATCAGTTTACAGTCTGCGACTTTATTGATAACGGACCGGGTTTTTTCCCGGTTGCACTCAAAAATCTATTTGGCCTGTTTGCGGTTGGAGGTTCATACATCGGCCAAAACAGAGGATTGAACCTTGAACTGATCAAACTGATCATGAAAGCCCATCAGGGCCAAGTGGAGGTGACAAGTAACCAACCAAAAGGAGCAACAGTACGATTGACTTTCCCAAAATAAATTCAGGCTGTTCCAATCCTGCCCACGCCGTTTCGTTAGATTTGCTTCACATGAAATTTCTTCCGAGGGATTAAGAAAACTATCTTAATTTGATCTGTTGGAGAAATGGGAAAACTTAAACATTAGCAACCATACTGAGATTCTGAAGAATTATGATAGAAATAATCGGTAAAATCCTGTTGGGCCTGGGATTAATGTTTACAGGGGTACAATCACTCTCCACCGGACTTAAACAACTGAATAGCTGGCGGTTTCGTAAAATTGCCACCCGTTTTGTATCGTCTCGTTCAAGGGCGCTGCTGTTTGGAGTAGGGTCTGGTGTGATTATACAAAGCACCTCTGCTGCCCTGATGATCCTCGCGAGCCTGATCACCACCGGGCTCCTCAATCGCCTGATCAGTCTCGTGCCACCTGAAATGGAGCAAAAAGCTCCCGGGAAAAGTGAAATGGCTGGATGATTTCACCATAAACGGATACCCTGATGTTGTCGTCAGGAATTATTGATAAAGACCGTTCGATGTGACCATCGTCCTTTATGCTTTCATTACCTTCTTTTCCTGTGATTCATGATGGCCCGGGTATTGAAGAGCAAGGCCGGTTTGACAGGATCAAATCTACACCTGTCCAGGTGGAGATGATCGGGGCCGGATGTGAGGGATCAATCAGGTTGGAAAATCCGGTATGCCGGCCATTGTTGTGTAAAAAATTTCCCTGATTGTTGCATTTTGTATTTTTTGAATTATATTTACGCTTTGAAAATTTCAGGAGTCAACCTTGAGTATGCTTGATATCTAATTAACCAGATAGTGATCAATTATTGTTTCAATTAACTTAAACCTGCCATGAAAAAAATTTCAACGATTTTGATGATTGCTGTTTTTGCCCTTGCATTCGGTAACCTGTTTGCCCAGTTGAACGGGGGGCCTTCAAAACTTCTACGTCATGGAATACAACCCCCGCCTGCACATCCCTTGGGCAGCAGTCCCTGCATTCCTTGTGCTACACCCGAAAATGAACCGGTGGTGCTCGGTCCGCTTGGAATTGATGTTACGAACGGGGGTTGTGAGTTTAGTCCAGAGGCTTTTACCAATGTCGTAGACGGAAGTGTATATTGTTCAAATATGAATACTTATTTATCTGGCGTCGATGGATATTCCGAAATGGACTGGTACCGGATGGTGCTGACCGAACCGAAAACCATTTATTGGTCAGTTAATTCGATGTTCGCAGGGGTGGCCTATGTTGCCGTTGGGCCATGTGCAACAGGACATGTTATTTCCCTCGAATTTCCTGTGGCAGGTGTCTATACTTATTCTTCACCCTTACCTGCCGGCGAATATTATTTTGTCTATATGAGCAGTATCTGGCTGGGTGACGGGATCCCTTTTCCCTACATGACAAGATTTTCCACTACACCACCGGAAGCCCCAATGACCTGGTGTTCAGCAGCGGTTCCGACCCTTACCCAATGGGGCCTGATCATCCTGGGCATGGCGTTGCTTGGATTTGGCACCCTCTATATCTTAGGGTTCAAGGGCACCACTGCATAAACTGTAAGAAATTAAGTGCATCCACATCCTTTGTGGGATCCGGAAGGCTCCACAAAGGATTTTTTTGCCCGATGGTAACCCATTCGGGCATTCAGTTCTCCGGCCACTATTCCCTTTTTCATTCCTGAAAAGAATATTGTCAGAAATCTCTTTTTGTTTGAGTGAATGATATGTTTATATTTGTTCTACCTATTCCTGTTGTGCTTCATCATCACAAAATAATCAACAGGGAAAGAATTCGGTAACAAGGATTATCCAGAAAAAACAATGCTGAACAATACAGAGAACCTGATCAAGCAAGTATTTGATGAGATGGTCAAAGTGAAGCCCCATTTATCAAATTATATACGCTACAACGACGATGGCACCATTAACTTCCCGAAATTGGGCAATGAAATGGTTGAGAATTTCCCCTGGCCTATCGGGATTGAGCTTCGCAGGTTGTTTACAAAGACAGCTCTTGGCCGTGATTTGCTGACGCATATTTTCCGAACCTTTGAAAGAACCTTGCAGTTCATCAGTTTTATCATGGTCAGCCAACTTGTGGAAGAAAAAGTTAAAAACCGGATTTCAATCCCGGAAAATTTTAAAAAAGAATTCAGACACCGGTTTCCAGTCTTAAGTTTAGGGGATTATACCTGGCTGATCACCTCCATCGGGAATTTATTAAAACAACAGAATTTCGAATGGTTTATGCCTGAGATTTCTGAGAATTTCAACAAGGGATTTTATGAAATCCTGAATACATTAGTCCTTCCAAGAAACATCCTCATGCATTTTCAATCCAATCCAACCAACCAGGATATTGAACGGGATTGTATCGTTTTCGAGGAAAAATTAACCAAAGTATTATCAAAAATTGCATTCCTGGTAAATTACAAGCTGGTGTTTGTGAAGGATATTACAGTTGTTAAGTCAAAAAATCACGAAGCATTTTTTCAACACAGCATGGATTTACTTCATAACACGCATTCTGATTTCAGTACGTCTAAGATCGAAGGGGTAAAGTTTACAGAAAGCAATTCAGTGCTGTTGATGAAACAAACAAAATCAATCGGTGAGTATCTCAATCTTTCCCCTCTGGTTATTGATACGAAATCGGAGGTCATTGATGATCATGAACGGTTTAGCATTATCGGGGATATTTATTTGTATTCAAAATACAGTGACGGACATTTAATGTATGTTGGCACAGAAGCACCCGAAATCTGTGATCTCCGCTCACTGCATAATTATAGCACATTGGTCGAAGAGTTCAATGAAATTTTGTCTGTATTGTCATCCTGAATAACACATGGGAAATCAACAAAAAAGTCCTTTTAAATTCCTTGACAGCTATGGTAAGGAGGACAATGATACGTTTTTCGGAAGGGATGCTGAAATAGAGGAGATATACTATCGCGTTCACAAGAGCAAAATATTCGTTCTTTTCGGCATATCGGGCATTGGAAAGTCCTCCCTGATCAATTGTGGCCTGGCAAATAAAATTCAGGAAAGCGATTGGTTTCCAATCCAGATCAGGAGAGGATCTGACATGAATAAGAGCCTCAGAAGTACCCTGCAAAAGTGTTTGGATGAACCGCATTCAAATTCGCAAAATGAACCACTGTCGGAAATGGTTCAGCGTATATTTTTAGACCATTTCCGGCCCATCTATTTCATTTTCGATCAGTTTGAAGAAATTTTCATTTTTGGCAGTGAGAAGGAAAGGTCGGAATTGATCGCAACTGTAAAAAGCATAACAAAGTCGAACCTTCAATGTAAATTTATCTTTTCTGTCAGGGAGGAATACCTTGCCAACCTGACTGAATTCGAGAAGAAAATACCCGACTTCCTTTCGAACAGACTGAGAATAAATTCAATTACCCGTCAAAACGCATTGGCAGTAATCGATGGTTTATGTAAAGTTCATGGGATCCGTTTGGAAAAGGAGTGTTCGGATGAGATTTTAAAAGAGTTAAGTCCTGAAAACACGGAAATTGACCTCACTTACCTTCAGATATTTTTAGATCGATTATACTGGCTGGCGCTGGAAGAGATGACCGGGTCGCCGGAGATCGTTTTTTCGAAAGAACTTGTGAAACGGGTTGGTAGCGTAAAAGATCTTTTAGGCACTTTTCTTGAATTTGAGATATCGCAATTAAATGATCAGGATAAATCTTTAGCCTTAAAGATTTTAAAATCATTTGTTTCCAATAAAGGAACCAAACGCCAGATTACTGACGAAGAAATTGCCTCCAGCGTCAGGACACCCGGAGGAGATCTGGACATGAACAGTATCCGGGCATTAATTTATAAATTCATAACGCTCAGGATCATAAGGGATCACGATGAAAATGGAAAGTATGAGCTAAGGCACGACAGTCTTGCTTCGAAAATTTTCGAAAAAATCACCATTGCAGAAAAAGAAGTCAATGAAATCAAAGAGATCATTGACAATTCCTATGACCAGTACCTTAACCGGGGGATCCTTCTCAGTGAAAGTGATTATAATTACATAAATCCATATCTTGATCTGCTTTTTCTGAACCAGGATAAAAAGGACTTTATTGCCAAAAGCCAGAACGCCCTTCAATCAAAAAGAAAGAGAGTACGGGTCATCATCAGTTCCGCTCTTTTAGCTGCCCTGGTAATCATGGCCGGGTTTACAATCTGGGCATTGATCGAACGGAACAAGGCCACGAAAATAGCCAAAATAGCCACTTCAAATGAACTGGCGTCCTATAGTCTTTTAACCATCGATAAAAATCCCACATTAAGTTTCAGGCTTGCTGAAAAAGCATTTCAAACCTACGGTGGCCATCTGGCAATGGAGGCCCTTTCACTAAGTTATGAAACAGCTGGATATTATCCTTTTCACAACAATCTGGTTGGCCATACGAATGATGTTTATAGCCTGGATTACTCCCCCCATGGAAGAAAAATTGTAAGTGCGTCTTTTGACAGTACCGCACGCATCTGGAACATGAATGGCAAAGAACTTGCTGTTTTAAGAGGGCATCACCAGAAAGTGATGTTCGCGAAATTTTCAACCGACGGCCTTTTTATCGTAACGAGTTCACTCGACAGTACCATCCGGCTGTGGGATACAACCGGCCGCTTACTGAATACAGTTAAAGACAAAGACCAGTGGAATTATATTGCTGATTTTTCTCCCGACGGGAAGCATATTGTGACTGCAACAACAAAAGGATCAGTTACGATATGGGATTTCAACAAAGTGAACTTTCAATGTATCAGGCATTGTTGTCTGGCCGGGCATGAATCGAGAATAAACTCAATTCACTTTTCGTCGGATAACAAATATTTTGCAACAACCTCGTATGATAAAACTGCGAGAATATGGAATTTCAACGGGGCCTGTGTTGCGGTCCTTAAAGGACATACCGGATTTTTACGTGATATTGGTTTTTCGCCGGATAATTTGAGCGTTGTTACCTCATCAGATGATGCAACAGCCAGGGTCTGGGATTTGTCGGGGAAAGAACTCCAGATACTGGCCAAACATACTGGCGGAGTGACCCGAAGTGACTTTACCCCGGACGGGCGTTTCATCATAACCGTATCAGACGATGGATCTGCAATAGTCTGGGGTAATGCTGTTCCCCCGGATAAAATCAGTTTCGGTCATTCTGAGGATGTACGTCCTGTCTTTGATCCCGGCAAAAAAGCAATCATTATCAAAGAAATCCCGGCAGGCATCGGTTGCATCGACCATTTTGCTATTTCAAAAGACAGTAAATATTTTGCCATCGGGTCAGAGGATGGCATCTCCCAGGTACGGAGTATTGATGGAGAACTCCAGTTTGAATTGAAAAGACACAGTGCAGCCATCAGGGAAATACGGTTTGCCGGAGGCAATGATACGATCATAACCGCATCAGCAGATGGTATGATAAAAATCTGGGTATTGAGAAATAACGAATGTGACATGATCGAAAAAAAGGTATCGCAAACCCTTAATTCCCACATTTCGCAGCAGATGAAAATATTGGTCGTCATGGATCAGCAAAACAGTCTTTCCTACTTCAATATTGAAAAAAACCGGTTGGTGGATTTTGGTTATCAGAGTCCCGGGGTGACTGTAAGTATTTCACCGGATAATAAATTCATTTCGACCTCTTCCTTTGATAAAACAGCCAGGATCTGGGATACTTCGGGAAAGGAAATTGTAAGGTGCCTCCATCCTTTTGAAGTGAGAAGTACTGAATTTTCTCCCGATGGGCATACAATATTAACTGCATGCAGCGATGGTATCGCCAGGATCTGGGATTTCAAGGGAACCAGGCTTAAAGAATTCAAAGCCGACAACGATCCGTTGCGTTGTGCCTCCTTCTCTCCCGATGGGAAAAGGATCCTTACCGGTTCTGTCAACAAGGTTGCGATCATCTGGAACCTGGATGGAACAATTGTTCAGCAGCTAAAAATGCACAGGGCGGATATAGTCAAGGCCAGGTATTCACCTGATGGCAAATTCATTTTGACCGCTTCATCCGATGGGCAGGCGATGCTTTGGAGTGCCGATGGGGTCCATATTACAACACTGGAAAATACGCACAGAACGGCCATTGAAGAGATCGGGTTTTCGGCAAACAGTGATTACTTTTTCACGCTTTCAAAGAAACCGTATATGATCATGATCTGGTCGCGCAAGGGGGAACTGCTGAATATTATCAACCTGGGGGATACAAAGGGCCATACGCATTTTGCACAATTCTCAGAAGATGGTCACGCTTTGCTGGTGATCACCAATACGCAGGAAAAAATATTGATTAAAAAATGGCCCTTACGGACAGAAGATATCCTGACCAATGTAAACCAAAAGCATTTGCTTGGGATAATTCCTGATCTGAAAGAGGAAATGAAAGAATTTAATATGCAGGGAAAATAAGGTCAGCTTTAATTTACCCTCTTTTTCTTAACAGAAAAAAATAGGCCGATACGGTAAGTAACACGGTGCCGGCTATGGATAAACCTATGTGTGGATAATAATGTTCATTGACTGAAAACACCTTCATGATGAACTCGGAGGAGTGAAAGATTACACTGACTATTCCCAGTAAGGCGAGGAGGAATATTAACTTGTTCAGGTTCTTGTCACTTTTTTCGTTGATGATCCTGTTTATTTTAATGATCTTTTTTTCAAGCTCTTCAACTTCCTCATTGATTTCCAGTGAATTTTTTATCGTATGATAGATTTTATTCGGCAGAATGTTGAACGATAGTGCAAAAAGGTTGTTGCTATTGATGAATTTGGTAAAATTAGCACGAAGTTTCTCAGCGTATTTTTCAAAAAAACTGATATTTGACATCTCTGAATTCATATGAAATAAATAAAATTTCATTTTCAGACAATGAATATAGATTAATAAATAGGTTGTCCCCCATGTCGTGTTAATATTATTCAGCTCATTGCCGATAACGGTAAAGGAATCAAAGATTGCCAGCGCTTTCCAGTTCGAATAAATAGAGATACTGTTCGATTTTATCAGTTCAAGATACAATTCTTCAGAACCCTTTGTCGAATGCTCCTTGCTCCTGGCTGCAACATGTTGGGCTGTTCCAATATCAAACAACCTTTTGTTGATATCATCAATGTCATTGGCAGCATTGATGACCGTAAAAACTTTCAGTTTGTTTCCCATAATATTGGAAATCAAATCCAATGAAATTCCGTTTGAAAGAATTTTTTGCTGAATAAAACCAATGGTCGTAAAATCAGTTTCACCTGATCTTATGCGGTTATTGCTTTCAAAGGATCGGATCCGGTGGATAAATGAGGAAATGGTTTCAAAACCTGCATTTTCATCTGTAAGGTTCATATGAAATGCATAAATCCCCATTTTTTCTTTGAATGAATCGGAAATTGTTTCCGGGAAAAGAAAAATATCGACTTTGGCAATGGAAAATTTCAGGCTTTCCTCCTTTTCATTTACTAAAATCAGGTTGTTAAACCTGCTGACATCTGTTAACCGGAGATGCTGAAACAAGCAAGTACCCGGATGGGCATTCGTATGACAGTTTTTCGAAACAATCAAATTGGTGAAATTCGGGTAAAAAATCTGCCTGAGTATTTTTATACCAGGATCCTTTTCGAAAAGGTCTTCAAAGTCATTGTAGTTGGTTTCAGGGAAAAGAATTTCCTTTTCACTTTCCTTGTAAGAGAACAAACCGCAACAAACAATCAGGGAATCCAATTTATTTTCCATAAAGACAAAATCGTATTTTATCTGATACCAGGATCAGTTCATCGGTTATTTATTGTTTGATAATTTTCTTAAACCCGGTCTCCCCATTCATCCTGACTCTCAGCAGGTATATTCCGGGTGCATGACCCGCAAGGGATAATTCATGTCTTTTCCCTGAATGATATTCTTTCTCCAGGATGAGGGAACCCATATCATCATAACACCTGGCAGAGACCACTGATTCAACCGGTTCGACTGATAATTCAAGTGTAATTGAGCCGGAAGTCGGGTTCGGATACACTTTGAAAAAAGGATCCTGATCAAAAGAGGGTGCTTGTTCGGTCATTGTTTCTTTATTTCCGGTAATAACGGATTCCGGTTGATGGTAAGATGTTCCTCCGGTTAAAACTGCGGCATGGGCACAGTTGTCCTTACCTTCTGTAATCGTCATCCCGTCAGGCGAAGGGCTTGGTCCCACCAAATGGCTGCAATACTGGCCGTTTGTGGTAATATGACCCCACACATAACTTCCGTGCGCGGCATTGAATCCTGGTTTGAAAATTATTTTTTGCCCTGAAACGAAGTAAGCAGTGCCTCCGCTGTGAACATCCACGGAATATCCCTCTTTCCCGGCCACGGTGAGATTCTGCAGTGCATCAAAGCATGTTGTGTTGCCAATGGCGACGAAGTCATCCAAAACGCTGCATGAAGGCGAAACCATATACGCAGGGTAAACCCGTATGAAATTTGAATCGGTCATGATCGAGTCAGACACGACACGAATGGTCAGATTAACTGTATCATAAGCATTATATGGCTGAATAATATTTGCACCGTTCTGCGTATACATTTTGATACCTGGATAATCGGTGTTAACAGCGTAATTCCCCTGCTCAATATGTCCAAGATTGAAGTACCCGTTGCCATTGGAAGTTTCATAACCCCAAAGTGCATTGTTGCTGGTCCGTTTTACGATCACCCCGACATTGTCAATCGGATCGTTGGCCTTATCCTGGGTAACCCTGTATACATTTCCTTGTATGATGGACAGGCCACCCGCCTGCACCGAGGAAGGTTTCCTGATCATATGGATTGTGCCGACGGGCATGCTGGATGAGGCAATAATCTGAGTTGCATCACTCCACGAAGGGGTATCCCCCAGATAGGTGGGTATCATGGGAGGATTCGCAGTAGGAGGAATGATCAGGATTGGGGAACGATCAGCTCCACAGGTATTGGTAAATACAAATATGCCGCTGTTGACCGGAACAAAGGCTGCTGTGTCAAGTACCCCGTAGTTGGTGTTAAACATGTATGCAGTTCCACCATTCAAAGGATTTAAACCCAGATCTTTTACTGTTCCGGAGATATTAATGGACATAGAATTCACCATCACATGCACAGATCCGCTGTGGACACTCACAGGGGGAGGCCCGAAGGACAGTGTCAAATAGATCGAGTCGGTAGCGTAACCTTCACCATTGCAGTGACCGGAACCATTCATGGTCTGGCCGTCTCCAATCAGAAATGAACCCGGTGGAAAAAGGACCGGGTCTCGTACGTTTGATATCCAGGAGCTACTGGTATTATGCCAGGAGAAGGTAGCCGCAGGATTACTGCAACCATCATTGAAATTACACATGAGCTTTATAGGATTGCCATAGCATACCGGGTTATGTGCGACTACCTGCGATAAAACCATGTTTGGAAAGGCAAACAACAGAGGGATAATTAAAAATGACAATCCCAATTTTTTCATCCGGGTATTCAAATAAAATGTTTTCATAAGTATTTGATTGATTAGTTAATTGGAAATAGCCAAATCAGACCGGTATAAGTGCCTTTTTTTATGGCCTTAATGACAGTCGGGAAATCTCCAGCTACACAACCTGTATTGGCATCGGCAAAAAAAGCTGAATGAAGTGAATAGCCAGGTGGCAAAGGATGCTGTAAATTCCGCCCAGGTTGGGCAGATCCTCCTGGAGGTAGGAGTGTGATGAAGAAGATGATAAAAATGGAAGCGGGTAATGGTTTCATAAATTGGTCAATACAGCAAAGAATTTTCTAACATGACAAATTATGACCATGTAAATATATGGTTTTTTTCGATTTCCTGTTAATTTATTAAACCTGCATGAAATCAAACCCAAAGGACAAATAAATTTTTCATTTTCAGCCTAGTATGTTATCAGACAAAAAAGGAGGAAAGTTTGAATTAATTCAATGGAAAAGTGCTGAACCGGACTTTCTGAAAACGAGAGGTGTTTTAAGTAGTTCCGGGTGGTTCCGTATTTAAACTTGCCCAATTCTAAAAAGAAAAACCCCGAAACTGCTAAGAATCAGGGCTTTTTGTTGATTTTTCTGTGGCATCGACTGGAATTGAACCAGTGACACAAGGATTTTCAGTCCTCTGCTCTACCATCTGAGCTACGACGCCATCCTCAAATGAGAGTGCAAAAATAATACAATTTTTTAAATTGTCAAATATTAAAATGAATGGCCGGGAAAGAGCCGAAACCCATCAGAACCTCTTCACATATCCGTGGCAGTAAGGTGTCGACCCCTTGTGTTCATAATAATCCTGGTGATAATCCTCCGCTTTCCAGAATTTTTTTGCCGGTATCAATTCCGTTACCACCTTGAACCCCTTCGCTTTCAACTGGCTGATCAGGCCTGAGACAATTGCTTTCTGTTCCTCATTCCTGTAGAAGACCGCCGACCGGTATTGTTCGCCCCAATCAGGCCCCTGGTGGTTCCACTGGGTTGGATCGTGGGTTTCGAAAAACATTTTGGCCACGGTTTCATAGGAGGTCAGTCCCGGATCAAAAACTATTTCAATGGCTTCATAATGCCCGGTGTTTCCGGCACAAACATCCTTGTAACCAGGGTGGTCGGTTTTTCCACCGGTATAGCCAACCTCTGTTGATATCACCCCTTTGATCTTTTTCATATAATACTCAACACCCCAGAAACACCCGCCGGCAAAGATGGCCGTATCGCTCGCGGCAGGCTGTTTTGCAGGGATGAATTCAAGGGAGATGGAATTCACGCAATGGCGGGTGTCCTTATCCGTAAAGCCTTCTCCAAGGAACACGTGTCCCAGGTGGGCTCCGCATTTTGCGCATTCTATTTCGGTGCGCACGCCATCGGCATCGGGAATTCGTTTTACCGCACCCTGAATTTCATCATCAAAGGAAGGCCACCCGCAATGGGCATCGAACTTGTCAGTTGAACGATAGAGCGGTGCGCCGCATCTTTTGCAGCCATAGGTGCCGGCTTCCATGAACTGGTCGTATTTACCCGTATGGGGCGCTTCGGTTCCTTTGTGAATAATCACGTTTTCTTCTTCGGGGGTCAATGGATTGAGTTTCATTTGCTGTTCAGTTTTAACGACAGGTTGATTCTGGGTACACCCGGCTATGGTCATAAGGGAAAATGCCAGGAAAATGACGCTGGTTTTCATAGATATAAAAAAAAAGTGACACGTGATGCGTGACTCGTGACAGGTTGTGTGTCGCGCGTTACGTAAAAATCAGTTTTTACAACACCTGACGGAAAACCCATTGGGTTTCAGGTTGAAATTTCGCTGCAACTCCCCGTTGTTGGCATCGAGTACATAATTCCAGCCATTGACGGAGGCGGTATCTGATGATGACCAGAAATATGCAACATTTCCAAGGGAGTAAAAAGTTCCGTAATTGATGCGGTAACCTCCCGGAAGCCCGCTGAATTCGCTGGAATTCGTCGCATTGGTATTGGGAGCGTACCATAGTCCTGACCCTTGTTCAATGGTACCGGTCGATTTCAGCAACCCCCCGGCAACATCCAGACCTCCCAGGAAGTTCCCCAGTTTTTCCCACTCTGTATCAGAAGGAACATGCCAGCCTGAAGGACAAAGGCCGCGAGTGTCGTTCAATGCATACCAGTTGTAAATATTTCCATAGGTTGTTGCATTTTCAGGGAGGTTATCATAACTGCAGTAAGCACCGGTTGTCAAGATCTTCCATTGGGAATCGAGGGTAACCTGTGAAATTGCGTCGCCATTGCGATACCGCTTAACACGCAGATTTTCGCGCAACCATGATTGCTCGCCAACGGGAACGACGTGGTATATATTGCCATCAATATCAGCCAGGGAATCGACCGGGATTTTAAGGGTGGTAAAAGAGATGGCGTTTCCATAGGAGGTTCCTTTGCTGTTGGTGGCATAGGCCCTGATATAATATAATTTGTCAGGTGTTAGTTCAGTTGCCTGGACTGAAAAGGTTCCGGTTCCGGTTCCGGGGTCTGCCGCCATGTAGGTTTTTTCAAATCCGGCTGTCGGGCTCCATTGAATTCCACGGGAGGAAACAGTGGCCCCGCCATCAGAAGTGATCGTTCCGCCACATGCCGCAGTTGTCTGGGTAATGTTTGTGATGGCAGAAGTGGTCAGAACAGGCGTTGTTGGATCCGGTTTTGCCGGATCTTCATCCTTTTTTGAGCACCCTGCAAAAGTTAACAGGACCAGGCCCCCAAGGATCAGGTTTGGCAGGAATCGGCGTTGTAACATCATGGTGTGCAATTTGGATATCAATGAATGATCAATTTTCGGAGGATACCTCCAGGGAAACAACCTGAAGAATTCGTCTCCGGATGGTAAAGATATAAATTTTAATTGCTAATTTCGCAATAATATTTTGTCCTGTTTAACCGGTAGTTGCTTCTAATCAACCAATCTGAACTTCATGGAAAAAACAGTTTATCTTCATTCCCTGGTGAAAACATACCGGCGCCTGTTCAGTTGCCTGATGTTCTACAATTAAATCTTTCCGCACATTTTCTTCATCCAACGGGCTGGGAGTTTTATATAAACGAAACAGCATCGGGGGAAGATCCGTTTTTCATTGAAATTGTCTCATTTGAAAAGAAGAATTCATGTTCGAAAAAATAATTACACACAATCAGGCCCCTGAAAGACCTGCAACATCAGAAGGCAACTATTATCCACTGCCGGAAGGAAGGATCGGGGCAGGGATGAATGAACGGATTCAGAAGCTTCGGAAACTGAGTGTGGAAACTCCGCCATCGCTGTCGATTGAGCGAGCATTGCAGGAAACTGCATTTTACAAGGAGCACTCCGGAACCTGTTCCGTCCCGGTATTACGGGCATTGAATTTTTTGGACCATTGCCGGAAAAAGACCATTTACCTGGGTGAAGGTGAACTGATCGTCGGGGAACGCGGACCTGCTCCCAAAGTTGTGCCTACCTTTCCCGAACTGACCTGTCACAGTATTGAGGATCTTCACGTGCTGAATACCAGGGAGATGCAGCGTTATGCTGTCAGTCAGGCCAATATAGACCTCTATGGACAGCAGGTGATCCCGTATTGGAAAGGAAGAACCCTGCGGGAACGGATTTTCAACCATGTTCCACCGGAATGGAAAGCTGCCTATGAGGCAGGGCTGTTCACGGAGTTCATGGAGCAACGCGCTCCCGGTCACACCGCTCTCGATGGGAAGATCTACCGGAAGGGCATGCTTGATTTCAAGAAGGAGATTGCCGCGAACCTTGCTCAACTGGATTTTCTGAATGACCCGGGTGCCACAGATAAATCGGAACAGTGGAAGGCCATGGATATCTCTTGTGATGCCGTAATCGTTTTTGCCGGGCGGCATGCTGTTCTTGCCGATGAACTTGCCTTGCAGGAACCTGACCCGAAACGGGTGGCAGAGTTGAAGAAGATCGCTGAAGTGTGCAGGTGGGTGCCGGCGCATGCACCACGAAACTTTTGGGAAGCCATCCAGATGTACTGGTTCGTGCACCTCGGAACCATTACCGAACTGAACGGCTGGGATGCCATGAACCCCGGTCATTTTGACCAGCACCTCATGCCATTTTATGAGCGTGAAATTTCGGCCGGAACCCTCACCAGGGATGAAGCCAAAGAGCTGATCTCCTGTTTCTGGATCAAGGTCAACAACCATCCCGCCCCGCCCAAGGTGGGCATC
>CAIVAT010000021.1 GCA_903903985.1 uncultured Bacteroidales bacterium | reverse complement strand
TTGCCTCCGTTGATATCAATGACGCTGAAGTAATAGGTTTTGGCGTCATTGTGCACGTTCCAGGCGATTTTGACGGCCGGGTCGATTGTGCCGCCTCCGCCGCCGGCTCCGCAGGTGCCATTGAGAAGCTGAACGACATTGTTCTTCCATGCGGGGGTCAGCGGGGTAGTCTGGGGATTCGGCAGGACACTGCTGTCAATCGTCCTGCGGGCAAAAAGATGGGAATGTCCGCAGGCATAGAAGTCGAACTTGTTGGAGTCAAGGAAAGCCCAGAGCCTGGTAAAGGATTGGCTTACAGTGGATGGTTCGGTCGTGTCGTTGTCGACATAATAATAGGGTGTATGAATGAAAAGAAATTTATGGGTTGCCTTGGTTTGAGCTACCTGTGCTCTTAACCATGACATTTGGGGTCCTTCGATGTCGCCCCCCAAGCCCGCGGGCTTTATACTGCTGGTCAGGTAGTAGGGATCCAATACTGCGAAAAAGGAGCTGCCTCCGGGCGAGGCGAAGGAATAGGCCAGGTGCTCGTACCCGGCCGGCCCGTTGGAAGGGTTCTCCGAAAAAACAGTTTGGAACATCTGCTGGTTTCCGAGTATGAATCCGGAATCAGAATGCTGGTAATACAGCTCATGATTGCCCACCGCTGTGTACAAGGGTATTCCCTGGCTAGTGACTGGTGAGAACAGGTCTTTCCATGCCTGGAACGTGTAAGAGGGGTGGATGAAGCCCCTGTAAGACATGTCGCCACCGAATACCACAAAGGACGGCTTTGGGGACAGAGTAGCAATCTGACTGATGATGGCATTCAGCACCGGGGTGTTTACTGGGTTGTCAAGCTTATCACCGCGGCTGTCGGCAAGCCAGACGAAACGAAGTGTTTCACTCGTTGCAGGCGGTTGCTCCGACTTGCTTTTGCTGCAACCACTCAGCATTGCGACAGCAACAATCAGCAATGTCATAGCGACGAGGTTGAAATTGATTTTCACGATTGGGAATGTGATCTTTGATATAACTTTCATAGTTTTTCTCCTTTCTTAATTTATTTGTTTCATTTTCATTATTCCTAATCCACAACAAGCGTCCTGTAAAGGATTCCATTGTATGAATGGATCCTGACAAAATAGATTCCCTTCTCCCAATACGAGAGATCAAGTGCGATTTTATTCCCGCTCTCACAAGTTTTTATGATCATTCGTTCCCCATACAAGCTAAAAACCTCAATACCGGCTGGATTCAACCAATGATCCGAAAGAATTGTTACATATCCTGAGGCCGGAACAGGGTACAGGCGAACAGAGGGATTGACAGGTTCCATGACACCCGATACAACAGGGACGGTAACCATATGGGATATAGTATCCCAGCTCTGTATTTCATTTCCCGCATATAGCAGCACTTTGTATGTTCCCGCAGCTGAATATACGTGAACCGTGTTTGAATCTGTGCTAGTGTTGCCATCGCCGAAATCCCACAGCCATGAGGTAGCCCTCTGGCATAAATCCTTGAATTCAACGGTAAATCCGTTTATTGAAAAAGAAAATTCAGCTGTCGGCTTATGCAGTTGCCAGAAGAATCGGGTGGTTTTCTTTACAATTGTATCCCAGTATACATTTCCTCCTGTCCCGTTTATCCAGGCTCCATTGCTTGTTCCATAAAATTCATGCCCCTGCCCCGCTACGAAATAGGTTTGCGCTGCCGGAATGCCTATGTTCGTCAGTCGAATACTGATCGCATTGCTGCCGAAAACATCAGACAGACCGCTATACCCAAATGGTGGGCCGGAATTGAAAGGTACCGTCTGATCAGCTGTACCATGTATTAAAAAAACAGGAGTGACATTGTTAGTTCCGATGATCAGTGTGTCGCCTACGCCACCCCAACAAGCCATCACTCCGTCGGGTGTGCCTTTGTAACCCAGGTTTGGCCCTATATCGGGACTCCCCAAATCGGGACCGGAGTACGGAATAAAGAAAGCCGTATAGGTCACAGGACCAACATATGAAGGTAATTCATTTGGATCCATATAAATACTGTTCAGGCCTATAAAGGAGCCTGCAC
This sequence comes from uncultured Bacteroidales bacterium, assembly GCA_903903985.1. GTDB lineage: Bacteria > Bacteroidota > Bacteroidia > Bacteroidales > FEN-979 > CAIVAT01. The sequence continues at coordinate 44 of CAIVAT010000021.1, read as the reverse complement.
TGCTGCCGCCAAAATAAACCCGGTCGGCATCCACACCGAATGCA
>CAIVAT010000020.1 GCA_903903985.1 uncultured Bacteroidales bacterium | reverse complement strand
TCCATCGTCCTGAGCAAGCATCCGTCCAGAATATTCCGGTTTGCAGATCTCGATTACCTCAACGGGTAATACCTTTTTACCTGATTTGGCAAGCGATTGCTGGAGATTGTGAATTGCAGGATTCTGCCATCCTTTTTGAGTTGCTGCTTCGATAAGCTTTTCAACTGTAACAGAGACATTGAAAGGGCTAACTTTCTCGATGATTAACTGGTTTGAGTTCATGGCGATATTGTTTAGTCTGGTTAATTCAGTTCTTTTGCAATGGCAATGGCTGCAATTGTACCATCCGCCACAGCCGTGGTAATCTGCCTGTATTTTTTACTGATAACATCACCTACAGCGTATATGCCTGGCATACTTGTTTGCATGTCTTCGTTCGTCTTGATGTAACCCCATTGATCCAGTTCCAGCTTGTCCCTGAAAAGATCGATGTTTGGTTTCATTCCGATGAAAACAAACACCCCGTCACTGGCCACTCTGGAAACAGTTTTGGTTTTTAAATCTTCGACCTCGGTGATCATTTTATCTCCTTCTCGGACAAATGACCTGGGCTCATGCGAAAAAAGGATACTGGTTTTGGGATTTGCGAACAGTTTCTCCTGTGCCTGTTTGTTGGCAGTCAATGCATCGAACTGGTGAACCATGGTGATTTTACTGGCAAACCTGCTGATGAAGTCCGCCTCTTCCACGGCTGAATTCCCGCCGCCGATGACTACCACCTCTTTATCTCCATAATACTTGGCATCGCAGGTAGCACAATAGGAAATACCCTTTCCCTTCATCTCTTTTTCCCCTGGGATCCCCATCAGATTTGGAGAAGTGCCGGTTGCGATGATGATTTTCTTTGCCCGTACTGTCTCGAATTCATCTATCACGACCTCTTTCTTTTCCAGGTCGATTTTTGTTACATCGACAGCGACCTTGTATATTGTACCACATTGTTTGGTCTGCTCCGACATGTTGTGTGAGAGCATATAGCCCGGCTGGGGATCAATGAACCCGGGATAATTTGAAACCTCATGTGTTGTAGACACCTGTCCGCCGGGAAGTGCAATATCGATCAGCACCGTGTTCACCTTTGCCTGGCAGAGGTATAACCCGGCGGTAAGCCCACCGGGACCTGCTCCGAGAATAAGCACATCAAATTCAGAAACGGTTGGTTTTATTTCCTGCTTGATTTCCCGAACCCTTTCCTTTGATAACATGCTGTCGAGCTGGTAGATAATATCACTTCGCTTGATACCACCAGTGAGGGTGACAGGCAATTGCACTCCGTTATCAAAAAATAAAAGAGTGGGGGAGGACCTTACACCAAGGCTCTCCGCCAATGGTTTGTTCTGCTGGCGGAACATTTTCACAAACCTGATGTCTTTGCCATAAAGTGCGGCCAATCCTTCAAATTTGGGAGCCACAGCCTCACATGGTGGGCATTCGGTAGAATAAAAATCGAGAACAACTTTGCCCCCGCCAAGTACCTCCTGTTCAAATTCTGCTGATGTAATTTCCTGCATTACTTTTTAATTTTTTATTGCGTCAATTGGATTGTGATTGTGAACCCTGTCTTTTATAAGCAAGGTTGAAGTATATGATTTAATATGCTTGTTGAATAATATGTCATGTCCAAGGCAAAGGCCGACAGTTATTGTAAAATCTACTGATTCGTGGTTTAATTGCCTGGCCTGCGCCAGCGGGTTGCATGATACTTTTTCTATTTTACTCGTGGCGTTTACAATCGATTGTTTGAATCCACCGGTGGTGCAGGAAACCGGATAAACTTTAAAACCGGATTCCCTGAAAATC
>CAIVAT010000019.1 GCA_903903985.1 uncultured Bacteroidales bacterium | reverse complement strand
CCTCATTGTCGAGTTCGCTGATCAGCAATTCCGCATTTTCACGTGCAGTTTTGGAATCGATTGTGAGCAAGTTCATTGCATGATGGATCGCAATTTCGTTCAAAATGAGGTTACGCATCCCGATCTGCATGTAAACCCGCGAAAATACAATCGACAATTGGGGGTCCTTTGAAAGTGGGGGCATCAGCTCGAAGAATGTCTCGAATTTTTCATCCGGAGATTCCCGATCTGTCAACGCAAGCCTTCCGATCATCAACAACCCGACAATTTTAACCAGCAGTTTTTTGCCATGGCAGTACTCAAATGCCTTTTCAAAAGCCAGTTTGGTTTTGGAAAACAAGTTCATGGCAGCCTGCTCGGCAATCTCGACCGACGGAAAACTCTTGACCCAAAAGTCCATCTGGTTTTCGTTCACTTCACCCGGTTCTTCAAGAAGAGTTGCGAGGATCATCGTTTCGCGCCACTGCTTGTTCCACAATTTCAGGGCAAGGAGGTGGTTCTGAGGATAATCAGATGCCATTTGCCGGAGCAAAGGGATGGAGGCCCCAAAATTCACCTTGTAATCGACACCCCTTTTTTCCATCGAATTGACCACCTCCCCATTTTGCAGGGGCTTGATTTTGGCTAAAATTTCCTGAAATATCCGTTCCACCCTGGGATCGTCGAGTAAATAATCCATACTGTTTTGTCAATTGAATTTGAAAAGCAAAGTTAACAATCCCACCGTTACCACCTCTATTTTCTGAAGTTGGCACAGTTATTTCCAGTTATTTCTATATATTTCTATCTATCAACAACTTATTTCCTTCACCTTTTTTTCAAATCATTTGTCCGAATCGCAAAACATTTTCTATCTTTGCAGCCGTTAAATGGTGGATGTAGCTCAGGGGTTAGAGCATCGGATTGTGGTTCCGAGGGTCGTGGGTTCAATTCCCATCTTCCACCCAAAAACCGGCTTAGGCCGGTTTTTCTGTTTTGATGCTTTCCATATTGGAGAGCACGACCAATTGTTCAATGGTGGCATTGTCGCGGATATTCCCTTCCGCATCGGGGTTCTGCATTCGCCATTGCTGTGCTGTTTTCCCGAATAGGGCCACATTGAGCATATCTGCCTCGTTGGCATACACAAAACTGATTTGCAGTTTTGTCAATTGCACTGGAATCAGGTTTTCTTTAATTGCATCTTTATGAATATGATAGTTTACTTTGGCGAGTGTACGTTGGAGGTTCCAATTTAGCTTTATCCGGTCATTTTCAATATCCTTAAGTCGTTGAAATTCAACAATCAAATACAGCTTAAATCCTTGTGAAACTGTTTAGGCCAGCCTCATTTCTAAAGGCATCGAATTCGATGCGTTTAAAAGCTTTGTTGTGAAGTTGGTCCCAAAGTCCACAAAATTCAAGCCCATTTCGGGCGCCTAACCAGTTTTGTATGATGTAATTTGTTCTTTCAGAATCACGGTAACGTGCCATATCCGTCAAAGAGATGAAGTCGTCATTATTTTTTGAATAAAGGACAATCTCGAGGTTATCCTCCTTTAATGTTTTATTTTTGATAAAACTTAATTTCTAATTGTCGGGAATTCGATATCATACCCTTTAAAGTGGCTGATCTAAAGTTTCAAAAAATTAGTTAACGATACACTGAATTTCCAATGAATAACCTTCTTTTTATGTTTCTGATTATGAAAAATTAAGTAGGTTTACAGTAAGAATGGAAATAAAAAAATAAGATGGAAAAAGAGATTATCCATAAGGAACTTGATCTGATTCAAGACGTTATCAAACGCATGGCTTCCAATTCGTTTGAGGTAAAGAAATGGCTGATAGGCATCCTGTCGGCAATCGTGGTTTTCAGTCGCAATGAATTGTTGG
>CAIVAT010000018.1 GCA_903903985.1 uncultured Bacteroidales bacterium | reverse complement strand
GGGAAACGGAGATATCGTAACCTGTGTCCTGACCTCAAATGCTATTTGTGCCACCGGGAGCCCGGCTACATCCAACACAATCACCATGACCGTCAATCCATTGCTGCCGGTCAGCGTGTCCATTGCCGCGTCGGCAAACCCTTATTGTGCAGGAACGGGGGGGGTGGAATTCACCGCTACACCGACCAATGGCGGGGCATCTCCTTTATATCAGTGGAAGGTGAATGGTAACAGCATCAATGGTGCAACAAACAGAACCTATATTTATAATCCGGCTAACAATGATGTCGTTATCTGTGTCATGACCTCAAGTACAACATGTGCAGCAAATCCTGCCACCTCAAATGCCCTGACAATGACGGTTAATTATGTCGTTCCAACGGCTCCCGTTGCGGGAACTCATGTTCCCTACAGAACAAAAATAGTATGGAAATGGAGTGCTGTTGCCGGGGCAACAGGTTATTTGTGGAGCACTACATTCGATCAAAACAATGCTGTGGATGTGGGAATGGTCACCTCATGGGAGGAAACAGGGCTCATATCAGATAATCCCTATATACGATTTGTATGGGCAAAAAACAGTTGCGGAGTTTCTCTGCCTACGACCTTGACAAGCCAGACTACCATTTTCGATATTGGCCAGAGTTATGAAGGTGGCATCATTTTCTATATTGATGGGACAGGGCAGCATGGATTGATTGCCGCTCCGACTGACCAGGCTACCGGGGTACAATGGGGTTGTATCTATACCCAGGTTGGAACATCTACGGGTGTTGGTGCAGGACAAGCCAATACGGCAGCGATCGTTGCCAACGGATGCGCTCCGGAGGGTACAGCAGCCCGAATTTGCGATGAACTTATCCTGGGAGGATACGATGATTGGTTCTTACCATCGATAGATGAACTATCCCTGATGTGCGGGCAAAAAACTGTCATTGGCGCATATGGCAAGTATTGGAGTTCCTCCGAGTACAATAATAACTACGCATTCCCACAGAGATTCGAGGATTGCTTCTGGATGTCTGTCTATAAGGACCATCCCTACGATGTGCGTGCAGTGCGGGCTTTTTAACGATTCATTCATTTATACTGCGACTGTTTGAGTGTTTGCAAACTCAAACTTTCAGTATCACTGAATGATGCTGCAAAAAATCCCTGATAAAATAGTACAACAATTTTGATTCAAATTATAAATGTAATCTTAAGATATATAGCTGTTTACCATGCTTCATTCAAGCCGGCATCAATGTCGGTTCATTCTTACTGGATCTTAGAAACCTTTGTCTCCCTAGTAAACATTAATTAACCTGTAGCTATGGAGTAGCTATTCGCTAGCTATGGAGTAACGGATGTAAGACACTCTGCCCCAACCATGTTACAGTTTCAGGGAAAACATGAACTGGTCGAGGGGCGACATGGGTCCGTATGCCCTTGCATAGCCGAAAGAGAGCGTTGTTTTAAGCAGCGAAAAGATCACCAGCTCAAGGTCAAGCTGAATGCCTGATGAAAAGTAGTTGAGCTGTGGCTGATCATTGGCGATATTGGTGAACATGCCCATGCCGAATACGGAGAAACGGGCATAGGTCGAATAAAACCCAAGCAATCCGAGTTTCCGGAACCGGATGGGCCTGAAATCTATTTCGGTGGTGAGTTTGCCATAATTCAGGGCTGATACCTGGTCAATCTGGAAACCCGGCAAGGCCGACATATCCCTGTATTGCTGCGCCGACCGGTATTCAACGTAGTTGTTCCGGAATCCGCCGAAATAAAAGTAGGAGTTGGTCTTGTCTGATTCGCCGAATGACTGCCCGACTGAAGTCCGGAACCATATCGCCGAATTGCGCACCGGCAGCAGGAACCCAAGGTCAAAATTATTGATCAGCTGTGGATAAAATGTTTCTTTGGCAAAACTCGTAAAGGCATATACATTCCAGTCGTAGCCTTGTTCGGGTTCGATTGCGCCCAACGACTTCCGCAGATAGCTTTTATGGTAACTGAGGGTGCCGATATACAAATTTTTGTAATCTGAAGCAATATTCTGGTAAAAGGGCAGTGTTTCCAGATCGCCATAGGCGGTCAGCTTAAAATAAAACTCCGATTTTCCGGGTGACAGCCGGTTAAAAACCTTGTTGTACCTGACCGACAATGAATAGCCTGCCCTGCTGAATTTAGTCGGGCCAAACAGGTCGTAAAAATCGGCATAGTTGTAATTGGCCGAGAAGATCCAGTTCCAGAGGGAGTAATCTGCCGCAAGATGCACGGTTTGTTTCAGGGGCAATGAAGGCTGCGGACTGAAAGACCATTTCAGGGTCAGCACATTCAGCCCTGCCGGATCCATGAAATTAAGCCGGTACCCCATGGCTGCATAGCATTTATAACCCTGGATGATGGGATATGCACTGGCCAGTTTCAGCTCTTTTACCGGCCTGTAACGAGATTCTGTCACCTTCAGTGAATCAAGGTTGATCTTTGATGGCGGCGGAAGCATCCACTTTTCTACCTGCGGATAACGTTTGAAAATTTTCTGGCCGAGAAATTCAATGGCATTGACATCGGCCAGTGTGTCAATTTTTACCATGCCGGGGATCATTCCCTCATGCGTATATTCAAGCACCAGCATCGAATCTCCGGAAAGAGGCAACGGCCGGAAAAAGCCACTGACAGCATTGGTCAGGATCTCGGCCTTAAGTGTTTCCAGCGAAATCCTGAAAACATTGGATACTCCCGTGTAATATGAGGTTCCAACCAGGTACTTTCCATCGGGGGAGAAAACAAAGTTGGCCGCCGGGTTGTCTTCAAATTCGTAAATCTCTTTGAACTCCATTTTACCTGCTTCAAGATCGGCAAGGCGGAATAAAACCAGCTTTTGCCGTCCCTGGATGTCAGACAGCGTTCCTGATAGCCACAGCCCGTCGGGAGATATATCCAGGTCGGAGAAATCCCTGCCAAAGGGAAGGGTGTAAATATCCTGCCATTTCGCATAGGGGGGCGGGAACTTTCCAAGGGTCGACCTGCCGCTCATGGTTTGTACACCGTAAATTGCACGGTCTTTATGATTAAAAACCAGGTTCCCGGCCCTGTCAAATTTCATCAGTTCCTTTGTCCTGCCGGTTTTAACATCGATGGATTGCAATCCGCGCCAGTCGGTGTTGTGTGTGGATGCAAAAAGCGTCTTCGTTGAATCGTCGTAGGCGAGGCTGGTCACATAATATAAACCCGGACTGGGCACCGGGGCGATTTTCTTCATGGCACCGTTTTGCAGGTCGATACTGACCAGGTGCGCCAGTTTTCCAGGGTAATTCACGGCCATATATATTTTACCATTCTCCCGGTCGAACCAGGGCCGGGATGCGGAACCCACAGAAGTGCCGGTGATCCTGCGCATCCTGGTGGGGGGCACCTGCCTGATCTTTGCCAGGTTTCCCTGCTGGAAATCGTGTTCCCACCTGATCCATTTGTTCCACTCCTGCTGTATCGGGATACCGTAAACATGCCTGAACTGGTTTGCATAAAACCGCCGGCTGGTATCGGTGCGGGTGTAAAATTCCTTTAGCTTCTCCATGCCGTAATGGTAGGCAAGATAACTGACAAACCGGGTTCCGTAAAGATAAGAGTTCACCCCTACCTGGAAGTCAATGGTTGTTCCTTCTGTTTCAAGGCCGATGACATTGTAAAAGAAACTGCTGTCGCGGACCATCGTTCTGAAAACCATTTCATCATACCCGCCCATGACACGGCCGATGCCACCCGACATCCACGTCTCCATGAAAACGGCGATGCCTTCATGATACCACCGGGGAGAATACCACCGGGGCGTGGTAAAGTAGCTGTAGATCAAAGAAACCGGGTCGCGGTTATCGGGAGTGACTTTACCCCCGAATATGTTCTGAATCGTGCGGTCCGTTGCGGAGGCCCGGTCGCACATCACCTGGTGGGTAAGTTCATGGCTCATCAGCCACTGCATCCGTTCATTGGAAGGGACCACCGAAAAGGTATAGTCGAAAGGAGATACCCCGATATTCAGGAAGTTCCATGGGATGACCATGGTCCCACCGTTTCCAACATCTGAAAAATCGTTGAACAGGATATTCGTAGCACACGACGGAGAATAACTCCAGAATTTTTTATGAAAAGCAAGGGCGTTTTCAAACGACCTGACGGTGTGCGGCACCAGGTAGGAGGTGTTTTTATCGAGGAACACCAATTTGACGTTGGGTGTCTGGAATTGCTGAAGCCTGAGTGTATGCTGTGCATACAAAAGCCCGGTTGACAGTTGGATCAACAGGATAAATAAACTGATCCGGGTTATTGTTTTAAACATAAACTCAGCATTTCATCATTGATGCGTGGTCATCAAACCACCATCAACGTTACTTGTCGATGCTTCCTGCCAGGCTTTGGCTGTTCAATTGCCCGATTAATCCGATAAAGCTGGAACCATATGAGACTGAATTAATTCCTCCCTGGGAACAGAGTATTACTCCCATCTGGCTTGCACTGAGCACAGATGAAAGCTCCTGCGACTGAACCGCATTTTTAAGGTCGAAGCTGGACCCGATCACTTTCAACCCATCCTGGGCCAATATGATGACCCCAACCATGCTGCCAAGCTTTTCAGTGGCACCCAAGGCATTCTTCAGGGCAGCAGCACTATATCCAGCCTTCAAATCCGCCACATTGCAAACCACGTACTGGAGGTTTGCCTTGTCATAAAGAACAACGCTGCCCACCATTTTTCCCAGGTCATCCCCCTTTGATTTGATCGCACTGTTAACCGTTTGCGCCTGGACGATGTTCCCCATTTGTTCCTGCGATCCGAACGACACCTGGTTACCAACCACCCAACTACCGAATTTTTCCTGGTTGAGAATACCCAGTTTATCCTGGTTATTAATGGCTCCCAGGTTTTGTTGCCCGAACAACATCCCCAGGCTATGCTGCGATGAAAGTGCATAGGAGCATAACGTTGCACAGAGGGGCTTGTCCTGCAGCAAGGCCGACAACTGGATGCAGCCCGTCAGCAACTGATCACGGATGGATTTTACCGAAGCCAGTTCCGTTTTCCTGGCCTGCAGTGTTTTGCTTTCAAGCATATGTTTGTCAACGCTCTTCAGTGCCAGTTCCAGGACAGAATCCTTTTCATTCAGGTTTTTCACATAATTTCCGAAATCGCGCAGGTTTTTTTCAACATCGGCCGATGGGTCAGCATTGGCATTCAAATAGAACCCCGTGAGCATACTGATGGTGGTCCCCAGCGTTTTATTGTTATTCCTGATGAAAGCGGAGTAATCTGTTAAAGCAGCCACATGTGCGTATCCCGACTGCTTATCCGTCATCCCGCTTTGGGAGAGGACGCCGACACATGAGTCCATAGTTCTGCTCAGGTTGTTCGTGAACATCGAGAAATAGATCAATCCCTGGATCATGTTTCTTAACTGGCCCGTGTCGGCCAGATATTCACTCCTAAGCTGAATATCTTTTTCTGTCATCTGGGCTTGATGATATTTGTCAGCCTTCCCAAAGGTGCCGGATGTGATGCCTTTAAAAACTTCCGGATAGAAGAGGGAAATTCCAATGATCAGAATGGCAATGATCATCACCAAACTGATAATAACTTTTGTTTGCTTTTTCATGATGAGGAGATTAATTTGGTTAATCCTTGTTAACCTGAACGGAATTCTGATAAATGGGCGAATCGTTCAGTAATATTTTGAAGTCGATGTTATTCTGAAGGGTGTTTTTATTGGTCAGAAAGATCAGGAATTTGTTTTCACCCATGTTGCTGATCTGGATAAAGTTGCCGGCAGCCATGGCGGTCGTCTGGTTATTCATGCTCACATTCTGTATGTTCAGCACTTCAAAATTGCTGTATGCGAACTGAATGTTGCATTTCACCGGTTCGCTGGAATTCAGTTCAGCCGTTATCTCAACCATCTTCGTCGAATAACGAACCTTGATGAGGGCTGTGGCCACGGGACTGTCATACTGGAGAACATCTGCCGTTTTTATGCTGCCGGCCGATTTTGTGTCGTAAAAGGTACCCTTCATTTGATCTGTTTGCACCGGGGTTCCGGTAAAATCAGTTTTCAGAAAGCTGAAAATCATGAAACCCATAAAGACGCCGATTACGAATGTGAAACCAAATTTCACAATCGGCCTGGTCAAGAAACCCTGAACGAGTCGAACATTATCTTTCTTCGGCGATTGTTTATTTCCTTCCATAGCTATTTTATTTAAGATGTCGTTTTTAAAATCAACTTCAATCAAAGATGCCTTGCACTCATCCAGCTGCTTTTTTATCAGGGCCTGCTGCCGGTAAACTTCGTATGCTTCCGGGTTTGATGAAATATAATCAGCAAGGTCGGCCTTTTCCCGGGTACTTAACTCATTGTCCAGGTCCCTGCATATTTTTCCGATCATTACTTTATCAGTCATTTTCAAAAAAACCATTGGCAATCAATCCTTTTCTCAACTGCTCCCTTGCAATGAAAAGCCGGGAACGAACTTTTTTCAGCGGGATGCCGGTTGTTTCCTGGATCTCGTCATAGGAAAGCCCGCAGTAATACTTCAAAAGTACCAAAACCCTGTAATCCGGATCAAGTCGCAACAACGCAACATGAAGCAGATTGCTCCTGATTTCTGTATCGTTGGATACCGGGGTGTCTGATACCTGGTAATCAACCATTTCGATCCGGCAGGTTGGCTGCCGTTTCCTGTTCCAGTCAATTGCCTTGTTGACCGCCATGCGGTAGATCCAGCTGAAAAAACGGAATCTGAAATTGAATCCGCCAAGTTTTTCATAGGCCTGAACGAACAGGTCCTGGGTAAGATCTTTGGCTGTTTCAGTATCATTCACCATCCGCAACATTATGTTAAAGATTGTTTTCTGGTATCTGTCGATTAAAACTTCGTAGGAGGAAATGCTGCCATGAATCACTTCATAAACCAGCTCATTATCGTCCTTGATTATCATAATACGGCGGAAAGGGAAAAGGTTGGTGAAAGGTATTAATAATTTCTAAATTGATGAATCACATTTGTATCAATAAGGATAAAAAAGTTGCAATGATTACCCTTTCGAATAAATCGCCACCGTAACATCCGCAAAATTCAAAGGCAATTTCTTTGGGGTTATTTTAAAATAATTTAGTTTAGATTAAGATATACACCAAGGAAGGGCCTTCTGCTAATATGAAATACAATACATATGCCTGAAATTGGAATAAAATTACATCGCCCGGAAGAAACAGCTATTTAGTTAGCAATGAAAGCGTAAGAATGTATTCATGTTCAAATTGGAAATTATTCATTCTGCAGTGGTCTCTGCAGAACAACTTGTTAATAAAAATAATCGCGTATCTGTGCGAAAACGCGTGGGCTGTAAAATCACGGGTACGGCACATTACATTTTTTCAAGCATGGAAATTTTCCACAAGTCCTTGCGGCTCATGCGCAAAACCGGCGCCACAGCAAGATATCCGCCGCGGCCAATGCTTTTTTTCAACGCCTTCAATTCCCTGATCTTCATCAACAAATCAGGATCTGTGGGGATCTCAAAATCATTTTCCTTCAGCATCATCATCGTTTTTGCCTTCATGGAAAGCTCCAGGTACAAACCAATGAAACAATACATGTCAAGCACCACCTCCCCTGGGAAATGATCTTTCATTGAAACAAGAAAAGAGCCTGTTTTCGTGGAGGCAAACTGCCCTTTTCTGATCATCCTGAGGATCCCCATTTCGGAATCAAATTCAAGTTCGAGCCAGTTGCGGATTGATATCTCGTTGGCAGAAAAGATCAAGGTGATGGACAAAGGGACCAGCAACAGGATGATCACCGTCGACACAACCGGAGAAACCAGGAACTGGTTGAATATCCCATGAATGAGGAACGCCGCAAGGAGACCTGCCGTACTTGCCCATCCCAGTTTCGATTGCCGGTTCAGGGCACTCATGCACAAAATACCAAAAATGGCGGTTGTGCCGCTGTGCATGACGGCCGTCCCAAATCCGCGCGTGATCCAAATCATGAGATTGCTCTGACTTTCAGCATATTGCGACAGGTAGAACAAGTTTTCCGCAAAGGAAAAGGTTGCTCCGATAGCAAAACCGTAGATGGCGCCATCGATCATGAATCCGGCTTTATTCTTTTTGATCAAAATCCACAGAAGTGCGCATTTGAGTGTTTCTTCGACCACGGGTGCGACAAACCCGGAGTAGGTTTTAAAACTGATATCCAGGTACTTCATCAGAAGGGTATTCATATTGAAACTACCTGCCGCACTCAGCAGTCCCCACGCAAAACAGAGGGCCAACAGCGGTTTACTCACCAGTTTGTAGCTGTCGAGATATAACAGCATGATCAGGAAGAGGAATACAGGAATAAGGCAGACAAACATTTTAATTACCACAGATCGAAGGATTTATCGGTTAACAACATAAGTTGTAGCTGTTTTGCCATCACGATAAAAGTACTCAGTCCTTTAATGCAAACCAAATTTCATGACACGATTTCCATGGTTGATCGTGTCACAGCTTAATAATCTTCACCCTTGATGCCGTCAATTCATTGGTCAGCTGCATAATATAAACACCGGCGGGCAGCGTGCTGATGTCAAGCCGTGTTTTAGCTCCGGTTAAATAGAACGAAAGGACAGTTTTCCCTTGGATATTTACAATTGCCAACCGGGAATCCTTTATTTTCATTGATGTTTCAATTGTCAGAAAGTCTTCTGCAGGATCAGGGTAAATGGATAACCATGATTTCCGTAGTTCATCGATCCTTTCGGGATAATCAAATTTCATCACCGTTGCTTTTTCATCATTTCCATAATCCGCATAAGCCACGTATGGTTTTCCGGATGGGCTGAAGGCGAGGCTTGTATACCGGGCCGATGCTCCTGAAAATCCTGCCAAACCAACGTACATCCAATTCGCTCCATCATATTTCATCACTGTGGCCTTGCCATAGTTTTCAAAATCCTCATATGCAACATACGGCTGGCCGGAAGGACTGACCGCAAGGCTGACAAAATCTGCCCTGCCGGCCGTGAATCCCTGTTTTCCAACATTCATCCAATTGGTTCCGTCAAATTTCATGACCGAGGTTCTATATGAATTTTGGTTATCATCATAGGAAACATAAGGCTCTCCTCCAGGGCTGAAGGCAAGATTCTCCCAACTGCAAATTCCTGAGGAGAAATCAGGGGAGCCAACCACCACCCAGTTGATGCCATTAAATTTCATTACCGTCATCTTCCAACTTAAATAACCGGCATAAGCAACACAGGGCTGGCCTGAAGGGCTGAAAGCCAGACAAACGGAACCCGTCATTTCATTTGAGAAACCTGGCATGCCGATATTCACCCAGTTGAAGCCGTCGAACTTCATCACAGTCGCTTTATTTGAATGCGCACCATCGGCATACGCCACGTAAGGCTGGCCGGACGGACCGACGGCAATACTTACCCATCCAACCGTGTCGGCTGAAAAACCCGCCATTCCTACATAATCCCACTTGTTTCCATCAAATTTCATGACAGATGCCTTTGCTGAATCATTCATGTCACAATAAACCACAAAAGGCACTCCGGTGAGGCTGATGGCCAGGTTGGCAAAGAAAGTTGCCGGTGATGAAAAATCAGGCGAACCGACATTCACCCAGTTGGTACCGTCAAATTTCACAACATTAGCTTTCAGTGATCTGAAATCAATGGAAGCGACATAGGGTTCCCCTGATGGACTGAAAGCAAGGCTTATGCTCTCAGCACCGGGTTGTGAGGCGCCCGAATTTCCAACATACTGCCACTTTTGTTCCAATGGAGAGGCATCGGGCAGGTGTTGTTGGGCGAAAACAATCAAAGGGCAGAGGAGGACGAAAATACAGGGAAGAATATTCATGAGATGGGTTAAAATGCTCTTTTCTTACGAATTTACAAAAAAATTGTTTAAGGTGACCTATCAGGTAAGATTGGCTAAAAAAACTCAACGAAAATGAACATCCTCGTCACAAGACGGTGAATGAACCCAACCACCTCAACCCCCGTCCCCTTCTCCTGAAGGAGAAGGGGTGCAGTGGATGAGGCAATTAAATTTCGTAAATTCGCTACTTATTCCATGTGATGAATGAAAAAGCGGATCTATTATTCAGCAGTGGCGGTTCTGATGGCGGTGATCCTTGGCGGCACGGTTTATCTGAATTCATTGCTCCCGATCATCACAGGATATGCTGCAAAATACTTATGTTCCGCGGTTTTTGTTTCCAACAGGACCGCCAGCGAGGTGGAATCGGCCGAACTGAATTTTTCCTTCATTCAATATGTCACCAGCGAAATCAATTACAGGGATAAAAGCATCACCAGCCATTTTCTCTGGGGCAGTTCAAAAGCGATATACAGGGAAGGGCTCGGAAGTACGTTACTGCGTGATACCGATGAGGGAGCCTTAAGAAAAAAAAAAATATTCATTCCGGCAGCCGGCTATAATCCGGATACCATTGCCTGGCCGCTTGGGAACATCATTCCAGCGATCCCTTCCGGTGAGGACACATCTGTTCTCCGCGGAATTGCGAAGAATTTAATCTGCCGAAAAAGTTATCGAGGCAATGCATTTGCTTTCCTGGTAGTTCACCATGGCATTCCTGTCGCGGAACAGTATAAACAAGGCTTTACCGCTGCAAGCCGGTTCCAGAGCTGGTCGATTGCCAAAAGTTTCACCAATGCACTGACCGGAATAATGGTGAAGGACGGGAAACTGGATATTCATCAACGGGCCGGTATTGCTGCATGGCAGAACGATGATCGTAAAAACATCACCATCAGCAACCTTCTGCAGATGGAAAGCGGCCTTCGCTGGAATGAAGACTATGGCAACCGGTCGGATGTGACGATGATGCTGTACAACAGCAACGATTTTGCCGGTTTTGCATTCAACAAGCCTATGGATTTTCCGGCAGGCTGCCACTGGTACTACTCGTCGGGGTCTGCAAACATTGTCAATTACCTCATTCGTAAACAATTTAAGGATGAAGAGTCCTATGATGCCTATGCCCCGGCCAGGTTGTTTTACAAAATCGGGATCACCAATGCTGTCTTCGAAACCGACCCGTCGGGCACACAGGTCGGGTCATCCTACATTTATGCCACAGCCCGTGATTATGCCCGGTTTGGCCTTCTTTTTCTCCAGGATGGGGTGTTCAACGGGGAACGTATTTTGCCTGAAGGCTGGGTAAGCTATTCAACCACGCCTGCCGCACACAGCAATGGCAGTTATGGATCGTTATTCTGGCTGAACAGCGGGAACTACTATCGTTCAGCTCCAAAAGACATGTATTTCTGCAACGGGCATGACGGACAACGGATTTTCATCATTCCTTCACGGGATCTTGTCATCGTCGTTCTTGGTTATTCTCCAAAACCGGATAATGAATTAAATTTCAATCAATTACTGAACGACATCCTGGGATCTTTGAACGACAAGAACTCCATTTTAGGAGAAAAAAACGGGTGGGGAAAAATCAAAAAAAATTAACCGCTATTGTGAAACCCCTGTGATCTATTGTGCTTGCATTGGGGAAAATTTACCAGATAACAAGGCCTGCATCGCCAGGGTATTCTGCTCATTAAAGATGTTTTTCCCTGCGGGTGTATGCAGGTAATGAATTTTTTGCCCATATCTTTCTACGACCCTTCCCCTGACGGTTTTCAGTTGAAAGTTGAGCATGTGGTTCTCCTCTGTAAAGGGTTCTTCCAGGATTCCGACCGCGGAAGGCAGCCAACGCTGCGGAAACATCTCCCCGAATTTATTTCCAATTTTATATTCCTGGATTTCATGGTTGATTTTATTTAAAGCCAGATGCATTTCTTCCTCTGAACCGGGAGATGTTTCCTTTTCCCTGAGATATTGCCTTATTGCATCTATATTCGGCACAACGAGTGCAATGGTAAATGGATCTTGATTGTTATAGAGCATGCATTGTTCAATAAACCGAGACTGAGATGAAAACGCTTCCTCCATCCCTTCTGGGCTGTACTTCTCTCCATCATCGGCAATGAGGAGGCTCTTGAACCGGCCAAGCACATACAGGAACCCATCAGGGTCAAGATAACCCATATCGCCTGTATGAAGCCACCCGTTTTTCAATGTTTCCCTGGTAGCTTCTTCATTATTCCAGTACCCGGCCATGATATTCTCCCCTTTTACCACGATCTCCCCTTTTTCTCCCCGGGGAAGGTCCGTTCCGTTTTCATCACATATCCTTAGGTCAAGGTTCGCTACTACCAACCCGGAGGAGCCAAGTTTATGCATCCTGATTGAATTGGAAGAAATGAACGGAGAGGCCTCTGTAAGGCCATAACCCTGCATCATCGGGATGCCGATGGCATAGAAGAACCGTTGAAATTCGATATCGAGCAAGGCTCCTCCGCCTATAAAAAATTCGAGCCGGCCACCAAATCCTTCCCTGAATTTCCGGAAAAAGAGGGTATCAAACAAGGAAAGAACCGGTTTCAGGAGTATTTTAAATCCTTTGCCTTTATTCCATCCGTTTCCGTTGTATAAATAGGCAACTTTCAGGGCAAAGGAAAATAGCGATTCAGAAAGAACACCTTGCGCCCTGACCGTCCTCTCCACACTTTTTTTAAAATTTTTTGCAATGGCCGGGACACTGAATAAAAGAAATGGTTTTATTTCCAGTATGTTTTTTGACAGATTTTTCAATGCTTCAATCGGTGTTTTAGCCGCTTGAACAGAGGCAATGGAGGCACCCTTGCCCATGAAGCAATATATTCCTGCAGTATGGGCAAATGCGTGATCCCATGGAAGGATCAGCAGGGTAGTATAATTGGAAGAGATATCCATCAGCGAGTACCCCTGCTCAATGTTGGCGCAATAATTCCTGTGGGTAAGGATTATTCCCTTGGGATCGGATGTTGTTCCGGAAGTGTAGCTTATATTCGCATAATCATCGGGGGTTACGGAATCGATATTGGCCTTGAAAACATCCTCCTTGCCTTTTATAAATGCATCGCCGGATCTGCAAACATCTTCAAAGGACAACTCATCGTTTGGATCGAGGGGCATTTCATCCAGGACAATTATTTTTTCAACCCGGGGCAAAACAGTCCTGATCTTTCTGATTTTACTGATCTGGCTGGCAGAAACAACAACCATGCGTGCCCCGGAATGGTTTAACCGGAATGTAATTTCTGCCGGTTCATTGATCCTTACGGATAACGGTACGTTCACCGCTCCCGAAAATAATATTCCGAATTCAGCGATCACCCAATCGTTCCTGGCCTCAGAAAGCAATGCAATCCGGTCGCCTTTCACAATACCCAGCGACATCAGTCCCGCTGCAAAACGATAAACCTGCTCCTTTGTTTTTCCATACGTGATTCCCCGGTAGCCATCGCCCGGATTTTCCCACAGGTAAATATGATCGTGAAAACTTTCAACACTCTGGTTAAAAAAATGAAGGAGGGTTTTCATCAGGCTTTTCACATGGTTTTGAAAAACAAAGATAGTAAGTATTTCATGTTGTTTTGCACATTTGATTTGGTCTAAATTGCTTTTTGGCTTACTTTCGTGCTGTTTTTTTCATACCCGAATAAAATGAAACCATTTCTTCCTGTGTTGTTCATTCTGCCATTTCTTTTTTCCTGTAAATCAACCCATTTCTCCCCTAAAAACTTCAAAGGAACTCAAATTGTGGTTGGCACCAGCGGTGGGGTAACAGGGATGATGAAAGAGTACATTTTGTTCGACAACAGTCAGCTTTTTCTCAGCAAAGGAATAAAAGGAGAATGGAGAGAACTTACAACCCTGAAAAAGGCAACAACCAGGCAAATTTTCAAGAAAGCTGCAGACCTTGGATTAAGCACCCTGAAATTCAATCATCCGGGAAACATGACCTACTACCTGATCATGAAACAACCTCCCCGATCAAACGAAATCAGATGGGGTGAATCAGGGATCCTTCCTCCGGATGGCGTCAGCGCATTTTACGATTACCTCACTTCATTATTCTGACTTTGAACCCAACCTGCCTGAAAATCAAACGCTGTTCCTTATCGCAATTATTTCCCTGGCTCTAGTATCGCAGTTTCCGGAAAAGCAAATCCATTTTCAGTTTAATCAGAATTTTTGAACTTACAGGGTTAGTCTGTTACAAGCGACAAATGACTCGTCCTTGGTCATTCATTTAACGCCTCAGTCAATGCAGCGGTGAAATACCGGTACTGATCCATTGAGTTGTAAAGTTGCACAGAAATCCTGATAATACGGAACGGCGGTGATGCACAGTTCCAGACAGGAACCTCTATATTGTATTTGCTGAAAAGGTTTTCCTGCAGTTGGCTGATACTTTTGTAGTCGGTTTGCATCTCCGTGGAAGATCCAGGTAATGGGAAGGCTGCCATGCTTGCTATCATGGAGTCGGGACATGGTTTCGGTATCTCCAGCGCATTACAGATCATTTCCCTTGCTTCAAGGCAAAGATCATGGTTCCGTTTCATGATGACAGGCCAGCCTCCCCGCACCAGGGTCGGCATATACCTCAGGGAATCGGTAACACAGAGTGCTGCGGTTGGATCGATGGTGCCCGGCCAGAAAAACCGCTCGGCAAAGGGTTCCGCCTTGTGACCGGCATGACTGATGACAACAGGAACCATTCCATTTTGTTTATCGCGCCGTACATGCAAAATTGCGACACTTTTTGGCGAACACAGCCATTTATGGCAATTTGCCGTATAATATGCTGCACCGGTTTCCTTCAGATCCAGGGGAATGCTTCCCAACGAATGTGCTCCATCAACCAAGGTATCAATGCCCCGTTTTTCCAATTCTTTTACTATGATTTGCACCGGATGTATGAGGGCGGTTGCCGAGGTAATATGATCAACCAGGGCGATACGGGTGTGAGACGTCACTTTCTCAAGGATGGCATTTAAAATGACATCATGTGAATCTATCGGAAATCCATATTCAGCCTTAACCAATTTCGCCCCGGTTTGATCCGCAATGAATTCAAGAAGACGTTCACAAGCCCCATAAATATGGCTGGTATAGAGGATTTCATCACCTGGCTTGAATTTCAACGATTGAAATACCGTGTTTACTCCGGCTGTGGCATTCTGGACGAAAACCAGGTCATCGGGCGAAGCATTGACAAACCGTGCAACTTCCGTGCGGGATTGGTTTAATAGTTCTTCCATCTCGCGTACGAAAAACCGGACAGGCTGACTTTCCAGTTGCTGACGATATTTCGCCTGTTTGTCAAGGATATATACGGGACACGCTCCAAACGAACCATGATTCAAAAAAACGGACCGATGGTCAAGTGGCCAGAACCTGGCATAAGCAGAAGGCCTGGGAGGTGTTGATTCCATTGTTTTATTTTCTCAGCAAAGATATGACATAACTGAAAAGTCAGTGTACTGGCGGTTCAAACAACATGAACGAAGCTGCATTGCGACGAAATACCCGCTCCAAAATCAGCAGTTCACCTGCATGAATCCTCCTCCTGATCTTCACCAGGCGGGCGACGAATGACGGGGGGACCCTTCTTACCGGATTAGAATCGAAATTGAAGCGGGTTCATATAAAATAAACAATCAGAATGTCCCTGATTTTAAATGACTTGCAGGATAAGTCCCTTCAGGTATTCACCTTCAGGATGACAAATGCTAACAGGATGATCAGGCCCTTGCGACAGTTGATGCAAAATGCTGACACGACGTCCGGTTTCGATGGCAGAGGACTGCAGCGCTGAACGGAACATCTCCCGCGAAATAGGTTGTGAACATGAAAAAGTAAATAAAATTCCTCCCGGTTTCAGGCGTTTGATGGCATCCGAATTGAGATGCACGTAAGCATGCAGGGCATTGTTGGTGACATGGTGGGTTTTCGCAAAAGCAGGCGGATCGAGGATGATCATGTCGTACTTTTCTTCTGTTTCAGCCAGGAACCTTTTAACATCCGCAACCCGGGCCTTATGCCTGCTGTCATCACAACCGTTCAATTGAATATTCTGTTCGGTCAGATCAATGGCTTGTTTTGAACTATCGATTGAATCAACACTCGTAGCACCTCCCTTCAGTGCATAAACTGAAAAAGCTCCCGAATAGCAAAACGCATTCAAAACTTTTTTTCCTTTTGCATAGAACTGGGCGAACATGCGGTTTCCCCGCTGATCGAGAAAAAAACCGGTTTTTTGCCCGCAGATGAAATCGACCATGAACCGGTGCCCGGTTTCAAGAATTTCTATCGGGCCCGAGGAACCGAAGAGGAATTGGTCGGGGAAAGCGGAAGAAGCGTGGACAAGCGGGCGGGTGGATGGGAGGACGGGCATGGTTGCGTCTGATCCATCGGTTGGGTTTTGTGCCTTCAGGAAAAGTTTTGAATTTCGGGTAATGAGTTTTGATTTTTCCATGGTCTCAGAACTCTTATCATACACAGCTACCAGTTTTTCACCATATATCTCCCGAAGGGCTTCCGTGAAAACCGGCAACAGGCGATGCATGCCAATTGAATGGGACTGAATGACTGCCACTCCGTTGTAATAGTCAATGATGAGGCCCGGCAGTAAATCCCCTTCAGAAAAGACAAGACGATACGCATTGGCAATGGAGCCTTCGGTAAGACCCAGTCTTTCTCTAAGCTGATAAGCTGTCTTCAGCTTTGCCTTCCAGAAATCATTGTTGATCTCCGAAGCATCAAAAGAGAACATTTTAACGGCAATCGATCCGGGCAAATAGTGTCCCGTCCCCATGATTTCCTTTCGAGCATTGAGCACCTCAACGACATCTCCTTCACGCGGTGCACCTTCAATTTTTTCAATGGCCCCTGAGAAAATCCATGGATGAAATCGTTTTACCGCAGCCTCTTTGCCAGGTTTCAGGGTAATTGCAGCCGTTTTGTTCATCTGTTTAATTTTCGGTAAAGTTAATGTTACCGGGCATATGATACGCATAAACTTCGTTCAAACGGGTTAAAATATTCCCTCATGACTTTTAAGTACAAGAAATTTAGGTCTTTGAGAAATGTGTGTATTATGTAACTTTCCCTTATAATTATGTAATGATTTGAAAAACAAAAGGCTGTATCTTTTCCAAATAATTAATGTCAGAATATTTCTGATTTTATTCTTATTTTTGCATCAAATTAAAAACCAAATCAAATGAAAAAGTATTTGTTGCTTTTATTGATTCCTGCGTTTTTTGCCTGCGGTCGTGCAGCTGAGAAAAAAGCCGAGGAATTGCAATCCAAGACGGACAGTCTTATGAGTCAAACCATGCAAAAAGATGAAGCGATCAACGAATTCATCCGCTCCATCAACGAAATCCAGGGCACGCTGGACACCATCAAACAGAAAGAAAACATCATCAACCTTACCACTGACCGTGGCGGTGAGTTGAAACTTTCAGCCAAAGATCAGATCAAAACTGATATCCAGGACATTTACAGTTTGATGCAGAAAAACAAAGAATCAATCAGCGCACTGACCAAGAAACTGAGGAATTCAAACATGAAGGTTGATGAACTCAATAAAATGGTTGAGCGGTTAAACAAGGATCTTGCAGACAAAGCTGCACAAATTGAGGATTTGCGCACCAAACTTGCCAAACTCAATACATCTTTCGCAATGGCCAATCTGAAAATCGACACCTTGTCCCGCACGGTTAAAGATCAGGGCTCGAAAATCGACAACCAGTCACAGACGATTGCAGAACAGGATGCGGCACTCAACACTGCCTACTATGTTATTGGCAGTAATAAAGAGTTAAAGAAAAACGGAGTCATCAAGAGTGGGGAAGTCCTTGCCAATTTCAACAAAGACCTTTTTACTAAAATCGATATTCGTAAAACGACCGAAATTTCGATCCTCAGCAAGAAAGCCAAAATTCTGTCGAGTCATCCTTCAACCGCCTATAAATTCACGGGCGACAAAAAAGTGATCCAGGCGTTGCAAATTCTTGACTACAAAGCCTTCTGGTCAAATTCAAAATACCTGGTTATCGTTGTTGATTGATTATAACCAGATGAATAATGTAGGGGCTCCGTAAAAGGTGCCCCTTTTTTTTTGATCTTTGCCAACCAATAATACCTATAACCATGAAATTTAATATTTTGTTCATTATCTTTTTTTATGCCATCATTTCGCCTGTTGCTGCGCAAAAAGGGCAGGGAGGACAGTTTAAATTTGCCTTCTACAATACTGAAAACAGTTTTGATACCATCAACGATCCGACAATAAACGATGAGGACTTTTTACCCACCTCAAAAATTCCCTGGACCAGTGAACGTTACTGGCATAAACTCAACAACATTGCCCGGGTGGTGACGGCGATCGACAGTACCAACCTGCCAGCGGTTGTTGGTTTTGCTGAGGTTGAGAACATTTCGGTATTAAACGACCTGACCACCAAAACAAAGCTGAAAGACAAAGGTTACCAGTGCATTCTCGAGGAGGGCAATGATCCACGGGGAATCGACGTCGGCATGATCTTCAGGAAAAATGTTTTGAAGTATATTGGGCACAGCGCCTTCCCATCAGCCCAATCCTTTAAAACACGATCGATACTTTATGTCCGGCTGGCAGATGCAAAAAAAGACACATTTCACATTTTTGTAAACCACTGGAAATCGAGAACAGGCGGAGCAAGTGAGACCGAACCACAACGTCTTGAAAATGCCAGGACATTAAAACATCATACAGATTCGCTCCTTGCTTCTAATCCCAGAGCCAAAATCATCATCATGGGAGATTTCAACGATGAGCCTGATAATAAAAGCCTTAATGATGTGCTTGGGGCACAGAAGACTGATAAAAAACCCACATCAACCGGATTGTATAACCTGATGTATGAACGATTCCTCAAAGGAGAAGGCACCCTGTATTACAAGGACTGGGATTTGTTTGACCAATTTGTAGTTACCGGAAATCTGCTGGGGAAAAAACCTGGGAAAGGCGCGGTAATCATGCAGCCCTATGCGTATATCTTCAAGCCTGACTGGCTCCTGTATAAAAATAAAACAGGGGAAATGGTTCCAAATCGCACTGCCGGTTCAAAAGAGTATTTCGGAGGATTCAGTGATCATCTTCCGGTATATATCGTGGTGAACAACTAAGTCGTGACACGTCACGGTTTATGGCTTTGTTTCTTTCGGGGGAGCTGAATAATCCACCTCTTGCAGCAACCGGCCATTTTCATCAAAAAAACGCCATTTACCGACACGCATGTCCACTTTGTAATAGCCTTCATAACGTACTTTCCCGTTTTCAAAATAGGTGGTCCTTTTCCCTTCTGATTTGCCTCCTATGAATGACCCTTCACTCCATAATTTCCCATTTTCATACCAGTACGTCCATTTCCCATCTCGTTTCTTGTCTTTATATGTTCCCTCCATCTGTGCCTGTTTATTTGGGTAATAAGTCGTCTCTTTGATCAATTCACGACCGTCACCGCTTCCTTTGTAAACACAAACTCGTTTTGGAGAACCGTCAGGATAGGTTTCCTCAACGACCTTATGTTCGAATTTACATGATATCATGCTGAATACCAGCAATGTAATAAAGAGTATCTTTGTTTTCATTTATTCCACCTTTTTTTTCTATTTATTTGTTGGTACTATTCATCGTTAGCTCACCCTACCCCTTCTAAAGGAGAGGGAATACTCCCCTTCTCCTTTCAGGAGAAGGGGTCAGGGGGATGAGGTGAATTAAAAATCAACCGCTCTCCTTTCTTTGATTCATTAAATCTTCCACGATCATAAACCAGGTGTCCATTTACCCAGGTTTGTGTTACCCTTGATTTGAAGGTTACACCCTCGAAGGGTGACCATCCGCATTTGTACAAGATATTTTCAGTCTCCACGGTCCACGGATCATCCGGATCAACCAATACAATATCGGCCATATACCCTTTTCGTATAAACCCCCGTTTGCCTATCCGATACAGGATGGCCGGGGCATGGCACATCTTCTCCACGATCCTTTCGACGGTGATCATGCCCAGCTGGAAAAATCCAAACATAGCAACCAACGAATGCTGAATAAGTGGTCCTCCGGAAGGGCACCCTGAGTATGGATTTTCTTTCTCCCATTCCAGGTGGGGGGCGTGATCGGTGGCGATGAGGTCTATTTTATTGTTTAACACGCCTTCAAACAAGCCGATCCGGTCGTTTGCCGATTTTATTGCAGGATTCCATTTAATTCTGGATCCCAGATCCTGGTAATCGCGGTCATCGAACCAAAGATGGTGGATGCAAACCTCGCCGGTGATCTTTTTCTCCGCCAGCGGGATGTCATTCCGCAGGAACTCAAGTTCTTTCGCTGAAGAAAGATGAGCAAGATGCAGGCGTGAATTGTATTTCCTTGCCAGGTTCACAGCCTTTTGTGAAGAGAAGTAACACGCTTCTCCGGAACGGATCAGTGGGTGTGCCGAAGGGGGAATGTCCTCACCATATTTTTCTTTGAACTCTTTAAGATTCTGATGGATGATCGATTCTTCCTCTGCATGGACCACAATGAGCAGGGGTGATTTTGTGAAAATTTCCCTCAGTGTATCAGGATCATCCACCAGCATGTTCCCGGTAGAGGCACCCATGAACAGTTTCACACCGCAGATATCTGCAGGATCGGCGTTGACTATTTCTGCGATGTTATCATTCGTTGCACCAAGAAAAAAGGAGTAGTTGGCCAAGGATTTTTGTGAAGCCAGCTCAAATTTATTTTCCACGATTTCGAGCGTTGTGGCATTCGGTATTGTATTGGGCATCTCCATGTAGGAAGTCACACCACCTGCCACTGCAGCCCTGCTTTCGGTGCAGATATCGCCTTTTTCTGTCAGGCCGGGTTCACGAAAATGCACATGGTCATCAATCACACCGGGCAACAGATACTGTTGTTTTGCATCTATTTCAATGGTGTTGGGAGGCATAGGAAAATCAGCGGGGGCATTTCCATGAAATACTTCAGCGATCACTCCGCCGGAAAGAAGAAGGCTCCCGGAAAACCGTTTGCCTTCATTCACTATCAGTGCATTATGAATATAATAGGCGTTCTCCATTTATCAGTAGTCAAAAATACCACGAGGATGCGAAGACGCTGAAAAACTTCTTGATTTTCAAATTTTTAGTAGCGATCAGGCAGGTTGGCACATCAGCATCTCAGCGGCGGGGTCTGGTCAGGGCCGGATGGGTTTGTATTTTTTAAACAAGCTTCTCCATCGAAGGCTGATGACACCCAACACGGCCTCTTTAAAGATACCCTTGCTCATTTTTGATTCTCCCAAGGTACGATCCGTAAAAATAATCGGGACCTCCACGATATTAAAGCCAAGCTTCCAGGCGGTATATTTCATTTCGATCTGGAAGGCATAGCCGGTAAAACGGACCTTTCCCAGGTCAATTGTCTCGAGAACCCTGCGTGTGTAGCATTTGAACCCGGCTGTGGTGTCCATCACCTTCATCCGGGTGACAAACCGTACGTAGATCGATGCCACATATGACATCAGCACTCTCCCCATTGGCCAGTTCACGACATTCACCCCGGTGATATAGCGTGAGCCAATTACCACATCGCCTCCCTGATTTTTTGCAGCATCATAGAGCCGGAGCAGGTCATCGGGATTATGTGAAAAATCAGCATCCATTTCGAAGATGTAATTATAACTTCCTTTCAGCGCCCATTTGAATCCATGGATGTAAGCAGTTCCCAATCCAAGTTTGCCTTTTCTTTCTTCAATGAAAAGGCGTTCAGGAAACTCTGCCATGAGCTTTTTAACGATCGCTGCAGTTCCATCGGGGGAGTTATCCTCCACGATCAGTACATCCAGTTCTTTAGGCAAAGAGAATACTTTCCGAATAATTCGTTCTATATTATCTTTTTCATTATAGGTAGGGATGATTACCAGGCAATCTGACACAAACCAAAAATTTAATGGTGAATAATGTTTCTGAATTAACGAAAAAAGGGGCATGGTATTGCACCACGCCCCTGTCGATCTTTATTTGACGATCAATTTCCGGCCAAGGTCACCTGCGGATGTTCGCATGCGAAGCAGGTAAATCCCTGATGGGAGTTTGACCTGGTCAACCCTGATCGAATTTGATCCTGGAACAATGCTTTTCTGCGATTGCCAAACATCCCTTCCATCGAAACCAACCAGTTCAAGGCCGATCGATTCACTGCGTTTTGCAATGAACCCGATCGTGAAGGATTCTGTAACAGGGTTAGGATACACTGATAACTTTGATATCAGGTCGTTCAGTTCGCCAATTCCAATACCAAATGGTCTAAAAGTAACATGTATGGTATCTGACTGCGTTCCATACTGATTTGTCACACGGCACCAAATTTTCTTGACCCCGAACCCGACGCCAGTTGAATCGACCACGATGCTCCTGGTAAGATCACCGGTTGACCAATGATAAGTGTCGAACAGGTTCGCATCCAGGGTGACAGTAGCACCGGCGAGGACCGTTGTATCGTTGCCAAGGTCAAGAACCGTATGATTATTGAATGGCAAGGCTAAATCGAATCGTTTTTTGAATTCCTGGAAATACAGATTACTGATTTGGGCATTGTGAATAACGATCGAATTTTCGTCGTTGCTGACATTGGCCGCATCGCTCCAATTATGGGAACCAGTCCATACAAAAGGATCTGAACCTGTATTCGACTGATCAATGATCATGATTTTGCTGTGAAGCAATCCCTGTTCATTGTATACCCTGAAATAATTTCCAAGGGCAGCCCCCAAATCCGTTACAACCCCAGCGTCTGAAGTGGAAAGGTTGGTAATGATCACTTTAGACGTCACCCCGGCATTTTTACGTGCGATAATCGCATCGCTGATTACTTTACGCGTGATCAGCATGGTTCCGATTTCGATATCGCTGTTGGCAGTGTTGATATGATTGACTATCTGCTGGTTAACGCCATCACTTGGGCTGAAATAGACTTCGACACGGTTGCCACCGATAATCAGTTCATGCGGGGTGTTATCTGATTTTGCAGGCCCGAATTTCGCATTGGCAGGATTTGGTGTTGTCGTCGTCGATCCAAACATTTCGTTAAATTCAATGGTATAAACTTTTGCAAGACTGGCATCCTGGATGAACAGTACATTGTTGGCATCCGTATTGACATTCTGGTCGGTCCAGTTGCATGAGCCGGTCCAAACGATCGGATCATTCGGATTGGTGGATTTTCCATCAATGACCATAAATTTATTGTGCATGATGCCAACAGTCACTGGCCGGGCAATTTTGCCAATGCCGGCCACCAGTTCCGGGATGGCAGAATTATTGGTTCCGCCGTCAGTTACAACCCGTACCGCGACTCCCCGGTTGTACGCAGCATTCAGGGCACTGGCTATATTGCTGATTCCCTCAACATTAAAATTGTAGATGGCAATGTCGATGGTTTGTTTCGCACGGTTGATGTATGCAATGCAGGTATCATCAACTGCACGGTATATCTGAATGGCTTTGGGACCGGTTGCAACCGTTGTGTCAACCGGACGGGTAAAGTAAGTTTTGATGTTGCCTGTGGAGGTGGACCGGGTAATAAACGACTTAAGCCCGGAGAATCCCGTATCAGGTGCTGCAACAGAAAACGCCTGCACATAAACAAGGTCAGAAGGATTAAGTCCTGTGATATTGATCGCATGCGCAGTTCCTGAAAGTGAAGCGTTAAGATGACCTAGTTCAAGGGATGGCGTGAGGCCATACCAGAGTTCGGTGGTTCCGGCGATGTTGGTATTCCAATTAAAGGTAAAGGAACTTGTTGTAATGTTTGAAACCGTGAGCGGTGTAGTAAATACAATTGCACTGGCACTGATGATATCATTTTTATCACGAAGCAGCAATTGGTAACCACCTGATGGGTCAGTATAGGAAAACTGCGAACAGATGCCGACCAGGGCCACCTGAGCTGCCGGGATAATCTGGCCAACAAGATTTGAGGCCGCGTTGACACGAACCTGGCATGTTTCCCCGTTGGCTGTTACATTGTAATTTGTATTCGCGGAAAAGACGCCGCCGGCATTGGCAAAGGTCACCCCTTCCATTTTCACCAGCATGCCTTCATATTGTTCCTTCATCCCGCCAGGAGTAATGACGATTGGTGCAGGTAAAGATGCTGGACTGATGGCGGAAAATGAATTAACAGGGTTGATTTCCATCAATTGATTATAGTTTGTTGTTACCCCGACCAGCACGATCGAATCGCCTCTTGAAAGACTGGAGATGGAGGAGCTGTAGGCAGCAATTCCTGCAGTGGCATCCTGAAAATAACGGATGACACCCAGTTCAGGGCCATTGGTAACAATTCCATGCACTGTAATGGTCGAGCCGAGCGGCATGGCTCTGGCCGCGGCAATGTTGGCCTGGGTAAATCCCTGGATTCCAAGGATCATAAGACATAAAAAAAATAAGGCAAATTTTTTCATTTTTTATTTGATTTCAGGATGGATAAATAAGGATCAGATGAAAATGTGATAGATTTAAAATATCATTAATTAATAAGTGAGTGCGATAGAAACATTGAATGTTCTTCCCACACCATAATATACTCCGGCAGAGGCCGCATCAAAATTCGTCGTGGTTGTTGAATATGAGTCATTGTTCTTTGCATCAGCAATATAAACCTCATTAAGCAGATTGACAACTGTAGCACGCAGATCAAGTTTGAATTTTTTAAATGCAAACTTGTATCCTGCATTCATATCAACCAGGTAATACATCGGCATTTTCCAGGAATCCCTGGGATTGCCATTTGCATCGAGGTATTGTGCTGTCAGGGAGGTTGGGTCCATCTGCGAATAATTTTTGTCAAAAAGTGTTACACTTCCTGAGACATAGAGATATTTTATTATTTCCCAACGAAGGCTTTCCATAAACTGGAACTGGGCTGCATCACCAACATGAACCCCTTTTGCATTGTATGCGAAACTGGTGATCAGGTTACCTGACGGATCATAGACCTCAGCAGTACCACCCGACCTCCATGTCCAGTCACAATAGGTGACAACCTGGTCCCATTGCAGTGATGGGATCGGTTTGTAACCGAATTCGACTTCAATTCCCATATGCAATGCATCTATCCCATTGATATTATAGGGGAAGGCATCCTGGGTTTTCGGGTCGGTATAGGTAAGTGGTGAATCCAGCGGCCTGTTTTTCCAATTTATAAGGTAGGTGTTAACATTCAGGGCGATTTTTTTTGTATTCAGGCTATATCCGAGCTCAACGGCTTCAATGATCTCGTTTTTCGGATCCAATATTTCCTGATTGGCATTGTTAAAAACATTTGCAAAACGCGGAGCTTTTGAAAGATATCCCAGGTTGAGAAAAACATTGTTGTGTTTGTCTAGGTTGTAATTTAATCCGCCTTTTATGGTAAAACCGGGAAAAATTTTCCATTTCGTTTGCGTCGCACGTGCTTCTGGTGAACTGTTATTGTAGGCCGTAGGGTTTACAATGAATAAAGTATCTTTTTTACTGCCTTGTTGCTTGATTACATAGACGGTATCGCTGGAAGTGTAGTGCTGATCAACCTTGGTGGCAGTTAAATTCTCGGAACCATTATAGTAAAAGGTGTCTCCATACCCAACAGCCTGCGTAAAGGTATTTCCATCGATGACCAGGTCCTTCCTTTTAAAATAATCAATCCTCTGGTATGCCGATACCGCTGTAGTTAAATTAAGGAAAGCTGACCAGTTACCGGTTTTATATTCAAGCTGGGTAAAAACACCTCCCCAGCGAACCAGTGCATCATTGTAATAATATATTTTATCGCCTAAATAAAATTTGGTCTGGTAAGGATTGATGTTTTGGTTGGCATCATCCCGTACAAATTCACCACCAAGCAGGTCATATACTTCGCCATAGTGCTGAGCTTTATATGTGCGCAAGTCAAGACCGCCGGAAAAGGTAAGTTTTGAATTAATCTCCCAGTTAAAGGTTGACAACAAACCAAACCACCTGTGGTTGTTCCTGCTGCTTCGGATAATCCCCTCCGCCCTGTGGGTCGGATCGTTCATGTTCCGATCGTAATAACTCTGGTAAAGAATCAGTCCGTCAGCCGTATTGACATTGAATGTCGAAGTGCCGTAAGCTCCGCCGGCGTTTGAGGAAAAGTTAGTGGTTCCGCCACCGTTTCCGATAGAGGCATAAATGATATTCGACCAGTAAAATTTATCATTGACCCGCCAGAAATCACGCAAGCTTAACTGGGGTTTAAAAAAATAGTTCAGGGATTGTGATAGGTTTTCCGTAGTGCCGGTGTAAACCGGATTTCCCTCGGCATCTTTCTCGGTCCAGCGGTTCAGGTGGCCCCAGTTGGAGTTATAACGGATCCCATATTGTTCAAAGGTAGCGATTGATTTCTGATAGGCACGTTGAGCATGCTGTTGCGGAGCACCCATGGCAGAAAAAGTGAGGGTGTGTTTTCCAAATCGTTTATCAACTCTGATATATCCGAACCAGCCTTTTGTCCAGGTGTTGTCAACCCATCCATTGCCTTGTTTATAGGAACCGGCAACGGTAATACCCCAACCATATTTCAGCTGGCCACTCGTGAGCCCTAAGGATGTTCGCAGATAGCCATCTGAACCAAACTCCTGTTTAATTGTCCCGCCAAGATTTGCATCGATCCCTTTTGTGATAATATTCATGGTGCCTCCAACAGAAGGAAGTGCCAGTTTTGAGGAGCCAAGCCCGCGTTGAACCTGGATGTTTCTGGTTACGGCATCGAGACCAAACCAATTCGACCAGTAAACCCAACCATTTTCCATATCATTGACGGGGATCCCGTCAATCATCACGGCCAGGTTACGCTGGCTGAATCCACGAATGTTGATACGGGCGTCGCCGTCTCCTCCACCTTGTTGTGTTGCGTAAACTCCGGGTGTTTTATTCAGGATCATCGGAATATCGCGTGAAGCAAGTTCTTCCTGAAGTTTGATGGGTTGAACGGTAGAGAAAGCGACCGGTGTTTCGCGGGTTTTTGCCACATCGGCCACGACTTCAACTTCAGAGAGGGTGGGTGTTTTCAATTGAAAATTCTGGGTAAATTCCGTTTGTTTAATAGTAATATCCAACTCCTGGGGAACATATCCAACGTAGGAAACTTTCAGGTGATAGGTTCCTGGTTCAAGTTTGAGATAATAGTGGCCATCCATGTCGGTGATTACACCTTTGCCATCGCCGTACGAAATGGTGGCTCCGATCAGGGTCTCATTTGAATTGGCATCTGTTACAACACCCCGCACCATATATTTCTGCCCGAAAATCAGGACCGGAAAAAGAACGGAAAGAATTAAAATAGTAACATGTTTCATCATAATTTCCTTGGATTTGGTGATTATTTATAAATGAGACGTGGCATGCCACGTCTCACTATTGCCACATTGCAACATTTGACCATGCCATTAAGGTTGACCACAAAGGCGGAGACATGACCTGGCATGCCTCTGAGAATATTATTGAATGATGATTTTTTTGACCACCATCTGGTTGTCGGAGAATTTCACTTTTACAAGATAAACCCCTTCCGGGAGTTTATTCAGCAAAACCCTGATATTCTGCTGACGGGATGTAAAATCATTGGAATAAATCGTTTGTCCGACAATGGAAACCACCTCGACAGATGTAACTGGGTGTACTGTTTGAACAACAAATTGGTTGTTGGTCACCGGATTGGGCAAAATAACTACATTCCGGTCCTGTGTAAGTTTCCCGATCCCGGATGAAGTTTTGCAATCACACCAGTGCTGGCCAAGACTGTCAAAGAAATTAACGGGAAGGGTGTCATACTCCAAGAGGGCATAGAAACTGTCTGGAACACCTCCTGTCTGGGTGCTTCCGTAAGTGGCCATGGTGGCACGATTCACCCCATGTTTGATGGTATGTTTTCGTTTCAGACTCTTGCTCTTGGTCAGATAGATGCCGTTTCCCAATATATAAGGTTTGGTATCTGTCCATGCCCCCGACGGGGAATAGGCACCTTGCCAATTTTTAGGCCTGACGCCGATTTCACCAAAAATATCAATGTCAGTCCAGGTAGTGCCAGTTTTTTTCTGAAGTGAAATCGCATCATCGCCATTCCAGAAGATACAGTTTCCACCTGGTGTCGGAGGAATGGTGCCATATGCATAGGGTGCAAGCCAGTTTGCCTTTTTGCGCAGAGCCGGCCAAACCATCGTATCCTGGCCGGCAGGAATGGTATCCTGAATAATAACAAATGCTTTAAATGGATTGATTGTTCCCATGGGATAGACCACATATTGAATATCCTGATCGGAATTTGAACTTCCGTTTGACCAGCGTATAATTCTGTAAACATTGTCAAGAACAATGGGTGCTGATGTTGGATTGTAAAGTTCCAGGGATTTATTGTTGTTCCAACCTTCAACATATTCCGACATAAAGATGTCTGAACAATCAGTTTGGGCAAAAATTGCAGCTACTGAAAACAGAGCTGCAAAAAAGAGTACAATTTTTTTCATATTTTTGGTTTAAAAGGTTACTATCCGAAAATCAGGAACAAAATTAAGAAAAGTAAGGGCAGGCAAAGATAAAAGTATCAATAAATGTTATTTAATTTTGAAATTTGGAATGGTTCCAATCTGGCAAGGGCTTCATTGATTCCGGGCACATCCCGGAAAACCATGAACAGCCTGTTTTTTTCTTCCGTCATCTTACAGCAGGACGGATTGTTTTTCAGATAATTGAGGATGGTAGTAAACTGGTTTGACTGGAAATATCCCGACTCCGGGTTGTGGATAAAATAGGCCGTAAGGCGTTGATTGCGAAGGACTAATTTTTCAAATCCGATCTGCCGTGCAAGCCAACGAAGCCTGATGGTATGAAGCAAGGCTACCGTTTGTTTTGGTACCGGCCCGAACCGGTCGATCAACCGTTCCATGAAATTCATCAGGTTCTCTTCTGTTTCAATGGAATCAAGCTCTTTATACAGGTTAAGCCTTTCGGTGATGTTGGTGATATAATAATCGGGAATCAGGATCTCCATATCCGTTTCAATTACACAATCCCTGACATACGATTTTGGCACATCGGTTGTGTATAAATCTTTGAAGTCAGTCTCCTTCAGTTCAAGCAATGCTTCATCCAGGATTTTCTGGTACATCTCATAACCGATTTCGGAGATAAAGCCACTCTGTTCGGCACCCAGGATATTCCCGGCCCCGCGGATATCCAGATCGCGCATGGCGATGTTAAACCCGCTTCCCAGGTCAGAAAACTCTTCGATGGCACGCATCCGTTTGCGGGCTTCGTCGGTAAGCGATGACATGGGCGGAGCAAGCAGGTAGCAGAAGGCCTTTTTATTAGACCGCCCCACCCTTCCGCGCAGCTGATGAAGATCGCTTAAGCCGTAATGATGGGCATCATTGATGATGATGGTGTTTACATTGGAGATATCCAGGCCCGATTCAATGATCGTTGTTGCAATCAGCACATCGTATTCGCCTTCAATAAAATCGAGCATCACCTTTTCCAGTTTATGGCCTTCCATCTGGCCATGGGCAACGGCCACTTTTACCCCCGGTACCATTCGCTGCACCATGACGGAGATGTCCATGATATTCATCACCCGTGTGGTGACAAAGAACACCTGCCCTCCACGCTGCACCTCATACGTGATGGCCTCTTTGATCACCTCTTCTCCAAAGGGATGGATTTCGGTTTGTACCGGGTACCTGTTGGGCGGAGGAGTGTTGATGATGGAAAGATCGCGCGCGCCCATCAGGGAAAATTGAAGGGTACGGGGAATTGGAGTAGCGGTTAGGGTAAGCGTATCAACATTGACGCGCAGCATTTTAATCTTTTCCTTTGCCCCCACTCCGAATTTTTGTTCTTCATCGACGACCAGCAAACCAAGATCCTTAAAAAGAATATCCTTGCTGAGCAAACGGTGTGTCCCGATCAGGATATCGATCTTCCCTTCAGCCAGATCGGCAAGCAACTTCTTTTGATCCCTGGCCGATTTGAAACGGTTGATGTAATCGACGCGGCATGGGAAGGCTTTCAGCCGGTCAGAAAAAGTTTTAAAATGCTGCAGCGCAAGAATAGTAGTCGGGACCAGGATGGCCACCTGTTTGCTTTCTGCCACCACCTTGAATGCGGCACGAATGGCAATCTCGGTTTTGCCAAAACCAACATCGCCGCATATCAGGCGGTCCATGGGGTAGGATTCTTCAAGATCCCTTTTGACATCAATGGTTGCCTTGATCTGATCGGGCGTGTCTTCGTATATAAAGGAAGCTTCCAGTTCCGTCTGCAGATAGGTATCCGGCGAACACGCCAAACCCTGTGCCGCACGCCGTTCAGCATATAACTTGATCAGTTCTTTGGCAATGTCCTTGACCCGGCTTTTAGTCTTATTCTTTAGTTTATTCCAAACATCCGACCCAAGGCGGTTGAGTGTGGGGGCGGTTCCCTCCTTGCCGATGTATTTTGAGATCCTGTGCAGCGAATGGATGCTCACATAAAGCAGATCTTCATTCTTGTAAATCAACCTGATCGCCTCTTGCTCCTTGCCATTGTTGATGATTTTCTCCAACCCGTCGAAACGGCCCACACCATGATCGATGTGCGTTACATAATCGCCCGGCCGCAGATCATACAGGTCTTTCAGTGTAAGTGCCTCCTTTGCGGTATATCCTTCGCGCAAA
The DNA here is from genome assembly GCA_903903985.1 of uncultured Bacteroidales bacterium. Taxonomy (GTDB): domain Bacteria; phylum Bacteroidota; class Bacteroidia; order Bacteroidales; family FEN-979; genus CAIVAT01. The sequence continues at coordinate 204,857 of CAIVAT010000018.1, read as the reverse complement.
TGGAATTTGTGATACCGTTCAAAGATTTGATGATCGGTATAACAGGCTATTTTCAGGTCACGGTCGATGAAACCTTCGTGGAGGGAAAAGTTCAGTGGGACGTGAGACGTGAGACGCGGGACGTGGGACGTGTCATCCTTCGTCTCAATGTCCTCAAAAATACTTTGAAGCCTTTCTGCCTGTTTTGGACTGTCGGTCAGGAGGAAATTCCGGTATCCAATTTCTGCATTCTTATGAAGGTCCTGCAGGAGCAAGTCAAAGTTTTTATTAAATGAGGGTTGGGGGGCTGTATTAAATTGAATGGTCTGGCTGGATTTGAAATAACACTGCTGTCCAAATTCAAAGGTTGAATAGTCAAGCATTGTTTTAAGAAATTCGCTGCCATGGACCAGCAGGTTGGAAACCGGTTGTTTTTCAAGAGAATGAGCCATTGATGCCGGGTCTTCGAGCCAAATCACCGTATTTTCAGGAAGGAAAGCAAAAACGGATTCATAGGCAATCTTTTTTTCGGGATTAACCCGGATATCAGGCACAATGCTTATCTCCTTCATTTTTTGAATGGAAAGCTGGCTTGAAGGATCGAAGGTTCGGATTGTACCCACCTTGTCGCCTGCAAATTCAATCCGGAAAGGATGATCGTTGCTGAAGGAGTAAACATCAATCAATCCGCCACGCAGGGAGAACTGCCCTGGTTCCACCACGAAATCGGCTCGTTCGAACTCGTATTCCAGGAGCAGGTCAAGGATAAATTCCATGTTGACCTGTTCTCCGACAGATAGTTTCAGGGTGTTCTTTTCGAGATACTTTTTATTGACAACCTTTTCGGATACTGCTTCGGGATAACTTACGATGATAAACTTCCGTTGCCTGCTGTTGAGATGGTTCAAAACCTCCGTCCGCGACAATAAACCCTGGTTATCCTTGATACCGGTTTGGAATCCGCGTTTGAAAGAGGATGGAAAATAATAGACCCGGTCTTTAAGAATCTGCTGCAGATCATTGAAAAAATAGGCTGCAGATTCCCTGTCGGGCAGCAGCACCAGGTGTGCATGCGTAGTTTCCTCAAAAACAGCCGCAGTAACGAGTGAACGGGAGGAGCCGACGAGGCCGGAGAGGTGAAGACGGAAACGCTTGGCCCCCACCCTGAATCCTTCCCCGGCAAGGGAGGGACTTGACTCCCCTTCCCTTGTTGGGGAAGGGGTCAGGGGGATGGGGTTCAATGCAACAAAACGCCCGGCAATCTCCTTTACCTGGGGACTCTCTTTGAACAGCGCTAAAAGATCAGTAGGTTTCAATCGAGGCTCAATCGATTTTAAAATCGGGGGAATGCTCCTTCATCAGTTGCTCGGCTTTTTCCACCATGTCGGTAGGCCCAACGAAGAAAGGCGAACGTTCATGTAAACGGGTTGGCTGGATATCGAGGATGCGGCGGAACCCATCGGAAGCCTTGCCCCCTGCCTGTTCGGCAAGGAATGCAACCGGGTTGCATTCATACAGCAGCCTCAGTTTGCCCCTTCTGTTTTTCGTGGTGCCCGGGTATAAAAACATCCCGCCCTTGATGATGTTCCTGTGAATATCTGCCACCATGGAACCGATATACCTGGTTGAATAGGGCCGGTGAGTGGCTTTATCCTCCTCCTGGCAATAATGGATGTACTGCCTCACCCCTTCCGGGAAAGAGAAATAGTTGGCCTCATTGATGGAATAAATACTGCTTTCTTCGGGATACTTCATATCTGGGTGGCTCAGGATAAACAGTCCCACCGACGGATCCAGGGTGAAGCCATTGACGCCGTAGCCTGTCGTGTAAACGAGCATGGTGGAAGAGCCATAAATGACATATCCGGCAGCGACGAGGTTACGGCCAGGCTGCATGAAATCTTCCAGTGTGGCTGAACCACGCACGGTTCGCCTTCGATAAATTGAAAAAAGGGTTCCGATGGATACGTTCGACTCAATGTTTGAGGAACCATCCAAGGGATCCATGGCAACAACATATTTGCCGTGTTTTGATATATCGCTGTCCAGGACAATGATATCCTCATTCTCTTCAGAACCAATTGCACAGCATTGGCCACCCGATTTCAATGCGGCAATAAACTGGTCATTGGCATAAACATCCAGTTTTTTCTGATCTTCTCCCTGTACATTCACTTCCCCGGCATAGCCCATCACTTCGCCCAGCCCGGCCCGGTTCACTTCGCGGTTCACAAATTTGGCGGCAATGCCAATGTCATTGAGCAGGCGCGACAATTCGCCCGAAGCCTGGGGATATTCGGCCTGTTTTTCAATAATAAATTCAGTGAGGGTCTTGAATTTCATAATGCTGTGTTTTAGAGAACAAATTTAGGAAATTCCGGTGAAATCAATGTTTCTTTTTATTTACTTTTGCGGCATGTTTGTTAATGTTTTCAAGTTTGGAGGAGCTTCCGTCAACAGTGCTGCCGGCATTAAAAATGTGGCCGGGATCCTGAAGCAATTCAGCGCCGTGCCATTGCTGGTAGTGGTTTCAGCCATGGGCAAAACCACAAACGCACTTGAAGCGTTGTTGAATAATTTCATGAAGAACGACCCCATTGGGGTAGTAAGCTCATATCAAAGGGTATGGGATTATCATTTTTCGATCCTGGAAAGCCTGTTTACCAATAAAAACCACACGGTATTTGGTGAGGTTGATTCGTTGTTCAACCAGCTCAGGGGATACATCCGCAAAGGGCACCTCTACAGCCAGGATCGCCCTCCGTATGATTTTGAATATGACCAGGTTGTAAGCTATGGTGAATTGATCTCCTCGACGATCCTTCAACATTACCTTGTTCTGGAAGGCTGCCGGTCAAATCTGTTCGATGTCCGCAACCTGATCAGAACTGACTCTATCTACCGGGATGCGCGGGTTGACTGGAAAGCCACCGAACCATTGATTCAAAATGTAATCCAGGGTTATTTTAATGATCATCCTGAACCGGGGACAATCGCATTGACGCAGGGTTTCATTGGCAGTGATTCAGCGGGAAACACCACCACGCTGGGCCGTGAAGGATCCGATTTTTCTGCTGCAATCTTTGCCTGGAGCCTTCATTCCAGGGAGTTGACGATCTGGAAGGATGTGCCGGGCGTGATGAATGCCGACCCTAAATGGATGCCGGATTCCATTTGCCTCGAAACCCTTTCATATCGCGAAGCAATCGAACTGGCCTATTATGGGGCGAGTGTGATCCATCCAAAAACCATCAAACCCCTGGAAAATGCAAATATCTCGCTGAGGGTCAGATCATTCGTTGATCCGAACCTTGAAGGGACCCTTGTGAAGAACATCCGTAAGTGGAAAATTCCGATACCGATCTTCATCCGGAAACAAAACCAGATGCTGATTTCTATTTCCCCACGCGATTTTTCGTTCATCCTCGAAGAAAATCTCAGTGAAATATTCAGGATCCTGTCAACCTATCGGGTGAAAGTGAATGTCATGCAGAATTCTGCGATCAGTTTCTCAATCTGCGTGGATGCCGATATGCAAAAGATCAGTCCGTTGATTGCATTCCTGAAGAAGGACTATGAAATCCGCTTCAACGAAGGACTTGAACTGTTTACGATCCGCCACTATACCGAGGAGGCGGTGAATCGCATTGTCCATGGCAGGAAAATCATGATGGAACTCAGGAGCAGGAATACCATTCAGCTGGTGCTGGAGGGAAGGGGAACGGGGTGACAGGGTAACAGGGTCCTTACAATATTTCAAATACCCGGCAATAATGATCTGCGTTTCAATTTCAGAAAGGCTGCCTGTCGCGATACGAAGAAACCTTATAAACTCTCTTTTCTGATTCCGGGCGGCTCCTTCGCTGATATTGGATGGAACTGAAATTGCTGCTCTCCGCAGCTGTGTTGTCAAACAAAATAATTCTTCCTTTGGAAAGGATTTGGTCAGCCGGTAAATTTTACAAACCAGCTCAATGCTGTTTTTCCAGGCATTTAAATCTTTGTGTGTTTTCATTTCCAGGTTTTCTGGTTAATCAGAAAAAATGGAAAAGGTGAATGGGGAAAAGGGAGAAGTTATTAACAAAAGGGTGACAATGTGGCAATTAGCCGTTTACTTTGTTACCCTGTTACCCTGTTACCCTGTCACCCTGTCACCCTATTCAAGGAATCACCACCGGAAAGTCGTACCTGAAATCTCCCCATTCCGGTTCGCCAAGGATGTTTTTCAGAAAATCCTTGTATGCATCTGTAAATGAGAACTTACTGATATCATAGTAATCTTCTGATAACGGTTTGTTCCCGACTGCTCCCATATCGATGGAGGTGGTATTGAACTCTTCCAGTTCGACATTGGTAACGATCTTCTTCATCACCGGCATCTGTCCATATTCTTCGCGGAGCAACAGGTCGACCACTTTATCAGCCAGGGTGGAGGTCAACCGGCGGTCATAATGCCTGCAATGGCCTGAACGGGGATAATAACCCGAAATCTGTGCACGGGCTTCCACGCCGAGACGGCTGGAGATTTCGGAGGCGATGATCCCACTTACGCCGCCAAACCTCGGATGGCCGTATTCATCCAGTTCAGAACTGGCATAAACCACATCCACCTTCCCGCTTTTTTCATCGTACCAGCGGGTTCCTTCTGAAACCGGGATGACCAGGTATCGCTTTCTTGAATTCATGTAGGCTTCCTTGACCGTTTCAAAGAAGACCTCCTTGCGCTCTTTGGTGATCTCAAATTCAGGGATCAGGCCCAGCGAGGCACCGCCGAAAACCGCAGCGCCGGTCAGCCAGCCGGCATCACGGCCCATCACCTCCATCACCAGGATCCGCGAATGCGATTCGGCCGTAGTTTTAAGGTTCGCAGTGAATTCCATCATCGATTGGGCTGCAGAAGGAAATCCGGGGCATAAAACCGCTTCAATGTCTTTACCATTGTAATGATGAATGGTTCGGGTACGAAGATCATTGTCAATGGTCTTGGGGAAACCGATGACCGGGATCCCTTCTGTTTCAAACAACCGTTTGGCTGCCCCATTGGTGTCATCGCCTCCGATGGTTACCAGTACATCGATTTTATAACGTTCAAAATTCCGTAACACCTGCGGAACGCGGCTTTCAGGGTTCCTTTTCGACGGGAAAGGGTTGGTACGGCTGGAACGAAGTGCAGTGCCCCCATAATATCCGTCATACGGCTGATGGGTGAGATCAACGACATTGCCATCACCAAGAAGTCCTTTCCATCCCTGAAGCACACCATAAACTTTAAAGCCTAACAATGAAGCCCGGTTTCGTATGGCTTCAATGCTTGAATTGATGGCTGGCGTGTCGCCTCCGCCTGATAAGATCGCCAGTGTCTTTCCCTGGAACAGTTTATGCTCGTATTTCATCTTTTTTTTCTTTTCGGGTGCAAAAGTACATTTTTTTTAAAAGCGGACAAACGGACGGGTGGACAAGCGGATGGGCGATCAATTGTCCGCTTGTCTATATTTTTGTACTTTTGCACACTAATATAAAAATTGTGTGGAATTTCCTCGTTAAAACGATTTTAAGGAACAGGATTGCCATTTTGGTGGTGGTTGCCCTGATGACTGCTTTCATGGGCTATAAAGCAACACAGGTCAGGATTCAGTATGAAAATGCAAGTATTTTACCGGCCAAGGATTCAACAAATATTGTTTACAAGCATTTTATCAAGCAATTTGGACAGGACGGGACGGTCATGTTCATTGGAATAGTAGATAAAAATTTCTTCGCCCTGTCACATTTTAATACCATGTTCGACCTTACGGATTCATTGAAAAAAATCCGTGGCGTTGCCGAGGTTTTATCGGTGACCAGGCTGTACAACCTGGTTAAAAATGATTCGCTGAAAAAATTCACGTTCGTCCCCATCTCCTCTAAAAAACTGACAGATCAACATGCGGCTGATTCCATCAAATCGCTGATATATTCATTGCCTTTTTACGATGAACTGCTCTATAACAGGGCTACCTCTGCTTACCTGATGGCCCTTACGCTGGATAAAAAAAGCATTGATTCGAAGGACCGCGACCGGCTGATCAATGATATAAAAGCAACACTCGACCGGTTTTCAGAAAAATCGAAGGTGGAAGTGCATTTTTCAGGGCTCCCGTATATCCGAACCCTCGTTGCCAAGAAGCTGATGAATGAGCTTAAACTTTTTATTTTGCTGGCCCTGCTGGTGAGTGCCTTCTTCCTTTTTGTCTTTTTCCGGTCATCAAAGGCGGTCATATTCCCGATGGTCATCATGATCATCAGTGTTTTGTGGGCATTGGGCCTGATGGCCCTCTTCGGGTATAAAATCACCATGCTTACGTCGATCATACCCCCGTTGGTAATTGTGATCGCGGTCGAAAACTGCATCTTCATCCTGAATAAATATCATTACGAATACAGTCATCATCAGAACCAGGCCAAAGCTTTGTCGCGCGTCATTCAACGCATCGGTGCGGCCAACCTGCTCACGAATGCCGCCACTGCCGCCGGGTTCGCAGCATTTACCATCACCAACAACAAGCTCCTGGTTGAATTCGGGCTGATCGCCGCACTCAGCATCATGGTAATTTATGTCCTTTCGCTCACGCTGGTTCCCATATTCTTCAGTTTTCTGCCGCCACCAAAGGGGAAACATACCAAACACATCGAAGAAAGCATCGCCAAATCACTGATAGACAAGGCCGTATATTGGGTCTCTCACTACCGCACCCCGATTTATATTTCGATGGCCGTTTGCATTTTGATCGGTGTGGTGGGGGCATCCCGCCTGAAGACAAGCGGAACGATTGTGGATGACATCTCCAAACGCGATCCCATTTACACGGATATGATGTTCTTTGAAAAGAACTTCAAGGGAATCATGCCATTGGAAATAGTTGTGGATACCAAAAAGAAAAAGGGAGTGCTGAACTTGTCCACCCTGAAAAAAATCGACCGGTTGCAGGACAGCCTGAGAACATACAAGGAATTATCGAAGCCATTGTCGATCGTCGAGGTGATCAAAACCGCCAAACAGGCGTTTTATGCAGGCGATCCCCAGTTTTATTCTTTGCCGAACTCCAGTGAGTTTACTTTCATGGCCGGATACATCCCTTCATTCAAATCGAAAAAACGTTCCATCATTGATAATTTTATCGATTCAACATACCAGGTTACCAGGATAAGTGTTCAGATGGCCAATGTAGGGACCGTAAAGATCGACAGCATCCAGCACAGTCTCAAACCCACCATCGATTCGATTTTCAACCCCGCAAAATACAATGTCACCATCACCGGTACCAGTGTGGTATTTTTAACAGGGACCAATTTCCTGATCCGGAATTTATGGGAAAGCATCGCCCTGGCGGTGGTGATCATAGCCCTGTTGCTTGCTTTCCTGTTTACATCGTGGCGGATGATCTTAATTTCACTGATCCCGAATCTGATCCCGCAGCTGATGACCGCTGCCTTGATGGGTTTCACCGGGATACCAATCAAACCTTCCACCATCCTGATATTCAGTATTGCCCTTGGAATTTCCGTTGATAACTCCATCCAATTCCTCTCACGATACCGGTTGCAGCTAAAACACACCAACCATGATATTCCTTCATCTGTTATTTCCGCTTTGAAAGAAACCGGGTACAGCATGATCTACTCCTCAACCGTGCTGTTTTTTGGCTTCGGGATCTTTGTCCTTTCCACTTTTGGCGGCACCCAGGCCCTCGGGTTCCTGATCTCCTTCACCTTGCTTGTTGCCGGGTTGCTCAATATGTTTGTATTGCCAGCCATGCTGCTTAGCCTCGACAAATGGAGCACTACCAAAGCGTTTGAAGAACCCCTGATGGATATTTACGATGATCCTTCCGATGTGGATCCGCTGGAAATCGAAGATGAAAAAATGGGGAAAAACCTGCAAGGTGAACATTTGAAAAAGTGAAAATCAAATTCTGATTTTTTAAACCTTTGAGTTTGTTTATTAACTTTACCCCGTCATTGATAACAACTTCATTATGAAAGGAATCATTTTAGCCGGAGGAGCCGGTACCCGGCTGCATCCGCTTACCCTGGCGGTAAGCAAACAACTGATGCCGATTTACGACAAGCCAATGATCTATTATCCGCTGTCGGTGCTGATGATGGCCGGAATAAACGAGATCCTCATCATTTCCACTCCGCACGACCTGCCTCATTTCAGGCAACTTCTTGGAGACGGGAGCACATTGGGCTGTTCATTCTCGTTTGCAGAACAGGTAGTCCCGAATGGATTGGCACAGGCATTTGTAATCGGGGAACCGTTTATTGGCAGGGACAAGGTTGCCCTCGTTCTTGGCGATAACATTTTTTTCGGCAACGGTCTGTCGCAGATTGTCCATGAAAACAATGATCCACTTGGTGGTGTTGTATTTGCTTATCATGTCCACGATCCTGAACGTTACGGCGTAGTGGAGTTCGATGAAAATTTCAAGGCCCTTTCCATCGAGGAAAAGCCTCCCCGGCCAAAGTCGAATTTTGCTGTTCCGGGGTTGTATTTTTATGACAACACGGTCATTGAAATTGCAAAGAACATGAAACCCAGCGCCCGCGGTGAATATGAAATTACCGATGTGAACCGCTGGTATCTGGAACATGGCAAACTGAAAGTGGGTGTATTAAGCCGTGGCATTGCCTGGCTTGATACCGGCACGTTTGAGTCGCTCCTGCAGGCATCACAGTTTGTGGAGGTTGTTCAAAACCGGCAAGGCCTTAAAATCGGGTGTATTGAAGAAATTGCCTACCGCATGAAATTCATCACCCGGGATCAGTTGAACCACATTGCCCAACCACTGCTTAAAAGCGGTTATGGCCAGTACCTTATCAACCTCACTGATTAACTTACCGGTATGTTTAAATTTCATTATTTCTCTACCTCGCCACCTCTATACGAATTATGCATTCTCTAAAATCACTCCATCAGCGGATCAGTGAGGCATTTTCAGATACGATGTTCACACAGGATCCGTTACAACTTTACCAACCCATCACGTATACCCTCGAACTTGGAGGCAAGCGGCTACGCCCGGTACTTGTACTGATGTCGTGCGAAATTTTTGGCGGTGATATTGAAAAAGCCATTTATCCTGCCATGGGATTAGAGATCTTTCACAACTTTACACTGCTTCATGACGACATCATGGACAACGCCCCGTTGCGCCGTGGAAATAAGACCGTTCATCAAAAGTGGGACACCAATACTGCTATTCTTTCGGGAGACACGATGTTTGTCATTGCATATGAACATGTTGCAAAAACAGACCCGGCATTGCTGCCCCAGGTGCTTGATCTTTTCAACGATACCGCACGCAAGGTTTGTGAAGGTCAGCAATATGATATGAATTTTGAGACCCAGGCGGATGTAGCAATCCCGGATTATATGAACATGATCAGGCTGAAAACGGCCGTATTGATTGCCTGCAGCCTTAAACTTGGCGCTATCCTTGCCAATGCAAGTGATGATGACGCCACTAAAATTTACGATCTTGGCATCGAACTTGGAATGGCCTTCCAGCTTCAGGATGATCTCCTTGATGCTTTCGGAGATACCAGCAAATTCGGGAAAACAATCGGCGGCGATATCGCAACGAACAAAAAGACTTTTCTTTTTCTCAAAGCCTTTGACCTTGCCAAAGACGACACGCTCATCAAACTGACAAACTATTTTTACGACAAAGAGATCAGCGGAGCGGAAAAAACAGAAGGGATTTTAGCCATCTACCGGACGTTGAAAATCGATGAAATCACCCAACGGGAAATTGAATTCCATCATGGGAAGGCCATGGATATATTCAGATCTCTTGACTTTGATGAAGCAAACAGCAGTGAAATGGTCGAGTTGATGCAGGAAATGTTGGGGAGGGAAAAATAAGCAAATGCAAAGTGCAAATCAAAAATCGTAAATTGTCTTAGTTCTCCATGATCTCCAGTTCATAATTCAGTTCCTCCCATCTCTTCATCTCCCGTTCAAGCTGAATCTTCAAATCCTCATACTCCTTGTACAGGCTGCCATTCTGGATCTGCTTCTGGTATTGATCCGGCGTGCCCAACATGCCCTCCCGAATCTTCAGTTCAGCTTCGAGCCGTTCAATTTCCGATTCTGATTTTCCAATCTGGTTTTTTACTTTCCTGATTTCCTTGTCGTTTTCTTTCCGTCTTTCCCAATCAATTTTATTCTTTGAGACAGGCTCGTTCCCGACAGATACCAGGTTGCTTCTTTGTGAAGCCTCCAGTTCTTTCAGGGACTGTATGCGGCGCTGTTCCAGGAAATCGTATATGTCGCCAATGTATTCCTTCATGGCTCCATGCCTGAATTCGAAAACGCGGTTGGTCAGCCCTTGTAAAAAATCCCGGTCATGTGAAACGATCAGCAAGGTTCCGTTGTATTGAAGCAGTGCACTTTTAAGGACATCCTTCGAACGCATGTCGAGATGGTTGGTGGGCTCATCAAGAATAAGGAGGTTGGCCGGAGTCAGGAGCAGTTTTGCCAGGGATAACCGCGATTTTTCACCTCCCGAAAGTACCTTGACTTTCTTTTCCACATCATCGCCACTGAATAAAAATCCACCCAGGATCGCCTTTATCCGGGTACGGATATCTCCGACGGCGATGTCATCAATGGTTGTAAATACTGTTTTCTCAGGATCAAGATAATCGCTTTGGTTCTGAGCATAATATCCGATCACGACATTGTGCCCGTATTTCAATTCACCCGAAAAATCAACCTGCCGGTTAATCACCTTCGACAGAGTGGTTTTGCCTTCCCCGTTTTTACCGACAAAAGCGATGCGGTCATTTTTAACAATGGTAAAGTTGAGATCCGTCAGAACCCGTTTTTGCGGGTAATCCTTGCAGAGATTAATTCCCTCCAGGATGATCTTGCCTGAATGCGGGGCCGGAGGAAACCGGAAACGGATTCCCGATTCATCCACCAGGTCCACCTCAACCAGGTCAATCTTTTCAAGAAGTTTAATGCGTGACTGAACCTGTTTTGCCTTGGTGGCTTTGGAGCGGAACCGCTCGACAAACCTTTCGATCTGCTTGATCTGCCGCTGTTGGTTGTTGTGTGTTGCAAGCTGGCTTTCCATCCGCTCTTCGCGCAACAATACATATTCGGAATAATTTGCCTTATAATCGTAGATTTTACCCATTGATATCTCGATCGATCTCCTGGTTACATTATCCAGGAATGCCCTGTCGTGCGAAACAAGTACAACCGCTCCTTTATAATTTTCAAGGAATTCTTCCAGCCACTGGATGGATTCTATATCGAGATGGTTTGTTGGTTCATCCAGTAAAATAACATCATGCTGCTGAAGCAGAATTTTAGCAATCTCCACCCTCATCTGCCAGCCGCTGCTAAAGGTATTCATACTCCTTTCAAACTCCTCGCGTTCAAATCCGAGGCCCAGTAAAACTTTTTCTATGTTTACATGAACGGCCTGTCCACCGATCAGATGATAACGGTCGAGCGCATCGGCATGTTTCCTGATGAGTTTGTGATAGCCGTCTGATTCATAATCTAGCCGCTCACCGATCATTTTCTCATACCCCGCAATCGTATGTTCAAGCTGAACCACTTCACTGAAGGCATTCATGGTTTCTTCCAGGACGGTCCGGTCGCTCCTGATCTCCATTTCCTGTGGCAGATAACCTATTGAATAGTTCTCAGGTTGAATTACATCACCCTCATCGGCTTTTTGAAGACCTTTGATGATTTTCAGCAGCGTAGATTTTCCGGCGCCATTTTTTCCGACAAGGCCGATTCGATCCTTATCATTGATGATGAATGAAATATGGTCGAACAGTGATTCACCGCCAAACTGAACCGATAGATTGTTAATTGAGATCATAGACTGCAAAGATAAGAATAGATGCGTGACAAAACCCCACCCTAAATCCCTCCCCAAACAGGGAGGGGGGATGGGGGACGGGGCAAAAAAAGGGCTGACCATTGGCCAGCCCTTTTCAGGTTTGGAACGGCGGCTCGGGGAGCCGCTATTTCAGTTCTAGTGTGTCACCGTGATTTTCACCATCCGGATTCCTTCGGTCGTTGAAACCTTAACGAAGTACACCCCAGTCTTGAAGCCGGAAACATTGAGTTGCCAGGTCTTTGAGTCAACATTGCCGTTGCTGTAAACCTTCTGTCCTACAAAGTTCATCGCATCAACACCTGTGATGGTGTAATCGCTCTTGATATTCAACACCTCCGTTGCCGGGTTCGGGTAGATCATGATCTCGCCTTTGGTCAGTTCATTGAAACCAACATGCGGGAATGCGATCAGTAGCGTATCAGAGGATGGCTGGCACAGGATCTCGTTATCTTCCGAGTTCTTGTACACCACCGTTACATAATACCTGAACGTGCCGCTTACCAGGCTCGATGGATAGGTATCAACATAGGTTGTTGCTGTTAACAGGCTCGAATTCAGCTTGAGGTAAGGAGCAACTCCCGTTGCTGCCGTACGGTAAACATTGTAGCCCGTTATCACACTGCTGTCGGATACGGTCACGTTGTCAGTAAATACCGACTGATTCGTTGTCAGAAATCCTGATGTGTTGACACTGCCTGCTGTTCTTCTCGTATTTGTCAATGTCTGAAGTTCACTCACATATACTTTCCGCGGTTGTACAAGTTCCACCTTATCATCCAGTGGAACTTCAATCCACAGGTTCTGCAGGAAGTCGCCAATGGTGGAGGTTATAAACGCCGAATAATCTGGCAGCGCCCCATGCAGGGATACTCCGTCGGGTCCGGTATTGTCTGCCGAAAAATCAGGATAAGCATCCGAAGAAGAATTGCTCATCGGCTCCAGCATGATCCCGATCAGTTTCCCTCCGACACCCGGGATGTTGCCAAGTGGGATGTTGTTTTCCCAAATGTCATTCCCGGTGGTCGTTAATGGTCCCAGCGTAGCTAATTCCGCATAGGTTGTCCAATCCACCACATGGATCTTGTACTGCCATGTACCTGTTGTCCCCCAGGATGCATGATGGAAATCGATCTTGTTCAAAGAAGCATCAGGATAGGCGGCCAGGTCATAAACCACCCCGTATCCATTGTTATAGGCCTCGTAATAGGCATTATCCGGCGTTCCTGACCATTGGAACAGTTTCTTGAGCTGTGTCGGGACTGTGCCTACGCACTCCGGCGCTACCCATGTCAAAGTGGTTGTGAAGTGCGATTGCGATGCGTGGAACGCTGTTGCAGGATTGCACATCCCGTATGCATGGATGTTGTCAACATACCAGTGAAGAATGTCGGCTGAATTCAATCCATGAGCCACAAAGCGTACACGGAACGATTTGCCCTTCACCGCACTGATATCCAGATGCTTCAGAACCCAGGATGTGGAACCGTTGTTGGTCACTTCCAGCTTCTGGTGCCAAATGCCTGCGTAGAAGAGTTCGACGGTCAGTTTCTCTTTGCCTGTATTGTTTCGGTCAACCAGTTTTACATCAAAATCCAGCCAGATCTTTGCACAGTTCCATGGCGATGCATTGATCACATCGCTGGTAAAGGCCTGAGAATAGTTGGTTATAGCCGGCTGCCATGTAAAGTCAGCACAGGGGGCCGTATTGCCGATACCGGTATTGATGCTCCAGTGTCCGGGTGCCGCCTGCCAGCCGTTGAACTCGAATGACCCACCGGTCCATGGTTCAAAGAATGGCAATGGCCTGCCGCAGTTCAACGTAACGGTCTTTTCCCCAGCAGTATTGCCCAGTGATTCGCCAAACTGGCCGGGGAAGCCGTATGGAGTCAGGTCATACTTGGCTTTGACATCATATTTGTAAATCCCGGGATCGAGTCCGTAATCATAATAGGTAACCGAATCAGGATGCGGGTTGTAATGCTGGAAGGTACCGCCACGGTAAATGTTGTACCCGATCAGTCCGGCAGGTGTACCTCCGCCGCCACCTGTTGTAACAGGAAGTGACGCACCGGCAATCTGGTCAGCTGTTGAACTCAACACCACGGAGGCTCCTGTGGTTACATCCACTGCCCGTATCTCACCCATGGATGAGGTAGCGTTATAGGCAGCCATGGTAACCGCATTTGCTGTTTCATCAAAAAACATGCATTGGCCATAGTTGGCATTGAACCCGATTGGTCCGACAACCGTGGCAACACCTGTTGCTTTATCAACAGCATAGAAGTTGTCGTTCACAAGGTCATAACCCCACAGGTTGCCATTTTTATCGCCTGCAAGGCCGATCATGCCACTTGAATTAACGCATAGTCCAACCAGCGTCGCACTTGGCACAGCCGGGTCGATCTTCCAAAGCTTGTCATTTGTCAGGGTAACAGCATCAGATGAAACTGCGTAAATATCGCCATTGCTGCCGTCAATTGCAAGATCAAGCAATTGATCGGTCGTGCCACTGCCCATGCTGCCAAGGTCGGTGAAGGCGCCGGTCGCTCTGATCACTTTATAAAGATGATCGCTGCCATCTTTTATGGCATAAGCATAATCTGTTTGATTGGCCGGGAATTCAAGATCATGCCAGAAGTCTGTCGTATTTGGAAGCGCAGCGACATTGGTGGCGCCACTAACATTGTCAACATCAAAGTTAATGGTAAACACGGAAGATGCATTGATTCCAAATGCATTGGAAGACTGCACACCTGAAGGTTTTGTTGGCACCGGGGCAACACTTTGTAAAAGATGTTTAGGCGCTGGTCCGGCATTTGCAGTTGTATGTTCAACAACACCATCGAAAGCAGGTACCTGTGGTGCATCGGCCATTATCACCGGTTTTTTCCAGGTCAGGTAGGTGTTGCATTCGATTCCTGTAGCCGTGAGGTCGCGTGCAGGGTAAAGGAAATGAGAGGTGAAGGTCACGCAGATCTGCGGACTGTATCCACTTCCGTAAACAGCCTTCACGCAGGCTTCGTAAACCTGGCCATAAACAACCTGGCTCGGCGGAATGTTGTAGGTGGTATCCGTGGTGAATGTGCTCAGCACATTGTTCAGGTAGAAGTTATATCCAAGAACACAGGGGTTCGGGCCGCTGCTGCCATCTCCGCTTACAACCTTGATGTTGTCGATGTTCCAATTCATGATGTCATATGAATCTACGCCTGCTGCGTGGAAACGGACTTTGAAAGCCGGGTTGTGCGTTTGAGAAGTGATATCCAGTGTTTCTGAGGACCAGGGAATGTCTCCACCCATGTTATCATAGCTTTTCAAGACTGACCACGTTGTTCCGTTCCAGAGTTCAACCGCCATGGTATTGATATTTGTGGTGGCAAAATTGCTTAGGAATATATCATAATAGAGTTTCATCTGCGGGGCATGGATCCCGGCCAGCGACTTGCTGGTAAGGTACTGGTCATAGTTATAAACCTCAGGTGTCCAGTTAAACATGGCAGACGGGGCGGGTTTACCTACTGTGGCAGAAATTTGCCAGTTCGTACCTCCGGTTACTTCCCACTGGTTGGTCGTAAAGCCTCCCGTGGTAAAGGTTTCATCAAGCTGCGTCACTTTCGATCTTGGAGGACTCCAGGAGGCATGCAGGGTTTGATCGTTAACAGCAAGGTTCGTCGGGGGAGCTGCTTCCTGCAACAATGTTACATTGAAGGTCGCATCACCCAGGATCGCAATGGTTTCAGTGTGAATTGGGTAAGTGAAGCGCGTGATAGTCATGAGGTAGTTTCCTTTCCACACATTGGTGAAGTGAACACAACCGGTTGCATCGGTTACCTTTGTATATGTTGTATCGGGTAAATCCGCACTCACCAGCTTGACCAGCGTTCCTTCCTTCGGATTGGCGGCACAGGTCAGCGATACACAAATGTTCACATTGGCTGTCCACCCTTTGCCGATTACGTTCGAGAACGTAGGCGCGGACGGACGTTGTCCCGGACCATAGATTGCCTTGACTGCCCACCGGTAGGGACCGTTGACCAGTGTTGGCCACTGATTGTCGGTTGCGCTGTTCACGCCGCCTGTCCATATCGATGTCCAGGCGCTTTGTGTGCCTTCCTGACCCTGCAACAAACGCCATACTTCATAGGTCATTGACAGCGGTTGATAATCAGCAACTCCTTCATAACCTGTTACCGAAGCAACCGGGGATTCATAGATGAGCCCGTTTACTGCCGTGGCCGTGATCAGTACCTTGTTCGATGATGCATTGTCTGTCAGCAACGGTCCGCCGGTGCCCTGCAGGATTGCACGAATCATGAAATTCCCTGCTGCCGGAACCCAGCCGCCGCCACCGGTCGCAAACTTTGAATAGCTCCGCAGTTGCGTATTGGTCAGGTCGACGCCCAGGCCTGCTGCGTGGGGTTGTACTCCACCCTGACGCATCGCCAGGTAGAAATCTCCCGTGTTGATGGTGATGGGTGCGGAGAATGAAAAGTCTACCCAGCCAAATCCTGCCGGGGTTATTTCAACACTATCAATAACGGTGCCCGGTAATCCTCCGGTTCCATCCGCTTTATATGCCAGCATCTTGAACTTGGTTAACGGGAGTGCATTCGCCGGGTAATTACCGGCTGCACCGAGGTTTACCTTGCCCCCGATCAATTTCACGGGCCATCCCATTGGTGTGATCTTCAATGCATTCAGGTTATTCGCGTTCACCCAGATGGCAAAGTTGTCCTGTGTCCGTCGTCATAACTCACCTGGTACATGCTCTGTGGTATCCCCCAGTTCAGGTTTACAGCTGTTGGCGTTGTTGGATTGTTAAGCGCTGCCGTGAATGGGCCGGGCTGAACTGCGGTGGCCAGCAACGAAGCATTCTGGGTTGTTGTCGTGTTGGGAATAAGCGTCACCGTGCCGGTGAAACTGTCGAATCCTGTCTTTCCTATTTCTATCGGCTGGTCGCCTGATATCGAGAGGAGTGGTGAAAGATAGCTCCCATCCCCTACTGTGAGCACTGTAAGTGCGCCAGAACCTGTGCCGATCGTAACCGCTGCACCAGTCACCGGGGCTCCGGTCGCTGCATTGGTTACTATCCCGCCCACCTTGGGACCCGGGGACATCAGTACGTCAAGGGTTGTCACTTCGCCGCCTGTAATGGTTGCGGGTACCGATCCTGAAATATATCCCGGGGAGACAGAGTTGACTGTCACCGTTCCGGCATTCAGGTTATAGAGAACATACATCCCATTCGCACGAGAGGTGTCTTTGGCTGAGCCTACCTGGATGATCGCTCCGGCTATCGGGGCAAGGGTATTCACATCCCTTACATATCCCATCAGTACGCCCGGGGTGATCGGGGGTACCCCAAAACGAATGTTCGGACGGGCTGCAGGTGCGCTGTTGGTAGTAACCGAACATTGGGTCTGGTTATCTGCATAGTGACCTGCGGTCATCCCGGCAAGGGTTGTGGCATGTACCGGTGAATAACTCGTATAACTTGTATTTGCGTAGCAGATCTCCACAATGATGTTCGAAGTACCATCCCAGGCAAAAGGGGTCGTGAGCGTTATGCTCTGCCAGCCTGTCCCGGGTACTGCATACGGAGTGGTGTAATATGCGGTCAGCCCATCAACAAAACCGGCTGTTAAATTAGCAAGGCCGGTATTCCCCATTTTAAGGTTGAACCCATTCATCACCTGCGTGGAGTTTGAGATAACATCAAACCCAACCGTTGAGAGATTACCTGCGATGGCTCCTGCTGCCGTTAATTCAGCTGCAGTGAACAGCATCTGTGTCCTGCCTCCCATCCAATAGGTGGTATAGGGATAATTCGAGGAAACTGTCCCCGTGCCGATCGTTATAAACGCCGGAGGAGCTGCCGGGCCTGCTGTAACATGAACCAGGTCCATGGAGCAGTTGTTCCCGTTGCCGGAGGTAAACAGAAAAGCTACATATACGGTAGCCTGATTGTTCGCCCCGGATGGCAAAACCACATTCTTCACTTTCCATCCCGTTACTGAATTGTACCTGTCGAATGTTCCAGAAGTATTCCATGTTGTGCCGTTGGTCGACCATTGTACGTCTACCTTATCTTCATTGGCCGGAGAACCTGCATCTTCATACCAGGCAAAATCAACCATGATAAATGACTTGTTCGTTGTTGAAACTGCCGTACTCCGCTTCAACCGTGTCGAGCCACTGCTTATGTTGTATGAATTGTATTGTACAAACTTCGTCCCATCATAGGCGGCCGCTATGGTCGGGAACGTTCCCGTGGTTACAAAATTTACACCCAACGTGGTGCCTGTAACCTGTTCAATCGACCACCCGGCTGGGGGGGTCGTCCCGCTCCCTGTCTCGAAACTCTCGGTCAGCAATACCGTTTGCTGGGCATAACCAAAAGTAACCAAGACGAAAATCATCGATGCCATCAGCACAAATGTCCTAAGCGTTTTGGTAAAATTTCTCATAAGTTTTGAATTAAGGTTAATAAAAGAAAATTATTTAGAAATAGTATGAACAATAAAAAAAATAAGGCACTGCAAGTTACACATTTTTTAAAAATTGACGATTTTTTCGCATTTATTTATTGTCCGGGTTTTCAATGTGTTAACTATTTCATTCCACTTTTTCACAAATAGTCCGGCCCGAAATCGGCCTAATATATATGTTCACAGCCTGCATTCTTGCTGCATCAGGCTCATGTGTTTCGTATC
Source organism: uncultured Bacteroidales bacterium (assembly GCA_903903985.1). GTDB lineage: Bacteria > Bacteroidota > Bacteroidia > Bacteroidales > FEN-979 > CAIVAT01. The sequence goes on along the minus strand of CAIVAT010000018.1, from coordinate 186,256 downwards.
CGTTTACCATATCCTCTTTGACGAAATATACATTTTTTTTATCCTTTGGTTTGTTAATAAGAAAAAATTTATAACTTTGCACTCCCAATTTTACGAACATCAATTCATTAAATCATGTACGCAATCGTTGAAATAGCCGGCCAGCAATTTAAGGTAGAAAAGAATAATGAAATCTTTGTCCACCGGCTTGAAGGTGACCCCGGAACAAAAATTGAATTCGAGCAGATATTGCTGCTGGATAACGACGGCAAGATCAGTGTCGGGAAGCCTTTGGTTGAAGGGGCCAGCATTTCCGGCCAGATCATCGATCACGCCAGGGGCGATAAAGTGGTCGTCTTTAAAAAGAAACGCCGGAAAGGCTATGAAAAGGAATCAGGCCACCGCCAGGATTTCAGTAAAGTACTGATTGAAAACATCAGCATAAAAAGCGCAGCCAAAGCCCCAAAGGCCAAAGCAACAGAAGAAGAACCGACAGAAGTAATATTGTAAATCGCAAATCGTAAATCGTAAATAATATTTAGTGGTATGGCACACAAAAAAGGGGCTGGTAGTTCAAGCAACGGCCGGGAATCGCATAGCAAACGTTTAGGTGTTAAAATTTATGGTGGTCAGTACGCAAAACCGGGAGCAATTATTCTCCGGCAGCGCGGAACAGTGCATAATCCCGGCCTGAATGTCGGCATCGGCAAGGATCATACCCTTTTCGCCCTTATAGAAGGCATTGTGGAATTCAAGAAAAAGCGGAGTGACCGTTCCTTTGTTTCTATCGTTCCGATGGAGGAAACTGCCAATTAAAGAATATTGCACGGCTTTGCGTGCGTTTGGAATATCTTGATGAAAGCCGGCATGGGGTAGCCCAGGCCGGCATTTTTTTTGATCCCAACAATGGTTTTTCACTATTTTTGCTCATTAAATATCTTTTTTTATGCTCTCATTGAATTTCATCCGTGAAAATACCCAGGAGGTTATTGACAGACTTGCCCTTAAAAACTTTGACGGGTCTGAAGTGATCAACCGGATTGTTGAACTTGATAATCAACGCCGGGAAACACAGAAAAAACTTGACGACACGCAGGCACAGGGCAACCTCATCGCCAAAGAGATTGGCGTGCTTTTTCAATCCAGTAATACGGCCGCGGCAAACCAGTTAAAAGAAAAAACAGGAGAATTGAAAATCCTGGGCAAAGAATTTGACCTGGCACTCGAAAACATCAAGAAGGAACTGGATGATATCCTGGTTCGCGTGCCAAACCTCCCCCATCCTTCTGTTCCAGCAGGAAAAACACCGGAAGACAACCTAGTGGTGGCACAGGAAGGTGAAATTATTCCTGCATCCCCAACAGATGTTCCGCATTGGGACCTGACCACAAAATACGACATCATTGATTTTCTCACCGGGAATAAAATAACCGGTGCCGGGTTCCCTTTATACAAAGGAAAAGGAGCCAGACTACAGCGTGCACTGATCAATTTTTTTCTTGACGAAGCGCTCAAGGCAGGATACACGGAAGTACAGCCTCCGTATATGGTAAACGCGGCATCAGCCTATGCTACCGGGCAATTGCCCGACAAGGATGCCCAGATGTACCATGTCGGACTTGATGATCTCTATCTCATCCCAACAGCAGAGGTGCCGGTTACCAATATTTACCGCGATATCATCCTGAAAGGGGCCGACCTTCCTTTGAAGAACGTTGCATATTCGGCCTGCTTCCGCCGCGAAGCGGGTTCTTATGGCAAGGATGTCCGGGGGCTGAACCGCCTGCACCAATTCGATAAAGTGGAGATCGTCCAAATCGCCCATCCTGAAAAATCATATGAAATACTTGAAGAAATGCGGGCCTATGTAACAGGCCTATTGCGCAAACTCGGCCTTCCGTTCCGTGTGCTAAAACTCTGCGGTGGCGACATGAGTTTTACCTCTGCACTGACCTACGACATGGAGGTTTGGTCAGCGGCGCAGGCCAGATGGCTGGAAGTGAGTTCCATCTCCAATTTTGAAACCTTTCAATCAAACCGGCTGAAACTAAGATTCAAGGATGAGGCGGGAAAAATTCAAACAGCCCATACCCTGAACGGCAGTGCCCTTGCCCTTCCCCGCATCGTGGCCGCGCTCCTTGAAAATAACCAGTCCCACGATGGCATTACCATTCCAGCGGCTTTGGTTCCTTATACGGGGTTTGAGAGGATAGAATGACAACGTGACACATGGCTCACCGGAAGGTTGCACATTCATTGGGCCAACAAAATTTCTGATTTTTAACTTTTATTTTCTACTTTTGATGAGTTAACCAAACCCATGCGGAGATGAAAAAAACATGTTTTATCCTGATCGTCTTTATTTTAACTCTTTTCACATCGGAACAATCCAATGCCCAGATCGATTTTGGAATAAAACTCGGGTACAATGCTTCCAACATCAGTACCAGCATCGACTCCATTAAATCGAGCATGCGTTCCGGGTTTCATGCAGGGGTCTTTGCCAGGATCGGCAAACGGGTTCATTTGCAACCTGAGTTTTACTACACCCTTTCAGGGGCGACTTTTGAAAACCTTGGCATTGGCACAATCGATGACTGGAAGCAGAAAGTCACCGTAGGAACCCTGGATGTTCCTGTTCTGATAGGTTTTACGATCATCCAGTCCAAACTTCTGAAATGGCGGATCATGGTTGGACCCGAAGCATCCTTTGTCGTAAATTCCAAAATCGAAAACCTTAACCTCACCGGACCTATCGAGAAATCAGACCTGAACACCACCAATTGGTACCTGCAGGCCGGCACCGGTTTGGATATACTTTTCATGACACTGGATATCCGTTACCAGACAGGTCTTAACAGCCTGATCAGCGATGTGACCGGCTCAAACGGGACCGTTTATACAGTAAATTCCAAGGGGAACGTATTTGTTATCAGTCTTGGGTTCAAGATCATTTGAATGCCAGCTTCCACTACCATGGAAAACGGGGATAAAGCGCTCCGTGTTCGGGGTGGCCACCAGAACCGGACTCAGAATAAGTTTCGCATATGAATGTTAACGGCACAGATTACAGGACTGTTTGGATGGAAGGACCCTCGGTTTTTTTCATTGAACAAAACCTGTTGCCCTTTCAATTCAACATTCAGGAAGCCAGGACATACAGCGAAAGTTGTCATGCCATCCGGACAATGATGATCCGCGGGGCAGGCGCCATCGGAGCCATGGCCGGTTTCGCCATGGCCCAGGCGGCATTGGAAGCTCCTGAAAAGGATACGCTGTTTTTCCTTCAGCGGGCCAGAACCGAAATCGAATCTACACGTCCCACCGCCCGAAATCTTTTTTATGCCGTGGAAAAGGTTTTTAACCAGGCGCTGACGTCACCCCTGTTGGCGGTTGCTGCATCGCAACAGGTTGCAAACCAGGATGCTGCCGATTCCAGGAACATCGGCAGGTTCGGAAACGAACTGATCCTCGATGGAATGAACATTGAAACCCATTGCAATGCCGGCTGGCTGGCTTTTGTGGATTATGGCACTGCTTTGTCACCGGTATACCTGGCCCATCAGCAGGGAAAGAAAATTTTTGTCTATGCCGATGAAACACGCCCCAGGAGCCAGGGAGCGCGACTTACTGCCTGGGAACTCAAACAGGCTGGTGTTCCCCACACAATTATCCCCGACAATGCAGGTGCATGGCTGATGTCGCTGGGAAAGATCGACCTGATGATCGTCGGCGCCGACCGCATCGCTGCCAACGGTGATGTGGCCAATAAAATAGGGACTTTGGAGAAAGCCATCGCCGCAAAAGAATTTGGCATCCCTTTTTATGTAGCCGCTCCTACTTCCACATTTGATTTGGATTGTCACGCCGGCAACACCATCCCCATCGAGGAACGCAATGAGGATGAAGTACTTTACCAGGACGGAATTACAGAAGAAGGCCTCCATAAAAGAATACGGGTGTGTTCGCCCGGATCTTCGGCCTTCAACCCCGCATTCGATGTTACTCCTGCCAGATTGATCACGGGAATTATTACTGAAAAGGGAATTATCAAGGCTACGAACGACAGCATAAGAGACCTGTTCAGTGGCGGGATTGCGAAATAGTGAAAAAGCAAAATTGTGAAAACATAACATTTAAAACCCAGAATATGAAATTACAACGATTGTTCATACTGATGCTTTGCGGAGCAATGATCTTTGGCCTGGCGTTTCAGGTTTTTGCAGCAGATAAAAAGGATAAAAAAAATGCTGCCGTAAAGGAAAAATCTGAGAAAAAATCCAAGGATAGTAAAGAAAAAGATAAACCCAAGGAGGATTCGGTTTATAATTCGGGGTTGGTGGGCGGTATGAAATTCCGCAGCATCGGACCGGCCTTTTGTTCAGGACGTATCGCCGATTTTGCAGTGAACCCGAACAACCACAGTGAATGGTTTGTTGCCGTTGCCTCAGGACATGTATGGAAAACAGTCAACAACGGAACAACCTTTGATCCGGTATTCGATAACAATGGCGTTTACTCGATGGGCTGTATCGTCATCGATCCGAACAATACCAGCGTGGTTTGGCTGGGTACGGGTGAAAACAACCATCAGCGATCGCTGGGTTATGGCAATGGCGTATATAAAAGTTCCGACAACGGAAAGAGCTGGAAAAACATGGGTTTGAAGGATTCGCGCCAGATCGGTAAAATTCTCATCGATCCGCGGAATTCCGATGTCGTTTACGTGGCTGCGGAGGGATCAGTGTGGGGGCCTGGTGGTGAACGTGGCCTTTATAAAACCACGGATGGCGGCAAAACCTGGAAAAAGGTTCTGGAAATCAGTGAAAACACCGGAGTGAACAATGTGATCCTTGACCCCCGAAACCCGGATGTGCTGTATGCTTCGTCGGAACAACGGCGGCGCCATGTGTTTACCAAAATAGGCGGCGGACCCGAAACGGCAATCTATAAATCAACAAACGCAGGTGAATCCTGGGACAAACTTACCAACGGACTTCCGGGGGCAAACATGGGGGGCATCGGGATGGCTATTTCTCCTGTCAACCCTGATGTAATTTATGCCATTATTGAATCGACCCCGGAGGCCAAAGGGCTGTACCGAAGCGGCGACCGCGGGGCTTCCTGGCAGAAAATGAGCGACCATTCTGCCCAGGGCCAGTATTACAATGAAATTTATTGCGACCCGAAGGATGTCAATAAAATTTATTCGGCTGAAACCGTTTCACAGGTATCGGAAGACGGCGGTAAAACATGGAGGCAGGTTGGCAACAACAAACGTCACGTAGACGATCATGCCATATGGATCGATCCCGACGACACAAAGCATCTTTTCATCGGCAGCGATGGAGGCGCGTATGAATCCTTCGACGGTGGCAAGGAATTTATTTTCAAGTCGAATCTGCCTGTCGCGCAGTTTTACAGGGTCCAGGTTGATAATTCAACCCCGTTTTATTATGTATACGGCGGCACCCAGGACAACAACAGCATGGGTGGCCCGTCACGGACCACAGCCGGTGCTGGCGTTCTCACCGATGACTGGTTTAACACCAATGGCGGCGATGGTTTCTGGTCGCAGATCGACCCCGTCGACCCGAACATCGTGTACGCCGAATCGCAATATGGCGGCATGGTCCGCTACGACCGTAAAAGCCAGGAGGCTGTCGATATCAGACCTGAACCGCGCAAGGGAGAAGACAGCTACAAATGGAACTGGAACACGCCGCTCATCATCAGTCCGCATTCAAATACCCGTCTGTATACAACCGCCAACAAGGTTTTCAGGAGTGACGACCGTGGAAACAGCTGGCAGGTGATCAGCGACGACCTCACTGCACAGATCGACCGCAATAAGTGGCCCGTAATGGGTAAATACTGGCCGGTCGATGCCATTCAGAAGGATATTTCCACTTCGTTGTACGGTACCATCATCTCTTTTGATGAGTCTACGGTGAAGGAAAACCTGCTTTATGCCGGCACCGACGACGGCCTGATCCAGGTATCTGAAGATGCCAGGACCTGGATGAAGATGGATAAATTTCCGGGAATCCCCGAAAACACATACGTAAGTGATGTTTTCGCCTCCCGTTTTGATGAAAACATCGTTTTCGCTTCATTTGACAACATCCTGCGCGATGATTTTAAACCCTATCTTCTGAAAAGCACCGATAAAGGAAAAACCTGGATATCCATCGCCGGGAACCTCCCAGAAAACGGAACGGTACACAGCATCATCCAGGATTTTATCAATCCCGACCTGCTTTTCGCCGGAACGGAATTCGGTTGTTACTTTACCATCGACGGGGGTAAGAACTGGATCCAGCTGAAATCGGGTCTTCCCTCTGTATGCGTGAAAGATATTACCATTCAGAAACGTGAAAACGATCTTGTCATTGCAACTTTTGGCCGTGGATTTTATATTCTCGATGATTACACGCCATTGCGGAATCTTAAAAAGGAAAATCTCGATCAGAACGGGTATGTTTTTCCTGTGAAAGATGCACTGATGTACCTTCCGACAGATACCAAAGGTTCGCAGGGATCAACCGTATTTGTTGCCAAGAATCCTGATTTTGGAGCCGTTTTTACCTATTTTATCAAGGAGGTTCCTAAAACCGGCAAAGAACTCAGGCAGGAAAAGGAAACGGAACTGTTTAAAAAAGGAGAACCGATCCCGCAACCTTCAGAAGCCGACCTGCGCGCCGAAAACCTGGTCATCGATCCGTTCCTCACCTTCACCGTAACCGATGCCGATGGTTATCCTGTAAGGATCATGCGTAAATCCCCGTCGAAAGGGATCAGCCGCATCAATTGGGATTTGAGGTATCAGTCAACCAGGGTGGTACAAACCGATAAATTCGATCCGCTGGGCGACAATGGAAGTGGTGTGCTTGCCATGCCCGGAAAATACAAGGTTAGCCTGACACTGACCAGCAATGGGGAGACCAAACTGTTGGCGGGGCCTGTTGAATTCAATGCCGTTGTACTGAACAACACTACCTTGCCTGCCACCGATCGCAGCGCCATGGTGGCTTTTCACAAAAAAGTTGCTGAACTCACCCGGGTGATGCAGGGTACCGAAAATTATGCCGAAGAATTGAATAAACGTGCATCCAGCATCCTCCAGGCGCTGAACAGCACTCCGTCAGCCAGTCCTGAACTGATGAAGAAGGCCCGTGAAGTGCAGTTGCAACTTGATGAGATACTCAACGTGAAATTCAACCGCAACACCAATAAACCCAGTGAAGAGGAGAATCCTCCGGCACCTGTACCCTTGAACAGCCGGCTTGGGAAGCTGAGCTGGATCAGCTGGATGTCAACCGGCGATCCATCGCAGAACCAGAAAGATGCCTATGCCATCCTGGAATCAGAATTCCCGCCGGTATACGACCAGATTAAACAGATTGGTGACACGGAAATCCCACAGCTTGAAAAATCACTGGAAAGCCTGGGAGCACCGGTAACACCCGGGAGATTGCCTGAATGGAGGAAATAAAGTATTTTGGCCAAACGAACGTACCTCAACGACATCCTGAGTATTCTGGGGAGCAATCTTACCGTTACCCTCTGTAACCTCGCGATTGGCATCATCCTGACGCGTTTGCTGGGTGCTGCCGGTTTCGGACTTTATTCGGCCATCATTGTCGTGCCGGTCATGGTGATTGGTTTTACCCAGCTGGGCATCCGCCGCAGCGCCATTTATCATATCGGCAACAAACTCCTCCCCGAGGACCATATAGTTTCCGCGTTGTTCATCCTGTTGCTGTGGACGAGTACGCTGAGCATCATCATTTGCGGGTTTGTCTATTTCTTTTCCGAAAGCCAGCCGTTCGATCCGCTGATCATTGTGCTTGTCCTGATCACCATCCCACTCCTGCTAACCAACGTATTTGCCGGTGGAATTTTCCTGGGGAAAGAGGACATTAAAAGAGCCAGCATCCTGAATGCCGGGCCAACCATCATGACCCTGCTGCTCACGGTCCTGTTTGTATGGGGGTTGAATATGTCGGTTCTCGGAGCATTTACAGCCCTTGCCCTGGCTAATTTCATCATGTTTTTCATCACCTACCGGATGGTCATCGTGCAGTTCAGGTACAATATTACCTGGAAATACCATGAAGGGATCATGAAAAGCATGATTAAGCTCGGGTTGGTAAATGCCATTGCGATTTTCATCATGCAGCTCAACTACCGGCTGGATATCCTGATGCTTAAAAAACTTTCCTCGCTTGAAGAGGTTGGGTTTTATTCCCTGGCGATGCAGATTGCAGAACAATTATGGCACATTCCGTACGCCATTGAATCGATTGTGCTGAGCCGTAGCGCCAATACGAAAAATGACCCGTCCTTACACCGCACGGTGGCATCCATCTTCAGGGTTTCTCTGCTCATCGGGCTTGTGAGCGGCCTGTTCATTTTTTTCATTGCCCCGGTGCTGGTGCCACTTGTCTTTGGACAGGAGTTTGTAAAAAGTGTGGCCATGATCCAGGTTGTCCTGCCGGGAGTACTCATCCTGGTAGGATTTCGCATACTGAACAGCCGTCTGACCGGTATGGGAAAACCACAGATCGCCATCTACACCTTTATGCCCGCCCTGGTCATCAACTTCATCCTCAATTTGTTCCTGATCCCTCGTTTTGGCGGAATCGGGGCAGCCTGGTCAACCAATGCAAGTTATGCTGCCGGATCCATTATTTTTGTCATCCTTTATTCACGGATGGTAAAAATGCCACTCCGAGAGATATTCAGATACAGGGCAAGTGATTTTTATTTTTTCAGGAACATTAAATTCCGGTTGAAGCGGAAGCAGGCAACCGGATGATTCGGCTGATCCGTCGGTGAATATTGTCAGATCGTCTAATATTTTCATCTGTGATATTATTAACAATTACATTTGCCAGTGATATTTTGAACGCATAAGGGAGTTTTCTGGTTTTTCCGTCTGCGCAACTTATTCAGCCGATTTGCCAACTTCACCATCCTCTTGAACTGCCACCTACTCATCTGAAACCGACTATCGGGAATCGTTCTGATCTTAAACCAAATAGAAAACTCCCTTTATTCTCCAATGAAATGCCGGGCTTGTTGTTCCCGGCATTTTCATTTTTCAACAGCCCCTGATTCGTGGTATTTATTACATTTGTGATATGAATGCAAATCAAGGGTTGAAACATGTTTAATTAAAATGCCGAAGGCATGATATTTTTATAGTAAAGCATAAACTGTCTCCAAAGTTAATTTTACCGCGAAGACGCAAAGACGCGAAAAAATTCTGTGGCCACTGACAACCTGCTTACGGTTCCTGTCTTTTTCATCCTGGGTCGTCCCCGGTCGGGGACCACGCTCCTTAGTACGCTCTTCGATGCCCACCCGAATGTGAAGATCCCTCCTGAATTCCCTATCATGCTTCCTTTGTACCAGAAGTTCAGGAAAGTAAAGGATTGGGACGAACAAACCATCCTGTCGTTCGTTGCATTTATTTTCGAACATAACGTTTTCATTCACCGCACCCTCGAAAACCTTAAAATCGATCGCGGGGCTTTTACTGCAAACCTGATGTCCCTGGCACACAAGGGAACCATCCAGGACTTTCTAAAAAAAGTGAATGAGCAGGGGTTCTCCATATTCCCCAAGCAGGAGATCCTGCAAATAGGGGACAAGAACCCGGTATATTCAATCTATATCCGGCGATTCCTGAAAATTTTTCCGGAGGCACGCTTTATTTGCATCATTCGTGATTACCGTGACAATTATGTTTCGATGCGCAAGTTGAGCGACCTGCGTCTCGAGGCACCCATTCTCACCCTGCAGGTTTATCGCTGGCGCTATGTAGCCAGCCTGTTTCTCCGCTGTAAGAAACAGTATCCCGACCGGATCCGGATCATCCGGTATGAAGACCTGGTGACAAACAAATCGGAAGTGCTTGCCGATCTGTGCCAATTCATCGGCATTCCCTTTGATCCAACGGTTTTTGACTTTTACAAAAAGAAGGAGGAGACCATTAAAATATACGACAACCCATTGATAGAAAGATTTCATGGCAGTTTGATGAATCCCGTCAATACCGGCCGGATGGAAACATGGAAGGAGGATTTGACTCCGGCGGAGGTCCGTATGGCCGACCATGTGGCCGGTAAGTATGCCACCATCTTCCATTATCAGCGGGCACAGGTTGGCATGAATCCCGGTCTTTGGTTAAAATCCCTGCCAATGGCCCTCTATGGCTGCCTGATCTTCAAACTTTATATATGGGGTTCTTTTCTGCCTTCCAGGATCAGTTTATGGTTATCGGTCAAATTGCTGGTATTGGTGCGGATCTGGCATTTCTTCTTTGGAATACCTCATCCCCTGACCCCTTCTTCTGCAGGAGAAGGGGAATTCCCGCTCCTATAGGAGAGGGTCAGGGTGAGGTCAGGATGGCGTACCGATGAGATGTAGTTAAAAGTTCACCTTAAAAAACCTGTCACATCATGGGAGTTCCATTTTTTTTCATTTTAGGCCGGCCCCGATCGGGAACCACACTGCTGAAGACATTATTCGATGCCCACCCAAATGTCAAGATTCCGCCTGAACTGCCGATATTCCTTCCGCTTTACCAGAAATTCAAAAATGTGAAGACCTGGGATAAAGAAAAAATTCTGTCATTTGTCGATCACGTTTTTCAACCCAATGTGTTCAACAACAGAAAACTTGAAAACCTGAGGATCAACCGTGAATTATTTACAACGGACCTGCTGAAACTCGAGAACAACTGTACCATCCAGGACTTGTTGATCAAGCTGAATGAACACTCCTTTTCAGTCTTTCCCAAGCAGGAGATCAGGTTGGTCGGGGATAAAAACCCTGTCTATTCCGTTTACATGAAAAGACTGATCAATATTTTCCCCAAAGCCTGGTTTATATGTATCATCCGCGATTACAGGGATAATTATGTTTCGTTGAAGAACCTGCAGGAGGTAAAACTTGAAGCCCCGATACTGACACTCCAGGTAGCACGCTGGGTATACGTAACCAAACTTTTTCTTGCCTGTCAGAACAGGTTTCCCGACAGGTTCTATATCATCCGCTATGAGGATCTGGTCATGAAGCCAGAGGAATCGATGCGGGAATTGTGTGCTTTTCTTGGTATTCCTTATGTTCCTGAGGTTTTTGAATATTACAAAAAAAAGGATGAATTATTGTCAGTTTTTCCGGACCCGGTGATATGGAAAATCCACCAAAGCCTTATGGATCCGGTCAATACCGGAAGAATGGATCTTTGGAAATCTCAGCTGACAGACCTGGAGGTGAAAATCGCCGATCAGATTGCGGGAAAAACTGCCGACACCATGGGATACAGCAGGAAAACGAAGCAGTTCAGCATGGTGGTTTTCCTGAAATCCCTGCCAATGGCAGCTTATGGGAAAATTCTTTTCAGGCTGATGCAATGGGGTTCACTGTTGCCCTATCGCAGCAGCAGGTGGCTCTCCCTGAATTTACCTAAGCTTGTTAGAATATACAGCCGGTTTTCCGAGAAAAGTGCCGTGGCTTTTCAGGAAAAAGAATAAAACCGTCCTTCTTCGGTGGTTTCTGCCCTGGTAATAAACCGGCTTGCTTTCACTTTCTCTTCCCATTGCAGCACCAGCGGATCTGAAAATTCAGCAGTCCCGATGAAAAGCACCCCTTTTTCTTCGTTTCCCGCAAGAACGGAAATTGCCTTTTTTATCTTTAAGGCGCGTTTTTCAAAAGAGGCACGGGTAATCTGGTATTGCTGGTTGTTCAACGATTCCTGTCCTTCCATCTGTTCATATCCAAGCATTTTAACAAAGGACTGCACACTTTTATTCTCCTTCAGCACATGGGCATAGCAAATGTTCCATTCAAAAACATTGAAAGCAATTTCCGTGGTGATATATGAAACGATAGCCGGCAAAAACGTTTGATGGAACCTGGGGTCCGGCAGAAAAATCCCTCCCTCGCAGACACGCTCTTCCCAGTTGATGTTTTTTATATTGATGACACCGATTTTCGCTCCCTGGTACTCGATGATCGTGTACAGGTTATCAATGTTGTTGATCGACCTGAACCATTCCTTTTGCATCTCCGCTGTGATATGCTCCCTGTATTCGTAATTGCTGACCACGACCGGATCGTTTCTCCATTGCCTGACCAGCTCAATTTCGTCTTCCTTCAGAAAGTGAATCGATATGCCATAACGGGAATATTTCATTTTTCAGGAGTTAGATTAACAGGCGGACAGTTGCACAGGTGGATGGGAACATGGGTTGGTTACATCATGCTGAATAAGAGTAACAGGAAAAGCAAACCGGCAAGGACCAGCATTGCAATACAAAGAAATTTCATTGTCTTGCGTGAATGTTTCAAACAAACTGAAAATAAGATCATTGCAATGACACAGGAAGCCACGAATAACCAAGAGGCATTTCCGGGATCTTTGAGGAAAGAAGGAAGGATTTGCGTGTATCTTTTGACCCGATCAGCCTGATTGTCAAATAATCCGAAGATATAAATCCATTCTATTTGATAAAATAAAGGAATTGCCAGAAAAAAAATTCCTCCTGTTGCTGATAATGTTGAACGTTGGCTGCTGGATTTAAACATATCTGATTTTGTGTAACCGTGCACGATTTGTGACAAACCACATTTTCATAATCCACTCATTCCTTACATTGCTTGCATTGGTTGCATTATCTATAGTCAAATCACTTTTTTAATCGAATACGGCGGTTTGCGGTTTTGTACCTGGTAGATCCTGCTGAGGTATTCACCCAACACGCCAAGGCTGAAAAGGATGATGCTTGTTGAAAAAAGGATGGTCACGATCAGGGAGGTGAAACCAAGCGGTACGTTATAAACCATCTTTTTTACGATGAAATACAAACCAAAGAAAAAGGTGACCAGCGAGATGATAAATCCGCCATAAACCAGGAATTTCAAGGGGACCATCGTATAGTAGAGAACCAGGTTTGCAATAAGCTTCAGCAGGGAGGTGAACGAATAGCCCGATTGTTGGTATTTCCTGGGCAGGTGCATCACTTCGGCAAAGACGACATCATCGGTATACCATAACAATACTTCATCGAGGAAAATAAAATTCTGGTGGTGATGGAGAATTTTTTTCGCAAGTTCAGAAGTCAGGAGGCGGAAAGAAGACCCTTCTCCGCGTGAATTGTGAAGAACTTTTGCCGAGGCTTTGAAGGACTGGCTGCCGATGTTCCTCATTTGTGAATGGTTTTTATGGATGATGGAACCATAGACCATATCCGCTTTTGATTCATTGTATTTTGCAATCAACTTCGTGATTTCAGATGGCGGTGTTTGCAGGTCATCATCGATGGTGATGATCAAAGCTCCTTTGGCAAAGCTGAGGCCGCAAAAAGTAGCATTGTGCTGCCCGAAATTCCTGCTCAGTTTGATTGCTGTGATCAGATCGGGGTACTTTAGTTTCAACCTGGTGATGACATCCCAGCTGCTGTCGCGGCTGTAATCATCTACAAAAACGACTTCAAAAGGCTCCTGCAGGGTTTCAAACACCAACGATACGCCGGCAAACAATTCTTCCAGGGATTGCTCGCTGTTAAAAACAGGGACCACGATTGAAAATTTAACTGGATGCAACATCTGCAATTTACAGTTTACGATTTGCAATTTACGATTTGTCAAATGTCACGTTTTCACTCCCCTCCCATGATGAGAGAGGTCCCCGTGATCCATTTTGAAGCGTCGGACATAAAAAATATGGTGGCCCGGGCGATCTCTTTCGGTTGGCCAATGCCCAACGGATATCTTTTCAGGTAACGCTCAAGGGCTTCTTCCTGCATGTTTTTTTCTGACGGGTTTTCGATCATGGGTGTATGAACCAACCCGGCCATTATGCAATTGGACCGGATTCCTTTTGAAACCAATTCAAGAGCAAGTGTTTTGGAATAGGCTTCGAGGGCTGCTTTCGAACCACTGTACAGTGCGCCTCCGAAATAAGGATTCTTCGTGGCGATGGTCGACATGAATAAAATGGAAGCACCGTTGGAGAGCTTTTTTTTCCGCAGGATCTTACCGGTCAGTTTCACGGGAGCATGATAGTTGATTCCAAACATGTGATCGATATCGGGCTGAGTGATGAATTTGGCGGGCAGCGGGCCAACAATCCCGGCACAATGAACGATGCCGTCGAGTGGAGGGAGGGCATCCACGAGTGCATCCATTTCGGTTTCGATAATCAGGTCCGTGACGCGCGACACGTGACGGGGACTCGTTGATTCATCACTTGCCACGCGTAACGTGTCACCTGTTTTCCCAAGACGGTTAAATGTCTCCCGGAGTCTTACAGGGTTGCGACCGGTTATAAAAAGGGTTGCGCCATATTCACCTGCAAGGATTGCAGTTTCCCGGCCGATACCGGAAGAGGCACCGGTGATGAGAATGGTTTTTCCGGTTAATGAGAATTCATCCATTATACTTCGATCAAATCAGGAATGCAAATACGATCCGTTTCAACCACGACTGAACCCCATGACAGTCCGACACCAAATGCAGAAAGCAGCAATTTTGTTTTACCGGTTTCAAGAGGATTTTTCAGTGCCGTGATCATGGTCAGCGGAACCGAAGCTCCACTGGTGTTTCCAAAATCCCTGATCGAGTAAGGCACCTTGTCCGTCTCCAGCTTCAGCATTTTCCGCAGGGTTTCATTGATAAGCCGGTTAGCCTGGTGAAACACGACAAAATCAATTGACGCGAGGGTTCCGCCTGTGCTGGCCAGTAACTTTTTAATATTCGGGACCACTTCGCGCAAAGTAAAGTTAAAAACCTCTATTCCATCCAATTCCAGATGAAGGCGTGACCGGTAGATTCCTTTCCCGATCTTTTTAATTTCAAACGACTGCCTCGACATGGCATTCCTTGCTCCCCCATCCCTGATCATGAGCGCCCGATATCCTGAACCGTCGGTTTGCAGGTTGAAGTGCATCACCGGGGCATTGCTATCATATTCCACTGCCGTAACGGTTCCGGCGTCGCCGAATAACGGATAGGTGCTTTTATCACGGTAACAGGTGGTAAGGGTCGAAATATCTCCCACCATCAGCAAGGCTTTCTTAAAAGCCCCTGATTGCATCATGCTGCCGATGACCGATAACCCGTATACAAACCCCGAACAACCAAGCCCGATATCCATGGCCACACAGGAATGAGGCAGCCCCAATCGGTCCTGGATGATGCATGCAGTGGTTGGAACAAGGTAATCGCGCGATTGCGAAACAAAGATCAGCAATTCAACTCCGGTTCTGTCCCATTTCAGCTCCTGCAATAATTTCTCAGCTGCAACAACACACAGGTCGGAAGTAGTGGTTCCCTTTAAAGCAACCCTGCGCGTTTCAACACCAATATTTTTCATCAGCGATTGACGTTCCCTGATGGCAATCCATTGGTAATTTGCATTGGATTTCTTATTCTCGGGAACTGCTGCTGCTATTCCGCTGATCTTTATCCCGGAAAGGGAAAACAGAGCCATGTGGGATTTACGATTTACGAATTAGGATTTGGATTTACGGTTGTCGATCAGTGAATACAGATCATTGACGGTTTTTGATTGGATCAGGTCATCTGCGGTAAGGGTTACATCATACTCGGTTTTTACCATGGCGATCAGTATCAGCGCATTGATCGAATTCCATTCAAATGTTTCCCTGAAATTACTGTCCGCCATCAATACGCCCGGTTTAAGGTCATCAAATTCAGCTTCAATATGTTTAATAAACTCTTCCATGTCCCCTTTCAATAGTTTTAAGATAGCAAAGGTAAAATATTTTGCCATAACGGGATAAAAACTTAATTTGGCGGCCAGTTACAAACCAGATGAACGATACCAATCCGCGCCTGCTTTTAATCAACCCGGTAAGCCGTTACCGTGTTGGACTGTCGAATAAAAAACATGACAAAACGCCACCGCTGAGCCTGGGCATCATTGCCGCCCTGACGCCCGCTCCCTGGAAAACAAGGATCCTGGATGAGAATTACCAGACTTTCCGGTACCGTGAGGCCAACCTGGTTGGTATCACGGCATACACACCAAATGCTTACCGGGCCTATGAGATTGCAAAGGTTTACCGCGATAAAAACATACCCGTTGTGATGGGGGGAATCCACGCTTCCATGTGCACAGAGGAGGCCCTGAGATATGTCGATGCAGTGGTTGTTGGTGAAGCCGAGAATGTATGGGCGACCGCAGTGGCCGATTTTGAGGCCGGCAGGCTTAAAAAAGTCTATCACGGGGATTTTACCGAGATGAAGGATCAGCCGATCCCCCGGCATGATCTGCAATACCCGCTTTACTATTGGCGTTCCGTGCAAACCTCGCGCGGATGCCCGATGAATTGTGATTTTTGTTCAGTGACATCATTCAATGGCGGGCATTTCCGTACACGTCCGACCGCTGAGGTGCTGGAGGAACTTCAATCCTACCATGGAGACGGACGAAACATTTTTTTTGTCGATGACAACATCGGTGGCATCACCCAGAACCATCGTGAACGGGCAAAGGAACTTTTCAGGAGCATCATCGACCGCAAATTGAAGTTTAACTGGTTTTCGCAGACATCCATTGATTTTGCCGATGACCCGGAAGCGCTCAGACTTGCTGCTGCAAGCGGTTGCAAGATGCTGCTGGTGGGGTTTGAAACTGAAAATGCCGAAGGGCTGAAATCGGCCAATAAAAAGAACAACCTTCGCAAAGGGGCAGAGAATTACCGTCACGTCATAAAAAAGTTTCACAAAGCAGGGATCGGCATCCTCGGCACTTTTATTTTTGCCATGGAAACCGACCGACCGCAGGATATTACGGACCGTGCCCGGTTTATCTCAAAACTGAACCTCGATGGTATCCAGACAAGCATGCTCACACCCTATCCCGGCACCAAACTCAGCCGACGCATGCAGGAAGAAAACCGGCTTACGTGTGAAAATTTTCCTCATGACTGGCAATTTTATAACTGGGAAGACATTGTGATCCGCCATCCTCATATCGACTCAGCCGACCTGGCGAACCGGATGTCCAAAGGGTGGGAACGGATATATGATCCCATGCACCTTCGCATGCGATTCCTGAAAACCCTTTACAATACAAGGTGCCTTGAAACCGCGATCTGGTCGCAGAAAATCAATTTCCAGTACCGCGACATCATGCTGGAACGGCCCATCCATTACTGCAAATAAGCGTTGAACCGCATTGAATGAAACACGGAAGAAAAAAGACACTCCTTCTGGTGAACCCGGCAACCAAAAACGGAAGCGGGTTTATTATCAACAAGGATACGCGCTATCAGCCGCTTAGCCTGGGTATTATTGCCGCATTGACGCCTCCAGACTGGAAGGTAAAAATCATCGATGAGAATTTTCGTATTTTCAGGTATTATAAAGCTGACCTTGTTGGTTTTACTGCATTCAGCTCGACGGTGACCCGTGCCTATGAACTTGCCAAACTTTACCGTGATGAGGGGATTCCAACAGTGATCGGGGGTATCCACGTATCCATGGTGCCCGGGGAGGCCTCCGAATTTGTAGATGCAGTTGTGATCGGAGAGGCAGAAACAAGTTGGCCCCGGGTGATCAGCGATTTCGAAAACAACAAGTTGCAGCGCATCTATCAAGGACCGCTCAGCGACCCGATCGAGTCTCCAAAACCCCGGAGAGAACTGTTTCATCCGGCTTATATTTTTGCATCCATTCAAACAACCCGTGGATGCCCGATGAACTGCGATTTCTGTTCGGTGACCGCTTTCAATGGCAGGAATTACCGTTATCGCCAGATCGCGGAAGTGATCAGCGAAATGGAAGAAATACCCCAGAAGAATCTTTTCATCCTGGATGATAACATCGTAGGCAATACGGTGCAGGCCCAAAACCGGGCCATCGGGCTTTTCAAGGCAATGATCGACCGGGGAATTAAAAAAGACTGGATCGGGCAGGCTTCCCTGAACGTGGCAGACAATGAGGAAGTACTGAAATATGCTGCTAAAAGCGGTTGCCGGATGCTTTTCATCGGGATTGAATCAGAAAGAGAAGACCAGCTTGTCGGCGCCAATAAAAAGCTAAATGCAAAAATGGGTGTCAATTCGTACGATGAGGTTTTCCGGAAAATTCACAAATACGGAATTGCCGTGATTGCCGGCATCATCTTCGGATGGGAAGATGATACCATTGAACGGATTGACCACCGTGTGAAATTTACCCGCGAAAGCCATGCCGATTCCATCCAGTCTACCATGCTCACCCCGCTGCCCGGAACAAGGCTTTTCGAACGGATGAAAAAAGAAGGGCGGCTGGTCATGAACAATTTCCCGGAGGACTGGCAGCATTATGGCTATGAATCACTGGTCTTTGCTCCCATCCATATGGACCGTATTGAATTGCAGGATTATATTTACAAGGCATACAACAAAGTGTATGAACCCGCGTTTCTGAAACGCCGGATGTTGAAAACATGGTGGCGGACAGGAAGTTTAACCAGCGCTTATTGGTCATTCATGAGCAACTGGAATTATCGCAGGATGGTTTACGGTAAAAGGGAAAAACCGGGGAAATGATTGAAAGCTTAAAAAAAAAATTGAAAACAATGAAAACAATGAAAACAATGAAAAAAATTCTTTGCTCAGTGAGGGCAAACCTCCGCGTTGTGTTGGTCTGGTTACCCTGCTGTTGATCTCCGCTACCTCTGTTTCAGCCCAGGGAAACCATCCAGGGCAAGGATTTGGCAATGCTTCTCCCGAAGAACGTGCCAAACGCCAGACTGAAATGATGAAAGAGAATTTGTCGCTCACGGCAGCCCAGGAGCCCAAAGTTTCTTCCATCAACCTGAAATATGCTAAAAAGATGGAGGATGTCCGGAAAATTTCAGATACGGCTGCCCAACGGAAAACAGCGCAGAACATGAACAAGCAGAAAGATGGTGAATTAAAGGCTGTACTCACCCCCGATCAGTTCAAAACCTATTTGAAAATGATGGAAGAGTTTAAAGCCAGGCGGCGTGGCATGCAGCATTAGGAAAATCCTGCCTTAAAAATCAACCATGATGCCGATGGCTGGCAAAATGGTCCCGGCACTGTTAGGGATGGTGCGCAACTCATAGCGCTCCTTCCCTTCCTGATCCATATATTTCACTACCGAACCGTCTTCCTGGGTATTGACAAGCAAATCAGGTTGCTGCGCTTTGAAATTCAGCACGTTTTGCACATCGAGGTAAAACATCAGCGACCATTTTTTGAAATAAAACCCCTTGTCGATCCGGAGATCAATCTGGTTGAATGATGACAGCCTGAGTGTATTGAAAGCATTATAATCAAGGTAGCCACTGCCCTGTGCATCCCATGCTGCTACAAGGCTCGATTTATTCATATCCCACGGCGTATAAGGTTGTCCGCCTGCGAACCGCCATTTGGCGCCGATTTCCCAATTGTGTTTGAATTTTCTGCCAAGGGTTATGTTAACCAGGTGACGGTTATCCCAGGCTGACGGGATGTACCGGCCTTCATAATCCGTAAACTCGCTTCGCACGAAGGTGTAGGTGATAATAACATTGAATTTGTAAAAGTCGGCATTTCTCACCAGGACCTCAAATCCATAGGCTCGGCCCTTGGAAATAGGGAGCAACGGCTCGTCACCCACTGCGCCAAAACCAGTCCCCTTGCTTGCAAGAGCTACAGAATCTTTGATCGAAAATGGATAGTTCCTGTAATACTTGTAAAACCCTTCCAGTGAAATTTTGGTGTTTATTTTGGGCTGGTATTCAAGGCCCAGTACCACGTGGTCGGCAGAAATGTACCTGATGCCCAGGGAATCATTAACCAGCGTCCCGTTGTTGCTGCGGAATCCGAGAGACGTGTATGCCGGAAGCTGATAATAGCGCCCTATATTGAAATTGAGGAAGAATTTATCGGGGACGAAGGCATAGGAGGCAGAAAACCTTGGCGAGAACTGCTTCAACAAGTTGTTCATCAGGCTGGAATAGTTGTTGGCATCCATCCTGATCCCAAGATTCACATTCAGCCGGTCATTGAAAAAAGCACGGTTCACCTGACCAAACACATTCCATTTCCACATTTCAATCCTTGAATCGTAATCAAGCGTACGGATCTGATTTTCAATAAATAACTTTTGATATGTCTGATTCGTATATCTTGCATATTCCAGCCCGGCACCATAGGTGATCTTCCATTTAACCAGGTCGGTCAGTCCCTCATAGCGGAATTTGTTCTCGATTTCCTGCGAATTGTATTTGAAAAGCAGGCTGTCTGGCACTTCTACATTGTTTGTGTATTTTATCTGGTCGTTGTTAAGCATGTTACGGCTCAGCACCCAGGTATCGTATCCTTTTGCCCGGAAATGACGATAGACCAAACCGAACACATAACTCCACTGATCATTCACAGGAAGCGATTGCAGGATATAATTCTGAAAGGCATCAGGGTTGGAAAGGCCTGTATTCAGTTTGTTTTTATCAAGGGCTCCGATAGAAATTACAGAGAGCTGATCGCGTTTACCCAGGTCAATTTTATATTTGAACTGGTAGTCATTGTAGGTTGGCAGAAACGGCAGTTTCAATGCGCTGAAGAGAAATTGCAGGTAAGAACGGCGCACGGAAAAGATCATGGATGAATTTTTTGTGACAGGGCCATTCAGTGTCAGCGCCAGGTCGCTGGATCCCAAAGACAACCGGCCTCCGAATTTTTCCTTGTTGCCGTCAATTTGCCGTAATTCCATCACTGAACTGAGGGCATTGCCCCTGGCCGAAGGGAAAGCGCTGGAATAAAGCTGTACTTCACGGATGAAATCAACATTGACAATACCTACCGCACCACCGGAAGCTCCCTGGGTGGAAAAATGGTTCAGGTACGGGATCTCCACACCATCGAGGTAAAACCGGTTTTCGCCGGGGCCTCCTCCGCGGACGATGACATCATTGCGGAATGAAGGTGATGAAGCCACGCCTGGCAAACTTTGAATAACTTTTGAAATATCGCGGTTTGAGCCCGGGCTCCGCTCGATTTCCTGGATGGTGAGTTTTTGAAGCGATACCGGGACCTCTTCGTTCCGCTCTACGACCGATGGCTTGATGATTACCTGTTCGAGGTTAATCACCTGTTCATCAAGGCCGATATTCAAATCGGATGTTTTTGAATTGGTGACCAGGAAATCGTCAGAGATGAATTTCTTAAACCCTACGGCAGTCGCAACAAGCCGGGCATATCCCGGCGGAACCTTGGTGATACTGAAATTTCCGTCAATGTCGCTTGTGGCTCCCTGGGTGGGCCTGCCATCGATGATGATGTTCACGAATGGAACCGGTTCGTTGTTCTTATGATTGTACACCCGGCCTTTGATCATGCCGGTTTGTGCCAACAATACTCCCCCAAAAAGAAGAAATAGAAAAGTAAGAAAGTGTTTATGCATCGTTTTACTGATATGGATCAAATATAATTATTTTGAATTGATCTAAATTATGACAATTACCATGCCAGACGATTGAACCCTGAAAACATTACAGAATGGGGAATAAAAGATAGCGGGGTAGCGAAATCGTGAAATAGCGAAATCGTGAGCGGATTTATTTTTAAATTTGGATGACAAAGAAAATAGAATGTATACAATGAAAGCAAAATCCATATTTATCGCCTTTTTGTTGCTGCTTCATAGCTTCACCAACATCCTGAACGCCCAGCAATCAACTTTTACAAAAGTCTATTACGATGTGGCAGGTGATGCCCAAGGCCATTCGCTGATAAAAACCCATGATCATAAATACATGATCGCCGGTTACAAAGACAGCTATGCACTCGCGATGAAAATTGATTCCTCGGGGAATATTATATGGAGCAAAATGATCGCCAGCGTTTATGACTCTCGATTCACCAGCGTTATCCCGACCGATGATTTCTGCTATCTTTTCACTGGTACCTCTCCCGATGCCAACCAGGAAGGAACCAATGTTTTTTGTGTTAAAATGAATTCAACCGGCGATACCCTGTGGACAAGATCAGTTGATTTTGGCCAGTCGTCCTATGCCCTGACGGCGCAGCAAACCAGTGATCATGGTTTCATCATTGCCGGGTTTTTGAGGCAGATCACTGCCCCATTCACAAAGATTGTAGTGGTAAAACTTGATTCTTTGGGAATCCCTCAATGGAATTCCATATTAAGTTCCGGAAACCAGGACAACCTTGCTTATGCCATCAAACAAACATCCGATGGAGGGTATATTCTCACTGGCGACCTTGGAAACTACCCCCCATATGAGTCCTCAGTATGTATGATCAGGCTGACTCCGGCAGGTACTGTTTCCTGGGCAAAAAAAATGTACCGTAAACCTACAGACTACCTGATGGGACTGGATGTGGTGGTAACATCAAACGGATATTTATGGTATATCGACCTTGGAAGTAACGGATTCGTAATCCTGAAAACAGATTTTTACGGTAATGTTTTATGGAGCCGTAATTATCAGCAGTATGCACTTGGTTACTGGAATGAAAATTCCCGCCCAAAATTGAATGCAACAACCGACGGTGGTTATGTTTTCACAGTAGCCGGATGGGGCTTTCAACCAATGATCAAAATTGATTCTTCCGGAATCATTCAATGGGTGCAAACCATGGCCATCATCGCAACCGATGTGGTTGAATCATTCGATACCGGATACATGCTCCTGGGCAATGGCCCGATCATGGGAGTTAAAATGGCCCCAACGGATCGCCCTCAGATCGGGATCATCAAAACCGATTCACTTGGCAACAGTTCCGGATGCGTCATGGCGAACTGGATTGCAGCGGACACCTGCACCGTGAGATTGGCATCCGTTACCTATACGACAACTTCCGGTGCAACATTGGTGCCATTTCATCCGGCGGTAACCAATGCCGCATTGTCAATCTTCGACGGATGTGTGGCCATCACAGGCAGTGTGGCCGATAAAAATTCAGGTGAAAATGTGGTTACCATCAGCCCCAATCCATCGAATGGAATCTTTTATATAACGGTCGATCACCCCGGCATCCAATCCATCGTGAAGTTTGAAATTTACAGCGTCATGGGCGAAAAAATCTATGAATCTGCTTGTCCAAACCATGGCCGGTTAACAGTTGATTTGCGTGCCAGGCCTTGTGGAATCTATTTTATCCTGGCACAGATAAGTGATAAAACCTATACGCAGAAGATTCTGATCAATCGATAACGTCAACCATAAAACTCATTGAAGTGGCAAGACATTTGATTGACAGGAAAAAGGCAAAGGAATATGGAAAGAGGGGAAAGTTTTCAACCTGTTGAAAAAATCCTGAGAAAGTCCCTCCCTGTTTGGGGAGGGATTTAGAGTGGGGTCATTGAGTGATGGAGGGTGGGCACATCAGAATTCACCTTTTCACCCGAAACACCATCACCAGGTAACAGGCGACCACGAAAACTCCCATCCCGGAAACCATGAACATCGCTTTCGGCCCGATGGCATACCACAGCACACCGGCCAATGAGCTGGCAAGCAGCGTAAAGATACTGGCAAAACTGTTGTAAAATCCGATGGCTGTTGCGGTATCCGCTTTCGCTGCCATGTTGGAGATCAGCGCTTTTGAAATTCCTTCGGTGCACGCGGCATAGATCCCGTAAAGGAAGAAAAGAACCCCGAACATGGCCAGGGAAGAAACAAAACCCATGAAAGTATATACAATTGCAAAAAGGAACAGGCCGGTGATCAGCATTGTTTTCAGTCCGATTTTATCGGCAAGTGCCCCGATCGGATAAGAGAACATGGCATAAACCAGGTTGTAAAAGATATAAACCCCGATCATCCAGGTATCTGAAAGATGTTGTTCTTTCAACGCCAGCAACAGGAATGCATCGGAGCTGTTGAACAGTGTAAAAGCCAGCAGTCCGGCAACCAGGAAACGGAATCCTGATGAAGCCTTTGACCAATATCTGAGAAAAGAGAAGAAGCCGACTTTGGTGGACGGGTTGATGGTCGGCCGGGCAGACGACATTTGTGACTTTGTCACCCTGTCACCTTGTAACCCTGTTACCCTGTCACCTTGTAACCCTGTTACCCTGTCTTTCAAAAGGAACGTAAGCCCAATGGCCACCAGTCCCGGAAAGAAGGCGATCATGAACATCCATTTGTACTGTCCCGGGTAGAACCACAGGAACACGAGCGCAAGGATCGGGCCGATGGCAGCTCCCACGGTATCCATGGAACGGTGAAATCCGAATACCTTACCCTTATGTTCTGGCATGGTTTCGTCGCTGAGCATGGCATCGCGTGCGCTGGTGCGGATTCCCTTGCCGAACCGGTCGAGGGTGCGGGCAAAGAAGATCCATACCGGGAAGGTCAGGATGGCCATCATGGGTTTGGAAATGGCACTCAGGGTATAACCAGCGCGGACAAAAGGGACGCGTTTGCCGCGGATATCCGACAAATGACCGAAATAGCCTTTACTTAATCCTGCAGTGGCTTCTGCCACTCCTTCAAGGATTCCGATGAGAAGCACTGAGAACCCGATGGATTTCAGGTAAACCGGCATGATGGGATAGAGCATCTCACTGGCAACGTCAGTAAACAGGCTCACGAAAGAAACGAGGAGGACGGTGCGGGTGAGGATTTTGTAGTTGCCAGATTTCGCCATTTCGCTATTTTGCTAATTCGCTATTTTTAAGATATTCCTTCGCCGCGCCACTTAGCTTGTTGTTCCAGTGTTTGCTCGCTGCCTCTGCATATTTAAGCGTTTCCGCATCGGAGTATTTCAGTTTTGCCATGAGGTTGAATGCGTTCATCCGGGTTTCGAATTCGTATTTCGGGCTGCTGTAGTTGATGAGTTCAGACAGAAATTCCATTTTTCCGTTTTTAATAGCCAATGAAAGCCACATCATCCGGATATTTTTTCCACGCCATCCCTCCATGTCCCGGGCAAGTTCAAGATAGTAATCCAGGCTCTTCGGAAAGGAAGTGCACAGTGCTTCCAGGGCATATTCGACGTTGAGGTAGCTGGAATCATACAACATCTCTTCCACGGTGCTTTGAAGCAGATCGGGAACCGGATTGACCAGCAACAGCGCTGATTTTCTGACATTGGCATCCTTGTCAAGCAACGCCTGCCTGAACAATTCTACAGTTTCAGGTGAATGATCCGCTGCCAGCTGCTGTAGAATCTCTGACCGGATCAGCCAGAAGGATTCCTTTTTAAAAGAAGAAACCAGGATTTCCGCTTTTTTTGAAACCGGTTCCTTTCGCAAGGCCAGCCAGGCATCGTACCGGTCGATCATGTTGTCTGCTTTTTGGGCCTGTGCCAGAAGCCTTTCAACGGATTGCGTGAACGTTACCTTTTTCAATATTCTCCTGCCGGGATCAAAGAGAAGAAAGTCAATCGGTTTGTTCCCTTGAATTGGCACAGGAACCTCCGTGTATTGATTTTCGATCCAGGCTTCCTGATGCACACTTGTACCATCCTGGTAATGCACTTCAAAAGCAAACGGCATTTTAAACAGTCCATTCAGCTCATTGACTTTCTGGACCTGCCTGATTTTAAAAAGGATATTTCCGTTTCCCAGCGAATCAACAGTGACCGTATCCTTTACCAGGTAATCGGGTTCACCTCCTCTCCTTACCCACTGGTCGAAAAACCAGTTCCAGGGTTTTCCTGTTGCCTCGTAAGTACAGCGGATGAAATCGTTGGTTTCGGCGGAACCGAATGCATATTTTTGAAGGTAACGCTTTACTGCATCCCTGTATGCCCCTGCTCCCATGACATCACGAAGCATGTCGAGCACCAGCGATCCTTTCTGGTAGATCCGCTGAACACCGCCCTGGCTGCCCCCGACCGGGTAATCGTTTTTGGCAGAGGCTTCGAAAGCCAGGCGCATTTCATCATTGCGGATATTCTGGTAATAATCTTCACCATAAATGCTCTTTTCGAACAATTTGGCATAATAGGTGCCAAAGCTTTCGGTCAGCCACACATCCCGGTTCACAAAATGGGCCACACAATTCCCGAACCACTGGTGCGCCAGTTCGTGGGCATTCACATTCACATAATTCCGCTGCCACCATGCCCTGGGATTGATCAGCATAAAGTCTCCGAAGATTGTGCTTGTGGTGGTTTCCATTGCTCCATACATGTAATCGATCACCGGCGCTTCGCGGTACAGCGGATATGGATAGTTGAAATCCAGTTCCTTTTCCAGGAAATCAAACATCCGTTCGGTATACCTATAGGTTGTGCCAACACGGTCGGGCATATCGGAATAATACCAGAATTCAAGCGGCACTCCCCGTGATGTTTTCGCGCTTTTATAATTGTAATCGCCAATCACCAGTGCTGTAGAAAAAAAAGGATGGTCCTTTATCATGGCATAATGCCAGGTGCTGGTACCATCGGCATTATCCTTTACCTCCAGCCGTTCACCGTTGGAATACACTTTGAATTTACTGTCAAAAGTGATGAACAGGTCAGCCGTGATGCGGCCATCCATGTATGGAATCCATCCGTGCGGGCGATGTGCCCATATTTGCTTGCGCTTGCCTGTTTCTTCGGGGCGCCAGCCAATGAAATAAATAGGGCCGGCCAGCGGAGTGGCGGTATAGGAGATGAGGATGCGGGATGTGGGACGCGGGAGGTTATTCGATAGACGTGAGACGTGGGAAGGGGGATTGATGACCAGGTTGCTGCCGGTTTGGTGAAATTGAACATCCTGATCATCCATTTTTACGGAAGAGATCTTGAAATCGGGGGTATGAAATACAATGGAATCGACCTGTTCCCTGTTTTGGATGCATGTAAATTCAGCCGTTCCTAAAACAAGATTTTTCTCAGCCTGAAAACGGACATGGGCAGTAAGGTGCTTGATCGCTATTGGCAAATCAGGCGGAATCCCGGCCGGGTCGGCATAGTAGGTGACGGTTTTTTCCTGGGCCTTCAAACCCGGATGGTTGTTAAAGATGATGAAAACCAATAGAAGCAGAAAAATATTCAAAAAATTATTACGTGATTCTCGTACGAAAAATGTCCGCATAACTCCTTTTTTTATTATGTTTGCCCGGATATCAACTGCGTTTCCCTGGCACAGGTGATTCAAAAGTAATAAAAAACCATGAAGATCGGCTCGCTTACCGAAAAACTCATCCTGTACTTTGTCATGCTGGGCATCGGTGCAATCGCAATCGTGGGGTACGTATCATTCTTCAGTACCAGAAATGCCCTGATGAGCCGCACTTTCGATCAACTTACCTCCCTCCGCATCGTAAAAAAAAACCAGATTAACCAATTCTATGCCGACCGGATGAGGGACCTTACCCTGATGGCAGGATTGGGAGCGATCCCTTTTGGGAAAGGGCCGGGTGCAGGATCTCTCGGGCAATATTTCAAAGCGTATTACATCATTGGCAGTGAAGGAGTCATCGCCCAGGGCTTTTTTGATTCCCCTGGTTCCCCTCAACATGTGATTTCTGATAACCTGTTGGCAAAAATCCGCAATCAGTTGAAGAGCCAGGCCGTAGTGTTGTGCGATGTTTTTGCTGATGCCCGTTCTGGCATTCCATACCAGCTGATCGCTGCCAAAATGAACGGGGTTGCAGGTAAAAGCCGATTCGGCGGAGAAATGCTGGTACTTGCCATTTCAATAGATGCAATCAACGCGATCATGCTGAACAACGATCCGTTGAGCGGACTTGGGCTCAGTGGTGAAACCTACCTGGTGGGTCCCGATTTCAGGATGCGCTCCACGTCAAGGTTTCAGCCAAATTCGATCCTGAAAACGATCGCCAGGACACAATCCGCAGTCAAAGCCCTTGCAGGCAGCACCGGTGTGATCACAACCAATGACTACCGCAACATCCCTGTCCTTTCGTCGTACAGTACGATCGATGTGCCCGGTTTGAAATGGGTGATATTAGCGGAAATTGACACGCAGGAAGCCATGGTGCCTATTTATGAAACCCGGACACGCATCCTCTTGCTAAGCGCCATCATCCTGATCGTTTTTTTTATATGTGTTTTACTCATTTCCAGGCGCATTACCAAACCGCTGATCCGGCTCAGGGATGCATCGGTAAATCTCGGGATGGGGAATTATGACATCAACCTTCCTGTCGACACCGACGATGAGATCGGGGCACTCACCAGGTCGTTCAACATCATGGCCCACCAGATCAAAGAAAAAACCACCGAACTTCAGATGGAGCGTTTCGGACGAATGAGGTCTGTTTTCGATGGAGAGGAGATGGAACGGCAGCGCCTGTCGCGTGAATTGCACGATGGTATCGGCCAATCACTGATTGCCATCAAATTGCGTCTTGAAAATCTCTTGTACCTGGAAGGGAAAGACATCCGGAATTCCATCCAGGAGCTGAAAAAATATTTTGATCAGATCATCGATGAAGTTCGCCGCATTTCGAACAACCTGATGCCTTCCGTCCTTGAGGTATTCAGCATTCCGATCGCATTCCGCAATCTCTTTTCCGAAACGGAGGAGCACAGCGGTTTGCGCATTCATTTTGAAGCGAAAGGGAATTTCGACGACCTCGATCAAAAGATCAAGACCTATATTTACCGGCTGATCCAGGAAGCGCTGAACAACATCGTAAAACATGCGGATGCACATGAAGTGTGGGTTCATCTCCTGCGGTATACAGACCAGCTTACCCTGGTGATTCATGATGACGGGAAAGGATTTTCACCTGATGATGTCCTGAATAAAGGTGGAAACGGAATTCACAACATGCGGGAACGGGCAAGCCTGCTGCAAGGACAAATTGAGATCAGTTCGGCCCCGGCGAAAGGCACAACAATAACTTTAAACGTACCAATTACAGCGACTTATGCCAAAGATCAGGATTTTTCTCGTGGATGATCACCAGCTCGTGAGGGATGGGATCAAAGCCTTGCTTGTGAGTGCCGAAGAGCTTTCCATTCTTGGAGAAGCCTCTTCGGGCAAAGAGTGTTTTGAAAAAATAGCCCTTGAACCACCCGATATCCTCATCCTTGATATCTCATTGCCCGATACCAATGGCATCGAAATTACGAAACGGATTACGGCCGAATACCCGGAAACCAAGGTGCTCATCCTCTCCATGTATACGAATGAGGATTTCATATTCAATTCGCTGAAAGCCGGGGCACGGGGATACCTGCCGAAAAACACCTCCCGGGAAGAACTGCTCAGTGCCATCCATGCCATTTATGAAGGCGATGAATTTTTTGCCGACTCCATCTCCAGGATCATGCTGAAAAGTTATGTGCGAAAAGCCAAGGAGGATGACCTTACCCCCCAGCGCGGACCGATTCCGCTTACTGCACGCGAAATCGAAATCCTCAAGCTTTTTGCCGAAGGATTCATCAACAAGGAGATCAGCGACCAACTCGACATCAGCATCCGAACCGTGGAAACCCATAAAAACCACATCATGAAAAAGCTCGAACTGAAATCGACCGTGGAACTGATCAAGTATGCCATCAGGAATAAGATCGTTGAGATCTAGGTAAGAAATTCACGTACAACCATCTCTGTTGTTTGCTGAGTAAAATTCAGTAGTTTACAGGATTGCAAGCGTTTAACAATCGCCTTACCATTGCATGTTAAAAAATTAACAAATCACATGCTGATGGTAAAACCTATCACCCTCCATAAACTGATTGTTTTTATCACTCTTTTTTTGAGTTTTTCCACGGTAGCATTTGCGCAACTTCAGGATGAAAACAAAATGGAAGAAAAGAGTTCCGGTTCAGCCACTTTCAGTGCCGGGGCCGACCTGGTAAGCCGTTATGTCTGGCGCGGGGCGGATTATGGGAATTCTCCCGGTATTCAGCCTGCTGTGGCTTTTTCCGTTGCCGGGTTCAAGGCCGGCTTCTGGGGCTCCTATGGGATGGGCCAATATTCCAGGAAGATCAATGACTCTACCGTCGCCAACATGGGTCATTATGCCGAGTTTGACATGTATGTCTCCTATACCATGAAAGGCTTCACGCTCATGGCATACGATTATTTTTTTCCAAATTCGCTCAGTCCGAACACAGGGAACAAGTATTTCAACTTTAAAAAGAATTCCACCGGACATACCGTTGAGGTTTGCCTTTCATGGGCCGGCCCCGAAAAATTTCCTTTGCAGCTGTATGCAGGAACTTTTGTTTACGGGGCCGACAAAGGAAAAGATTCCTCCGGGGTTTACGGGGCGGGAAGCGATAATAATTATTCAACCTATCTGGAAGCCGCTTACCAGTTCACTGTCAAAGGATTTGGGATAAAACCCTTTGTCGGAGGCATCCCTTTCGGCTCTGCCTGGTACGGACCTTATGGCGGGATTATCAACACAGGAGTATGTGTTAACAAATCCATCCAAATTTCGAAAGAGTATGCACTACCTGTTTTCGGCTCTGTAATAACCAATCCGCAGGCGGAGAGCGTGTTTTTGGTTTTCGGGATCTCTTTATAAATGATGAAATATTAATATACAGTCGTAACTCTAAAATTGTAAATCTAAAATTGTAAAATGGGAACAATCGATGTTGGTTCAACCGGGTTCATGCTATTATCGGCAAGCCTGGTGATGTTAATGACGCCGGCTCTGGCATTTTTTTATGGCGGTCTTGCCACGAAAAGAAACATTCTTGGGATCATGATCCAGAGTTTCGCCTCGCTGGGGTGGACGACCGTTCTTTGGGTCACCTTTGGTTATTCGCTTTGCTTCAGTGGCGGAGTTGGTGGAATTTTCGGCAACCTGGAAAAAGTTTTCCTCCATGGTGTAAGCATTGATTCCATTTATGCCGGCAATGGCAAGATTCCCGAGATTGTTTTTATCGTTTACCAGATGATGTTTGCCATCATCACCCCGGCCCTGATCACCGGCGCTTTCGTAAACCGTGTGACCTTCCGTTCGTACATGATCTTCCTGACGGTTTGGCAGATCATGGTTTATTACCCTTTTGTTCACATGATCTGGGGCAACGGAATGCTTGCACAGTGGGGGGTTCTTGACTTTGCCGGCGGAATCGTGGTTCATGCAACAGCAGGTTTCGCTGCACTGGCCTCGGTGTTTTATGTCGGGGCAAGGACTGATAAAAGCTCGATCCCCAACAGCATTCCGCTTGTCGCCATCGGAAGCGGGCTGCTCTGGTTTGGCTGGTACGGATTTAATGCCGGCAGTGAGCTCCAGGTTGATAAAATCACGGCACTTGCTTTCATCAACACCGATGTGGCTGCTTCATTTGCCACAGCCGCCTGGGTTGCTGTGGAATGGATCAGGGAAGGACGGCCAAAACTGTTGGGTCTGCTCACGGGTTCCATTGCCGGGTTGGCAACCATTACGCCCTGTGCCGGTTTTGTCCCGATGTGGTCCGCTCCCATCATCGGTGTCGCAGCAGGGATTACCTGCTACCTGGCAGTTCAGTTGAAAAACAAACTGAAGTGGGATGATGCGCTTGATGTATGGGGAGTTCACGGCGTAGGCGGCTTGCTGGGAACCATCCTGCTTGGCGTATTTGCAACGAAAATGATCAATCCGGCTGTTTTATCTGAAGGGTTGTGGTTCGGCCAAGGTACTTTTTTCTTCAAACAACTGATTACCGTTGTTGCTGCTTCTGCTTATGCCTTTATTTTCACTTATATCATGCTTGCCCTCATCAACCTGATCACACCGGTAAGAGTTTCCGGAGAACATGAGAAAGCTGGACTGGATGTGGCATTGCATGGGGAAAAGGCATACGATGAAGGGTCGCTCTGATAGTTTCGGCAAGTTCTGTAACTCCCCCACCAGAAAATGAGGAAAGTTCCGTTATGGTTCTTTATTTAAGGGCATTCAGGATTGCCGGTCCCAGTTTCTGAATAGAATTTTTACTGATAAATTCCGTCACTCCGGCATCTATACATTCCCTGCTGATTTCAGGGCTGGTTGAACCGGTGACAACGATAAACGGGGTATGGGGTGCATGGACCAGAGTGAGCTTGAGTGCGGTATACCAGTCAAAACCAGGCATGCTGAAATCGGAGATGATGATATCTGGTTTAAAATCAACCAGTGCCTGTAAAAAAGGCTCCCGTGAATCAACTATCTGGAATTCACAAGCGTCAAGCACTTTTTTCACCTCTCTGCGTATCAGATAGGCATCGGAAGGAAGGTCTTCTATTTGTAATATTTTGTACATGCTGCTGGTAATGTCTAGCAACTGAAATATAATCCCTGGGTCATATTTCCATTAACCCCGAAACGCTAATAAAACCCACGCTAAGATACAACGATTTTCAAAAATTACCCAAGAATGAATTATAAAATAAGGTAATTTTTTCTCCCGTTCAATACATTGAGTGTTTATTAGTACCTTTCAGCCTTCGTTTACCTTGTTCCGATGAAATTCTTTTTTGGAGCTTGTTTCAGGATCATGTTCTCATTTCCTTTTAAATTTGAACATGATTATTGTTGCCGGTTTCTGTTTGAAAGGCAAGGTGAAAACCATAGATCGATCTGATGAAATATTTAATAAAAACACCAGCATTGCTGCTGCTGATTTTCATTGCTGCCATAATGGCCGGTTGTGCAAAAACTGAAACAACTAAAAAAGAACCGATCCTAACCTGGTCAAACCCGGAGGATATTGCTTATGGAACATTGCTGGATACCACACAATTGAATGCAACGGCCGAGGTTGCGGGCACATTCACCTACACTCCGGCTTCAGGGACAAAACTACCTGCAGGATCAAATCAGGATCTGGATGTTTATTTTTCGCCTGCAGATGCAAGTGCATACAAAACAGCAACCAAAACGGTAAAAATCAATGTGATCTATCGCGGGATAAGCCATGCCATCTTTAATCCAAACCTGACCTATGGCACAATGTCTGACATCGACGGCAACATTTATAAAACAATCACCATCGGCACACAAGTATGGATGGCTGAAAACCTGCGTACTACCAGATACCGCAACGGCGATTCCATCCCGGAAGTTTCGGTGAATCTGACCTGGAAAAATCTGACCACCCACGCCTATTGCAATTATGGAAACACATCTGATCCGGATAAAATTGCCACTTATGGCAGATTATACAATTGGTTTGCCGTATCCGACAGCCGGAACATCGCTCCGACCGGGTGGCATGTGGCTTCGGATGCGGAATGGGCCACTTTAACAACTTACCTTGGCAACGAAAATGTTTCAGGCGCGAAATTAAAGGAAACCGGTTTGTCACATTGGATCACACCGAACACAGGGGCAACAAATGCGAGTGGTTTTACAGCCTTGCCGGGTGGCCGCAGGGAATATACTGATGGTACGTTTATCAACCTTGGCACCGATGGCTTCTGGTGGACCCGTTCGGCCTATAACCCTGACTATTCATGGTACCGCTATCTTCACTATGATGTAACGAATATTTATCGTGCCAACTTCCATAAGCAATACGGTTTCTCCGTGCGTTGTATTCAGGATTAAATAGGCACTGATACCTGTGATCGCTCATAAAAAAGATATTTTGACGCCATACACATGATGAAACTTTTTACAAGCAAATCAATAACAACAGACTATCTGAATTGCCTGAAAGAAAAGGGGTTGACGATTGGATTTGTTCCTACGATGGGGGCATTGCATGAAGGCCACCTTGACTTGGTGAACAGATCAAAACGGGAAAATGAACTTACTGTCTGCAGCATTTTTGTCAATCCGATACAGTTTAACAACGCAGAAGATCTGGCAAAATACCCGCGCACCCTTGAACGTGATACAATGATGCTTGAAGCTGCCGGATGCGACCTCGTCTTCTCCCCGGAAACAGCTGAAATGTATCCTCAAGGAGAACCGGTAAAATTCAACCTGGAATTTGGCTTGCTGGACAAGGTCATGGAGGGCAAATTCCGTCCGGGTCATTTCAATGGCGTGGCTATTGTTGTGAAGAAATTTTTTGATATCATCCAGCCAACCCGTGCCTACTTTGGGAAAAAAGATTTTCAGCAACTTGCGATCATCAAGTTCATGGCAGAAACGCTTGAACTGCCTGTGAAAATAATTCCATGTGAAACCGTCAGGGAAGCCGATGGATTGGCAATGAGTTCGAGGAACATGAGGCTGACCATTGCAGAGCGTAACCTGGCACTGGGAATTTATCAAACGCTGTTGAAGGTCAGGGAACAGGCAGGAAACATTCCTGTTCGTGAACTTAAAGCATGGGCCATCAAAAAAATCCAGGAAATTCGGGGGATGCAGGTTGAATATTTTGAGATCGCAGACAAAGACAGCCTGGTGCCAATTAAAGACTGGAATAACAAAGAACGGGCGGTGGCTTTTGCGGCCGTTTTTCTGGGCGACGTCAGACTGATCGACAATATTGAACTTTTTTCGTAATTTTGCCGATGACGTGTATTCAAGTTTTAAAATCGAACATCCATCGTGCCACCATCCCCGATACCAGAATTAATTATTGAAGAATCTCCCCGGACAAACCGGTTAACCACCTTTATTAAGTTTTCATTTTTCTTAGGGTTGGGTATTTTCATCATTTGGTTATCCCTGAGAGGGTTGACCCCTGAAGAACGGATCCAGATTTTACACTCCTTCCGGATTGCAAATTACAACTGGGTTATTCTTACTGTTGCGATGGGAATATCCAGTCATGTGCTTCGCGCCTTGCGATGGATGTTGTTTTTTGAACCGCTTGGCTATCATCCTTCACTGAAGAATACATTCTTCGCAGTGATGGTAGGTTATTTCGCAAATATGGCATTTCCTAGGCTGGGCGAAGTTACGCGTTGCGGCATTCTTGCCCGTTATGAGAAAATACCATTCAATAAGTCGTTTGGCACCGTCATCACCGAACGGGCAATTGACATGATCATCTTCATCTTCCTGTTTTTTCTGATGATCGTAACCCAGGCAGGCACGATCGGCCATTATCTGAACACCAACATTTATCCAAAACTGGCTGAAAAATTCAACAACCCGCTGTTCGGCAGGGTATTTCTTTTTTCATCAATTGCTTTTGGCGCATTATTAATCGCCATTATCTATTTGCTGCGCAAGAAGATTGCGGCTTCCTCACTGTTTCATAAAGTAATGAGGCTGATCCTTGGGTTTTGGGAAGGTCTTAAATCCTTAAGCCTGATCAGCAAACCCGGACTCTTCATTTTCTATTCAATTGCCATCTGGGTACTTTATTTTTTCATGCTCTACGTCTGTTTTTTCTGTTTCACCGATACAAGTACCCTGAGTCCTGGAGCAGCACTGTCGGGACTGGTATTAGGCAGTGTCGGAATCATGGTCACTCCCGGAGGCATCGGGCTTTATCCTGCGATCATTCAGGAAACCATGATGCTTTATGGCATCGTTCGGACCACCGGTTTGGCCCTGGGATGGATTTCCTGGACTGCCCAAACCAGTATGATCCTGGCGTTGGGAGGAGTTTCTCTTCTTTTACTTTCATTTAACAAACAAACCAATGGAAAGGCTTAGTTTAATAAAGTCAAAAATTTTCACCTGGGAGCATCTGAAACAAAAACTTGCGGTATGGCGTTACAAAGAAAAAACCATCGTATTTTCCAATGGTTGCTTTGATGTACTGCACCTCGGACATGTTGAATATCTTGCCAAAGCGCGCGACCTTGGCGACATCCTGATTGTAGGGCTCAACTCCGATGACTCGGTCCACCGCATCAAGGGTGCCCGCAGGCCTGTCAACAACGAGGAGGCCCGTGCCGTTACCCTGGCTGCATTCTCTTTTGTCGACGGGGTCATCCTGTTTGGAGAAGATACCCCTCACGAACTTATCAAACTGATCCAGCCTGATATCCTCGTAAAAGGCAAAGATTATGAAGGAAAAGAGATCGTTGGCAGCGATGTGGTCAAAGCCCATGGCGGCCAGGTAGTGACCATTGAACTTACCAAAGGATATTCCACTACCCACACCATTGAACTCGCACAGAAGGTCCACCTTTAGGATTTTCGATTTACGATCATCGAATGTCTAAACTTAAAACAGCATTCTTTTGCCAAAATTGCGGCACCCAGGCACCCAAATGGATGGGAAAATGCAATGCCTGCGGGGAGTGGAATACCTTCGTTGAAGAGGTCATACAAAGAGAGGAGAAAGGATTGCCGGGCCTACGGCCCCGGGATTCCAAACCGGTTAGCCCTGTAAGAATTTCCGAAGTCACTTTCAGTCATGAGGCCAGGATAAATACGCACGATCAGGAACTTAACAGGGTGCTGGGCGGAGGACTTGTTCCCGGTTCACTCACCCTGATCGGAGGGGAGCCCGGTATCGGTAAATCAACCCTGATGCTGCAGGTCGCCCTCAAATGTTCCGACCAGAAAATTCTTTACATTACCGGAGAAGAGAGCGCCCAGCAGATCAGGATGCGATCGGAACGGATCGGTATTAAAAACGACAACTGTTACATCCTTACCGAAACCAACACACAGACCATTTCCCAGCATCTTGAAACGCTGAAGCCTGGCATCATCATTGCCGATTCCATTCAAACGCTGCAGACCGACCTGATCGATTCATCGGCAGGCAGCGTTTCACAAATCAAAGAGTGCGCCGCTGAGATGCAAAAATATTCAAAGTACAGCAATACCCCCGTTTTTCTGATCGGGCACATTACCAAGGATGGCAGTCTTGCCGGCCCTAAAATCCTGGAACACATGGTAGATACCGTGCTTCAGTTCGAAGGCGACCGCAATTACGGTTACCGCATCCTTCGGTCCCTGAAAAACCGCTTCGGGTCGACCTCCGAACTGGGAATCTATGAAATGAACGATGCCGGCCTGCGTGAGGTTTCAAATCCTTCGGAGATTTTGCTCAGCCAGCGTGATGAAGCAGTGAGCGGCATTGCGATTGCAGCGATGATGGAGGGGCAGCGCCCCATGCTCATTGAAACACAGGCACTGGTGAGTACAGCCGTGTATGGAACGCCTCAACGGTCAACCACCGGTTTCGATGTACGGCGGCTCAACATGCTGCTCGCCGTGTTGGAAAAACGCAGTGGCTTCAGGCTTGGTCACAAGGATGTGTTCCTCAACATCGCCGGAGGGATCAGGGTGGAAGACCCCGCCATCGACCTGGCTGTGGTGGCTGCCGTGCTTTCCTCTAACCAGGATTCACCCGTCGACTCCAAAACCTGTTTTACTGCCGAAGTTGGCCTCAGTGGTGAAATCCGACCCATCAACCGTGTCGAACAACGTATCTCTGAAGCCGACAAACTCGGGTTCGCGCGGATTTTCATCTCCAGGTACAATACCAAAGGACTGGATCTCAAGCGCTATGCCATCCAGGTGATTCCGGTTGCCAAAATTGAAGAGGTTTACAGGAAGTTGTTTTCGTGACGCGTGACATGTGACGCGTGACAATATACGTTTACCAGATCATTGAACCTGGATTTTATTGATTCAGCCCTTCGTTGGTTTCAAGTTCTTTAAGAATCCTGGTTACATCTTCCTCCGTTGAGGTAAGTTTGTTTTTGCATATTTTGATCAGGAATGCCGCTCTTTTAACCTTTTCCGATAATTCATCGACGGAAATTTCGCCGCCTT
The DNA here is from genome assembly GCA_903903985.1 of uncultured Bacteroidales bacterium. Lineage (GTDB taxonomy): Bacteria > Bacteroidota > Bacteroidia > Bacteroidales > FEN-979 > CAIVAT01. The sequence continues at coordinate 148,737 of CAIVAT010000018.1, read as the reverse complement.
CTATCTCAGAAACAATGTTCTGAAGCTCATCATAGGCTTCGGTGTAATTTGGCTCTTTAGTCATTGGTTTCATTTTTACTGACTGAGTTAACTGTACTGATGATATGACCGTCCGCGATGATGGTTTTCAGGGCAGTACCTGCCCCGGTCATTCCGACCGATTTCAACACCTTGCCATTGGCCAGGGTAATGCTGTATCCGCGTTTCAGCACATTGGCCGGATCCAATATTTCAAGGGTTTTCTCAACCCCCGTGATGTCATTCCACTGCCGGCTGAAAAAATGAATCGTTTCTGATAAAATATTTTTCATGGCATCGTCGATGACCTTCCGGTTGGATTTAAGGATTTGAACTGAACCTTTTTCAATCAGCAACCGGTTCTGGTATACATGCCGTTCCTGCTTCTGCTGAACGAACCAGGCGGATTGTTGCTGAAGCGCTTTTATTTGCTGTTGAACTTCATTTTTGTTTTGCGCCAGTCTCGACAAGGTCACTGATTTAAAGTACCGAACCGAGTTCAACATCGAGATGTTTTTATCCTGTAACAACCGGGTACATTTGTCAAAGATCGTCTCCTTCGCTTTATTTAAAGGCACAGAAAAATTATGAAACTTCTGAAGGAGAAAATCTGCCAGCTCTGTAGGCGTGATGGCGTTTTTAAAAGCGACCATTTCAGCAACTGTTTCATTGGTCGAATGCCCGATGCCGGTGAATACAGGCAGAGGGAAAAGTGCGATTGCCCTGGCAAGCTCATAGCTGTTATAACAGGCTAACCCAACGTCGCCACCGCCACCGCGTATGATCGCAACCGCATCGAAATGGTGTTTGACCCTGCTGATGCGCTCCATCTGGTTCATGATCGAGTTGACCGCATTTTCCCCCTGGAGCAGCGCGGTGAACAACATGTAAAAAAAAGTATATCCCCATTCGTTCTCGTCAAGGACCTTTCGAAAATCGGCAAAGCCTTTGCTGGTTTGAACAGAGATAATGGCAATTCTCTTGGGGAGCAACGGCAGAACCATCGACCGGTTCGTATTGAAAATTCCTTCTTTTTTGATCCTTTCAATGGTTTGTTGTTTCTCTTTTTCAAGTTCACCCAGAGACCATGATGGATCAATGTCGAGGATTCTCAGGCTAAGTCCATAAACCGGGTTGAACGAGATTTTCGCACAAAACAGGATCTTGATCCCGCTTTTCAAAGGTTCGTGCAGAACGTTCAGAAAATTGGCATTAATCCGCTGAAAATCATCATGCCAGATCGTTGCTTTCATTTCAGCAACAATTTTACCCTCTGTTTTTTCAATGAGGTCAGGGAAACAATGGCCCGACTGCGGATAGTGATTCAGTTTGTTCATTTCCGCCTTGATCCAAAACGAACTCGTATACCTTTCCAGCAATGTTTTCTGAATACTATAACTTACCTCGGAAAGTGAGAATATGGTGCGGTCATTTAGTTTTTCAGGCATTTGAAGGTATGGTTATATCATGTGACGCGTGACAATTAAACCCTTGCAGCGCGGATGATGTCGGCAAAGATTCCTGATGCAGTCACCTCTGCACCGGCACCGGCTCCTTTTATGACCAGTGGTTGCTGTAGATAACGGTTGGTGTAAAAGAGCACCACGTTGTCTTTCCCATAAAGATGGTACAGGTCGTGGTCCTTGCCGATGTGTTGCAAACCCACCGATGCTTTCCCGTTGTCGAGGGTGGCAACAAACTTCAATTTACAGCCTTTTTCAAATGCTTCAACGTACAGGAATTTGAAGTGTGCTTCATGCCGCTCCATCTCCCGGTAGAAACTTGCAACATCGCCTTGCATGCATGATTCAGGCAGGAAAGAGGTGCTTTGTATCTCTTCCATTTCCATCCTGTACCCTGCTTCGCGCGAAAGGATGAGAATTTTCCGCATCACGTCGGTACCGCTGAGGTCGATGCGCGGATCTGGTTCAGCATATCCCTCATCCTGGGCCCGTTTCACGATCTTTGCGAAAGGAACCGTGCCATCATAGTTGTTGAATACGAAATTAAGCGTGCCCGACAACACCGCTTCGATCCTGTTCACTTTATCGCCGCTGCGCATCAGGTCGTTCAGTGTACCGATGATCGGTAACCCTGCGCCGACATTGGTTTCAAAAAGATAGGATGTGTTGTATTCGCGTGCAAGATGTTTCAGCAGTTCGAAATTTTCATAGGAAGATGAACTGGCAATTTTATTGCAGGCCACCACCGCCACGCTTTTTCTCAACAGGGACCCGTAAAACCCGGTTACAGGTTCACTTGATGTAACATCAACAAATACAGGGTTACGTAGATTTTTTTGTTCAATAAAGGCAATGAAACCCTCAAGGTTCAACGATGCACCTTGCAAAAGCAGTTCTTTCCAATGCTGCAAATTAATCCCCTCTTCATCCAGCAACATTCTTTTGCTGTTGCAGAGCCCAACCACCCTTATCTGAAGACGCAGGTGATCGAGCAGGTATTGCTGCTGCTCAAGCAATTGGGCAATTAATCTGCTCCCAACGTTCCCGACACCGGTCACGAGCAGGTTCACCTGTTTATAGGCTGTTTCAAAAAATTCCTCATGCAGTACGTTGACGGCCTTTTTTACATCTGTGGTGCTGATGACGGCTGAAATGTTTTTTTCCGATGAACCCTGGGCGATCGCCCGGATATTGACACTGTTGCGTCCAAGTGCTCCAAACATTTTACCACTGATCCCGGTGTGGTTTTTCATGTTATCACCCACCAGGGCGATGATGGAAAGCCCTGATTCCAGTTGCAGCGGTTCGACCTTACCGGCATCTATTTCATTTACAAATTCAGCATCTACAGCCTTTTTGGCTTTATTGACATTCGCTTCGTCAATGGCGGCGCAAATGGAGTGTTCTGAAGAACTCTGTGTAATCAGGATCACGTTTATTTTCTCTTCTGCCAGCGCGCCGAAGAGCCGTTTGGAAAAGCCGGGGATCCCCACCATTCCGCTTCCCTCCAGGCTCAGCAAAGCCATTTTGCCGATACTCGAAATTCCCCTCACCATATTTTTATTTTCCGAAACACTGCTTTCGATCAGCGTGCCGTAATCATCCGGGGCAAATGTATTTTTGATCCAGAGAGGGATCCCTTTCTTCATCACCGGTTGTATGGTGGGCGGATAAATGACCCTGGCCCCGAAATGCGAAAGTTCCATCGCCTCCTTGTAGGAAATATAGGGGATTACTTTTGCATTGGTCACCATGCGCGGATCGGCGGTCATCATGCCGCTGACGTCCGTCCAGATTTCAAGCACTGTTGCACCGATGGCTGCAGCGACAATGGCGGCGGTGTAATCTGATCCTCCACGGCCCAGGGTTGTGGTTACTCCATACTCATCCGCAGCAATAAACCCCGGAATGATATAAAGAGGCGCCGGTTTTTGAACGATACAGTCCGTGAGCGCCTTCTGAATGAAATCGAAGTCGGGCGCTGCCGATCCGAAGCCCGAATCTGTCCTGATGATTTCACGTGCATCGAGCCATTGATTTGCATGGTGAAGCGAGTCGAAGGCAGCCGAGACGATCCGGGATGAAAGCAACTCACCATGGCTTACGATGCTGTCCTGTGTCCGGGGGGAAAGTTCCCGCAGTAGGAACACGGCTTCGCAGATGCGATCGAGCTCGCTGCGTTGTTCTTCAACAAGAGCAAGTATATTACCCTGCAGGTTCGCCGGAAGCAACGCTCTCACGGTGTCGTTGTGACGCGTTCCGAATTCCCTGATCTTTTCTTTGTATGCCTCATCGTGCGAAGCGGCAAATCTGCCGGCGTCGATCAGCATATCCGTCGTTCCGCCAAGGGCCGAAACCACCACCATGGTCTGATCCTTCAGGCATGCCTGCCGTATGATATCAATTACTTTACGAATATTTGCCGCATTGGCAACCGAGGTGCCCCCGAATTTTAATACCTGCATATTTTCTATTTCTGAAATAAAGTACAAATATAAAAATATTAATATGTTAAAGTTGATCGTGTGTTGAGTGAGAAATTGAAGGGTAAGTCAATGATATTAATCGTGAATATTATGTAATTTTGCCTCACCAATTTATACTGATATCCTGCTATGCCATTTATTCCCAAGCTCCTTTTAACGTCGGTTGCCATCCTGATCGCCGGGTATTTTTTACCCGGGATCCATGTCAGTTCCTTCTGGACTGCCCTGCTTGTCGCGCTGACACTGAGTTTCCTGAATGTGTTTCTAAAACCAGTGATGGTCATCCTCACCATTCCCTTTACCGTGATCACCTTTGGTTTGTTTTTACTGGTAATCAACGCGCTGATCATCATGATCGCCGGTTCATGGATTCATGGGTTTAAAGTTGATGGTTTCTGGTGGGCAATGTTTTTCAGCATCATTCTCTCTTTTATTTCTTCATTGTTGGAAAGTCTGGTCAAACACGATGAGAGCACGCGTAATTTCTGAAAAAACTGAGCTTGTTGATGTCATTCAACGCTGCCGGTTTTGCCATCTTTCCATGGTTGATACGGAAGGCCATCCGTATGTCATCCCGATGAATTTCGGCTTCAGGGACGATGTGATCTACCTTCACGGTGCCCGGCATGGAAAAAAGATCGATATCCTGAAACAACACCCGGTGGTTTGCATCAACTTTACCACCGACCACCTTCTGCGGTACCAAAATGAACAGGTAGCCTGCTCATGGAGCATGAAATACCGCAGTGTCCTCTGTTATGGCGCGGCAGAATTCATCACGGATCCCGAAGAAAAAATTGCCGCATTCCACATTGTGATGGCCCAGTACACAGGCGGTGAATTCAAATTCAACCCTCCGGCAATCAAGGAGGTTTGTGTGTGGAAAGTCAAGATTTTAAAATTTGAAGGAAGGGCGTATGGATATTAAAAAAGCATGACATCTGACGAATAAACTTTTTCCCAATTACTTCAGTTTGAACACCATCCCGATATTGGTGTAGGTTGAGTTAAATCCTATCTCTCCATTGATCCCCATCGACTTGTTGAAAAAGTAAGTGGCGCCGAAAAAAATACCGACATAGGGATACACAGGCGTATACCCTTGACTCCCTGGGTGATCGTCCCAGGCATGGGCGCAAAACCCTATTCCAAGGGGGATTCCTCCATAAGTATCCAGCCCTTCCACATCCCATCCATAATGGTAGGCGCCACGCGCGCCGAAGATAAAGTTGACCCATGATTCATTCCAGTTATCTCCGTAATGGTGACTGAAGAAGGAAAACGTTGCTTCACCGCCCAGGGTAATCACCCCCGGCCCTAAGTCCCACATGCCCGTTTCGAACGATCCCTTCAGTGCCGGGCCAAATCCAACTCCGTTTCCAAAATAATGTGTACCCGGGCCAAGGCCGACATTGATGACCATCGATTTTAACCGGACAGGATCAAGCGGGCCTTTTGCATGGATCCGGAGTGTTGTTGCAACAGCAACAAATATTATTAGTGATATGATTTTCAATAGTTTATTCATAGATATTTATTTATAGTTCAGGGGGATTTCTTAATGCTCATCCCATGGCCCCTTCTCCCTGCTGTAGAAGGAGAAATCCCTCTCCCGGGGGGGGAGAGGGGCAGAGGTGAGGCATTAATAACGGTTCTCCGCAGCAAAATAATATACCCGCATACCCATTTTTTCAAATGAACCTGCCTAACGTCAAAATAAACAAGCAGTTAATTATTGATGTTTTCCGGTTTGCGGATAAACCAGCCACACAAGTGGCCAAAGCCCCAGCCAATCAGACCGCCCGCAACCCACCCCGCAAGGATGTCACCAGGGTAATGGACTCCCAGATATATGCGTGTATATGACATGAAGAATGCCCAGGCAAGCATTATAAGAGGAAAGTACGCGAACGGCCTGCCCAGAAGAATGATCGTAAATAATGAAATGGCAAGGGTTGTAGAGGCATGTGATGAATAAAATCCGAACTCGCCACCAAGGTATCCATTCACCGTGTGAATCCCCGGCAACCCTGCCTCATGCGATGGCCGGGGCCGGGCCGTCAGATCTTTGAAAATATTTGCAAACTGATCACTGGCAATGATCATTAATATTACGAAAAGGAGGATCCATAAGGTTTGCCACCTGTATCTCCGGATAACAAGGTACAGGAGCAAACCATATAGAGGCAGCCATGTGGAAGCGTTGGTCCCCCAAAAAATGACGGCATCAAAAAACGGTGAATGGATCCCGTTCAGGAACAGGAATGCAGATTGGTCGAATGTTTTCAGGCTTGCCAGCATTTGAAAAATTTACATGGACGTGAGACGCAGGACGCAGGACGTAGGACGTAAGACGTGAAACGTCTTTCGTCTTTCGGTTTACGTTTCACGGTTAAGCTCTTCCCAAAGCATTTGTTTCAATTTCTCAAGCCCCGTTTGCCTGTGTGATGAGATAAAAACAGTCGGAATTTCAGGTAAATCCTTTTTCAGTTCATTCAGAATCTCCTCGTCGGCCAGGTCGGATTTTGTAATTGCGAGGATCCGTGTTTTGTCCAGCAATTCGGGATTGTATTGCGAGAGCTCATTCAGCAGGATCTGATATTCTTTGCGGATATCCCTGGTATCCACCGGAACCATGAACAACAAGGCAGCGTTGCGCTCAATATGTCGCAAAAAACGCAATCCCAGGCCTTTGCCTTCACTGGCACCTTCAATAATCCCCGGGATGTCGGCCATCACAAACGATTTATTGTCATGATACCTGACAATTCCAAGATTTGGGACCAGCGTGGTGAAGGGGTAGTCGGCTATCTGGGGCTTTGCCGCTGAAATAACAGAAAGGAGCGTTGATTTACCTGCATTCGGAAAACCGACGAGACCGACGTCGGCCAAAAGCTTCAATTCAAGGACTTTCCAGAATTCAAGGCCAGGTTCGCCGGGTTGAGCGAACTTGGGCGATTGCCGGGTGGGCGTTTTAAAATGGTCATTCCCAAGGCCTCCCCTTCCTCCCGGGACAAGAATGAACGTTTGGCCGTCTTCTGTGATCTCACATTCAAACTCACCGGTCTCCGAATCACGGGCAACAGTTCCCAGGGGAACATCGATGATGACATCTTTTCCATTTGCCCCGTGCATGAGTTGCTTTGAGCCTGCACCACCATGTTCAGCCTTGAGGTGCTTTGTGAATTTAAGATGCAGCAACGTCCAGAACTGGCTGTTTCCTTTAAGGATGACATGTCCGCCACGTCCGCCATCGCCGCCATCGGGTCCTCCATGTGCGTTGGTGCGGGTACGCATAAAATGCCGTGAACCTGCGCCGCCGTTGCCGGAAGCACAGTGGATTTTCACATAATCAACAAAGTTTGAATCAGACAAATTTATTTTCGATTTATGATTTACGATTTAATGTTTTACCCCGCCCTAATGGGGCTATAGTTTGATCACCGAACAAAGCTGGCTGAAAATATCATCAATCGTTCCCATCCCATGTACCTCCTGGTACAATTTTTTATCCAGGTAATAATCAATCAGTGGTTTGGTATGATGATGGTACTGGACCAGGCGGTTTTTGATCACCTCTTCGGTATCATCCTTCCGTCCCTGATCCTGTGCACGTTTCAGCAATCGTGCCACCAGCTCGTCCTCATCCACCTCAAGCGCCAGTACAAGGGATACTGTGTGGCCATGCTTTAAAAGCATCCGGTCGAGTTCCCGGGCCTGGTTCAGGGTGCGGGGAAAGCCATCGAGTACAAACCCTTTGACAGGGCTGTTGTTGACAAACACCGACTCCATGATCTCAATCAGCAATTCATCCGATACGAGATGCCCGGCATCCATGACCGTTTTGACTTTCAACCCCAAAGGGGTTCCCTGGCTTACCTCGGCACGAAGGATATCACCGGTTGAAATATGTTTCCAACCGAATTTTTCAGCAATTTTAACAGCCTGGGTACCTTTACCGGCACCCGGCGGGCCAAACAGGATTAGATTGAACATTGCAGGTGGTTTTTAGGGGTGATGATTGATAAGTGACAAGTGACAGGGGAACAAAGTGACAGGGTAACAGGGTAACAGGGTAACAGGGTAACAGGGTAACAGGGTAACAAAGTGACAGGGTAACAGGGTAACAGGGGAACAGGGTAACAGGGGAACAGGGTAACAGGGGAACAAAGTGACAGGGGAGCTCATGCGGTATCATTTTTAACACAATAGTTATTCAACAATCTTGTAAATTTCAGGCAGGTTTCTTCCCTGCCCGTCATAATCAAGCCCATATCCAACGATAAAATCATTGGGGATGATCACCCCCACGTAGTCGATTGCAAAATCCTTCTGAAAGGCTTCGGGTTTAAAACAGAAACAGGCAACTTTAATGCTGGCGGGTTTTTTTTTCTTTACGTCCAGAAGAAGTTTATCCATGGTAATACCGGTATCCACTATATCCTCCACAATGATCACATTTCTGTCTTTTAACTCTTCATCAACCCCTATCAGTTCTCTAACCTTTGATGTGGTCAATGTTCCTGAATAGGAGGCGAATTTTACAAAGGAGATTTCACAAGGAATGGTGATCTTGCGCATCAGGTCGGAGGCAAAGATAAATGCTCCATTCAGTATGGCCAGCAACAATGGGTCTTTCCCTTCATAATCGCGATTAATCCCATCGGCAACTTTTTGCACGGCGGCATCAATCTCTTCTTTGCTGATGAACTTCTCAAAAACCAATTCCCGTACCTGTACCTTTGTCATAATCAGTGATATGTTACTTTTGCACAAAGGTAGGTAAAATATATCTACTTTTGTGTTGTAACCAGAAATCTGCACTCATGGAAGCCAAAGTCAGCATCATCATGGGCAGCACCTCCGACCTCCCGGTCATGGAAGCGGCTGCCAAATTTCTGAACGACATGCAGGTCCCATTTGAGATCAATGCCCTTTCAGCCCACCGGACCCCTCAGGAGGTTGAGGCGTTTGCAAAAAACGCCCATCAGCGGGGGATCCGCGTCATCATTGCCGCTGCCGGGATGGCTGCTCACCTTCCGGGTGTTATCGCTTCCATGACAACCTTGCCTGTGATCGGCGTTCCGATCAAAGCTTCGCTCGAGGGGCTGGATGCACTTTTGGCCATCGTCCAGATGCCTCCCGGCATCCCGGTGGCCACGGTCGGAATTAACGCGGCCCAGAACGCTGCGATCCTTGCAGCAGAAATCCTTGCCATTTCCGACACGGAACTTCATAAAAAAATGGTCCGGTTCAAAGAAGAGCTGAAAAAGAAGATCATCAAAGCCAATGAAGAGTTATCCGGGGTGAAGTTTGAGTATAGGGTGGGATAAGCTGTTCCTGTTGAGGATCCTTTGTTATTTTTTGGTTTTAAAGTCTAAATAATAGGTTTCTTTCATGTAAAATCCATGCTCATCCATCATAAACCGGGCCGGGAAGATCATGGAATAATGGTGGTCCGGTAATAATTCCCATGAAATAATCAACTCGTTATTTTTCTCAGGGTTCCATTTCACAGATGTGATTTTGGGCCAGCACTTATCGCCGCATTTGCCCTTGTTCATGCCATAGGGCCTTGTCATCATGGGCCTGTCGAAAGTAAGCAGCAATTCCTTGATGGAAGGATCAACATCCAACCTGTTTTTCCCGATTGAAAATGAAATAAGTTGCGGCCTGTTTGCTTCGGCTGTTTTTTGTTGTTCCTCGGGAGATAAGGAGTTTTGCAGTTTAACGATCTCCGGCATGTACTTCTCCAGCGTCGGATAATCCTTGCGCAGTTTTTCATATTTTCCGAAAGCGCCGACAAGGGTATCAATCCAGATAAATCCACTGGCCTGCTCGGCTCCCAGCAAATTGTTTATCTTTACCTGGCTGGCCTGATGGGCATGAAAATATTCAATGACCGAGGCCCGCACCAGTATTTCATTCAGCATCGACCGCGCATTTATATAAGCCTGCCGCTGCATGTTCTCCTGAACAAGGTTGAAAAACCGGTCTGCGACTGTTTTCATTTCCGGATAATAGCTGGTGGCAAGCTGATCGCAGAATGAATGACAGAACTCATGAATGATCGTCTCAGAGATGTCATTTGAATAGACCGGGAATCCCAGACTGTCTGTTTCCCATGACCCGATGATTGAATAAAGCTCTTCCCTGCCATCCAGGTACATGACTTCAGGCCCATAGTTGCATCCGCCATTTGAAAGGCTGATGATGAGCGTGTAACCGACATCCGGTTTTTTTCCATAGAATGATTCAAACCAATTCATGTCAATGGTTTTAACGACTTCCGACAAGCGTTTTTCAGCCAAGGCATACAACGCTTTGTGCTCGGCAAAGAACCTGGAAAAATCACTCTTCCGGTAAAAATCATTTAACAGGGATACGAATTTTTCACTGTTGTTTCCCCATCGGCTGTCAAGACTGGTACTGCTGATATTCTTGATTAAACTGATGGTCCCATTTGTCAGTTCAATGTGCACTGCCATCGACATTACTGCATCGAAAGAGACACCGCTCCTTTTTGTGATTTTTCTGACAAATTTTATCAACGGGTCATTTTTGTACCCTTTGAAATAATCATCAATGGCACTGGTATAAATTTTAATATCGCTGTTCATGTATTCCCGTGAACCGGCCATCCTGAATACAATGCTCAGCAATTCAGTCCGTTCATCAACAACCGGATGAAGCATTGTGTTTTGAGAAAAAATCGCAGGACAGGTCAAACTGATAAAAAAGGTCACAAACAAATATTTCATGATGCCGGTATTTTAATTTAAAGTTTCCTGATGATCATCAGTCCATCCCTGATCGGCAGGATCAGGTTTTCCACCCGCTCGTCTTGATGAACAAATTTATTAAATTCAACAATCCCAAGTGTATCCTTATCCATTTTTGCAGGATCGCCGGTAACCTTCCCATCCCACAACACATTGTCGGCAATGATAAACCCTCCGGGTCGTACCTTTGGCAACACCATGTTGTAATAATTCAGGTAGTTTGGTTTATCCGCATCGATAAACACCAGGTCCCACATCTCGTCAAGTCCGGGGATAATATCAATTGCCTGCCCGATATGGAGAACAACCTGGTCCTCCAGTCCGGCCTCCCGGATAACACGGCGTATCCCATCCTCCAGTTCCGGATTAACCTCAATCGTGTGCAACAACGCGCCTCCCCTCTCCTGTGGGAGAGGGGCCGGGGGTGAGGGCATCCCGCTTGCGGGAGGGGCCGGGGGTGAGGGCATCCCCAATCCCATGGCGATCGCGGAATAACCGGTAAAAGTTCCGATCTCCAGAACCCTTTCCGGACAAAGCATCTGAACGATCATCCTGAGCAAGGCTCCTTGCAAATGCCCCGACAACATCTGCGGATATACCTGCGAGAGGTGGGTTTCCCGATTCAAACGGGCCAGGACTGCGGGTTCAGGGGTGGTGTGGGCCTCGGAATATTTGAAAAGAATCTCTGTCATCATTGGTAAATTATTTTTCCGCAAAATACAAAAATCCATTCTGATACTGTCACGCTCATTTGTCACCTGTCATGCGTCACATGCTACGAATATTCCCACGGAAAAGTCAACAGAGAACCGTTTATAATGAACAGGTCATAGGAAAAGTGAATAATTTTGCATGCTGTAATTAAAACCATGATCATGCGGCAGCTTGAATTCAAACAGTATTTACAGATTCCGGTGGAACATGCCTGGAAGTTTTTCAGCAATCCTGCCAACCTGGCCAGGATAACTCCCAAAGCGATGAACTTCATCATTACTTCCCGGGTCCCGGAAAATATTTACCCGGGATTGATCATCACGTATAAAGTATCACCGGTATTGGGCATCCCGTTTTCGTGGGTTACGGAGATCACCCAGGTAAAAGAACCATTTTACTTCATTGATGATCAGCGTTCAGGTCCATATGCCATCTGGCATCATGAACATTATTTTGAACCCGTGGAAAATGGAGTGATGATGACAGACAAGCTTTTTTACAAGGTTCCTTTGGGGATCATCGGGAAATTGCTCGACAACTTCTTCATCCATAAAAAGGTGGCCGGAATTTTTGAATTCAGAAAAAAAATCCTGGAAGAAAACAATGGGTCTGCTTTGTATATTTAAATCAAAGGTGATCTTTAAATGGTTTCAGCGGCCCCCTGCGTATAAACTCCGCGTTCTCTGCGTTCAGCTTTTTTCAACCCTTGCGCAAGTCATTTAAAAGTGAGCATACTCAACTGCTTTTCTTCAAAGATCTCGTTGGCAATTTCGATCAGTTCCTCCGCTGTCGTATCCTGGATGCGCGCAATGAGCTTCTCAACCGGCTCGAACCTGTTTTGCAGCAGATAGCTTTTCCCGATGGCAAGCATAGCCGCCATGTTCGACTCCTGGGCAATAGCCAGTTGCCCGGTAATTTGCTTTTTTATCGTGTGCAACTGAACCGGAGTCAGCTTCTGTTCACGCAGGCAGTTCAACTCCTTATGCAGAATAACCAGCGCCTTTTCGTAATTTACCGGATCGGTTCCAAAATAAATATGAATGATCCCGGCATCTGAATATGCCGTATAGTTTGACTCGTTGTGGTAGGTCAACCCGTTGCGTTCACGAAGCGCCAACGACAGCCGGGAGTTCATCACCGGGCCTCCCAGCATGTTGTTAAGCAGTGCCAGGGGAATCCGGCGTTCATGTCCATATGCGTAGGCTGGTGCACCAACCACGCAATGCACCTGGGAAGTTTTTCTTTTTTGGCTGACAAGGAATGGCTGGTAATTCTGAAAAGCGATCCTGGGAGGACTTTGGCCACGATCCGGTTGATCGATGAAGTACTTATTGACCAGCTTTACAAGTTTGGTAAAGTCAATCTTTCCCACCGAGGCGATGACTATTTCATCGAACCGGTAATTGCGGTGAATGAAATTCAGAATATCCTGCTGTTTCAGTTTTTTTATGCTTTTTACCGAACCCAGGATATTTTTTCCAAGAGGATGCCCGGCAAATACGAGATCCTCAAAGTCATCAAATATCTGTTCATCCGGTGTATCCCGGTACGACCGGATTTCATCCATCACCACCTGTTTTTCCCGTTCCAGTTCTTTTTGGGGAAATACCGAATGAAAAAAAATATCCTGGAACAATTCAAGGGTACGGTCGTAATACTCATTGAGAAAGGAAGCATGGATGCAGGTCTCCTCTTTGGTTGTGTAGGCATTCAAATCGGCGCCAATATTTTCCAGGCGGTTCAGTACCTGGAAAACAGTGCGTTTGGTGGTTCCCTTGAAAATAGTATGTTCAATAAAGTGTGCGATACCATGTTCTGCATCTGTTTCATCCCGGGAGCCCGCATGGATAAAAAGCCCGCAATGGGCTACCGGGCTCTGAACCGGGCAGTGCACGAGTCTTATCCCATTCGGCAATCTAAAAACCTGGAGTTCCATGAACTATTTCCGGCTTTCGATCAGGATCTCAAGCAACTTGATCCCTGCGTCGGAAACAACCGTTCCGGGCCCAAAAATTGCGGCAGCGCCAGCCTTGTAAAGAAAATCATAATCCTGCGGGGGAATTACGCCGCCCACAATGACCATAATATCTTCACGGCCAAGCTTTTTCAACTCTTCGATCACCTGGGGCACCAGCGTTTTGTGTCCTGCTGCAAGGCTGGAAACACCGAGAATGTGCACATCGTTTTCCACCGCCTGTTTGGCAGATTCCGCCGGTGTTTGGAAAAGTGGTCCGATGTCAACGTCAAAACCGATGTCGGCATATCCTGTTGCTACTACTTTGGCGCCGCGGTCATGCCCATCCTGACCCATTTTAGCAATCATGATGCGTGGCCTGCGGCCTTCCATTTCAGCAAACTCATCAGCCAGGGCGCGTGCTTTTAAAAAAGCTTCATTATCCTTCGATTCCGAGGAATACACTCCTGAAATACTTCGTATCACTGCTTTGTACCTCCCATATATTTTTTCAAGTGCGAATGAAATTTCACCCAGTGATGCTCTTTTACGTGCGGCATCAATCGCCAGGGCCAGTAAATTGCCCTGCCCGGATGCTGCTGATGCTGTAAATGCCTCCAGGGCTGAAAGCACCTCTTCATTGTTTCGGTTCGCCCGCAGATCTTGCAGCCTGAGTACCTGGGATTCACGAACCGCGGCATTGTCAACATTTAAAATTTCGATGGGATCTTCTTTTTCAAGCCTGTGAAGATTGACACCAACGATTTTATCCTTTCCCGAATCGATCCTTGCCTGTTTCCGGGCCGAAGCCTCCTCGATGCGCATTTTGGGGATCCCGGTTTCAATGGCCTTTGCCATGCCGCCCAGCAGTTCCACCTCCTCGATCAGCGCCCAGGCCTTGTGTGCAATTTCATGCGTCAGCATTTCTACATAATACGACCCTGCCCAGGGATCGAGCGACCGGCAGATCTGGGTCTCTTCCTGCAGGTATATCTGCGTATTGCGGGCAATGCGTGCCGAAAAATCAGTAGGCAATGCGATCGCCTCATCCAATGCATTGGTATGCAACGATTGTGTATGGCCAAGTGCTGCAGCAAGGGCTTCCACACAAGTACGGGCCACGTTGTTGAAAGGGTCCTGTTCGGTAAGGCTCCACCCGGAGGTTTGCGTATGCGTGCGAAGGGCCATCGACTTGGGGTTTTTCGGATTGAACTGCTTCACGATTTTTGCCCAAAGCAGGCGTGCAGCACGCATTTTGGCAATCTCCATGAAGTGATTCATCCCGGCTGCCCAAAAAAATGAGAGACGGGGAGCAAACGTATCGATGTCCATCCCCGTGTTAATCCCGGCTCGCAGGTATTCCAATCCATCAGCCAGCGTGTATGCCAGTTCAATATCAGCCGTTGCTCCTGCTTCCTGCATGTGATAGCCGCTGATGGAGATCGAATTGAATTTTGGCATGTTCTTCGAAGTATACTCAAAGATATCGGCAATGATCTTCATCGAAGGGGCCGGAGGATAAATGTATGTGTTCCGCACCATGAATTCTTTGAGAATATCATTCTGGATCGTGCCGGTGAGTTTTGCCATCGGTACGCCTTGTTCCTCGGCCGCAACAATATAAAATGCAAGGATCGGGAGTACCGCCCCGTTCATGGTCATTGATACCGACATGATATCGAGCGGGATCTGATCAAAAAGTATTTTCATATCCAGGATGGAATCGATGGCTACTCCGGCTTTGCCAACATCTCCCTCGACCCTTTCATGGTCGGAATCATATCCCCGGTGTGTTGCAAGATCAAAAGCCACCGACAAGCCCTTCTGCCCTGCCTTCAGGTTCCGGCGATAGAAGGCATTGGATTCCTCGGCCGTGGAAAAACCGGCATATTGCCGGATTGTCCATGGGTTCATTACATACATGGTAGCGTATGGACCCCGCAGAAACGGAGGCAGGCCGGCTGCGTAGTCGAGATGTTCCATATCCGACAGGTCCTGTTCTCCATAAACCGGTTTCACGGGGATCTGTTCCGGTGTTTTCCAGTTTTTTTGAATCCCTGCTTCTTTCTCCCATTCGGCGAAAGATTGGTCTGCCGGTACTCCTTTTAGGTCAACATTATTAAAATCTGGTCTCATAGTTGATGTATAGTTGCTGTAAGTGCTAAAATGAAATTCCAAATACAAAAAACATATTCTGCGCCTGTGGGTTCGTAATGATTGAAACCTGCACAGGTATCGCGTATTGTGTGGTAACCGGGATCGACTTTCTGGCAGTCATTCCGATGTTTGTAATCCCGGCATAGGGTCCGTACCATGAACTTCCGAACGGAATTCCGCCGATGAAAGGGCTGAGGTCCACATCCATTTTCCGAAGATGTATTTTATAGCCTAATTCAAAATAGGTGGAATAGTTGTTTTTATCACCGAGGCCATATTGACCGGTGGAATCCTGATCTTTGTCTGCACCGTAAAACAAAGTGGATACCAGGAACTGTAGCGGGAATTTCTCCGATCCATGGAATGCAATAGATCCTTCAAAAGCATGCCTGGTCGTGGCATTCTTGTAATCGAAATAGTGGTTGCCTTCATTCGGGTTCAGGCCGTTCACGGTAAAAAAATCGAACACCATCAGTGTAAACCATTTATAGGTATACGAGAGATAGAGATCTGTTTCGGCATAGTTTCCCGCATCGGCCATGGTCGTATCATTTATCTCGATGTTGTACCTGGAAAATCCGTAAGTACCCCACGCCCCGATGCTCAAACCCTTCCATGCAAATGAAAAATTGGGCTGAATGGCCGGGGAATTTCCAAAATCAATGCCCCTCCAAACGTACCTGCTCACCAGATCAGCGCCAAAATTAAGGGTCGAAGTGGTATCCCTCTTTTCAGCTTCAATTTCATTACGCACTTCTTCATCCTGCGCCTGGAGGGTGATGGCGGCGAAGAGGAACATGATGGGAATTTGAACTTTGATGAGAAGCTGAAAAAATGACCGGTTGTACATTTAATACAGTATTAAAGATTCAAAAGCTTTTGCAATTCACCTATTTCAAAGGGTTTGTTCATATAATAGTCCATTCCTGCCTCAAACAGCTTTACCCGGTCGTCATCGAATATGTTGGCGGTAATGGCAATGATCTTTACCCGGTTGTTTGCCCCTGTCTGCCGATCAACTTCAACTTTCCTGATTTCACGGGTAGCCATGATGCCATCCATGACTGGCATCATGATATCCATTAAAATAGCATCATATTGATTGTCGGTAAATTTTATCACAGCGGCAGCGCCATCCTCCACCAAATCCACCTGGTGGCCAAGGCATGACAAGGCGGCAGACATCAGGCGCAGATTGTGGGCATTGTCGTCAACCACCAGGATTTTCAATGGCCGTATGGGTGTATTGGATTGGTTTTCATTCATTTTGTGTTGGCTGTTGAAAAGAATCGTGCAAATCCGAAAAAACCTTTCTCAGAAAGTTGATATTCTAAGTTTGTTTTGAAAATCGCGGAGCGTTTCAAGCAGGTTGCTCCTGACATGAATGAAATCATCAACCCCGGCAGTTTTAAATGATTCTACCTGATCCTTGGGGAACCCAGCCACCACGATCCTGATCTTTGTTCCTGTCGCTTTAATTTTCGCGGCAATTTCAGGAACGATCTGGGTATACTCCTCATCAGAGCTGCATATTACGATTATTTCCGCATTTGAGGCCAGGGCTGCGGCAACCCCTTCATCAACTGTTGAAAACCCGGGATTATCAATGATTTCATAGCCTGCACAACCAAAAAAGTTAGTTGAAAAACCAGCCCGCGCCCTGAGCATGGCCAGGCTGCCCATGGTAAAGAGGAAGACTGCCGGTCGTTTCCCTCCTTTTTTCACATAACGCTCCGTAGCCAGCCTGATCGCTTCAAATTCAGCAGCAACGCGAAAAGGGGAAAGAATTTTATATGTGGCCGGAACCGGTGATTTTACCTCTTCCGGCGCCTGGATCGAATCAGCCATTTTCTCCAGCAGGTTTGGATACTGGTTGGTACCCAATACGATGATTTTACGCTGTGCCATGTCCATGATCTTCTGGTTCCGCATCTGCCCGACTTCATCCTGGATAAACCCTGATTTAATGCATTCCAGCATCCCCCCGCGCGATTCAACATCTTTAAACATTGTCCAGGCATGATGCGCAATGGAATCGGTAAGGTTTTCAATATAGTAGGAACCAGCGCCCGGGTCAACGATTTTATCGAGGTACGATTCTTCCTTAAGCACCAGTTGCTGATTTCGCGCGATCCTTCTGGAAATTTCGTCCGGGTTGGCAAAGGAAGTATCAAACGGAAGGGTTGTCACCGAATCAGCGTTGCCCAGCGCGGCCGACATGCCTTCCGTGGTGGTACGGAGCATGTTGACATAAGGATCATAGATTGATTTGTTCCACAAAGCGGTGGTGGAATGAATAAACAACTTGTATGATTCTTCGCGGGTTGCGTGGTATTGTTCAATCATCCGGGTCCATAACAGGCGTGCGGCACGTAGTTTGGCAATTTCCATGAAATAGTTCGGCCCGATAGCCAGGGAGAACTGAATGTATGGTGCAACTTCATCAACGGATAATCCCTCGTCGGTCAACCCCGAAAGATACTCGCTGGCAGAAGCGAGGCTGTATGCCAGTTCCTGGACAATGGTTGCTCCCGCATTTTGAAAATAATGGCCATTGATCGTAATGCCTTTAAAATGCGGCAGCTTTTCCCGAATAATACCAAGCAGGTATTTCGCCTCCTCCAGGTCATTATCCCAACTGATATAAAACCCTCCATGCAGCAACAGGTAACTGATGGGATCAAAATTGATAGACCCTGTCATCCGGTCACCTCCAAATCCACGGTGGTTCAATTCATATATTAAAAATTCAAGGGTCATCGGGAAGGACTGAGCGGAGATAAAATTCACGGCAGTATTCTGAAAATCGATTCCTTTCAGCAATTCGCCCAGTTGTTTGTGGGTAGTTACTTCATTGGTTTTTAACCCAACCGCTCCGGCTCCTTTCGCAATGGCATCCACTGCCTGTGCATTGCTGACAAGAATATCCGTCGAAAAAACATCCTGCCTCACCACCCATTCATTGTTTTCTTTTTTAAGTCCACGTACGTATGGAGAACTGCCCGGAAGGGCATTCAGGTATTCCAGGCCAACCAGATCTTCAGCACGATAATATGGTTTAACATCAAAACCTTCATCTGTTTTCCAAATGAGTTTTTTCTTGTAGTCCCCTCCCTTGAGGTCGGCCAAGATCTTTTCCTCCCAGGATCCGGCAGATACTGGTGGAAACTCTGTGAATAATTTTGTCTTTTCGTTGCTGTCCATGACGGGTTCCCGGATAAAGTTGTGGTGGTTTTTCAGGAGATGAAATTTCCTGGTGGTCTATAAAAGTACCGCAAAATTAAAGAATTCCATAACTTTACACAAAAAAAGGTATGATCGTTGCACTGAGTGGATCAACCGGATTTGTAGGTCGGGCACTGAGGAAGGAAATGGCATCGAGGGGATGGACAGTAAAGATCATCGACCGCGACTCCATCAACCTTTCAGACCAGGAATTCCTTGAACAGAAAACGGAGGGGACTGATGTGATCATCAACCTTGCCGGAGCACCTGTCGCCAAAAAATGGACAAATGCCTGGAAACAGGAAATTATGGACAGCCGCGTGAATGCGACACGGAAAATTTCAGATTCGATCATCAGTGCCCGGCAGAAACCTTCCGTTTTTATATCCGCCTCCGCCATTGGAATTTACGATTCCGAAACAACCCATACCGAGTCGAGCAATGCTTACGCAGATTCGTTCCTGGCAAAAGTCTGCCAAAACTGGGAGCATGAGGCCATGAAATCAGAAAGCGCAACGCGGGTGGTCATTTTCCGCCTGGGCGTTGTTCTTGGCCCGGATGGAGGCGCACTTGAAAAAATGCGCATCCCTTTCAGCATCGGCATGGGAGGAAAAATCGGGAACGGGAGACAGGCCATGTCATTTATCCATATCAAGGATCTCATTCACTCGATCATTTTTACCATTGAAAATAAATCAGTCAGCGGAGTAGTCAATGCAGTCTCCCCCTATCCTACCTTCAATGCCGAATTTGCTGATAAATTGGGGAAGGTTTTTGGCCAACCCACCTGGCTGACGGTCCCTGCTTTTGCCTTTAAAATGATTTACGGGGAAGGGGCGCAGGTAGTGCTTGAAGGTCAGCGCGTGCTCCCGGAAAAACTGCTGCAAGCCGGGTTCATGTTCAAATATCCGACAATCCAGAATGCTTTGGTTGCAATCTATGGCTGAATGATCGTCATTTCGTTTATCAGGTGTTGGTCACCTGCAACTTTATCAATCACGAATAGGCAATACCGGATATCCAGTGAAATATTCCGGCACTCCAGCGGATCGTACATCAGGTCGCTGTGCGTACCCTTCCGGTTGCGGTCAAAGGTCAACCGGCAGATAACCCTCGTAGGCCGATTTAAAAGCAGGAAATAAACCGCCATAAAGCGATTTACGTTCCGGGATGGAATCTGCCCACAACCTGAATCGTTGTTCAAACCGTTCCTTTTCTGATACAGCATCTATCCGCCCGATGCCGCGCGACTCACCAGTCATTTTTTTCCAGTAATTTGCAATCCTTTGGGCTTTTTCACTATACTGTATCCGAACCAGGTGACTTTCATCCATTGCCGCATTGATGATGTCAATCCGCTGCCGGCGCAGTTCCACTTTCAACGGATTTTCTTTTTTTGCAATTAAACCGTCACCATACGAGGGAAGATATTCACGTGTGGCTGCAGGGTAACCCATGACAAAAGTAAAATTATTTTTCTGGTAACCTTTTAAGGAAACCGGAAGATAATTTTTAGGTTTATACGGAACATTATCTTTTAAGTAAGGCGCCGGATCATTGTTCTTATTTGCATAAATCCTGAAAATTGAAAAATCGCCCGTATGCCTGGGCCACATCCAGTTATCGGTGTCCCCACCGAAATTTTCGATGTTTGATGCTGGGGCACCTGCAAGCCTTACATCCTTAAAAGTCTCATTGACAAATAAATAGTATTGATAACCATAATAAAACGGTCTGATCCGGGCATCATAATGTGTTCACTTCATGGCAGCCTGTTCCAGCCCGAGATCCTGCATGTATTGAAAATTTATTTGCTCAATCAGGGATGGGATCCACATGCCCTCCTCGGCTATTGAATATTGGCAGATCATGGTCATTGCCATCAGCAAGAGCCTGAATTTCGTCATGTCCGGTTGAGCTGAAATTTTAAATAGCAAATTTTCTTTCCCATTTCCAGCCAACGGTTTTCATAGTAAGTCTGAATGGAGACCACGTCATCACGGGTACCCGACTGATAAAGATCAGTGGTAGCCCATAAAAGTTTATGGCCATGTTCCCTGATCACATCCATCGTATAGGAAAAGAAAAAAGGATCATCCGTCTTCAGGTGAATGATTCCGTCTGGTGTGAGAATATTTTGATATTTGGATAAAAAAACCGGAGAAGTGAGCCTTAACCTTTCCTTTTTCACCTGTGGGTCGGGAAAGGTGATCCAGATTTCTGAAATTTCCGCTGAATAAAAAATTTGCTCGACGTGATCTACCATGGCACGCATGAACCCGACATTTTTCAGTTCCTGTTCCAGAACGGTTTTGCTTCCCCTCCAGAGCCTGGCCCCTTTCCAGTCGATCCCGATGAAATTCTTCTGAGGATATTTCATTGCCAGTCCAACGGTATATTCTCCTTTGCCGCATCCAAGTTCAACGACAATGGGATGGTTATTCCCGAAAAAACCATCATGCCATCTGCCCCGGAAAGAAAAGCCTGAAATCAGGTCGCCGTATGAAGGCTGAAAAAGATGAGTGAATGTGAGGTTTTCCTGGAAATGGATCAGTTTCTTTTTTGCCACAAACCATTTTATTTTGCCAGGATCCAGGCCCCGCTGAAATCGTTGGATTTTACCGATGCCAGTAATTGTTTTGCATCGGCCCGGTCGGAACTTGTACCGATGGTGACACGGAAAAGACCCGTTTTTGATTGATCAAAAATAGAGGCCCTGATCCCTTTTTCCTGCAATTCTGCTATTAATTTTTCAGCATTTTGCTGCACCCTGAAAGCACCGACAATCACGGCGAAGCGATCGTCAGGCCTGATGGGGAATTCTTTGTCAGCCTCCCGGACGATGGGGCTGGAAATTTTTACGGCAGGCACCACTTTGATGGCAGCAACAGCAGGAGCTTTCTTTTTCTCAACAAGCGAGGCCGCAGAAAACCTGGAAAAAACAGAACCTAGAATCCCTGCATTGTTTTCAAAATTGGCAGATAATTTTTCGTACTGGGTCATCCCGATCACTGCGGCAACCCCGATTGGTAAAATAATAACCGCTGCCCATTTAATTGCCCGCTGCAGCATTAATTTCTTTCCGGGCTGATCAATTGCATGGTTCCAGTCACGGCCCAGTACCTGGGAATGCCTGATAACAGGGGGGGATATAAACCGCGTCAGCCCGAATGCATCCGGGAGCAGATTGGCGGATTTATCCTGTTCAAAATAAATTATTCCTTCTTTGCCCTGGTTCAGCCGCCCAACCTGTGGAATGACAAACGGTTCGCCGGATTTCAATGTAATGCGGCAGGCTTCTGCAAATTCATCAATTAGCAGACATGCTTCGGCATAGGAAGTGCCATAGGAGGCAGCAACTGCATTGGCAAGCAACCCGTCATTCTGTTTCAGATTGATGTTAAAGAGAAGTTTTTTAGCAGGCGGTTGAAATGCATGGTTAACCGGATCAATCCTGGCCGGAGCGTAATTGCCGATGAATCCTCCAAAACCCGGGATGATCACGCAGTCATGCAAAAACAATAATTCTGTGATACAATGGCGGATGTCCATATTCCTGCTGTTTTTCAGTCTGCTAAGATACGGGATTAATGATGAAAGGTTCCGGTGCTGTTAGTAATTTTTAATAAATCTGCAGGAACATCAATGGCAACGCTCTCGAATTCTGTTATTTGTGTCTGGATTCTGTATCCTGCCTCCAGCCAGCGCAACTGCTCCAGCGATTCAGCACGCTCCAGTGCAGACACCGGCAGTGCGACGATTTTCGCAAGAACCGAAGCCTGGTAGCCATATATGCCTATATGCTTGTAATAGGTCGTTTCCGACAACCATGTTTGCATATCGTTCCCGCGGGTAAAGGGGATGACCGACCGGCTGAACAGCATGGCGCAGCCCTGATTGTCAACCACCACCTTTACAACATTGTGATTGATCAGTTCCTCCACGGATGATATCTTTTTGATAAGGGTTGCCAGTTGGGTGTGTGCATATTGAAAACAATCAGCAACCTGGCTGATCTGGGCCGGATCAATGTAGGGCTCATCTCCCTGAACATTGATGATGAAATCGTAATTCTCGCCAGCCGAACCCAGTTTTTCAACCGCTTCATGGCAACGTTCTGTTCCCGTGGCATGGTGTTCGCCGGTCATCAGCGCATTGCCTCCAAAAAGAATGACATGATGAAAAATTGCTTCGTTATCGGTGGCCACCACTACTTTTGCAAGTTTGCCGCACCGGATAGCCTGTTCGTAAACCCGTTGGATCATGGTTTTACCATCGATCACAACAAGTGGTTTCCCCGGAAAACGCGTGGAAGCATATCGTGCAGGAATAACACCTAAAATTTTCATCCGCTGCGCTAGAAAAGTCCGTGCAATTGTGCATTGATATTATCAATCACATATCCGAGGTCTTCAGGATTTTCATTGACCTTCAGGGTATCAACATCAATGATCAGGAGTTTTCCGAATTTATAACCTTCTATCCAGTCCTCATACATTTCATTCAGGTTTTTAAGGTAATCGAGGCGGATCGCGTTTTCATAGTCCCTGCCACGTTTCTGGATCTGGCTGACAAGTGTAGGAACACTGGCTCTCAAATAGATAAGCAGATCGGGAGGCAGGATAAAGGTACCCATGAGATCAAACAGCGACCGGTAATTCTCATAGTCGCGGGTGCTCATGAGGTTCATGGTATGCAGGTTGGGGGCGAAAATATAGGCATCTTCATAGATCGTCCGGTCCTGGATCACCGTTTTACCAGAATTCCGGATATCGACCACCTGTCGGAACCGGCTGTTTAAAAAGTAGATCTGCAGGTTAAATGACCACCGTTGCATGTCCTCATAAAAACTGTTGAGGTAAGGGTTTGTATCAACATCTTCATAATGCGGATCCCACCCAAAGTGTTTGGCAAGCAATCCGGTCAGCGTGGTTTTTCCGGATCCGATGTTTCCGGCGACTGCTATATGCATAATTTAGAATTTGTGATCAAAAGTAAAAAAAAGGAATTAACCAGGGGGTAATAAATTCAGGATTTCGTCAATATATTTTCTGTCATTTGACAACCTTGGAACTTTATGCTGTCCTCCCAGTTTTCCTTTCGATTTAAGCCAATTATAGAAAGTCCTGGAGGGAACAGGTCTGATACGTGGTTCTTCCAGGATCAGGTCGTGATAGCGCTTGGCTTCATAATCGGAATTGTGTGATTTGAGCGCAGTATCCAGGGTTGCTGTAAAAAAAGAAAGATCATCGGGATAACGCTCAAATTCAATAAGCCATTCATGGGCACCTTTACCATGGCCGGTGATATAGACGGGGGCTGCTGTATATTCCGTTACCACGGCATTGCTGCGCTCGCATGCGATGGCGATGGCTTTTTCGGCATTGTCGATGATCAGTTCCTCTCCAAAGGCATTGATGAAATTCTTCGTACGGCCTGAAATTTTAATCCTGTAAGGGCGGCATGAGGTAAATTGTATGGTATCTCCGATCATATATCGCCATAACCCGGCGTTTGTTGTTATGACCATTGCATAATGGGTGTTCAGTTCCACCTGATCCAAACGGCAGGCATCGGGTTGATCCAGCCCTACCTGATCAAGCGGTATGAATTCATAATAAATTCCATAGTCAAGCATCAGCAGCATGTCGTCTGCGTTCGTCCGGTCCTGGATCCCAAAAAAACCCTCCGATGCATTGTATGTTTCCAGGTAATTTACCCTGTTGGAAGGGAGGATCTGCCTGAATTGTTCACGGTAAGGAGAAAAATTGACACCTCCGTGGATAAACAATTCAAAATTGGGCCATACCTCAAGGAGATTTGATTTCCCGGTGATTTCGAGAATTCGTTTAAAAAGCAACAAAGTCCACGAAGGTACGCCCGAAATACTGGTCACATCATGCTGGATCGTTGCAGCAGCCATCATTTCAATTTTGCTCTCCCACTCATCCATCAGGGCGATGGATAAATTGGGTGTGCGCATGAACTCGATCCATCCGGGGAGGTTCTGGATAAGGATTGCAGACAGGTCGCCCTGTATGTATGATTCGTTGTTCACTTCCATGATCTGATGCGATCCTCCCATGGCAATCGACTTCCCGTCGAAAAGCCTGGTATCAAGATGGGTGTTGAAATAAATGGACAACAGGTCCTTGCCCCCTTTGAAATGGCACTCTTCGAGGGCTTCCTGGCTGACAGGAATAAATTTGCTTTTATCATTTGTTGTACCCGATGATTTGGCAAACCACTTGATCTCCGTAGGCCACAAAATGTTTTGTTCTCCCTGGCGCAGGCGGTCGATTGCATCTTTCATGGAATCATAATCCTGAACCGGGATGCGGTTTTTAAATTGGTCGGGTGTGGAAATGGATTTAAAATCATATTTCCGGCCCCATTCAGTATTCCGTGCCGTAGACATCAGCTTACGCAACCATTCTGATTGTACCTCGTCAGGGTACTGCATGAAGAGTTCAATCTGATGAATGCGCTTTTTCATCAGCCATGAGATAACGGAATTGATCAGAGCCATGTGTTCAGCGCTTGGTTAGGGTAACCAAAAATACTATTAAATCAAATAACTCCTACCCATAAAATCATAATATATAGTGTTCTGTAAAGAAAAAAAGTATTTGTTACGTTATTTTTATTGAATTCAATTGAAAAAAGATATAAATGATGTAACTTTGTACACCCTAACATACGATCTACGATTCCCGTATTGCTGATTGAAAACTGATCTTACTTATTATAAACCATTTGTGAACAAATGAAAATACTTGTCCTAAACTGCGGCAGCTCTTCCATCAAGTACCAACTCATTGAAATTTCTGACGAGACAGATCTCAAAGCCAAAGGATTGCTTGACCGTATCGGATTGCCAACGAGTGAACTGACTCACCAGGTAACCGGGAAAGAGAAATACAGGATCATTCAGGAAGTTCCCGATCATCAGGTCGGGATCAACCTCATTCTTAAAACACTGAAGGATCCTGTTCACGGGGTGATCAGGGATGAAAATGAAATTCTTGCCGTTGGACACCGTGTTGCCCATGGTGGCGAGAATTTCAAAACCAGTGTACTTATTACTGAAAGTGTAAAGAAAGACATCGAAAAATGCATCGAACTCGCCCCATTGCACAATCCTGCCAACCTGAAAGGAATCCTCTCTATTGAGGCGATCCTGCCCAGGGTTCCCCAGGTTTCGGTTTTCGATACCTCCTTCCACCAGTCGATGCCTGCCTACTCTTACCTGTATGCCATCCCTTATGAATTTTATGAAAAATACAAGATCCGCCGTTATGGGTTTCATGGAACTTCGCATAAGTATGTAGCGCAGAAAGCCTGCCGTTACCTTGGCAAGGATTTTAACAATCTCCGGATCATCACCTGTCATTTGGGCAACGGATCCTCCATTGCTGCCATACAGGATGGAAAATCACTCGACACCTCCATGGGCTTTACGCCTCTGGAAGGATTGATGATGGGTACACGAAGTGGCGATGTTGACCTTGGTGTCTTGTTATTTCTCGCGGAAAAAGAGAACCTGACCATTGCAGACACCAATGCGATGTTTAACAAAAGAAGCGGTGTATGCGGAATATCAGGCATTTCCTTTGATATGCGCGACGTAGAGCAAGCCGCCTCCAATGGAAACAGCCGTGCTCAATTGTCACTTGATATGTATGCCTACCGGGTCAGGAAATACATCGGAGCATACGCAGCCGCCATGAGTGGTGTTGATTTAATCATTTTTGCCGGGGGAATTGGCGAAAATGATGTGGATACACGTAAGCGAATCCTCGATGGCCTTGGTTTTTTGGGAGTTGAGTTTGACAATGAACGGAATACCGCCCGTGGGAAAGAGGCCATCCTTACACGACCCGGCTCCCGTGTGGTATCCATGGTGATGCCAACTAACGAGGAATTGGTGATTGCAATAGACACATATAACATCGTAACTAATTCGGAATATAAATTTTAAACCAGTAAATTATGGCACCTATTAGTTTGTATATTGTTGAAGATGAGCTGATCATTGCTCATGATCTTAAAACCAAACTGACAGAGTTTGGATATGATGTTCTTGGTATTGACACCAAGGGAGAAAGCGCAATTGAAAACATTGCAAACCTCCAGGAATCTAACCTCGAACCCGACATTGTGATTATGGATGTGGGACTTGCTGGAAAAATGGATGGGATTGAAGCCGCCAGGATCCTTACTGAAAATAATAATTGCGGGATTATTTTTCTCACCTCCATGAATAAAAGTGAGATTTTTTCAAAATCCTTCTCCCTCAAACCCTATGCCTACCTTTTCAAGCCCGTGGATATCGACCAGATCCGTGCTGCCATTGAGGTTGCAAATTACCAGCGCAACCTGGAAATCACAAATGAACGGATCATTTCAGAACTGAAAAAGGAGATTGAACAACGGAAAAAGGTTGAAAAAGAAAGAAACCTCCGCCTGCAGGAACGCATCCGTGCCGAGCAAAGTGTAAATCAACTGCTAAAGCAAAAGCATCACATGGAGCTTGACCTGATCAACAGGGAACTGGCAACATCGTCTATCTTTATTTCGCAAAAAAATAAAATCATCGGCCTGATCAAGAAGGACATCAACCGTCTTTTACGCAATGATAAAACCATTACCAAGGTTGAAATCGGGAAGGTGCTGAAATCGATTGATGAAAACATCAAATTCGATAATGACTGGTACCGCATCAAAGCACACTTCGAGAAAATACATCCGGGATTTTTCGACCGCCTCAGGAAGAATTTCCCGCAGCTTACACCGAGCGACCATAAGCTTTGTGCCTTGTTGCGCATGAACCTGAATACAAAGGAAATTTCACATATCCTGAAGATTACCGCTCCAAGTACTGAAATTTCACGCATCCGGCTGCGTAAAAAACTGGCATTGCCAAAGGGCATCAACCTTACGCAGTTCATCTGCGAGGCTTAACAAAAAACGCGGCTTTCGCCGCGTTTTTTGTTAGAGTTTCTCAGCCATTTCATCGCTGATTTCCAGGGTGTGGAAAACATTCTGGACATCTTCATCCTCTTCAATGATATCGATGAGCCGCAGTACCTTACGTGTTGCGTCTTCCTCAAGTGCAACGGTTGTTTTAGGAATACGCTGCAAGGCGGCGCTCTCTGGTTCTATTTCAAGCTTTTCAAGTTTTTTGATCATGCTCCCGAAGTCTTCCATGGCCGTGATGATGGTAAAAACATCATCCTCCAGCGTAATATCTTCTGCGCCGGCATCGATCAGTTCCATTTCAAAATCATCCCGGTTCAAATCACCCTTTGGAACAACAAATACCCCTTTGCGGTCGAAAAGATAGTTGAGCATCCCGTTCTGCCCCAGTTCCCCTCCATGCTTATTAAAATAAGCCCTGACATTGGAAACGGTCCGCTGCAGATTATCTGTTGTACATTCAACAAAGATGGCAACTCCATGAGGCCCTTTGCCTTCATAGGTTGTTTCAATCAATGCAGCAGCATCCTTGTCTGCACCTTTGCTGATGGCCCGCTGAATATTGTCTTTGGGCATGGAAGCACCCTTGGCATTGGAGATTGCAAGCCTCAACCGGGGATTGCCATCGGGGTCAGCCCCGCCTTCCTTCACGGCTATGGTAATATCTTTGATGATCTTTGAGAAAATTTTCGAACGCTTGGCATCCAGCGCTCCTTTTTTTCGTTTTATAGTGGACCATTTATTGTGACCAGACATATATTTGCTGTTTGTTGATTAACAGTGTAAAATTAATAAAAAAAGGATAACCTATTAAAACGATTGGTAAATTTGGGGTCGCAAACTTACGAAAATCCCCTGCTCAGGTGCAACGACCGATTATTTTGTTTTACCTTTTCCTGCTTACATCCGTTTTGTTGCTGTCGCGATGTGCCCATCCGGTAAGTCCGACAGGCGGGCCGAAAGACACAGAGCCCCCCGTCGTTGCTGCCTGCGACCCGCCAAATTCAGCGGTTAATTTCAAATCGAAATCCATCCGGATCGATTTTAACGAATTTATCAACCTGAAAAACCCGGTTGCTGAAATTTTTATTTCACCACCGTTAAAAAGCCCGATCGACACAAAGTTAAGAGGTAAATCGCTGGTGGTAAAACTCGCCGACAGCCTGGCTCCCAATACCACCTATTCGATCACTTTTGGCAATGCCATCGCCGACCTCTCCGAAGGCAATGTGCTGAAGGGCTTTAATTACGTGTTTTCAACCGGCGCTTTTGTCGACACCCTTTCATTGCAGGGAACCCTTCAGTCGGCATTTGATCATACACCTCAAAAGGATGTGTTTATCGAATTATACATCAACAATAATGACACACTCCCATTTGATTCCCTTCCGATACGGGTGCCTCCCTATTATATTACAAAAACAAATGATCAGGGCAACTTCATGTTTCACAATCTTCAAAAGGCACCATTCAAGCTTTTTGCCCTGGCAGATCAGAATGGCGACCTGATTTTCAACCAGCCCTCAGAAAAAATCGCTTTTTCCGATAGCCTGGCCAATCCTTACTATATAACAGTTGCTAAACCCGATACATCAAAGACCGAACAACCGAAAGTCCCTCCGGTCAAAGTGAAAAATATCGATTCCCTGCGGAAAACTGATTCAATCCACAAGGCCGATTCCATCAAACGGAGTTTCCTGATCTACCCTGCCTACCCGCTTTTCCTGTTTGAGGAAAATGATTCCATTCAACGCATGCTCCATGCGTCTTTCCCCCTGGAAGGAATGGCAATGCTTGTTTTCAGGTACCCGGTAAGAAACCTTCGTGTTGTTCCTTTGAATTTTGATTCCGTTACTCCATGGCACATGGAAGAGTTTTCGGCAAAACGTGATTCAGTGCGCATATGGATAACCAGGCCCAATGTCGATTCCCTGGTTGCAAAAGTGATGGTTGACAATAAAATAGCCGATACGATCCGGCTTGAACTTGTGAAAAAAGAGAGTCAGAAAAAGTCACAAAAAAAAGCGAAAGGAATCCAGCTGGCCATGGGAACCTCGGCATCAGCATTTGGACTCAACCAGTTCAAAAACAAACTTATCATTACATTTTCTTACCCATTGACGCGATGGGATTTTTCGAGGGTATTGTTGATCGCCAAAAAAGACACCATCCATCCTGAAATCAAACTTGTAGACAGCCTGAAACGAAAAATCCTCATTCTTCACAAATGGGAAGAGGAAACCAGTTATCGGGTACTGATACCTGATTCGGTTTTTTTCGGGATACAGAACATATCCCACGACACCGTTCGCCTGGATTTCAGAACAAAGGGTGAAAAGGATTTTGGCAATCTGATCCTTACCATGAACATGGAAAAGCGACCGGGGCAATACGTTGTTCAACTGACTAACGAAAAGGAATCCATTGTATTTGAAGAGCATACTATCCAGGGATCCGGGATCCTCCATTTTAATTTCATGGCTCCCGGGAAGTATAAACTCAAGGCCATCAACGACCGCAACGGGAACAAACGATGGGATACCGGAAATTACAAATTGAAAATCCAGCCCGAGGAGGTCATGTATTTTCCGAAGACCATTGAAATCAGGTCAAACTGGGATGTCGAAGAAACGTGGAATTAGTGCGTAACGCATTGATTGATGCACTCGATCACATTTGCAAGCACACTGGTTTTCAAGGAGTATAATATCATCTTGCCATCGCGTTTTGACTCCAGCAAGCCCTTGTTTTTCAGAATATTCAGGTGATGGGAGGCTGAGGCCTGTTCAATGCTCAGCCTTTCATAAATTTCAGTTACAGTAAGTTTTTTATTCTCAGTAAGCAATTCAATGATGGCTATCCGCATTGGATGAGCCATGGCACGCAGTTTACTGGCAGCGGTTTCAAGCTTTTGAATGTCGAGTGTGCTTTTTTTAGTCATAGCGAGTTAATTTTGAGATTATTCCGCAAAGTTAACAAATTACAAATTAACTATATATATAAATACGTAAGTTTATTTCTCAAAAATCCCGGTGAACTGAAACTGTGTTCCATCAAACAGCCCCTTGTCACTCAGTTTAATTTCAGGAATGACCAGCAATGCCATGAAAGAAAGGGTCATATAAGGCGCTGATAGTGCAGCCCCCATTTGCTTGGCAGCCTGATCCATTTCCTCATACTGAAGAGCCACATTGTAGCCGTTGAGCCCCGACATGATTCCCGCGAAAGGGAGCGGAAGTATTCTCTTGGTTGTTCCATCAACCAGCGAAATCCCTCCCTTTTCGGCAATGATAAGGTTGATGGCCTCCGTAATGGAACCATCATCTGCCCCCACTGCCACGATGTTATGGCTATCGTGGGCAACACACGATGCCAGGGCCCCCCTTTTCAAACCGATGTTTTTGATAAATCCCACCGCAGCAGGCGCTTCATGATACCTGTTTTTAACCACGATTTTCAAAATGTCCCGGGCGGGATCGCTGACCACATTGCCATCGGCAATGCAAGGATCGGCAAGCAGTGTTCCGGTAATCAACTGGCCGTCGAAGGCGCTAAAAACCCTGAGCCGGCCTTCACCGGGGATCACCCGGATCTCTTTTTCCATCATCGGACCGATGTTGAACTTGTTGAAAGGGGTTTCCCTGACTCCGGAAATGAGTGTTTTACCTCCTTCTGCAACCATTGTTCCATCGATATATGTGGCAAGCACATTGAAATCGCTCAGATTATCCACCGTAATGAAGTCGGCAGCGTCGCCCAGCTGAAGCAACCCGATGTCAAGATGGTAGTGTTTCACCGGGTTATAGGTACAACTGCGCAAAACGTTCATCCTATCCAGTCCGAGTGCGAGTGCCCGCTTCACTTCAAGGTTGATGTGCCCTGCCACCAGGTCATCGGGATGTTTATCATCCGAGCAAAGCATCACCTGGCCGGGAAATTCATCGATCAACGGGTAGAGGGTGCTGAAGTTTTTTGCAGCGCTTCCTTCCCTGATCAGAATATGCATCCCGTATTTTATTTTTTCACGCGCTTCAGCCAGGGAAAAACATTCATGGTCGGTTGAAATTCCTGCCCTGATGTATTTTTCAGCATTTTCACCGGTAACTCCTGGTGCATGGCCATCCACCGGCTTGCCTGCCTCCTTCGCCAGAGCAAGTTTGGCCATTACTTCGGGGTCGTGAAACAAGACTCCCGGGAAATTCATCATTTCTGACAGGTATTTGATTTCCGGCATCTTCAACAGTTCCTGCACCTCCTTCACCCCGAGAGATGCCCCTGCTGTTTCAAAGGGGGTGGCCGGAACGCACGACGGAGCTCCGAAATTAAATTTAAACGGAACCGAATGCCCGTTGGCGATCATAAATTTCACTCCGGGGATCCCCAGCACATTGGCAATTTCATGGGGATCAGAAACCGATCCGACCGTGCCGTGAACCACTGCCAGCCTGGCAAATTCGGAAGGGATCAGCATGGAACTCTCTACATGGATATGGGCATCGATCAGCCCGGGAAGGATGTACCCTTCCGCTTCAACCTTTTCCTTTCGGATGGCCTCGATTTTCCCATTACGAACGATCACTGTTCCCTGGAAAACTGACTTTGCGACAACATCCACAATATTCCCCTGAATTTCAAAATTTGAATTATCCATAGCAATACCTTTTATCAAAGATGAATTTTATATCTTTCTTTTTACTTTTAATGGGTTTCCCGCAAGCTGGCCGCAGGCTGCATCAATATCCTTCCCCCTGCTTTGACGGATGTTCACAATTAAGTTCCGGGTTTCAAGGAAACCGACAAATGCCCTGGTTTTATCAGGATCCGATTTAATAAAGCCGGAACCATTTACGGGATTGAATTCAATGATGTTTATTTTGACAGGAAAACTTTTGCAAAACAGGGCCAGATCCTTTGCATCGGCAACAGAATCGTTGAAACCACCGAAAAGGATGTATTCGATGGTAAAGCGTTTACCGGTTTTTTTATGATAATATTTCAGCGCTTCTGTCAAATCTCCGATTGGGAATTTCCTGTTCAACGGGATAATCTGGTCGCGCTTTTCATCGGTTGCAGCGTGCAGCGAGAGTGCAAAATGATATCCGGGATCATCCTCGGCCATCTTCTTGATCATCTTTGGGATTCCAACGCTGGAAACCGTGATTCGCTGGGGCGACATTCCATATCCGTCAGGTGAAACAATCTTACTGATGGCACCCAATACGTTGTCATAGTTCAAAAATGGCTCTCCCATCCCCATAAAGACAATATTCGATATCCGTGACCCGGTTTGTATTTCGGCAGGGCCGGGATCTGCCATCGTTGCTCCGGCCAAATGCATTGCCGTTACCTGGTCAAAAATCTCTCCTGTGGTGAGGTTTCGTAAAAACCCAATTTGACCGGTAGCACAAAATTTGCATCCCAGCGCACATCCGGCCTGAGAGGAGATGCAAACAGTGGAACGGTCCCCGGAGGGGATCAGCACCGCTTCAATCACGAATCCGTCATGCAGCCGGAATAAGGTCTTCACTGTTCCGTCGGAACTGTTTTGCTGGGTTTCAGAAACGGCGGTATGAAAGGTAAAATGATTTTCAAGCATGTGCCTGACATCCTTCGGGAGGCTTGTCATCTCTTCAAACGAATGGCACGATTTTTTCCAGAGCCATTCGTAAACCTGGGTTGTACGAAATTTTTTCTCTCCATGCCGGAGGAAAAAATGTTCCAGGTCCGGTTTTGTCATCGACCTGATGTCCGGAAGGAGATTACCACACATCTTTCTTGATCACAGCGGGTTTCATTTTATCCTTCATTGTTGAAATAAGTCGCTGCATGGTTGTATCAACCTGGTAAAGGTATGAATCCCAACTGGGGTTATAGGCCACGTCGGATTTGTTCATCCATTTTTCAATAGGAAAGCGTGATGCGGTTTTCAGGTTGAAATCTGTAAGGGTAACCCTGTATTTGTTATCTTTAAGTTCAAGTATTATCTGATACTGAATCGTTCCGCCATCCCGTTTTGCTCCCGAAGTTTCGTCGGTATAATAGATCTTCATCCTTCCAAGCCCCTCTATTTTTCCGTTTTCTTTATTCTGAACCGTGTAAACGGATTGAGCATTGAGATAATAGTAACCGAACCATTCAATGGCTTTATCATAAAGATATGCAGGGGTTCCCTGCTGTTCGACCACTTCACGAAACATGATTTTTTTCGAATCGGGATCGATGGGAAGGTGATAAGGTTGCGGTTGAGATCTTACGAACAATGGGAAACACAGCAGAAACAGGAACAACACACGACTGCGCATTAAAAAATCGTATTTCATAACCGGATATTTATACAGATGCAATATTAGGGAAAATATAATAAAAAAGCCCTGATCACTCAGGGCTTTTTTGAACAGTATTGTTAACGGTTTAATACATGTCACCCATTCCGCCCATGCCCGGGTTCATTGGTGGCATGGAAGGTTTTTCTTCCTTATGGGTTGCGAGAACACATTCGGTCGTAAGCAACATGCTTGCAATGGAAGCTGCATTTTCCAGGGCGATGCGAGCAACCTTCGTTGGGTCTATCACGCCTGCTTTATACAGGTTTTCATACACTTCGGTGCGTGCATTGAAACCGAAATCATCTTTGCCTTCTTTCACTCTCTGGATCACGACTGACCCTTCAAGGCCGGCATTTTCAACGATCTGGCGGAGCGGTTCTTCAAGAGCGCGTCTCACGATTCCGATCCCTGTGGTTTCATCCTCGTTATCGCCTTTCATTTTTTCAATGGCCTTCTGGGCACGGAGGTAAGCAACACCACCACCGGGGATGATTCCCTCTTCAATGGCTGCACGGGTTGCATGCAGGGCATCATCGAAACGGTCTTTCTTCTCTTTCATTTCCACTTCAGATGCAGCGCCAACATAAATCACGGCAACGCCACCAGCCAGTTTGGCAAGGCGTTCCTGCAGTTTTTCCTTATCATAATCAGAAGTGGTTGTTCCGATTTGTGATTTGATCTGGTTGATGCGTGCGGTGATATCGGCCTTTTTGCCATTTCCATTGATGATGGTTGTATTTTCTTTGTCAATGGTTACTTTTTCAGCCTGGCCAAGATACTGCAATGTTGCATCTTCCAGTTTAAAACCTTTTTCTTCGCTGATGACCGTGCCACCTGTAAGAATGGCAATATCCTCAAGCATTTCCTTGCGGCGGTCGCCGAATCCCGGAGCCTTAACAGCTGCCACTTTCAGTGTGCCGCGGATCTTGTTCACCACCAAAGTTGCAAGCGCTTCCCCTTCCACATCTTCGCTGACAATGATCAGTGGACGGCCTGACTGTACGACTTTTTCCAAAACAGGAAGCAGGTCTTTCATGACGCTTACCTTTTTATCGTAGATCAGGATGTAAGGAGTTTCATAAACAACTTCCATCTTTTCGGTGTCAGTCACGAAATACGGGCTGATGTAGCCACGGTCGAATTGCATGCCTTCAACTACTTTCACGGTAGTCTCAATACCTTTGGCCTCTTCGATGGTGATCACACCCTCTTTTTTAACTTTACCCATCGCTTCAGCAATCATCTTGCCAATGAAGCTATCGTTATTGGCTGAGATGGAAGCAACCTGTTCGATTTTCTCCATGCTGTCGCCAACTTTTTTTGTCTGTGCCTTTAATGAAAGGATGACCTCTGCAACCGCTTTGTCAATACCGCGTTTCAGATCCATTGGATTGGCTCCGGCAGTAACGTTCTTCAATCCGGTTGTGAAAATAGCCTGCGCCAGGACAGTGGCAGTGGTTGTACCGTCACCGGCCAGGTCGCTGGTTTTGGAAGCAACTTCCTTGACCATTTGTGCACCCATGTTTTCAACAGGATCCTTTAATTCAACTTCTTTTGCAACCGTTACACCATCCTTGGTCACGATCGGGGATCCATATGATTTATCGATGATGACATTGCGGCCTTTGGGTCCAAGTGTCACTTTTACGGCGTTGGAAAGTTCATCTACACCTTTCTTTAACGCTTCCCTAGCTTTTATGCTAAAGATTATATCTTTTGCCATTTTTTTGTTTTTTTATGTTGTTTGTTCTTGAATTTTTCCCTGACTTCGCTGGTTAAATTACTGCAACGATGTCGGATTCGCGCATGATCAGGTAATTTGCGCCATCAATGGTGATCTCCGTGCCGGCATATTTGCCATAGAGCACACTGTCACCGATTTTAACGGTCATGGGTTCATCCTTTTTACCGGGACCAACAGCAACCACCGTTCCTTTCTGAGGTTTTTCCTTTGCCGTATCCGGAATGATAATTCCTCCGGCTGTCTTGTCTTCTGCCGCGGCAGCTTCAACCAATACTCGGTCAGCCAACGGTTTGATCTTCACTTTTGCCATTTTGCTTTATTGTTAAGTTAAACATTACATATTTTCACCTTTTGCTCAAGGTTAACCAACTTAGTCATAAGTTATGCCAAAGGGAATCGGGTGGTAAAATCTGGACAATATTTCAGTTTCAAGCTGAAAAAAAATAAAAATGTCAGACTGTACTGACAATCTGACACAATTTACTGGCCGGTGAAGGCCCTGAAATATATTATTTCTTTTGAGCCGGGGGCGCTTGAAAATCCTGGATCGGAGCGGATTTGCTTTCGTCGATCTGCTTCTGGATTTCACTTTGTGTAGCTTCGGATTTTCCCTGGGATTTAGGTATGACAAAAATGGAGAACAGGCTCAGCACAAGCAGTGCAAGAGCCAAAGTCCATGTCGTTTTTTCAAGAAAATCAGCTGTTTTCCGAACCCCCATGAACTGGTTGGAGGATGCAAAATTAGAAGCCAGTCCGCCACCTTTGGAATTCTGGACTAAAACGACCAATACCATCAATACACAAACGATGAGGATGAGAACGGAGATAAGAATGTAGAGACCCATTTCGATTTAGGATTTACGATTTATGATTTACGATTTGAATTCCAAATTGATTTTCAGGAACTGAGTTTTTCAATTTGGGCTGCAAAGTAACGACTTTTTTCTTGATTAATCAAAGATAATTTCTCATAAATGTGAATGGCCTTGTGTATGTTGCCCTGTTGTGCATATAACCGGGCAAGGGTTTCACTTACAATTTCTTCTTCATCGAAATTGCTCCTGAGGGAACTGTCGCCCGGATTGAAAAAACTCGCCTTGGGTTTGGATATACGGGGTTCTTCCTGGATAAATTTATCGATAATTGAGGCTTTTGAGGCCAAGGCCTGGGGAATCAGGGGATCCGTCACGGAATGCACGATGTGCGGTTTTTCCTGCCCGCTTTTTTGTTCAGCCTCGATTTCTGCAAGCCTTTTTTTTACAATTGCCAGAAGTTCGTCCGTGGTGAGGGGTTCATAGGACATGGTAACCTTTTCGACGGGATGTATCTCGGGTCGATGATAATACGCTTTTTCTGCCGTATGCACGGGCAGGGACCGGTATTGTGTTGAATGGTCGATCAGTTCCTTCAGCATGCTGCGATCACCTGCATGGGCCGCTGCTTTTTTGAGTTGATCCGGATAATTGGGATGTTCGCCGCTATAATAGCAACTGGCCAGCAACAGTTGTGCCGACTGGCAATACGGGAATCGTGCCACAACTGCTTCAATCAACTGCAGACTTTGGTCGCTGACCGGACCAGGATTGGTCATGAATTTTGAAAATTGCTGGCTGGTCATGCTATCTGAATCATCATTCGAATGAATTACCAGTTAACAACTGCTTTGTTGAAAATATCCTGAACAAGCTGATCGGTGATTTCGCGGATGAGTCCATCCTGAACGGAAGAAAGGTTATAGGTACTGGCATAATCCTGGTAACGGGAAAAAGATGATTCCCAATTCTGTTTGGGGTCTGTCTTATTGGTAAATTTCACGCTAACAGCAATGGTAAGCCGGTTCAATGCTGCAGTTTCATTGCCTTGAATGGCCACAGGAATCACTGCATACTGTGTAATTGTTCCTTCAAGATGGAGATCACCGCTCCGCTCAACGAGCACCAGGTTCGTTTGTGAAGTAAAATAATCACGCAATGCATTGGTGATCGTTCTCGATAAGGTAGGCACAACCAATCCGGCATTATTCGGGAAATTGGGAATAGAAACGGTTTTTACATTGGGTGAAATGGAAGCCCCGGTGAACGAATAACTGACCCTGCAAGAATTCATCTGCAACATCAGGACCAAAAGGGTAACGGTCATGCATAGAGGTGCGGAACAAGCACGCAAGCGATGACATTGTCTATTCAGCACTTGTTCGATCGATGTCCGGAAGTAAGCCATATTATTCAATGTTATATTCCTTGATCTTCCGGTATAGTGTGCGCTCTGAAATTCCAAGTTCATTTGCTGCATCCTTACGTTTCCCTTCGTGCTTTGTAAGGGCCCTCCGAATGAAATCAATCTCCTTCTTCTCTAAAGAGAGTGATTCTTCCACCTCTTCCGGTTCCTGGATCGGCTCCTGTTCTTCGAACCTTTTCCCCTGGTGGTGTACAATAATTGGCTGGTCAGGCTCCTTCACTTCCTCAAGATCCTTATAAAGCCGTTTAATCAGGTGGGTGTTCTCATCCAGGTTATTGCTCAGGTCATCATCATTCTGCATGAGATTCATCACCAGTTGCTTCAGGTCGTTCATATCTTTTTTCATGTCAAAAAGCACCTTATAAAGCAATTCACGCTCATTGAATTTTGAAGAATCTTCGGATTTATAAAGAACAGGGAGCTCATTCGATTGTCCCTGAGGCATATATTTAAGCAAAGTTACTCCATCAATTATCCTGGTTTTTTCAATGATACTGATTTGTTCCGTCAGATTTTTAAGCTGGCGGATGTTCCCCGGCCACCTGAAGTTCCTGATCATCTGCTGGGCGTCGTCGTCAAGCTGAATAGCAGGCATGCGGTATTTTTCGGCAGCATCGGCGGCGAATTTCCTGAATAAAAGATAAATGTCTTCTTTGCGTTCACGCAAAGCCGGGACGAGAATGGGAACGGTATTCAAGCGATAATAAAGATCCTGCCTGAATTTGCCGTTAGCAATGGCATCAGGGATGTTCACATTGGTGGCACCAACAACCCGAACGTTTGTTTTTAAAACCTTGGAAGAACCAACGCGCATGAATTCACCCGATTCAAGTACACGCAGGAGCCTTACCTGGGTACCCAGCGGGAGTTCAGCGACTTCATCCAGGAAAATGGTTCCCCCGTCAACTACTTCAAAATAACCTTTACGGGCTTCGTGAGCGCCTGTAAAGGATCCTTTTTCATGCCCAAAGAGCTCCGAGTCTATTGTTCCCTCAGGGATAGCTCCACAATTAACCGCGATGTACGGACCGTGTTTCCGGGCACTCATCTGGTGGATGATCTTAGGAAAAAACTCTTTCCCGGTGCCGCTTTCGCCGCTTACAAGCACCGTTATGTCTGTTGCTGCAACCTGGCTTGCTATATCAATGGCCCTGTTGAGCAGAGGAGAATTCCCGATGATCCCGAACCGTTGCTTGATCGACTGAATATCCATTGGATCGTTATCTTAACTGTGCATTAAACTTAGAAACCATTGCCTGCAGAATGCGTTCCATGGCTTTTTCAATGTCCTTGTCTGTAAGGGTTCTGTCCTCATCCTGAAGGATCAGGCTAAGGGC
Organism: uncultured Bacteroidales bacterium; assembly: GCA_903903985.1. Lineage (GTDB taxonomy): Bacteria > Bacteroidota > Bacteroidia > Bacteroidales > FEN-979 > CAIVAT01. The sequence goes on along the minus strand of CAIVAT010000018.1, from coordinate 109,314 downwards.
ATAGGATTTTTTTCCGGAGGCTATTTTTTCACCCTCATACACATCGAATAACCCGATTTTCTGTAAAAGCTTCTTCTCCGTTTGAAATGCAAGTTTTTCAATCTGGGAAAAGGTAATCTCCTTGTCGACCAGCAGGGCGAGATCGCGCCTGACTTCCGGGAATTTTGGAATTCCTTTGTACTGGAGGTTCTTCTTAGGTATCAGTGAAAATAAGTGGGTCCAGTTTACTTCTGCAAAGTACACCGGCTGCTTGCAATCGAAGGCTTTTAAAACCTGGTCACTGACCAGTCCAAGAACAAAAATAATTTTATCGCCGAGTAAATATTGCAATCCATCACATAAGTGTGTTGATTTAAGCGGTTGAAACGTCCAGGAATCCTTTGGGATGGCTAATTTATCAGATATGCCATTCAGGTAGCCTATCAGGCTATAAAAATCGACCTGGCTGTCTGCCGTATTCCAGTTTTCCAGTTGTGCCCGCCCGGTGAGGATCATGGCAAGATGAACTTCTTCATGATAGCCCTGAAGCGGATCATTCTTAAAAGTGCCGGTTGAATACACCCTTCCGAATTCAAACATTTTAAGTTCTGATGTCTTGCGGTTCTGATTGAAGACAACGCTTTCAAGCGCTCCGAAAAGCAAGGTTTGCCTCATCACATCGAGATCCCGGCTTATCGGGTTCAGCATTTTCACGCAGTGTTCAAGAGGATAATCCGAGTTATCGGTATAGTATGCCGATCGTGTGAGTGAATTATTCATGATTTCATTGAACCCGTTGGCAACCAGGTAATCCGAAACAAGGTTCTGACACTTTTCAGGATCAGGCCTGATGGTATATGAAATGGAGGATTTAATTTCCTCATGAAGCTCAATGTTATTATAACCATAAACCCGTAAGATCTCCTCAACAACATCGGCTTCGCGGGTTACATCTACTTTATAAGCCGGTATTTCCAGCCGGAGCCCAGGAACCTGCCCGCCACCAGCAGTTCCTAAAAGTGGTATTTCATCAAGAATATGGATCCCGAGGTCGGTAAGAATGGTTTTCACCACCTCGCGGTTGATGATTTTACCGATCAGGCGGTCGAGGTTAGCATACGAAAGATCAACGACTTTGAGTGGAAGAAGAACTGGATAAACATCCACGATTTCTGATGAAACCTCGCCACCGGCGATCTCTTTTATCAGCATCGCAGCGCGTTTCAGTGCAAATACCGTAATATTGTAATCGGTACCCCGTTCAAACCGGAAAGAGGCATCGGTTTGGAGACCGTGAAACTTCGAACTTCTCCGGATGTGCCTGGGATCAAAACAGGCGCTTTCAAGGAACACACTTGTTGTTTCTCCCGTCACTCCTGATTCGGCACCTCCATAAACACCGGCAATGCACATCGGTTCTTTTTCATTGCATATCATCAGGTCGTTTTCAGACAGTTCACGTTCCATGCCATCCAGTGTGACGAACTTTGTACCGCTTGGGTATTTCCTGATAATGACCTTTTTCCCTGAGATGCGATCGGCATCGAATGCATGAAGGGGCTGTCCGAGTTCCATCAGGATATAATTGGTGACATCCACAATGTTGTTGATCGGGCGCAAGCCAATACTTACCAGTCGATTTTTCAGCCAGTCGGGTGATTCAGCAACACGCAAGCCTGATATTGTAATGCCCGAATAGCGCGGGCAAGCTGCCGGATCGTCAATAATTACTTCAACCTGCAGGCTGTTATTATCAACTTTGAATGCTGAAACATCAGGAACGATTACATTTCTGTGCCCGGTTGCCAGGGGTTCAGGCCGTCCAAAGTTATTGTACACAGCAACCAGGTCGCGCGCCACGCCAAGATGAGAGGCTGCATCTATACGGTTCGGGGTCAGCCCGATGGTAAATGTAACATCTTCCTCCACTTTGAAATAATCGCATGCCGGTAACCCTATGGGAGCCATTGAATCCAGTACCATAATCCCGTCATGTGCATTGCCAAGCCCAAGTTCATCTTCCGCACAGATCATTCCTTCGGAAATTTCACCCCTGATTTTGGTTCGCTGAAGGGTCAGTTCGGTATCTTTAAAATACAACGTGGTTCCAATGGTTGCTACTGCCACTTTTTGCCCCTTTGCGACATTGCTTGCACCGCAAACAATTTTCAACGGATCGCCTGAACCAACATCAACCGTAGTCAGGCTTAAATGGTCAGAATTGGGGTGTTTTTCACAGGTAAGGACTTCACCGATAAATACTCCTTTGAGTCCGCCTTTCACCGATTGAAAAGGTTCCTGGCCCTCAACTTCAAGCCCGCACCCTGTCAACATTTCCGCCACCTTGTCAGGTGAAAGATCAAGATCATGGAATTGCCTGAGCCAATTATAAGAAATTTTCATTTGTCATTCGGATTAATACAGCAAAATTAGCAATAAAAACCTTATTAAGAGATCAGCCCCCAATTTTGCTGTTTCTTATCCATGTTGAGCAGATGAAGTGCCAGAATGTCATTTTCCTTTTTTGACAGCATGGGATCATTGCTGATGATTTCCGAGGCTAAACTCCTGGCAAACTTCAATATTTTTTCATCCTTCACAATATCTGCGATACGCAGGTCCATGATCCCGCTTTGCTGCGTTCCCTGCAAATCGCCCGGACCACGAAGTTGCAGGTCAGTTTCCGCAATTTCAAAACCATCGTTTGTGCGCACCATGGTGGAAATTCTTTTTCTTGCCTCTGCCGAAAGCTCAAACCCGCTCATCAGGATGCAGTATGACTGGTCACTGCCTCTGCCTACCCGGCCTCTCAACTGGTGAAGCTGGGCGAGGCCAAAACGTTCGGCATTTTCAATGACCATTACCGAAGCATTTGGCACGTCAACCCCCACTTCGATGACCGTGGTTGCCACCATGATCTGCGTTTTCCGTTCCAGGAACCGTTTCATCTCATCGTCTTTCTCTTTCTGTTTCATCCGGCCATGAACCATGCTGACTGTGTATTGCGGAGGCGGAAACACCTGGATGATCGCAGTGTAGCCATCCTCCAGATTCTTCAGATCCAGGGTCTCGGATTCCTGGATAAGCGGGAAAACAATGTAAACCTGCCGGCCTTCACCGATCTTTTCGCGAATAAACCTGAAAACCTTTTCCCGTTCAGGTTCATAAACATGTTTTGTCACAACAGGTTTCCGGCCGGGTGGCAATTCATCAATAATGGATGTATCAAGGTCTCCATAGAGGGTCATGGCCAGCGTGCGCGGAATCGGGGTAGCCGTCATGACGAGGATGTGCGGTGTCACAACATTTTTCTCCCACAATTTGGCGCGCTGGGCGACCCCGAACCGATGCTGTTCATCGATCACTACGAGGCCAAGGCGCCTGAACTTTACATTTTCTTCAATCAGGGCATGCGTCCCGATGAGCAGGTGCACCGTTCCGTTCTGCAACCCTTCCTGGATCTCACGCCGTTCTGCAGGTCTGGTGGAACCGGTCAGTAATTTCAACACCACATTGAGTCCTGTAAGCATGCCTGAGATAGAGTTAAAATGCTGCCGGGCAAGTATTTCAGTGGGGGCCATCAAACAACTCTGGAAACTGTTATCGAGGGCAATGAGCATGGTCATCAACGCCACCAGGGTTTTCCCGCTGCCGACATCTCCCTGGAGCAGTCGGTTCATCTGATTTCCAGAGCCAAGATCAACCCTGATCTCTTTGATCACACGTTTTTGTGCATTTGTCAGTTCAAAGGTCAGGTGATGGTGGTAGAACTGGTTGACATATTCCGCCACCTTCAGAAATTTATGGCCTTGGTGTTTTAGCAATCTGCCATGCCGCTGTTTTGCAAGCCGCAACTGGATATAAAACAACTCTTCAAACTTTAACCGGGTCTGGGCTTTTTTCAGCAATTCAGGGCTTTGGGGAAAGTGAATGTTGACAAATGCTTCCTGCCTGTTGATCAGCCGCAACCTTTGTATTATTTCCGGGGTGAGGCTCTCAGGCATGATAAATTTCTCGTTCAGTAAAATGTTACGGACCAGTTTTCCTATTCCTTTAAAATCCAGCCCTTTAGATTTAAGTTTTTCTGTCGAATTGTATATTGGCCTGACCACTTCACTCAGCGGTAAAGGTTGCTGGGTTGGAATTTCCAGTTCCGGGTGTGGGATGTTCCACCGGCCATTGTAAATACCCGGCTTGCCGAAAATAACGTATTCCTGCTGAGGTGTAAGCATTTCCAAAACCCATTTTACTCCCTGGAACCATACAAGGTCGATTTCACCGCTGGCATCGCGTGCGGTAGCCACCAATCGCTGGTGATGCAGCGCTCCGATCGTTTGGATGTGGACTATTCTGGCTTTGATCTGGATGTAGGAGGAATCATCATGGATGTCGGCAATCTGGTAAAATTTACTCCGGTCGACATACCTGAATGGGAAAAAGGTAAGCAATTCGCCAAATGTATGAATATTCAATTCTTTTTTCAGCAGATCGGCCCGGGCCGGACCAACACCTTTGAGATACTCAACCGGGGTTTCAAGGAAGGGTGTTGTCATAGCATATCATCAAATCCAATCCACGCAAAAATAAAGAATTTGAACAAGGTTATTGTCATCCTGAACATCGTACTCGCAACAAAGGCTGCCTCGGTGAGACAGCCTTTGAAACTTTTTCACGAATCCCGCGGGGGGATTGGTCCTCAGGATCAGTATTCCCAAAGATTTGATTCGAATTCGTACAGATCATTTTTGGCCTTTTCCGATTCAAGCAGTGCATCCACGCCGGTTGCATATTCATTGATGGAACGGTCGTATACATTTTCTTCTTTATAAATATAGGAGGAGAACATTCGTTTCATGAAAACATCATCATACGTCATTCTTCCGGCAGAACCATTTTTCAGGTTAAACATCTCATTTTTTGCAAAAAGATTCCGGCACTCGGGGAAATAGATCCAAAAGAGGTTCTTTTCAAAACGTTTCTCTCCAGTGTTTTTATCAATCTCATCAACCACCGGACAGATTCCAAGAATTCTGACTTCTACCAGCGATCTCTGTCTGTCGAAATAAAAATCCTCTTTGATCTTCAGTTTTTTTACATTGGAAGGGTCGAATTCCGACTTGATCACGGTATCAAACATGATGTCGGGATTGTCGGGCCTTGGAAGTTTGACAGAGTCGGCGCTTTCCAGTTTATCCAGGAGTTCCTTGTAGGTAAGGGGGACCAGGAACTGATCTGATTCACTGGAATAGGCAGTCACCGTTCCTTCCTTCAAACCGTCCATAATGATTTGAACAAAGCTGCGCCAGTTATTCTGTGGTTTTTCCGGGAAATAAAATGTTTGGTTCATTTTTTCACGCAAGTCCAATACCCTCCATATTCTCCTGGTCCAAACTACATCGGCTTCACGCAGGTATGGATAAGGAATTGGCTGAACCTGGGTGATGGCAGTCTTATCATACACACCATCCCTGGGAGGACCTTCCAGGACTTGTGAATAGGATGTAAGGTTGAGTCCCCACAAGCAGGCGGAGAACAAAACCAGGAAAAATGCATTTTTCATATTACCTCCTTATGAATATTATCAGTTCAATTTCAAACTAAGACTGGTATTTACTTTTCTTACACCGTCAGGGCCTTTGGCGTACACGTCATCAAACCAGATCCGCTGGCCTTTGCGGGCATTTTTTATTGTCCTGAGAATATCTTCTGTCAGCCGGTTTCCCTGGACTTTCACATCGTTTCCTTCACCGGCAGCGGTGGATGTTGAAAAGGTAAAAGATGTTACGATATATTTGAGGTCAAAATCAAAACCTGCCGGCATTTCCGGTACAAGAAACGGGCTTGCAAGGAGCAGGCTTTTGGAAATAAACCCTTCATTTTTCCCGGCAACTTTAATAAGCGGATCGGGAACGGTCTTCAGTCGGAATTTATATGACCCCATGTTCTTTGATTTTCCTGAGAACACGGCATTTACACTGATAACCGCTTCGCGTGCGCCATTTACTGCCAGGTTAGAAACGATCCATTCTTTCCCTTCCTGCCGGATACTGCCGGTGGAAATGGTCGGGATGATGCGTTCGGGGCCACCGGGAACACTGATTTCAACCGGATTATCGACACCGATATAGAAAACATTCATTTTGCTCGGTGAGATGGTAATGCCAGGCCTAGCAACGATGAATTCATCTTTAAAGTGGAATACCATGGTATCTCCCAACGGGCTGACCACTTTGATGATTCCTGCAAATTTTTTCAGTCCTTCGGACGAACCGGCTAATTTTAAAACGACCAGGCCCTGTGACCCTTCCAGGAAGGTTGCGTTCTTGAAATTTGCCGGAGTCAGGGTATCTGCGCCCAGGGTATAGCGCACATCAGGATTTTGCTTAGTATCATAAGCGCCGACAAGAATTTCGGCCTGGTATTCATCGCCAAGGAAAACATAACTGCTTTTCGGAATAACTTTTGCCTGGATCTTGTCGAACTTAAAGTTCAATGCATCAATAGAACTGTAAAGGTTATTGACAACATCAAATTCGGCATTGAACACTTCGGCCTTGGTTTTATTCAATATCGTTACAGTCGCAGCGAGGATGGTCCGGTAGAAATTATGCATCTCCCAGTTCTGTTGCATTCCGTCCATATCGTAGTAGGGGCCTTTCGTATCCATGCCCATTTTAATGGAGTTCCTGAATTTCGGGTCAAGCAGGTCGAGCATCTGTTTTTTGTAGACTTCGATTTTCTCACGAAGGATTCTTGCTTCACCGGCTGATCCGTCAGGAGAACTGCCGATAAAAAACCGGGTACACTCATTATAGCTTTCCTTACGTTTGGCATCGCGCAATTTCAGCTTCCTGGCTTCTTCTATAGAGGCAAGTCCATCCGATTTCATAACGGCGATATATTTGATGCTGTCAACATACCTGGAAAGTTTTTCAGACAAAACATGAGCCTGCTGGGCCTTTTCCCAATATGGCCCTACTTTATTAGGGTTCAGTTGGTATTGTATCTTGAATTTTGAATAGGTGTTTTCAAGTTTTTTCGAGAAGTTTTCATTGGTGGTTTCCATCGATTCATTTACCAGTACGAAAGCATCAATGATCTGTTTCGAGACATTCAATGCGAGCAATGCAGTAAGAACGAGATACATCATCCCGATCATCTTTTGCCTCGGTGTCTCTTTATATCCAGCCATTTAGTTTTATATTATATTGATACCTGTGAATCCCTGATTATTTTCCGCCGACGTTCATTGCCGAAAGCATGTTCCCATAAACCTTGTTCAGGGCAGCTATGTTCCTGGTCAGGTTTTCCACTTCGGTTTTAAAATGTTCGGTATTGGCCATGGATTCACTCAGGTTGACCGCAAATTTGTTCATTACGGTGTTGAACTTGTTTGTAGTTTCCATTTGCTGGTTCGATCCCTGAAGATGCAGTTCATAGAGTGCATTGAGGGCCGATAAATTGGTAGAGATCCGGTGAAGTTCCTTATTATATGCTGCTCCGCCGGTTGCAGAGTCGCTGAGGGTCTCCGCGGTTTTAGAAAGCAATGTGGCAGATTCATTGTACTTTTCAATAAATTTATTGGCTGATGACGCGGCATTTACAATGCTTGCAGAAAAAGCCTTGTTCGCGTTCACATCTTCTTTCAGCGACTCGCTTACCTCGGCGAACATGGAAGAAAGGGTTGCAGCGCTTTTTGCTGTTGACCTGATATGGGTGAGTTGTTCATCAGATGCCTGAACATTCTGGTCAAGAGAGTGGGCGGCTTTGCGGTAAGAATCATTCAGCACGGTAACAGATTCGGTAGCGCTTTTCATGGTATGCACGTACTTGTCGTTGGCCAGGGAAGCATCTGCGACATTCGACAATTTAGAAGTGGTATCAGAAAGGTTTGTCAATCCTGTAGCAAGGCTCGCAATCAATTCCGGGCCGATCTTTGCTTTTTCGAGCATTTTATCCAATTCCTGAGTGGTTGAATCTTTTGATCCGAACGCTTTGCCGGCATCAGTTTCATCTGCATGATAAATACCTGCCAACTGCGGATACACCAGGCTCCAATCCGGTTCAACGTGGGGTGGTTCAAACGCCGAGAAAAAGAAGATGATTGATTCCGTGCCCAATCCGATGATGAGCATTGTATCGGCCCCGGTATAATGGTTGATTTTAAACAACGCACCGATGATTACGACTGCAGCTCCCCAGCCATAAAGCTTGGACATGAAATTCTTATAGCCTTTTGTTTTTACTAGATCGAGTAAAGCCATTGTTTGAGAGGATTAAGTATAAAAATGGATAAGTATTCGTTATTACCGGTAAACTTTAGAAGCCCTTGCAGGATTGTCATCGCGTTGGCGGCCCAGGAAACTCTGAACACAGCGAAATCCTATATAGCACTTTGCAGTATCCTGGTATTCGTAGGACCGTGTGGAAACGCGAAGGAAATAGGCAACATCCTTCCAGGAGCCACCGCGGGTAACTTTTCTTTTCAATGCGGGTGGATCCGTATCCTTCGCATTGTATTTATAATCGGGGTTCAAATCCCAGGAGAAATTGTAGGAAGAGGGATGAAATGCGGTCACGGTCCATTCCGCTACATTTCCGGCCATGTCGTACAAGCCATAATCATTGGCGGGATAATGTGCTACGATAACTGTCGTGGCGCCTCCGTCAGCAATATAATCACCGCGGACCGGTTTGAAGTTCGCCAGGAAACACCCTTTGTCGTTGCGGGCGTAAGGCCCCCCCCAGGGATAGGGGTTTGCATCATAGCCACCACGTGCAGCCCATTCCCATTCGCCTTCGGTAGGCAACCGGAAATCGCTGATAAACGTCTCCCCTTTCTTGCCATTGAGAAAACTGTTTTTCCACTGGGTACGCCAGATGCAGAAGGCATTGGCCTGCTTCCAGTTAACGCCAACCACCGGGTAATTGTCATATGCTGCATGCCAGAAATACTTTTCGGTACTCGGGTCATTGAAGGAATAGGCGTAATCATGAATCCAGCAAAGTGTATCGGGATATACATTGATCACCTCCTTGCGTACATAGACGGAACGGTCTTTGATCCCCTGCGGACGATTGGCCAGGCTGGCCTCCTTGGGGTCGGTTTGTGCTGTAAAATCCTTGCGTGATGCGGCTTTCAAGTCAACAAAATAATATTCAAAATAAAGTTTGCGGGTATCGATCTCCTTCCGTCTGAAATATCGTTCATTTTCCGGAAGGTACATCTGTGCCAGGGCATCGCGCACATCCTGCTGCTCAGAATTCCACTCAATTTTGCTTTCCCAGTTCAGGTAAGGCGGATCAAACGTTTCGCCGGTTTTTTTGTTTTCCGATATAAAAAAGAGCTCGGGCTTTGTTTCGCCAAGGATTCTCCTTGCGATGGAATCCCTTACCCAGTAAACAAACTGCCGGTACTCATTGTTTGTAATTTCGGTCTGGTCCATATAGAACGACTGAACCGTAACCGTTTTCGGATTGTTCAATTGTGCGTAAGGCATATCTTCATCGCTGACACCCATGGTATAGGAGCCCATGGGAACGTATACCATGCCAAACGGATCAGGAGAATAGTAACGCTTCCGGTTTTTCACTCCCGTAAGCTCACCATTTCCCGAGTTACCGCAGCTTCCAAGAAAAATGAGCAGAGCGGAATAAATGAGCAGTTTTTTCATTTGTTGGCAAATTATTAGATGAAAAATAACGCTACGTATTGAGATTTATTATATTAATCTTCAGTATTTTCAAAACAAAGCGGCAAATTTAAACTTTTTATTTTACAAGAAACGTGTATTCCTGTAACTTTTCCTGAATTTATCGGTGTCAATTTTAAAGCAATAATTGACCATGATTTCCAGGCCGCCATTGTTGTATTTACTCATGGCCGAAGTACTGATATCGTATGCCACACCGATGCGGAGACCTTTAACCACAACGCCTGCCAGCACCGAAACCGCATCCTCAATCCGGTACCCCAGGCCCCCATAGAATTTATTATTGTACATCAGCAAGGCGCTTGCACTGAGCTGGAAAACAGCGCCATCGTACATAAACTGGGCTGAGGGCAGCAATTCGTAAGCCGGATGATCAGGAATGGTCCACTGGTAGCCCCCGTTCAAATAATATGTGCGACGCAGTTTGTATGATGTTTTTTTTCCTTTTGATTGCAGGATATTTTCGGCAGATAACCCGATATAATATTTTTCGGGAACTTTATAAAACACGCCCAGCCCCATGTCAACGATCATGTCGCTCCTTTTTCCTTCCAGGGAACCAAGAACAGGGTCATTATCATCAATCGGGTTGAATTTTGAAGCATCGTAACTGATGTTCAGTAAACTGCCCTGCAAACCGAATGAGAGATCACCAGACATTGCTTCCATGCTGTATGCATATCCAAGTTTCAATACAATATTCTTGAATGCGCCGATCTGGTCCTGGGAAATTGATCCGCCAAGCCCTCCGTGAAGTTTCCTGATGGGAGAATCAACTGTTAATAAAAACGTTTGCGGGGTCGACTTGGTCCCGTCTGAATCTTTCCACCCCATCCATTGCTGGCGAACCAGCCCGGTTGCATTGATGCCTCCGCTTCCACCTGCGAATGCAGGGTTGGTCGCCATGTTTGTAAACATGTAATGCGTTATAAGCGTTGGCTGCTGGGCATAAATGAATCCTCCTGCCTGAAAACCAAGGATAATAAGGAGGTATAATACGCTTATTTTGATTTTATGGAGATAAGGATACGGTTGCAACGTTAAACAGGGATTGTCAGGTTCATGATAAAATCTTGACAAAAATACAGTTTTTTTTGTTATTATCACCATGGAGGCGCCAATCTAAACTCAGTCAAATCAGGATAAGGCATTCAAAGAAGTACCGTCCTTGTTTGTACTTGATTTTGAATATAATGTTACACTAATTAACGCAAATTCATTGCCTTCATTGTGCTGAACCGAATCTTTATGGATTACGGCGGTCCATGAGCCTTCCGGTGGTTGTTGAGCTTGTCGGAACAAAAAGATATCTTTGCATTTCTCCGCATCATTCACTTAAAACCAATGACCATGTCCGTTTTTCTTATCCGGGAAAAGCCATTCTCACGCAAATGGTTTTTATCATACAGCCTGATAATTATCGGCGCATTCATCCTGGCCGCCAGTTTCGTATTGTTCATCACCCCATATAAAATCGTACCCGGTGGTGTTTACGGAATTTCCATCGTCATGCACTACCTGCTGGGAACTCCGGTTGGCATGGTTGCACTGTGTTTCGACATCCCATTGACCTTGCTTGGTATTAAATTTTTAGGTCCGCGGTTTGGCATGAAGACAGTTGTGGGGTTTTCACTTACTGCGATCTTTACAGATACGCTTACATTTTTCTGGGGATTTGAACCACTGGTAAAGGGCGATGCATTGCTTTCGTCTATCTTCGGCGGGGTTCTGGCAGGTCTTGGCATCGGCTTGATATTCAAGGCGAAAGCAACTTCCGGCGGCAGCGATATTGTTGCCATGATCATTGCAAAATATACACGGATGCCTTTGGGAATCCTGATGATCTATGTCGATTCCACCATCGTTCTCGTTGGTTTGCTGGTATTCAGGGATTGGAAAATACCCCTGTACTCCTGGATCGTCATTTATATTACCGGGAAAGTGATCGATGTGGTCCTTGAAGGAGTGAGCTATGATAAAAGTATTTTCATCATTTCCGACAAGCATGAAGAGATCCGCGATAAAATCCTGAACAACCTTGACCGGGGCGGGACTTACATTGATGGCAAAGGGATGTACAATATGGCAGAGAAGCGAATTATTTTTACGGTCGTCAGCCGCCGTGAATTAGGCATCCTCGAGGAATTTATCCATGAAATAGATCCGAAAGCGTTTCTTACTGTCACCGATGCCACGGAAATACTCGGGGAAGGGTTTAAATCGCTCAGGGAGAAGGTTACTGAGTAAGTTAGCAAACTGGTAAGCTTACCAACTTTTTAGTGTTTGAACAACTTCATAATATCCTGACCGTTGGCAAAGATCAACAGGCCGAATAAAATAACCATTCCAACGATCTGGGCATATTCCATGAACTTGTCGCTCGGTTTGCGCCGGAATATGATCTCATAAAGCAGAAACATCACATGGCCGCCGTCAAGGGCCGGGATTGGCAGTACGTTCAGGATCGCAAGCATGATCGAAAGAAAAGCGGTCAGGGACCAGAAAGCCATCCAATCCCAGCTTGAGGGGAAAATATTGCCGATGGTGATGAAACCGCCAACCGACTCATATGCTTTCTCCTGTGAAAATAAAAGTTTGATGGATTTGATATAATTCCCCGCCTGATCAAACGTTTTTACCACACCTGCCGGTATCGCTGTAATAAAATTATAGCTCCGCTCCTTGAAGATAAAATAGTTTGCCGGTCCTTTGGGATATACCCCGATAAGTCCCGCTGCAGGCACATTCACGGCCAGTCGAACGGTATCCTTTCCGCGCAACACCATCACGTTCACCATTTTATTTTTGTAGTGCTGGACATGTGCCCGGAATTGATCAAAAAAGGTTAGGATGGAGTCGTTCAGCCCGATGATCTTATCATTTATTTTCATCCCGGCTGTTTCGGCCGGTGATCCGACCGTGAATTTTCCTGCCTCGAAGGGGAATCTGACCGCTATAAAGTCGGGAGACTTCTGTTTTATCAGCTTACTGATGAAACCATCTGGGATTTTCACATCGACTTTCTGGTTATTGCGCATCACCTGAACCGATTTGGCCTCTTCAAGGATGATCGTTTTCGGTATCGAAGCAAAATCTTCAACGACCTTGTTGTCGACAGAAAGAATTAAATCACCATCGCGCAGTCCCATCGCAAAGCCAAGTGAATCGACCGAAATTCCATATTTTACATTTGTTGCGGGAAGATATTGTTCGCCCCATGCAGCAAGCATGATCACGTAGATGCCAATCGCCAGGAGAATGTTGACCGTAACCCCGCCCAACATGACGATGAGGCGCTGCCAGGCTGGTTTGGAACGCAGTTCCCATGGCTGGGGAGGCAATTTCATCTGTTCTTTATCCATCGATTCATCGATCATTCCTGATATTTTCACATACCCTCCCAACGGGACCCACCCGATGCCGTATTCCGTATCACCTTTTTTAAATTTAATGAGTGAAAACCAGGGATCGAAAAAAAGATAGAATTTTTCTACACGGATTTTAAAGACCCGGGCGGCAATAAAATGTCCGAACTCGTGAAATATTACAAGAATAGATAAACTGAGCAATAATTGAACGATTTTTATGAGGATTTCCATGCGTTATTCCTGAATTACAGATTAATAATTTTATAAATGAAGGATAAATTCGTCGGCTAGTTTCATTGCTTCTCCGTGCGATTCAACATAATTGTCATATCCCGGATTTGCGATAAAAGTTGCTGTTTTCATGCAATATTCAACAACGTCGGGCATGGCCAGGAAGCTAAGGCGATTATTTAAAAATGCGCTGACCGCAATTTCATTGGCCGCGTTCAGGATACAGGGCATGTTTCCTCCCTGCCGCAGTGCATCATAGGCAAGTGAAAGGTTCCTGAACAATTTTGTATCCGGTGCTTCAAACGTAAGTTGCGGAAAGTCTGCAAAATTTAACCGGGGTAAGCCCGACTTTACCCGCTGCGGGAAAGTCAATGCATAGAGTATCGGAAGTTTCATATCCGGCAGGCCCAGTTGTGCTTTTATCGAACCATCAACGAATTGTACCATGGAATGAACGACTGACTGCGGGTGAATGATCACATCAATTTGTTCGGGCAGCAGGTTAAAAAGCCACCGGGCTTCAATCACCTCCAATCCCTTGTTCATCATTGAGGCCGAATCGATGGTGATCTTATTTCCCATTTTCCAGTTGGGATGCTGCAACGCATCTTCCCTGGTAATGTTCTTCATCTGGTCCACTGTTTTCCCAAGAAAAGGGCCTCCGGAAGCAGTAAGGTAAATTTTCTCCACGCTTCCATGCGGTTCCCCTGCCAGACATTGAAAAATTGCAGAGTGTTCAGAATCGATGGGAAGGACCATCACATTGTTCCGACGGGCTTCCGACATGACCAGGTCACCAGCGATGACCAGCGTCTCCTTATTGGCCAGGGCAACATGTTTACCTGCCCTGATTGCATTTAACGTTGGTTTTAGCCCGGCATAGCCAACCAATGCACTCAGGACCAGGTCGATTTCTTCCATCTCCACAATCTGGGCAATGGCATCCTGGCCTGCAAAAACCTTCACCGGGTATTTTTTCAGGGCTTCAGATAATTTCAAATAGCAATGCTCATTTCCGATGACAACCGCATTTGGCCTGAATTCAATGGCCTGGCTGATCAGGAGGTCGCAGTTTCCCTGGGCAGTAAGGACTTCAACCCCAAACAGATCAGGGTGGTTGCGCAACACATCGAGTGCCTGGGTTCCAATACTCCCGGTTGATCCTAATATGGCGAGGTTTTTTTTCAATGATCTGCAGTGATGGATTAAAAAGTTATGTATTCTTTTGGGTCTAACGGACTGCCATCGCTCCATAACTCAAAATGGAGATGCGGCCCCGTGGTCAATTCGCCGGTTTCACCAACGATTGCAATTGGATCGCCTGCCCTTACATAGTCACCAACCTTTTTAAGGATCGCAGAATTATGCTTGTATAACGATACAATATTCCGGGCATGCTGGACAACGATCACATAACCTGTTTCCAACGTCCAGTTGCTCAGGATGACCGTGCCATCCAGCACGGCTTTAACCGCTTCGTTCTGCTTGGCAACAACATCAACTCCGTAATGTTTTTGGGCAGGATTGAACATGTTGGTAATGATCCCTTTCAGGGGTGTAAAGAACAGAACCCCACCAATGGACGATTTTTTCTGGCTGGTGATATCAATGGCTTCCATTTTATACAAACTGTATTTATTCTGATTTTCAACCTCAAGGCGCAGCAACGAATCTTCAGCAGACCGTTTGATGCTGATGTTCCCGTATCGTTTCAGGGTGTCCCTCGTTACCGGTTTGTCATCTGTCAGATCCTTTCCATCAATAACATTTCGTAAATTACTGATAAACTGATCTTTGGCAACCAAATTCCGTTCAATGGAATCCGTTTTCAGCTGCAATTTGTACAACCTTTTCGTCAGTCCTACATTGGTATATCCGGGGATGTATTCCCGCAGCGGTGTGAAGGTGATCAGCACGCTGGTAAGAAAAATCAGGATGATGGCGAGTGTTCCCAGGGCTATAAACACATTCATCCGGGAAAGCCTGAAGGTAAACCGCTCCTCCAGGGTATCGTCAGTCATGAAAACAAGGCGGTATTTATTGCGCCATTTTTCAGTCCACTTTCCCTTTTTCCTATCTTTTTTTTCCAAAGCCATGGTTCACAAACTGATCCTGAAAACGCTGCAAATATCGGAAAATTATATGACGCCACAACTATCGGGAGTTTTACCCCACCCTAAATCCCTCCCCAAAAAGGGAGGGACTTGTCTTCCCTGTTTGGGGAAGGGGGAGGAAGATGGAGCCCAAACGGAAGGGGGCCAGGAGGGATGGGGTTCAAACTCCGGGTAATTTTCATTTATTACTTTCCGGTAATTCAAAAAATTAAAATATTTTTGTAAAATTAAAGTTAGTACTATCTAAATGTTTTGAATGTTTTGAAGCCGACGAAGATATATTCCCTCGCCGCATGGGTCCTGATTTTATCTGGATTAGCCATGTTTAGTGCATGTTCCACCAAGAAAAACACGATGGTTCGCCGAACCTACCACAACATCACTTCACACTACAACGTGTATTGGAATGGCATGGATAATCTTCGCACGGGGCTCAAGGATCTGCAAATTGGACTCAAAGACAATTATGCCCTGGTACTTCCGGTTTACCTTTATGGTGATAAAGCCAGCGCATCAAAGATCTCCCAATATGCAGACATTGCCATAAAAAAAGCCTCCAAGGCAATCAACAAACATTCAATGGTCTTTAACCGGAAAGAGTATGTGCGCTGGATTGACGATTCTTACCTGCTTATCGGCAAATGTTATTTTTACAAACAGGATTATCCCATGGCCCGGCGTACGTTCGAGTTTGTGATCAAGACCTACAATGAAAATGAGATCAAATACGATGCGATGCTATGGCTGGCCAAGACAAACATTCAGATTGGCGATTTCAGCCGGGCAGAGCCGATGCTTGACCTTATGCTGAGCAAGATCAATAAAGGCGATGCCCCCCAGAAATATGAGACCGAGCTTAATCTGGTATACGGCCATTTTTTCATAATGCAAAAGAGCTACGATGCAGCCGTGCCTTACCTCACCCGTGCCCTGGAATTAAAACCCACTTCGGCAGACCGTACGCGGTGTGAATTCATCCTCGGCCAGATCTACCAGCTTAACGGTGATTTGAACGAGGCAACGAAAATGTATTCCTATGTGATCAAACATGCCAAGTCGTATGAAATGGAGTTTAATGCAAAGATCAACCTTGCCCAGTGTTATGATGCAAAAAGCGGCAACCGGGAATATATTGTCAAAAAGCTGACAAAAATGCTGAAGGATTTTAAAAACAAGGATTTTCAGGATCAGATTTATTACGCCCTCGCTCATATTTCCATGAAGGATGATGATACGGTAACCGCGGTTGAATTTTATAAAAAATCAGTCAGCACCAGCGTGACGAACAATTACCAGAAAGCAATTTCGTCGTTGGAACTGGCGGATATTTTCTTCGGAACACGTGATTATCCCATTTCCCAGGCCTATTACGACAGCACCATGCAGTTCCTGCCGAAAGACTTTCCCAATTACACCGAACTTTACAAACGGACCCAAACCCTCACCGATCTGGTTAAAAACCTCCAGGTCATCCAGAGGCAGGATAGTCTGCAAAAACTGGCTACCATGTCGGAAGCTGACCGTAATAAAGTCATCGACCAGGTTATATCAAAACTTGTTGCCGATGAAATGAAAAAAATGAGGGAAGAACAACAAAGGTTGGAGGCTCAGAATTTATACGGTCAGGGCATGGGGCAGGATCAGCCGGGAGGAAGCACAACAGACGGGCGCTGGTATTTTTACAACGCAACGACCATGTCGCAAGGCTTTTCAACATTTCAGCGAAAATGGGGGCAGCGAAAGCTTGAAGACAATTGGTTCCTTTCAAATAAAATGGTAGCCAATATACCCACGGAGACGCAGCCCTCGGATTCAGTTTCAGGTGCAGCCGGAGACTCCGTCAATGGAGGGAAAAAAGGGCTTGCAAAATCAAAAAATCCCAAGGAGAGGGCATATTATCTGCCGGATATCCCGTTAACCAAAGAAAAAGTTCTTGCGTCCAACGACATGATCATCGAGGCCTATTACCAGGCAGGATTCATTTATGTTGAAGGACTTGGTGATTATGTGAATGCAACTGAAACATTCCTGGCCCTGCTCAACCGGTTCCCATCCAACAAATATAAGATCCAAACGGCCTATGAGTTGTGCCAGCTCTATGCCCACCTTCAGAACCAACCCAAAAGCGACCAATATAAGAATCAGATCCTTACCCTGTATCCTGAAAGTGATTATGCCAAATTGCTGGTGAACCCGAATTATTATAAAGAGATTAACGCGCGGCAATCGGATGCTTCCAAACTTTATTCCGACACTTACAAAGCGTTCACAAACCAGCAGTATTACATGGTCATCAATAATGCAGACATTGCCAGGACCAAATTCAAATCCGATTCGGTGCTGATGCCAAAATTTGACTACATGCGTGCTCTGGCACTTGGAAAAATCGAAGTTGTTGATTCACTTGTGGCAGCGATGAACAAGGTTATCCGGGACTATCCCAGGAGCAAGGTAAAACCGATGGCAGAAAACGTACTTGCCTTTCTTGGAACCCCAAAGGATGCCAAAGGGCTGCCTGTTGCACCTGATTCTACAACCATCGCGGATAACACCATGAAATTGTATAAATTCGATCCCAATGCAATGCATTTTTACGTGTTGATTGTCAACGACCAACTTGTGGATGTCGATGCGCTCAAAGTGAAAATCTCGGATTACAATGCGAAATTCAACGATCTCGATAACCTGATGGTAAACAGCCTGCTGCTGGATAATGGGCGCCAGATGATCACGGTGAACAATTTTGACAACAGTGAAACTGCCATGAACTATTTCATGGGAATCCTCAGCAGTAAATATATTTTTACCAAACTTGAAAACGCAGGCGAGTATTTCAACTTTGTTATCTCTGTAGAAAATTATCCAGTTTTATATAAAAATAAGGATATTCCTCAGTATCTTCGTTTCTTTGAAAAAAATTACCCTGCCATTAAATAACTACCGTGTTTAAATCAATATTTATGTCGAAAAACAGAGAACCTGAAATGCCCACCATCAACATCCTGGGCCCAGGCGCAATGGTGAAAGGCGAAATCCAGGTCAATGGTGATTTTCGGATTGACGGAACTCTCAATGGGAACATCCAGTGTAAAGGTAAAATTGTTGTTGGCCCTACTGGTAAAATTGATGGCGAGATCACATGTCAGAATGCAGATTTTTCAGGTGAAGTCACTGCTACGGTTAAAGTTGCTGAACTATTGACTTTAAAAGAAACAGCCCGCTTCAGCGGGGATATCACCACCGGCAAGCTTGCCATTGAGCCGGGAGCCAAATTTTCGGGAAACTGCCGGATGGAGCAGCCCGGCTTAAAAGACAATAAGATTCCCCCACCCACAAATGGAATCAGATCCCCGGAAAAACCTTAACGCCTATGCCCGGTATTCAGGCATGGCCTTTCAAATGCTGGCAATCATTCTTGCAGGGGTGTTTTCCGGGTTTAAACTGGACCAATGGCTGCAGACACGGCCCATCCTGACAGTGCTTTTTTCCATTATTTCTGTTGCCCTTTCCATCTATTTTGTCGTCAAAGACCTCTTGCGCAAGTAAATACTGTCGTTACAATATTTAGTATCTTTGCCCCATGAATTCAGCTTACCTTAAATATCTTAAGCATTTGCTTGTGTTTTCAGCCATTCTTGGAGCAATTGCCTTGATCATGATGTTCCTTCTCCCCAGGTCTTACCTTTCTCCGGCCCTGCCTTTCCTTTTTGTTTTTTTCATTGCAACCTCACTCCTTTCTTTTTATTATCTGCTCAGGTCAACCGGAAAGAGGTTCATTAAATTTGTAAACACTTTTCTGCTTACCATTCTTCTTAAACTTTTTATCTATGCCGGTGTCATGATCGCTTACGCTTTTTTCAACCGTGCCGATGCGATTCCTTTCATGCTTGGTTTTTTCCTCCTTTACCTGTGTTACACCATTTTTGAATCAGTATGCATCATCAGGTACACCCAACCATCCCTTCCGGATCATAAAGTTCAATAAAGGAGCATGACTTACAGCCCCATGGCGAATGGATTTATGCTTGTTCTGGTGCTCGCAACAGCAAAGATCTCCGTTGCACTTCCTTTAATTCCGGCATCCGACAGCATGCATTCAACCATTGACAGCAATTACATTGAGCGGTATCCGCATAAGCTTACGGCCAGGCTGTTTTTCAGTTTTCAAAATGCCTCGCTGAGAATCAATGCCGGAAACCTCGACAAGATCGAATACCGCCCGAATGTCAATGTCCAGGTGGGACTGGCAGGTTACTGGAAGTGGTTTGGACTTGTATTGTCCATCGACAATCCATTTTATAAAAGTGACAAAGCGAAATACGGGAACACATCAACACTCGATCTGCGTTTCAGTGCATTCGGACGCAGCTTTGCCGCCGAACTCTTTCTTCAGCAATACAAAGGGTTCTACATCAGTTATCCTGAACGGCCAGATGACACAAAATACATTATACCGGATATGGCTACCTTTTCGGTGGGGGTGTCGGCTTACTGGATTTATAATCCCGGAAGGTTTTCCATTCGCGCTGCATTCATCCAGAACGAACGGCAGAAAAGGAGTGCGGGCAGTCTTTTGGTGAGGCCATCATTCCTTTATTACCAAATCAGCTCTGCAAATGGGATTATCCCTGAAGAGTTAATTATAGAGTATAATATCCCGTCGGCGAATCATATCCTGGGGGGCAACTTTTATTCAATAGGTTTGGCACCGGGATATGCATATACCCTGGTGTTTCTTAAAAACGTATATGTCACTGCGGCTGTTTTTCCCGGTGTTGCTGCCCAGTTCCATACCTATTCCAGTGAATTGCAATCCTTTTCCGATTTTGAGTTTTCATTCCAGTTGAGTGGCCGGTTTGCTTTTGGGTATAATTCCGACAAATGGTTTCTGGGCGGCTCCATTCAGACCGGTTTCAATGAAGTGCCGGCTAAATTAAGCAATGCGATGTTCAACTATGATGTCGCCCAGTTCCGTATATGGGGGGGTACCCGGTTTAACTTTTTCAAAAGGAAAAAAAGCAGTACTTTTGTTCATTAATCCAATCACCATGATCTACATTATCCGCAGGGAGCATTTCAGCGCGGCACACCGGTTATTTCTTCCGGGGTATTCGGATACTGAGAATTTTACGGTCTTCGGCAAATGCTCCAATCCAAACTGGCACGGGCATAATTACATCCTTTTTGTCACTGTGAAAGGCGAAGTTGATCCTGAAACGGGTTTGGTGATCCATCTTCGTCACGTCAGCAAATTGATTGATGAAAAGATTTTGCAGAAGGTTGATCATAAAAACCTTAACCTCGAAGTTGATTTCCTGGCAGGGAAA
Source organism: uncultured Bacteroidales bacterium (assembly GCA_903903985.1). GTDB lineage: Bacteria > Bacteroidota > Bacteroidia > Bacteroidales > FEN-979 > CAIVAT01. The sequence goes on along the minus strand of CAIVAT010000018.1, from coordinate 88,582 downwards.
GTGCCAACAAGTGAAAATGTGGCTATTGGGATCTGGAATGAACTTGCGGATGATATTGAAAAACTTGGAGGCATCCTGCATTGCGTGCGCCTTGAACAATCAGAAAACAATATTGTAGAATATTATGGTAAATGATTTGCAAATAAACTCTTATGGCAACCAAACGAAAGCTTAATTACGAAAAGTTCGAGGAATTTGATCAAAAAACAACCGAGGAGCTGAGTTTCCATTACAAAGAAATTCTTCGCCTCATCGGGGAAAACCCGAACCGCGAAGGATTGGAGAAGACCCCGCTGCGCATTGCCAAAGCCATTCAATTCCTTACGCAGGGATATGCGCTTGATCCCAAGGAGATACTGAGTTCGGCGAAATTCAGGGAGGACTATCGAGAAATGGTGATTGTTAAAGACATTGAGATCTATTCGATGTGCGAGCACCACATGGTTCCGTTCATCGGGAAAGCCCATGTGGCATATATTCCAGATAAATATATCACCGGATTAAGCAAAATTGCCAGGGTGGTGGATATTTATGCCCGACGTTTGCAGGTACAGGAGCGGCTTACCATGCAAATCAAAGAGGCCATCAACGACACCCTGAAACCCCTTGGGGTGGCAGTTGTAATTGAGGCACAACATTTGTGTATGGCCATGCGTGGCGTTCAGAAACAGAATTCTGTCACAACGACCTCCGATTTTGTCGGAGCTTTTGAACGGGATAAAACCCGGGCCGAATTTCTGCACCTGATCAGCACCAAGCTTCACTAATGCATGAGGAGCGAATAATGATTATGTTTTTTTCTCATTGTTTGCATTCTATGCATTCATTCATTGATTCATTAACTTAAAAAGGAGATTGAAAATGTTTGAACAAAGCAATAACAATGGATTGTTTGGCACGCAGCAAGGCACTCAGGATCTTGCAGTTGCAAAATCATTTATGACCCAGGTCTTCGGATGGATGACCCTGGCCATGTTCGTTACAGCAGTTACCGCGTATTGGTTTGGCTCTTCTGCAGAACTGATGGGCACTCTGAGAAATGTTGAAACCGGGGTCATGACCCCCTATGGCTGGATTGTCATGCTGGCTCCTATCGGATTTGTATTGCTGATGTCGTTTGGATTTCAGCGATTGTCACCTGCCGTTTTGACACTTTTGTTCATCGCTTTTTCTATTCTGATGGGCATGAGCCTGAGTTTTATTTTGCTAATCTATACCGCAGCTTCCGTTTATAAGACCTTCGCCATCACGGCTGCCATGTTTGGCATCATGGCAGTGACCGGTTACACAACCAAAACCGATCTGACAAAATTCGGATCCATCATGATGATGGGTCTGGTTGGGCTCATGGTGGCCATGCTTGTGAATTTCTTCCTGCACAGCGGTACCATGGATTATATCATCAGCGTTGTAGGGGTACTGGTCTTTACCGGGCTCACCGCCTATGATGTGCAGCGCCTGAAAAGAATCGGTGCCGGAGCGGGTGAATATGGTGAGGCGAATTCAAGGAAACTCAGCATTCTCGGGGCGCTCACACTCTATCTTGACTTTATCAACCTGTTTTTATTCCTGCTGAGGTTTCTCGGAGACAGGAAATAATAAGCAAAGTGGTGAAATTTAATCATTTCACCATTTCTCTATTTCACTATCTAAAATGATCAGCACATGAAGGCATATGTATTTCCCGGCCAGGGGGCCCAGTTTGTCGGGATGGGCAAGGATTTGTATGATAATTCATTATTGGCCAAACAGATGTTTGAAAAAGCCAATGACATCCTGGGCTTCCGCATCACCGACCTGATGTTTGCAGGTACCGACGATGATCTTCGTCAAACGAAAGTTACCCAGCCTGCTATTTTTCTTCATTCGGTCATCCTCGCCGCGACACTAGGTGAGGATTTTAAGCCCGATATGGTCGCAGGCCATTCCCTCGGTGAATTTTCTGCCCTGGTCGCCGGCAAAGCCCTTTCTTTTGAAGAGGGTCTGCGACTGGTTTCTGCCCGGGCAATGGCCATGCAAAAGGCATGCGAAAAGGAACCATCCACGATGGCAGCTATTTTGGGCCTGGATGACGCTAAAGTAGAAGAGATTTGCAAAGCCATTGATGAAATTGTGGTTCCTGCCAACTACAACAGTCCCGGACAACTTGTCATCTCAGGGAGCATGAAAGGAATTGAAATTGCCTGTGAACGGTTAAAAGCTGCAGGAGCGCGCAGGGCATTGCCACTGAAGGTTGGCGGAGCCTTTCACTCGCCGCTGATGGAACCTGCGCGTATGGAACTTGCTGAAGCCATCAAGCAGGCGGAAATTACCGCTCCCATTTGCCCTATTTATCAGAATGCCACCGCACTCAGGGTAACTGAACCGTTACAAATAAGGCAGAACCTCATTGATCAGTTGACCGCACCCGTGCTGTGGACACAGATGGTTCAGCATATGATTGCCGACGGCGCAGATAATTTTATTGAAGTGGGCCCGGGAAACGTGCTGCAAGGCCTGATTGCGAAGTTCGGGAACGTACAGACATCGCATGCGGCTTCCGTAACGGAGGGATAAACCAAATCGACGGGGCATCCTGCCGGGACGCCCCAAACGGACATTATCGTTTTACGTATTGTCGATCATAATATTTCTGGTAATCGCCAGTGGTGACATTTTTCATCCATTCTTCATTGGCAAGATACCATTCCACGGTTTTTTCAAGTCCCTCGGCAAACTGCAAACTGGGGCTCCATCCAAGTTCTTTTTGGATTTTGCTTGAGTCGATGGCATACCGCAGATCATGCCCGGCACGGTCTTTCACATAGGTGATGAGGTTCAGGGAGGTGTCTTTCGACCGTTTCAGTTTCCGGTCCATGATTTCGCAAAGCAAATGGATCAGGTCGATGTTTTTCCATTCATTGTGCCCGCCAATGTTATAAGTTTCTGCAATTTTGCCATTGTGAAAGATCAGGTCGATGGCATTGGCGTGATCCTCAACAAACAACCAGTCACGAATGTTTTCCCCTTTGCCGTAAACCGGGATCAGCTTGCTGTTTTTGATATTATGTATTGCCAGTGGGATCAGTTTTTCAGGAAACTGGAACGGGCCGTAATTGTTTGAACAATTGGAAATCACCGTCGGCAGGCCATAAGTATGATTATACGCCCTTACCAGGTGGTCAGAACTTGCTTTGGATGCGGAATAAGGGCTTCGGGGATCATAGGCGGTGTTTTCATAAAAGAAGCCTGTTGCTCCGAGTGAACCATATACCTCATCGGTGGAAATATGATAGAACCTTTTGTCGGTAAAATCCTCCCAAATCACACGGGCTGCATTCAACAGGTTGACCGTACCAATAATGTTGGCATAAATAAACTCCATCGGACTGCTGATAGAGCGGTCAACATGCGATTCGGCGGCGAGGTGAATCACGCCGTCGAACCGGTATTTTTTAAAGAGTGCCTTCATCAATTCACCGGCGGTGATGTCGGCTTTGACAAATTCATAATTCGGCTCTTTTTCGATATCACGCAAATTGGCAAGGTTTCCTGCATAGGTTAAATTGTCGAGGTTCACGATTTTGTATTCAGGATATTTGGTCACAAACCTGCGAACGACATGAGAACCGATAAAACCGGTGCCCCCGGTGATTAGAATTGTCTTCATAATTATATTTTTCACTGTTTGACTATTTCGCTATTTCCGGAAGAGGCATGCCTCATCCCTCCTATTTCTTTTTTGCCAGCGCCTGTTCCCATTTCCATGCCGACCGTGTCATTGAATCCAAATCATTTTCGGCTTTCCATCCCAGTTCCTTGTTTGCAAATTCAGTATCCGCCCATACCTTAACGATGTCGCCGGGCCGTCGCTCCTTTATTTCATAATTCAGCTTCACCCCCGAAGTGCGCTCAAATGATTTGATAACTTCTAAAACCGAGAATCCGTTTCCGGTTCCAAGGTTAAATACTTCAACATTTTTTTTGCCTTTGCCTCCGGTCAGCCGCTCTACTGCAATAACATGGGCCTTGGCAAGGTCAACCACATGGATATAGTCACGGACGGCTGTACCATCGGGGGTTTCATAATCACTGCCCCAAACCCTCAGAAACGGTCTTTTTCCAATGGCGGTCTGTGTGATATATGGCATCAGGCAATTCGGTACACCCAAAGGAAGCTCGCCAATAAAGGCTGTTTCATGTGCCCCAATGGGGTTGAAGTATCGCAGCAGGATACTCCGGACATTGGCAGTTATGCTGGTATCGGTGATGATCTCCTCACAAATCTGTTTTGTATTTCCGTAAGGGGAAACGGCCTTTTGAACAGGGGTGTCCTCACGGGCCGGCAGTTGATCAGGTTGCCCGTATACGGTGCAGGATGAAGAAAATACAATATCCCGGATATTGTTATCGATCATGCCCTGTAAAACATTGATCAGCGATACCAGGTTGTTGCGGTAATACATCAAGGGTATCTCCACTGATTCACCAACCGCCTTGAATGCAGCAAAATGAATGACTGCGCGGATGTCGTTGTGCAATTTGAAAAATGCTTCGGTCTTTTCGGAATCGGTGAGGTTGAATTTTTCAAAAAGCGGTTTCTTCCCCGATATTTTGGCTATGTTATCCAATACGTCGATGGATGAATTGGATAAATCGTCGACAATAATCACCTCAAAACCCCTGGCCTGAAGCTCAACAACAGTGTGGGAACCGATATATCCTGTTCCGCCCGTGACCAATATTTTCATAGGGATGGTATTAATGATCATTTCCAAAAAACGGGTGAAGTTAATGAATATCAATTATTGATCAGCAAATTTTACTCCAGAATTGTTGATTTTTTCTATTCTTTATAAAATCGCGCTTAAAATCGGATGATAATCTCCCTTTAAGCCAATGGGGACGCTGTTTCTGATCTGATAGACGATACTGATGCTCTGCTTGGAATCTGAAATGCCATATCCCCGGCCTGCAATGATTTCACGATACATCTCCGTATGCAGGTCGGTGAACCCATCGCTGAATTCAATTTCCTGATCACCCATCAGGAGGGACCGGTACGTTCTTTTCCCGGTTTTCCGCACCTCCGCAGGAATATCATTGTAGTCGATGCTCAAGAACCACCGGATATTGGCATGTTCAAGTTTTAACAAACCTCCGGCTTTCTTTTCTTCCAAAACATGGACTTTGTTCTCTTTCATTTTTCCAAAAACCCAGGTCAGCATGTCAAAAAAATGAACCCCGATGTTTGTGGCAATGCCACCCGATTTTGACACATCGCCTTTCCATGAGCGGGCGTACCAGTTTCCCCTCGACGTGATGTAGGTCAGGTCGAGATCATGGATTTTATCCTTAGGCCCGTTCTGAACCTGTTCGCGCAAGGCCATGATGGACGGATGAAGCCGCAACTGAAGGATGGTATATACTTTTTTGCCTGTCTCTTTTTCAATTATTTCAAGTGCTTCAAGATTCCATGGATTCAGTACGATGGGTTTTTCGCAGATGGCATGCGCATCGTTGCGCAAAGCCAGCCGGATATGTGAATCGTGCATATAGTTCGGCGAACATATGCTCACATATTCAACCTTTCTGTCATCGGGGTGCTCTTTTGAAAAAGCCATCCGTCGCAACTTGTCAAGGTGCCGGTCGAATCGTTCGGGTTCGATAAAGAAATCTGCCTGCGGAAAGTAACTGTCAATGATACCCACTCCATCGTAAGGGTCAAGGGCACATACCAGTTGATTCCCGGTATCTTTGATTGCCTTCATGTGACGGGGAGCAATGTATCCTGCCGCACCAATCAGTCCAAAATGAATGGGTTTATGCATTTCTGTCATTGGTTATGCTTATCGTTTAATAACTTTTCCATCTTTTGTCAATTCATATTTTTGATGACTTTCCGGACAGGTGGCAATTCCCTGATCATCAAAAAGCAACCGATGACCATACTCGCTCATCCAGCCAGCATGGCGGCCGGGATTGCCAACAATCAGTGCGTAAGGTGGAACATCTTTGGTGACGACCGCACCCGCGCCGATGAAGGCAAATTCACCAATTTCATTTCCACAAACAATGGTTGCATTGGCGCCGATGGATGCTCCACGACGGACCAGGGTTTCCTGATATTGATCCCTCCGCAAAATATGGCTCCGCGGATTAATCACATTGGTAAATACCATGGATGGCCCGAGAAATACATCGTCTTCGCAAATGACACCGGTATAGATCGAAACATTGTTTTGCACTTTTACATTCCGGCCGAGAACGACATCCGGTGAGACCACTACATTTTGTCCCAGGTTGCAATTTTCACCGATGACACATCCTTTCATGATATGGGTAAAATGCCAGATCCTGGTTCCCTTGCCAATTGAACAACCCTCATCGATAAAAGCAGATTCATGAGCAAAATATTCTGATTCCATGATCAACGATTTAAAAAATTCAGAACGTGTTGGGTGATATAAGTCAGTTGCTCCTGATCCAGTTCAGTATGCATGGGCAACGAAAAAACAGTGTTGCACAAATGCTCGGTAACAGGAAAATCGCCGGGTTTGTAACGCGGATCCAGGTAGGCCTTCTGAAGGTGCAATGGCACAGGGTAGTAAATCATCGCAGGTATTTCCTTAGAGGCAAGATAATCAATTAATTCCTTCCGGTCAACCTTTTCTGTTACCAGCGTGTACTGATGGAAAACGTGGGTTGATCTGGTGTAGCGTTCGGGTGTTTTCAACCCAGGATGATTTGCAAATGCCTTGTCATAGAAATCAGCAGCAGCAAGTCGTTTGGCGGCATAGGTATCGAGACGGGCCAGTTTCACATTCAAAATGGCGGCCTGTATACTGTCGAGGCGGGAGTTGACTCCAACGTAATCATGATAATAACGAACCGTCATCCCATGGTTAACCACCACACGCATTTGTTTTGCGAGATCATCATCATTTGTAAAAATGGCTCCCCCATCTCCGTAACATCCCAGGTTTTTCGAAGGGAAAAAAGAGGTACAACCGATGTGGCCAATGGTACCGGCTTTTTTCTTTTTGCCGTCAGCAAATACGTAATCAGCGCCGATCGCCTGGCAATTGTCCTCAATCACATAAAGGTTGTATTTGGCCGCAATTTCCATGATCTCTTCCATCGGGGCAGTTTGTCCGAAAAGATGAACCGGGACAATGGCTTTTGTTTTCGGTGTGATAGCCCGTTCAATGGCTGCGGGATTGATGTTGAACGTGCCAGGATCAACATCTACCAAAACCGGTGTGAGTTTCAGCAAGGCGATTACTTCGGCAGTGGCGATAAAAGTAAAGGAGGTGGTGATCACCTCATCGCCCGGCAGAAGGTTGAGAGCCATCATGGAAACCTGCAGTGCATCAGTACCGTTTGCACATGGAATGACATGTTTCACTCCAAGGTATTGTTCCATATTTTTTTGAAAGGCCTGAACAGCCGGACCATTGATGAATGCGCAGGAATCGACCACCTCCTGGATTCCATGGTCAATTTCGGTTTTAATGTCAAGGTACTGACTGCGCAGGTCGACCATCTGGAGCTTCTTCATCGGGATCAGTTTTTGGTTTTTTCGTTCAAATTTGCGCAAAGTTAAAGAATATATCCTCCCATGTTGAACACCTGTCAACCTTTCAGCATTCTTTTAGTCTCTTTGCCTCTTGGAAATTGTACCTGTTTTAATAAAAAGACTTAGTTTCCGTTCCCCGATCTCCCAAAGTTGAACTAACTTTGTATGCTGAAAATTCAAGGAAAATGAAAAAATTTGCCGTTGTTCTATCCGGCTGTGGCGTATACGACGGAGCCGAGATCCATGAGGCCGTATTGACGCTGCTTGCCATCGACAAGGCCGGTGCGGTGTATCAATGTTTTGCTCCTGACATCAGGCAGCATCATGTGCTCAACCATGTCACCGGAAAAGAGATGGCTGAAACGAGGAATGTCATGGTCGAATCAGCGCGGATTGCACGGGGAAATATCAGCCCATTGTCTGTTTTCAATGCTGCTGATTATGATGCATTGATCTTCCCCGGCGGTTTTGGTGCAGCAAAAAATCTTTGCGACTGGGCTTTCAAAGGAGATGGCTGCACGGTGAACGGAGAGGTTGAAAAGGCGGTTTCAGCCATGTTCAGAGCAGGAAAACCGATCGGTGCGATGTGTATTTCGCCGGTGATTCTGGCAAAATTATTTAAAGGCACTACCCTTACCACCGGTAACGATCCTGCTTCAAAAATTTTTATTGAGCATACGGGAAACAAATATCAGCAAGCCGTACACGGTGAAGTAGTCACAGATAAAGCCAGGAAAATCCTGACCACTCCTTGCTATATGCTGAATGCCTCGATCAGCCAGATTGCCGATGGCACAGAAAACCTTGTCAGGGAGATGCTTTCAATAATGAAACAAGCGTAAGGAAGGGTATTTTCATGCATCCTGGCATGGGATGGTTAGTGATATTCCATCACATTCAGCTCCCCGCGAACCACCATCAGCCCATTGATGGCAAGTGCCTTCATCTCATCCTCTCCCGGATATATATGGACAGGTGCCAGTTTATATGTGCGTTCCTGTATCCAGTTCACAAACCCCTTGTCGTAAGCGATTCCTCCAGTGATGAGGATCGCGTCCACTTCACATTTAAGGACGGTATACATCTCCCCAACATATTTTGCCACCTGGTAGGCCATGGCGTGATATATCAATTCAGCATAGGTATCACCCGCATCCACCATTTTTTCAACATCATAAGCATTGTTGGTTCCCAGGTAAGCGACAAGTCCGCCTTCTCCTTTCACCATTTTCTGAACCTCACCCAACGAATACCTGCCACTGAAACAGAGCCTGACAAGGTCCATCACCGGAAGTGTTCCGGACCGCTCGGGGCTGAAAGGTCCCTCGCCGTCGAGACCCTGGTTCACATCGATAACCCGTCCCTTCTGGTGGGCCCCGATGGTAATTCCGCCCCCCAGGTGAGCTACAATCAAATTCAGGTCCTCATATTTCCGGCGGATTGACTTGGCATATTCACGGGCAACGGCCTTCTGGTTCAGGGCATGAAAGATTGAAAGGCGCTCAAGCAGTGGATGCCCTGAAATCCTTGCAATATCATCAAATTCATCTACCACGATCGGGTCAACAATATAGGCTTTCGCGCTGGGCAACGATTTAACCAGGTCGCTCGCGATCAAACCTCCAAGGTTGCTTGCATGCTCACCCCGGGCACTGCTTTTCAAATCGGCAATCATCGCGTCATTCACCTCATAGATCCCTGAAGGAATGGGTTTCAGCAATCCACCCCTGCCAACAACCGCCTGTAAATCTTCAATGTGCATATCTGCATCACGGAGTTGTTGAAGAATGATCTCTTTACGGAATTGAAACTGATCCGTGATTTTAGGATATGGTGCGAGTTCTTCTGTGGTATGCTTGATATTCTTTAAAAAAACAGCTTCCGTGTTCTGGTACACGGCAATCTTTGTGGATGTTGATCCGGGATTTATTGCAAGAACCCTGACGTCTTTCATTCGTAAACTAATTATTTTGATGTTTTGGTTGCATTTCTTATCTTGCTGTGACGGTAACTATAGCTAAAGTAAATGATGAACCCGATGGCCATCCAAATAATAAGCCTGAGCCAGGTATCCAGTGGCAATGCGGCCATTTGAACCAGGCAAATCAGGGCTCCGAGGAGGGGGAATCCAGGGAACGAAAGGGGTACGGAACGGGCGTTCGATGTCGGGCCTGGTTTTGCGCAATACGACAATGCTGATGCAAACGATTGCAAAAGCAAGCAGCGTTCCAATGGAAACAAGTTCTCCTAAAATGCTGATCGGAAGGATCCCTGCAAGCACAATCGCAACACAACCCGTGAGAAGGGTGCTGATGTATGGCGTTTTAAACTTTGGATGCACTTTTGAAAAAACCGGTGGCAGCAAACCGTCCTTCGACATGGAATAAAAAATACGGGGTTGCCCCATCAGCATAACCAGAATGACCGAACTCAGCCCTGCAATTGCTGCAATTTTCACGATCGGCCTCAGCCAGAACATCCCCTCACCCATGGCATTCACCCCGACCGCAACTGGATCGGAAACATTCAAGGTTGTATAACTGACGATCCCGGTCAACACGATGGCAACCAGGATATACAATACCGTAGAGATGCTCAGCGATCCAAGGATCCCGATGGGCATATCACGCTGGGGATTTTTAGCCTCCTGGGCAGCTGTAGAAACGGCATCGAACCCGATATATGCAAAGAAAATCACTCCTGCGCCACGCAGGATACCGCTCCATCCGAAATGCCCCCACACACCGGTGTTTTTGGGAATAAAAGGATGCCAGTTGCCTGCCTGAACGAATGCGATGCCAATGGCGATGAATAAAATGATGACTGCCACTTTTACCATGACCATGATGTTGTTGAAATTGGCTGATTCCCTGATGCCGACAATGAGCAACAGGGTAAGCGCCGCAATGATGAACATGGCCGGAAGGTTGATAATGGCAGTGACATGCGGCAGTGTGTCAACATTAATTCCCTGCGCCAGCAAGCCGGTGCTGAGATTCTCTGTAAGTTGCTGCCATCCCAGTTTGGGAACTTCCACAAGCACCGATCCTGTGGCAGCAGTAAGCGCAGTAGGAATGAAGACTCCGAAATCCTTTAAAAAACTGACAACATATCCCGACCAGCCAACAGAGACCGTCGATGCCGCAAAAAGGTACTCGAGTATCAGGTCCCAACCGATGATCCAGGCAAGAAATTCGCCCAATGTGGCATAGGAGTAGGTATATGCACTTCCGGAGATCGGGATCATGGATGCGAATTCGGCATAACACAATCCAGCAAAAGCACAGGCAACCCCTGAAATAATAAATGAAATCACGATGCCAGGACCGGCATACTGAGCCGCAGCCTGGCCGGTAAGGACAAAGATACCGGCTCCGATGATGGCGCCGATACCCAGGGTGGTCAGGTTTAATCCGGTAAGGGTCTTTTTTAAACCCGACTTGTTATCCTTGGCTTCCTGAAGCAAATCGCCCAATGGCTTTGTCAGGAACATGTTTTTCGCCATGTTTTCCTATTGAATTGATAAAACCTAAATCGCAGCAGCCATCACGATACTGGCCTGTTTTGACTCTTCGGTATCAGACCGGGATGTGAGCACAATGGGTGCGGCTGCACCCAAAACCACTGCAGCAAGCTTTGCATTGGCAGAAAACCCAAAGGCTTTGTATAAAATATTACCGGCTTCAATATCGGGGACAATGAGCAGATCGGCATCACCGGCCACATCGCTTACGATTCCCTTGTGTTTTGCACTCGCGGCACTTACAGCATTGTCATAAGCCAGGGGGCCGTCGATGATGCAATTCTTAATCTGCCCGCGCTGGCTCATTTTAGAGAGCATGGCTGCCTCGAGGGTGGCAGGCATTGCTTCATTGACCATTTCCACTGCCGCAAGCACAGCAACTTTGGGCTTTGAATAGCCCAGTTTGTTCATGAACTCAACAGCATTGGTCGTCAGGGCCACTTTGGTTTTGAAATCAGGAGCCGGGATCATCGCGGCATCGGTAAGGCCAAGCAGTTTATGGTAGGTGGGGATCTCAAAGAGCGCAAAGTGAGAAAGCACTTCGCCCTTGCGCAGCCCGTTTTCTTTATCAAGGACGCCACGCAGGAATATAGCAGTCGGGACATTGCCCTTCATCAGGATGTCGGCCTCCTTGTTGCGAACCATCTTCACTGCGATTTTCACAGAATTTGCATCAATCTCTTCGTTGATGATGCGCATTTTACTTACATCGAGTTTCAGTTTGCCGGCAATTTCATGAATTTTCTTTTCATTACCAACCAGGATGGCCTCCACGATCCCCATTTTATCCACCGCACAAATTGCCTCCAGGCAATGTTCGTCGTGTGCAACGGCAACAGCCAGTCTCTTTTTCTTTGATTTCCGTGCAAGTTCATTGAGGTCGGAAAGCTTTGTGAGGCAATCACTTCCGACGATTCCAGTCATTGTAGTCATGATATATAATTTAAAATTACGATTTACGAATTTAGATTTACGAAATAATTTGTTCCGCGTCCGCCAGTCAGCACGTCCTCCCGTTCACCTGTTTACAATTTCACAGGAGTTCCATTGTGGCAAACCTACATGATTTTTAGCAAACACACAAGCAGTTACAAAAAAATTGTTTGAAAAAATATTCTACCTTTGCCCCAACCATTTAACCTTTGCTGTATGGAACTACCCTTTGCTGAGTCCTTCAAAATTAAGATGGTGGAACCAATCCGAAAGAGCAGCCGCCAGGAACGTGAAAAATGGATCAAATCAGCAGGATATAACCTTTTTGGGCTCAGCAGCGACAAAGTATTCATTGACCTGCTTACTGATTCGGGTACCGGTGCGATGAGCGACAGGCAATGGTCGGAAATGATGTTGGGTGATGAGAGCTATGCCGGTGCGTCATCCTACTACAAAATGAAGAACGCCATTCAGGAGTTGCTTGGTTTTGAGCACTTTTTGCCCACCCACCAGGGACGTGCCGCCGAAAATGTTTTGTTTTCCGTGCTGATTAAAGAGGGTGACGTCATCCCGGGAAATTCGCATTTCGATACGACAAAAGGACATATTGAATTCCGCAAGGCAACTGCAGTAGACTGTACCATCGACGAGGCATTTGATACAACTTTGTCGCACCCTTTCAAGGGAAATGTCGACCTTTTAAAACTTGAAGAGGTATTAATTTCCAAAGGAGATAAGATCCCTTTCATCATTGTCACGGTTACGTGCAATTCATCAGGGGGACAACCTGTTTCGATTGAAAACCTGAAAATGGTGAGGCAGCTGGCCGATAAATACGGGAAGCTGGTAGTTTTTGATTCTGCCCGTTTTGCTGAAAATGCCTATTTCATCAAATTGCGTGAAAAGGGATACCAGGATAAATCCATTCGTGAAATCGTGCGTGAAATGTTTGCATGTGCCGATGTCATGACCATGAGCGCCAAAAAGGACGCCATTGTGAACATGGGCGGGTTCATCGCCATGCGCAGCAAAGAATTGCACTGCAAAGCAAGTGTGTTCAACATCATGTTCGAAGGATATATCACCTATGGCGGGATGTCGGGACGCGACATGAATGCACTTGCACAGGGTTTATACGAGGGCATTGAATTCGACTACCTGGAAACCCGCATCAAACAGGTGGAGTACCTTGGCGGGCACCTGATGGAATATGGAATCCCCATTCAGCAACCCATTGGAGGGCATGCTGTTTTCGTTGACGCCAAACGGTTTTTACCGCATCTTGCCAAGGAGGAATTCCAGGCTCAAACGCTCGCCGTAGAACTCTACCTGGAGGCTGGAGTCCGTGGCGTGGAAATCGGTGCCCTGATGGCCGACCGAGATCCTGTTACCCGCGAAAATCGTTACCCGTCATTGGAACTTATGCGCCTGGCAATTCCCAGGAGGGTGTATTCAAACAACCACATGGATGTTGTAGCTGTTGCTTTGAAAAATATATTCGATCGCCGGGACACCATTCGCAAAGGATTGAAAATCGTGACTGAAGCGCCCATCATGAGGCATTTCACCGTTGTCCTTGACCTTGTTTGAAAAATTCCATGGAGACTTCGAAAAAAATTGCACGTTATCAGCGTTTATACGATCAATTGGAGGCGTTGGTCCGAAAATCAACCGATCCCGACGCCCGCATGGCTACCATCATCGCTGTTCTTCACCATAAAATGGATTATTTTTTCTGGACCGGGTTTTATTTTCTCAAATCAGGGGAACTGACCGTGAAAACTTACCAGGGCCCCCTCGCCTGCCAGGTTCTGGAAAAACATACGGGCGTTTGCTGGGCTTCCGTTGATCAGCAGAAAACAATGGTGGTTCCTGATGTGCATCGGTTCCCCGGGCATATTGCCTGCGATTCCCGGTCGCAATCAGAAATTGTTGTCCCTGTCAGAAACCATGAAGGTGAAATAATCGGCGTTCTCGACGTTGACAGCGATGCCCACGGCTCCTTTGATGAAACAGATGCCGGATGGCTGGAAAAAATCGTTAATCTTATTTACCGTTGAATCTCCCTGAACTTTTCCTGATATCCCTTGGACTTTCAATGGATTGTTTTGCAGTATCGCTCACCTTCGGATCTACCCGCAAACTGGTGTGGAAAGATATCCTTTGGATGGCTTTTCTTTTCGGACTCTTCCAGGGCGTGATGCCACTGCTTGGATGGGTATTGGGGAGCAGCATTCAGTCATTGATTGAACCGGTTGATCATTGGATCGCTTTCGTGATACTGACCTTCATCGGGATGAGAATGATCTGGCAATCTTTCACGATCAGCGAGGGTGAGCGCCCGGTTGACATCAGGAAAACCACAGTACTGCTCACACTTTCCATCGCCACCAGCATCGATGCGCTCATGACTGGCATCGGGTTTGGTTTCATCAGGGTGAATATTTTTGAAGCGGTCATCACTATTTCAATCATCACCTTTATCGTTTCAGTGATCGGGGCAAAACTTGGCGAAAAAACCACTTTCATTCCCACGCGCTGGGCTGAATTTTCAGGAGGAATCGTGCTGATCGCAATGGGCGTAAATGTTGTCATTGAACATATGGCATTCCATTAAAGGATGCATCCCGAACGATAGATTTATATATCTTTGCCTCACATTTAATCACCATGAACCGGATCAGGGTAACCAAGGAATTCAGGTTTGAAGCAGCCCATGCATTGATGGGGTATGATGGACCGTGTAAAAATGTTCATGGGCATTCCTATGAACTCTCCGTTACGGTGATCGGCTGTCCCATTTCCGACCAGGATTCTACAAAACTTGGAATGGTCATCGATTTCGGTGATCTGAAAAAGATTATCAAGAAACAGATTGTTGATCCCCTTGACCATGCGCTTTTGCTGAATTCATCGGTTCCGCAGCAGGACATTCAGCATCTCGGGGAGCCTTTTACCAATATCGTGTTCTTGCCGTACCAGCCAACCAGTGAAAATTTCCTGCTTGATTTTGCAAAACGAATCAGTGAATTGCTGCCTGCCCAGGTCAAGCTTCACAGCATGCGCCTGAGGGAGACGGCTAATTCTTACGCCGAATGGTTCGCCTCAGATAATTAGGCGAAAATTTTCCATTTTCACTATTTTACCATTTATCGTTTCAGGATGAGGTGTGCCTCCACATTCACATCGCTCGTATTCACATGGATAACCAAACAGGAATCTGATTTTTCACACCGGTCGAACCAGGAGGGAAGGAACTTCTTCGCCGCTTCAGAATTCCTTTCTGGTGCGATCCGGAGAATATAATTGCCATCCCTGACATGTGAAAACTGAAAATGCCCGTAATCGTCGATGATTGCCGACCGAAAATAGGAAACCGAGTCCCAGGCCATTGTTTTGTCGGCCACTTCGAACAACATGGCCGTTCCCCGGCAAAGACGCAATTCACCCGCATACGCATGCCCCCTGATCATATGGTGGCGACTCAGACCAAAATAACCCATCGTCAGCATCAGGCTGACGGCAGTCCCGGCGAGTACCAGGTACCAGCCTACCGGCCATTCCGGCAAATGAAAAAACGCAATCAGGCGGGCCCAGAATCCTGCAGGAGCAGGTTCGGGGTGCAATTTGGCCTGCAGTTTTTCCCAAACCCGGTCAGGCGGCCCCTTTTCGAAATCAGAGAAGGCCGAATTGACCAGTTTTTCTATTGGATCCTTTTCTTCCATTTGTTTCTTAACCGATAATATGCTCTGTTTCCATTTCCTTCAACATCCGTCTGACCAAAGATTTCGCCCTGTGAAACTGTGATTTTGAAGTTCCCTCGGAGATGCCAAGTAAATCTGCGATCTCTTTATGATTATAATTTTCGATGACAAACAAGTTGAAAACCGTTCGATAGCCCAGGGGCAGACGCTGGAGCAAAGCCAGCAGTTCCTTCGTAGAAATAACAGACAAGGCATCCTCCTGCAAAGTTGCATCTTCGTATGCGTTTGTTAACTCAACATCTTCGCAGAATTTCAGGTTTTTCCGGTAATAATTGATGGCTGTGGTCACAAAGATACGCCTTATCCAACCCTCTATACTCCCTTCGAACCTGAACTGGTGGAGGTGACTGAAGAGACGCATAAATCCATCCTGCAGGATATCTTCAGCCTCCATTTCATTCCCTCCGTAACGCAGGCAAAGCCCAAACATCCTCGGGGCAAAACGCTGATACAGTTTATATTCTGCCTCAACCTCCCTTTTCAGGCACCTGGATATTAAATCGTAGTCATCGTCAAGCAAAAGCCGGATTGTATTTAGGATCGATTATGTGATTCTTCTACAGATGCTGGGTTGTGAAACGGAACGGACAATCCGGGAACCCCGGTTTCCGGTTCATTTCACGACAAGGTCGCTTTGAATTTATCAAAATTCTTTTCGAAAAAGCTGCATCCCTCCTGGCTTAGTATGCCATATAGATGGTATACGAATATTTCATGGAACATTTTAAAGGAGGTAAGCTCTTCCGGGGTGTACATGTCACTGCCAAACAGGTTTTCCACCATGAAAACATGGATTTTCGCTATGATCCTGGCGTTGAGGTCAGAACGATACAATCCCTCCTTCTTTCCCTGGTTCAGGTTTTTATAAACCGATTCAAACATGCTCTTGCGCCTGATTTCCCTGATCTTCACAAACAGGGTGGGGTAATACTTCCGGATATCATAATCCATCGAGGGATTATAATCCTTAAACATGGCATTGATCATTTTATACACTTCAAACAACCTTTCAATCGCGTTGATATTTCCTTCGTGACCTGTATTCAAAAACCCGCAGTGATGTTCGTGTTCAAACAGGAGCACCTGGCCAACCAGGTCTTCCTTATCATTGAAAAATTCATAAATTGTCTTCTTGGAAATGCCAAGTTGCTTGGCGACATCATCCATCGTAACACTCTTGATCCCATAACGGTGATAGAGCCTTCCTACCTGTTCAAGGATGTATTGCGCTTTTGGATTCATATGCAAATATACATAAAACACTCATGGAAACGATTTTCAATTGGAAAGTTTTTACGTCTCAGAATTTCCTATCTTTGCCTCCTTAAATTCTGCTTAACGATGCAATCCTTATCAATATGATTCCAATTATGAAACAGATTATTTTTATTGCCGGCATTTTCTTACTTCTTGCAGGTTGCACCGGCAAGGTTGGGGATAAAAAAGCCCGGCTGGATCAGCTGAAAAAAGAGCATGACCAGCTAACAGAAGAGATCATGAAACTGGAAAAGGAACTTACGCCTGCCAACGCTGTTTCAGCTACCATGGTCACGGTTGATGTCATCACAAAAAAGCCCTTCGAACATTACATTGAGGTGCAGGGGCGAATAGACGGCAATGAGAACATTGCGGTGAGCCCCCGAAATCAGGGTGGCACAGTGACCAGGATACTGGTTCATGAGGGAGATGCGGTTACGAGCGGACAGGTGCTTGCTGAGCTTGACGCCGAGGTGCTCAAACAACAACTGAGCGACCTGAATAATAAACTGGCTTTCGTCACCGATTTGTATAGCCGGCAAAAGACTTTATGGGATCAGAAGATCGGATCGGAAGTGCAGTACCTGAAAGCGAAAAATGACATGGAATCCGTTCAGAACAGCATTTCCACACTGGAGGACCAGATAAAAATGTCGGTCATCACCTCACCCATCAATGGCACCGTGGAGGATATCCCCATTAAAGTCGGGCAACTTGCCTCGCCATCCTCACCCATTCCTGCATTCCGCATTGTCAATTTTTCGAAAGCAAAAGCACTTGCCGATGTTGGCGAAGCATACTCTTCAAAAGTAAAAACCGGCGACCAGGTAAAAATATTTTTACCTGACCTCAACCGGGAACTCACCAACCAGATCACTTTTGCAAGCAAGTTCATCAATCCCACCAACCGTACATTCCTTGTTGAGGCAGCTTTGCCAGGGTCTGACATCATCTTCCGGGCCAATATGATTGCCGTACTCCGGATCAAAGATTACACCAACCCTTCAGCAATTGCCGTCCCGCAGAATTATATCCAGAATTCGCGTGATGAAGGACAATTTATTTTCGTGGCTGCCGAAGAG
Organism: uncultured Bacteroidales bacterium; assembly: GCA_903903985.1. Taxonomy (GTDB): domain Bacteria; phylum Bacteroidota; class Bacteroidia; order Bacteroidales; family FEN-979; genus CAIVAT01. The sequence goes on along the minus strand of CAIVAT010000018.1, from coordinate 70,465 downwards.
AATGGCAAAAAAGTGGCACGAAAACGCATCATTAAACCCTCTGTAACTTACAATGGACTCACGGAAATTGTCAATGGGCTGAATGAAGGGGATAAAATCATCACCGCCGGGTATAAAGATCTTTACAATGGCCAGCCCATCGACTTTTAATCCAAACCAGACATGAAAGAAAAACAACACAAGCTCAAGGAGTTTTTTGCAACAAGCTGGTCTATCGACAATAAAGTAAGTATCTATGTGCTTACTGTCATCATCACCACGTTGGGTTTGTTATCCTACATAAGCATTCCAAAAGAACAATTCCCGGAAATTGTAATCCCGACCATCCTGGTGAATACCGTTTACCCCGGAACATCACCCGAGGATATGGAAAACCTGGTGACACGCCCCATCGAAAAGCAGTGCAAATCGCTGGCAGATGTTAAAAAAATTACCAGCAATTCAATCCAGGACTTTTCGACCATCGTGGTGGAATTCAACCCTGGCATCGAAGTTTCAGAAGCAAAACAGCGCGTTCGCGATGCGGTAGACAAGGCGAAGACAAACCTTCCGAACAATCTGCCAAAAGACCCAGACATCAAAGAGTTTGACATTTCCGAAATTCCGATCATGAACATCAACCTGTCTGGTGATTATGACCTGCAACGGTTGAAAAAATATGCAGAGGATGCCCAGGACAGGATCGAAACGCTCAAGGAAATTACCCGGGTTGACATTGTTGGCGCCCTCGAACGCGAAATACAGATTGATGTCGACATGTATAAAATGCAGGCAGCAAGTGTGTCTTTCCGGGATATTGAATCGGCGGTTGCCTCTGAAAATGTTACCGTTTCTGCGGGAACCATCACCGCCTTCGGAACAAAATACACGATCCGTCTGGCAGGACAATTCAAATCGCCCGAAGAGATCAAGACCATCATGCTTAAATCGGCCAGCGGAGCCATCGTTTATATCCAGGACGTAGCCGATGTTCGTGATTCATTCAAGGAACAGGAAAGTTTTGCCCGCCTTAACGGGAAAAACGTGGTCACCCTGAACGTGATCAAGAAAAGTGGTGAAAACCTGATCGATGCATCCGACAAAATTAAGGAGATCATGAATGGATTGAAAAAGACCTCCTATCCACCCGATCTCAGTATGAACATCACAGGCGATCAGTCCCGGTTTACCAAAAGCACACTGGAAGAGCTGAACAACACCATCATCATCGGTTTCATCATGGTGATTGTCGTTTTGATGTTTTTCATGGGACTCAACAATGCGTTTTTTGTCGCCCTGTCGGTACCCCTTTCCATGTTTGTTGCTTACCTGATCATGCCAAGCCTGGGTTTCACGATGAACATGATCGTGATGTTCGGATTTATCTTTGCACTTGGCATCATTGTCGACGATGCCATTGTGGTGATTGAGAACACGCACCGGTTGCACCGCGGACAGCCGGATATTGTGAAAGCGGCGAAAAACGCCGCAGGAGAAGTCTTTCTGCCGATTCTGTCGGGAACGCTTACCACACTTGCACCCTTTTTCCCATTGGCATTCTGGCCGGGAATTGTAGGAAAATTCATGCATTACCTGCCGGTTACGCTGATCCTCACCCTGTTTGCTTCCTTGTTTGTTGCTTACATCATCAATCCGGTGTTCGCTGTAACGTTTATGAAGCATGAATATGACGTTGTTGAGCATAAGACCAATCGTAAAAGACTGATTATCAGCAGTGTAGTATTATTGTTGCTGGCCCTGGCCTCTTACCTTGCCGGAGGTTTTGCCATTGGCAATATATTCATCTTCATGTTGTTGCTGAATGCCTTATACCGGCTTGTTTTAAAAAGTTTGATCATCCGGTTTCAAACTGTTACCTGGCCATGGGTCCTGCATCTCTACGAGCGAACTTTGATTTTTGCGTTGAGAGGCCGCATGCCCTGGTATATCCTGACGGCAGTAGTCTCCTTGTTGATTTTCAGCTTTATCCTCATGGGTGTCACCAAACCGAAAATTTTATTCTTTCCTAACAATAATCCAACATACATCAATGTCTACGTCAAGATGCCTGAGGGAACAGACCAGCATATTACTGATTCCGTTACCACCCTCGTGGAAAAAAGGGTAACCCAGGTGATTGGCGAGAAGAATCCTGTTGTTGAATCAATTATTACCAATGTTGGGTTCGGGGCCGGGGATAACATATTTGATCGCTCCGTATCGTCAAACAAAGGAAAGCTGACCATCAACTTTACCGAAAGTAAATTCCGGAAAGGGGTATCCACCCAGGATATCATGGATAAAATCAGGAAGAACCTGAAGAACATTCCCGGCGCTACCATCAGTGTTGAAAAGAACAGGATGGGACCACCCACCGGCAAGCCGATCAACATTGAAGTCACCGGAGAAAACCTGGATGATTTAATTGCCACCTCTTTCAAATTCAAATCCTATCTCGACTCCCTGCAAATTCCAGGAATTGAGCAGATCAAATCGGATTTCGACAATAACAAGCCCGAGATCATCATCGACATCGACCGGGTGAGGGCAAACAGGGAAGGATTATCATTGGGGCAGATCGGACTTGAAATGCGCACGGCGATTTACGGAAAAGAAATCTCTAAATATAAAGAAGATGAAGATGAATACCCGATCCAGCTAAGGTATTCGGAAAAAGAACGGACGAATGTAAACAAGATCATCAATGCGAAAATCACCTATCGTGACATGAATTCGGGACAACTCCGCCAGATTCCCATTTCTTCTGTAGCTACGATCCATTACAGAGACACCTACGGGGGCATCAAGCGTAAAAATCTCAAAAGGGTGATCACTTTATCTTCGGAAGTACTCTCAGGATACACAGCCAATGAAGTGGTTGCCATGATCAACAGATCATTGCCGGCCTACAACATGCCCAAAGGGGTAGAGATCAAACTGACGGGTGAGCGGGAAGACCAGCAGGAAACAATGGTTTTCCTCCTGAAGGCCATGATGATCGCCATCGGTTTGATTTTCTTTATCCTCATCACACAGTTTGGTTCGCTAAGCAAATCCTTCATTATTCTCAGCGAAGTTATCTTCAGCGTGATCGGCGTATTCCTTGGAATTGCTATTTTCGGCATGTCCATCAGCATCATCATGACCGGGCTCGGTATTGTAGCCCTCGGAGGCATTGTTGTAAGGAATGGCATCCTGATTGTTGAATTCGGAGACGAACTCAAGTCGCGCGGTATGAAAACCAAGGATGCCATCATCCAGGCCGGGAAAACAAGGATAACCCCGGTAGTGCTTACGGCAACTGCAACGATGCTCGGCCTCGTGCCGCTTGCTATCGGGATGAATATAAACTTCGTGACACTGTTTTCGGAATTGAACCCTCACCTTTATTTTGGGGGTGACAACGTGGCTTTCTGGGGGCCGCTATCCTGGACGATCATTTTCGGGTTGAGCTTTGCAACATTCCTCACCCTTGTTTTCGTTCCGGCCATGGTGCTGATCGATGCCCAAATGATTGCAGGTATAAGGCGGAGAAGATCAAACCGCATTGCAAGGAGACGTGCGAAAGTGTAGGACTTAAAATTTCTCCATCAATTTACTCAGCTTGATTTTCTGTGCAAGCAATGTATAGATCGATTGCATGTAGTCGCTGTTTGCTGCGAGGAATTGATTGTAACGCTGGTTCAGGTCAGTACTGCCTGCCATGCCCTGCTTATATTTTTCCATCGTTTTTTCATAGATCTTCAGGGCGGTTTGAAATCCTTTCACTTTATTCTGGTAAATTGCGTAAGCATTGCTGAAATCAGTCTTTGCAGTTGCCACCTGCAATTCAAGGCCTACCCGCAATTTCTCATCCGTAACCTTGGTTTTTTCCACTTCAAGCCTGGTCTGGTCAACGGCATATTTCCGGCTGCCGCTGCTCCAAATCGGTATTTGCAGTGAAAACCCGAAATTTACGGCGGGATACCACACTTTACTGGTGTTGAAAAAATCCCAGGAACTGCGCTGTGCATTGGTTGAAGCACCCAGGAATCCGGACAAAGATGGCTGAAATGCAGTTTTAGAAAGTTTATATCTCATCAATGTCAGATAATCTGCCTTTTTTAAAAGCACGTAATCAATGTTGACATTATAGTCGAACTGCTGGTTGATCAATGCATCGCGGTTAACCTGGGCGAGGAAGTAATCAAGATTATCCGTTTGAACCATCTCCTGGGTGTCTTTCAGACCCATGATGAATTTAAGACTTGCATAACCCACTGCCCGTAAATTTTTCGTATAGGTGATCGTCGCTTCCAGGTTTGATCTGTTCAAATCGGCCTGGTCAACATCAATATCTTCGATTAATCCGGCCTGGTAACTTTTACGGGCTTCGTCAACAAGCCTGCTGACAACAATATACGTTGAATCGAGGATCTTAATTCCTTCGTCAACCACGAGCAAGCGGATGTAACTATCGGCAACCTGATCGCGAACATCTACTTTGTCACGAACATTTTTTTGCTTTGATGTTTCAAGAAAAGCCTTGGCAGTTTGCAAACCAACGAGATACTGCCCGCTGTAAATAAGTTGCGTGAGGGTTCCCTTGAGGGTTGCAGTGTATTTGGTGCCGAAAGTGATCGCCTGATAGGTGCCGGGTTGCCCGAAAAACTCACCAGGTATCAACGTAGTAGGCTGAATGACATTGTTCATGTAATCGACCCCTGCATTGATCTGGGGTAACCCGATTGCAGTATTTTGTTTCACCATCTTTCTTGCAATTTCCACATCCGTGGTCGAATTCTTGAGATCATAATTATTTTCAAAAGCATAGGCCTGCGCCTGTTCAAGTGAAAATCGCATCACCTCATTTGTTTTTGCCTGTGAAGGATTTTGTGCGAAGGAAACCATTTCTGCAAACAGACTCAAAACAAGCAGAAGCATAAAAAACCGGTAGTTCATTGTAGTTAATTAAATTTTTTAAAATTCACCTTCCGTTTTTGTTTTTCGTAGTAATCAATCCCATTCATGTTTGCGATTCCTCGGATGAAATTGTCGAACATGACATCAAACAGGGTTTGAAATGAAAATTTATCAGCCGGAAAAAATTCCGGGTTATGAAGGTCGATCAGCCGCCGGATATAAAGCCTGGCAACCAACTCAATACTGAGATCATCACGATACATTCCCTGGCTGATCCCTTTCCGGAGATTTATTTGTATCTTATTATAAATGAATTCGATGCGTTCATCTACGTGTTTATGATAAATATCCGGATAATATTTCTTCAGATCAAATGTCATGGACGGGCTGACATCACGAAACCGGTCGCCAAGATCACGGCTGACCGTCAGCAAAATATCGATGGCATTGACCCCCTCGAAGTTGTGATTGTCAAATATGATTTCAAAATTCTGGCGTTCAAGTTCAAGCAATTTAGAAACCAGTTCCGTTTTACTTGTCACGTGTTTGTACAGTTTCTTTTTCGACATGCCAAGATCGCGGCAGATGTCTTCAACAGAAACACTTCTGACCCCGAATTTATAAAAGAGTTCCCTGACTCGTTCAAGGATGTCTATCAACGCTTTATCCATTCGTCCCGAATAACCCGACATACAGCACTGAATAACAGCTGCTTGTCGCAATCTTATCTTAATAAATACTACTTAACAGGGCACACTCCGGTGGCGAGGCAAAGGTAGGAAAATTTCGACAAAAGAAACAAAACAAGGGTAAAAAGTTTCTGCCGGACCCGGCTCATTCGAAGACCATTTTTCGCTTGATCGTCAGGTCTTTGCTTGTCAATGAAAAATAATAAAACCCCGGGCCAAGGTGATACTCCCTGCGGTCAAACTGCTCGATATGCTTCCCTGAAGAAACCGGCACATCTGAAAGAAGCGTTGCTACCTCATGCCCGTAAACATCATATACTTTCAGGCTGACTGTTGCCGGTGCATGAATTCTGAAGGAAATATAGGTTATATCCTGCACGGGATTCGGAAAATTTTGCTCGAGGGAAAAAGGCACTGGTAGTTCTTTCTCGGGGCTGATGCCAACAAAAATATTGTCGACCAGAGCGGTCATGATACTCAGGTTGCCATCATTCAACCGCGTCCATATCGGGCGAACGATGTTGTTGTGCGCTGCGATGTTGGTATAGTCGCCAAAAAAAATCCCCTGATCTGGGTTGAATGGGCTTTCACTTATCTTGAAATTATTAAACGTTTCTCCCCCATCCTTCGATACCGCCATGTAAACGTCAGTAAGGTTGTCGGCATGATTGCGCCGGTCGTAAAATACAGTGTAAATAAATCCGGTAACCTGATCAATCGTCATCCAGGTGAAAAACTGCTGCCGGCCGGGCGGGTCATTATTTACCCGTTTCGGAGTTGACCATGTTGTTCCGCCATCATTCGATTTAATGATCCAGACATCGGTATCGTTTTCACCGTTGCGCTGGTCACACCAGTTGATATAAATTGTTCCGCGGTAGGGGCCATTGCTGAGATCACAGCAAGTAACCGGCAAGCCGTTCGCACGATAAATTCCCGGCACCGGGAAATCCCATCCCCCGGGAATGTCGCTGATCACCAGGTTGTTTTCGGGCCATGTGGCACCTCCATCAGCCGAGGCGGTAAATACGAGCCCCTGCGGACCGGTCCAGGACACATAAACCTCGCCATCCGGCCCTGCTGCCGGGACCGCCCCCTCCACCGTATTGTCCATATCAAGGCAATCTCCGGCCTTCCGGTTGATCCGTTTGGCAGCACTCCAGGTTGTTCCGCCATCCAGCGAACGGCTGAACATGATGTTGGTACTATCCTCAGGCATGGTGCTGTTATAGGCATCAAACTGCGTCCAGCATGTATAGATGGAATTGTTCAACGGGTTTACAACTGCCCACTCCTTGTCCTGGTCCTTTGTTCCGTTCAACCCCATAAACGAGCCATTGTTCCAGGTCTGGCCTCCATTGACTGATTTCTGACATACAATGCGGTCGAGCCACTGCGGCCAGGAAGGGACTGAGAGATGAAAAAAGAAGAAACTCCCGGATGTATCGGCTATCACCACCGGATCGCCCCATACTCCATAACCGGATGAAAGCACACCAGGAGTCCATGTTTGCCCTCCGTCCGACGAATAATAGTAGTTGTCTGTATTGGATCCGGCAACCATCTGTGACGGGTTCTTTAAATTGATGCATATGGATGGCTCGTTGGGTAGATTAGCCGATCCTATTGTAATATTTGGATATTGGGCGTACATACCGCCCACAAAACCGAACAACATGATCAAATCCAGCAGGAGATTCCGCATTTCATTAAAAATTGATACCAGTACAAAGTTAGTATTATTGAGTCATCGGTGCCCGGCAGTACCGTTTTTTTATGTATGTTTGAAACTATATTGGGTGCTGCCGGCCGACGCACAATGTTCGCACGGAAAGTCAGAATACAGGTAGAACTGAACTTGCAATCCTGACGGTATTATTTCAACCCCCGGGCAATGCACAGATGGACACTAATAAGTAATTCATGATGAAAAAATTCAACCTGCTTTTATCAGGGCTGATGATCATTCAAACAATGATCGTACAAGCCGAAGACTGGCGAACCTTTTATGAATTGTCAGGAAATCTCGAAACGCCCCGTTACGAGGCGACCATCGACTATTGCAGGCAACTTGCCACCGGGTCAAAAATGATCACCTATACCACTTTTGGCAAGAGTGCCCAGGGCCGGGACCTGCCATTGCTCATCCTCGACAGGGAGGGGCTCAGTGATCCGGCGGCTATCCATGCGTCCGGCCGCACCATCCTCTTCATACAGGCATGCATCCATGCCGGTGAATGCGAAGGCAAGGACGCAGGATTGATGCTTATTCGCGATCTTGCCATCAACGGTTCTGCGACGATCCCCCATTCATCCTCCACGCCAGGTCACGAATCTAGTGTCACCCGTAACCTTTCCAGCCTGCTCGAAAATGTCTCCATCATTTTCATTCCCATCTTCAACGTCGACGGGCATGAGCGCTTCGGCCCATTCAACCGTATCAACCAGAACGGGCCAAAAGAGATGGGCTGGCGAACCACTGCCAACAACCTGAACCTCAACCGTGACTTTCTGAAGGCTGATTCCCCTGAAATCCAGGCATGGCTGCGTTTGTTCAACATGTGGATGCCCGATTTTTTTATTGATTCCCATACCACCGATGGTGCCGATTACCAGTATGTGCTTACCTACCTGATGGAAATTTACGGGGATATGGATGAAGGATTGACAAACTGGTCGAAGAATACATTTACCCGGCAGCTGGAGAAGCATTTGAATGATGGTGGCTACCCTGTTTTTCCTTATGTGGAATTCCGCAACTGGCATGATCCGAGAAGCGGGCTGATAACAGAAGTCGCACCGCCCATGTTGTCGCAGGGATATACTGCGTTAAGGAACCGTCCCGGTTTATTGATCGAAACGCACATGCTCAAACCATACGATCAGCGGGTGGAAGCCACGTACGAATGCATGCTCACCACCCTGGATATCCTGAATAAAGAGTCGGGAAACCTGAACACACTGGTTCGCAAGGCAGATCAGTTTGTCTGCACAGAATCATTTATCAACCATCCTTTCCCGCTTCAATTTGAAACCCTCAAAGCCGACAGCCTTATGGTCAACTTCCTGGGGCTGGCATACAATGATGTGAAAAGTGATATCAGCGGGGGTGATTGGTTCAGGTACAGCAACAGGCCTGAAACTTTACGAATTCCTTATTTTTCAACCACAAAACCGGTAAGCACTGCAAAACTGCCTTATGCATATATCATCCCTGCGGAGTGGAGTTTGGTGATAGACCGTTTGAAACTCCATGGGATCAGGATAACAAAGTTAACCAGGGATGAGAAACTGACGGTTGCGACCTGCCGGTTCAAAAACCCCAAATGGCAGCAAAATCCATATGAAGGACGCCATCCGGTTACGAATATTGAATATGATGAAGTCGAAGAGACCCGGTTGTTCCCTGCCGGTTCAGCTTTGGTTGAACTGATGCAGCCGGCCGGGCGCATCATCGCGCACATCCTCGAGCCCAAAGGCAACGGATCGTACGTTTACTGGGGTTTCTTTGATGCCATCTTCGAACAGAAAGAGTACGGTGAATCCTACGTGATTGAAAAGATGGCCCGAGAAATGATGGCCGGCAATCCGGCATTAAAAAGAGAATTTGAGCAGAAAATGGCTGCAGACACGACATTTGCAAAAAATCCACAGCAGATCCTCAACTGGTTTTACAATAAATCGCCTTATGTTGACAATCGGAAAGGGATTTACCCGGTTGGGAAAATCTATGACCGGAAAGTAGTTGAAGCGCTTAAACAATGATCCCCGGGTTACCGGCAACGATCTTTCCAATGATGGCGGCCTGCCGGGTACCAGCCTGGTGAAGGTGAGCGATCAGATCTATTGCAGGTCGCTCCGGAAGTGAAATAAGCAAGCCTCCGGAAGTTTGCGCATCGGCTAAAATAAATTTCATCAATTCCGGTGTATCTTCTTTCCAATGAACAAATTCCTTCACATAATCCAGGTTGTTTTTGGTCCCTCCGGGGATGGCGCCGGCAGCGGCATGTTCCCAGGCAGCAGTCAAAACGGGAACCATTGCAGCATCTAGAATTGCCTGAACCCCGGCACCGCAAACCATCTCCTTTAAGTGGCCAAGCAAACCAAACCCAGTGATATCGGTGCATGCATTGACCGGGTACCCGGTCATGATTTCTGCCGGTATCCGGTTAAGTGCTGCCATTACCTGCATTACGTTGTGGATATCGGCATCGGAGGCCAAACCGCGCTTGATGGCCGTGGTGATGATGCCGGTGCCGATGGGCTTGGTAAGAATCAGCAGATCTCCCGGTTTGGCTGTGGAGTTGCGCAGAATTTTTCCCGGATGGACAATTCCTGTTACCACCAGTCCGAATTTGGGTTCACTGTCTTCAACGCTGTGTCCCCCGATCACCTGTATACCGGCTTCTGCAACTTTATCATTTGCCCCTTGTAAAATTTGCTGCAGAACCTCCATCGGGAGTTTCCGGTCGGGGAAGCCAACAATGCTGAGTGCAAAAACCGGTTTCCCTCCCATGGCGTATACATCACTCAATGCATTTGCAGCTGAAATTGCCCCGTACATATAGGGATCATCCACGACAGGTGGGATGAAATCCACAGTTTGAACGATGGCAGTATGGTCATCGATCAGGTAAACTGCAGCGTCATCTGATGTTTCATGGCCAACTAAAATTGCCGGGTCGGTTTTAACCGGGATACTGCTTAAAATTTTCTCTAGCAGCTGGGGCCTGATTTTACAGGCACAACCGAGGGCATGGGTATACTGGGTAAGCAAGAAATCGGATTTGCGATTTGCGATTTCCGATTTGCGATTTGGCACTACAAATCCGGGGCTGGTCATTTCACTACCCTTCATTCGCAATTCGTAATTCGTAACCCGTAAATCCTTTGTCAGGGTTCGGTAAGCGTTTACAATGATCGGAATCGCTGCATCAATCTCTTCCATGGTTGTCATCCTTCCGAGAGAAAAGCGGATGGTGCCGATTGCATATTCCATCGGGACATTCATCGCGCTAAGGACTCCTGAAATATCGGTCTGATCGGCGTGGCAGGCTGCTCCGGCAGATGCTGCGATCCCCTTCATTTCCTCCAGCAGCAAAGCAGCTTCAACGCCTGGGAAACCGAGGCTAAGGGTATTGGGCAACCTCAGCCCGGGATGGCCATTCAGGCGAACCTCGGGGATCGCAAGGCGGATGCCTTCGTGGAGATGGTCGCGGAGAACAATCGTCAATCCAAAATCGTACATCGTAAATAATTCGGCTGCTTTCCCCAGTCCAACGATTTCCATCACATTTTCAGTGCCTGCCCGGAGGTTTGATTCATGATCGGCGCCATGAATCAGCTTTTCCAGTTTGACACCCCGGCGAATATACAGGGCTCCCACGCCTTTCGGAGCGTACAACTTATGTCCGGCGACAGAAAGCAGGTCGAGGTTTAACTTTTCAACATCCACCGGTATCTTTCCAACCGATTGGGCTGCATCTGTGTGAAACAGGATTCCATGTTCCCGGGCAATATCACCGATTGCTTCAATGGGTTGAATGGTCCCCGTTTCATTGTTGGCATGCATCACGGTGATCAGGATGGTTTGCGGGCATATAGCGCGTTTAACATCCTGTGGATCAACCATTCCGTATTGATCAACCGGCAAGAAGGTTACCAGGAAGCCGTTTTTTTCAAGAAAGCGGCAAACCTCGGTCACAGCCGGGTGTTCTATATTGGTGGTAATGATGTGATTGCTTTTTCCCCGGTTTGCCAGGGCAACTCCTTTGATAGCAAAATTGTTTGATTCGGTTCCTCCGCTCGTAAATACGATTTCATCACTCCGGGCATTTATCAGGGCTGCTATTCCCCGGCGGGCCTTTTCAACGGCAAGTTTTGACTGTATTCCGAATGCATGAACGCTTGAAGGATTTCCAAAGTGTTGTATCAGGTAAGGCTGCATGGCCTCGATCACACGTGGATCGATGGGAGTGGTTGCATTGTAATCAAGATAAATCGGATCCATGTTATTGGGATTGACCTGCTAATTCAATGATTTTCTTTGCATCTGTTTCGATATCCGTGCCTGAAATCAGCAGGTCAAATATTTTTTTACATCTTCGGCGGGATACTGAGAACAGGTATGCTTTATCATAATATGACAAGGAAAGTGCCGCAACGACTTCAAACCGGTCAGATTCCAGCGCGGCGATCGCCTCCCTGGTTTTTTCTCCCCCCAACCGCTCTCCTATCTTCCTGATTGCACCGGAGAGGGCTTGCTTCTCAAACACGGAATACTCTGTTACCAAACGGTTGATGCGAATATTCACATCCAGCTGCACCCGGATCATGGGGCTGTTGCTGAGGTGTTCAACGACCGGATCGGGTAGGGTGACCTTTCCGATCATCCGGCTTTCATCCTCGATCCATATCAAACGTGAATGGTCCAGCTCCAACCATCGTGCATATAAATTATTTTCAAATTGTTCATTCGTGGGTTGGCAAGGCTGCCCCAGTGCCCCGAAAACAGAACCTTTATGGCAGGCCAAACCTTCCAGGTCGACCACCTGTTCACCCTTTTCGGCAATCGCCTTCAATAATTCTGTTTTTCCGCTGCCTGTAAAACCTCCCAAAACCATGATCCTGACCGGCTGTGCAAGCCCGTTGCGGATAAACTGCCGGTATGCTTTGTATCCTCCCTTAAGCAAATCAACATGATACCCGGCATGGCTGAAAACTTCAGCCATCAGTGTACTGCGTAACCCGCCCCGCCAGCAGTACAACAAAATTGTGCCACATGGGCAGGCCTCGTGAAGAAGTTCAAGATAACCCCCGGTTTTTGGCAAGGCGGTATCAAGGCCTTTCAGAATGGCCTCTTCTCTTCCCGAATTGACATACAATGTTCCGACGACCGCGCGTTCGGCATCAGTAAAAACCGGGATATTGACGGCCCCGGGGATGTGACCCTGGGAAAATTCTCCGGGAGACCGGACATCAATAACCGGATTCAGGGCTGAATTTCGGATAAACTCGGGCGGTTCAATTGGCCGGACCATCGTTTGATTTAGAGTATTTGTCAAAAATAGGCTGGTTTTACCAGCTAAACAAGGGATCGTGAATAATTCATACCTTTGAAGACAAATTATATCACAATGAGCGATTCCATCCATCATGAATGCGGCATCGCCATGGTCCGCCTCCTTAAGCCGCTTGAATTCTACCTGGCCAGGTACGGAACTGTTTTTTACGGGTTGAACAAACTCCATCTGCTCATGCAGAAACAGCATAACCGGGGGCAGGACGGGGCAGGGATCGCCAGTATTAAATTTGACCTCGATCCCGGGAATAAGTTCATCAACCGCATCCGGTCGGTTGCCAATGCACCGATCCAGGATATTTTCAACAAGGTAAGCAGTTCGCTTAAAGAGATCGAAGACCGCCATCCGCACCGTCTCAACGATGTAGCCTGGCTGAAGCATAAGGTGGAGATGCTGGGAGAATTGTACCTGGGTCATCTGCGTTACGGCACATACGGAAAGAACAGCATTCTCAATATTCATCCGTTTGTGAGGGAAAACAACTGGATGACCAAGAACCTCGTTCTTGCCGGCAACTTCAACCTTACCAACGTGGATGAGCTTTTCGAGAAACTTATTGATTTGGGGCAATATCCTGTTGAAACAAGCGACACCATTACGATCCTTGAGAAAATGGGGCATTTCCTGGATGAAGAGAATGAAGATCTTTACCAGAAATTTAAATTGCAGGGGTTTCCAAAACGTGAAATCACTTTTCAGATCGCAAAGCACCTCAACGTACAAAAAATACTTCGCGGCGCGGCCAAAACATGGGATGGAGGTTATGTGATTGCCGGGATGTTCGGACACGGTGATGCATTTGTGATGCGCGATCCTTCAGGCATCCGTCCGGCATATTATTACCAGGACGAAGAGATTGTCGTTGTGACTTCAGAACGACCCGTCATTCAAACCGCATTGAACGTATCCTTCGATACCGTCCATGAATTGATGCCCGGTCATGCCCTGATCATTAAAAAAGACGGCAAGGTGACCGAGAAGGAATTCAGCAAACCCCTGGAAAAGAAACCATGCTCTTTCGAACGGATCTATTTCTCCAGGGGAACTGATAAAGAGATTTACCGTGAGCGGAAAAACCTCGGAAAACTCCTCACCCCTTCCATCCTGAAAGCAATTGATCATGATGTGGAAAACACAGTTTTCTCCTATATTCCAAACACAGCCATCGATGCGTATTACGGGTTGATCGAAGAGATGGATGCCTTTTGCGATAAAGTCAAGATCGACCGCATCCTGGATGCAGGAGGATCACTCAGCGAGGAAAAGCTGAAAAAAATCTTTCAACTGAAGCCCAGGGCAGAAAAGGTAGCTGTAAAAGATGTGAAACTGCGAACGTTCATTACGAGGGATTCACAGCGCGACGACCTTGCTGCACATGTGTATGATATCACCTATGGCAGCATTCGACGTGGGATAGACAATCTTGTGGTGCTCGACGACTCCATTGTCAGGGGAACGACACTGAAGCAAAGCATTCTGCGCATTCTTGACCGGCTGGGGCCACGAAAAATCATTATCGCCTCTTCTGCTCCTCAAATCCGTTACCCCGATTGCTACGGCATCGACATGGCCAAGATTACCGACTTCATTGCATTCAAAGCTGCTGTTGAATTGCTGAAAGACACACACCAGGAGCACATCATCAACGAAGTGTATCTTAAATCCAAGTCCCAGGAAAAGCTTCCAAAGGAGAAGATCGTCAATCATGTGAAGGATATCTACAGGCCCTTCACTGCGGAGAGAATTTCAGAGAAAATTTCCGAACTGCTAACCCCGGTATCCTGCAACGCAACTGTTCAGATTATTTATCAGCAAATTGCCGATCTTCACGAAGCCATCCCAAACCACAAAGGTGACTGGTATTTTACGGGAAACTACCCGACTCCCGGCGGGAATAAAGTCGTAAACCGGGCTTTTATCAATTATATTGAAGGCAGGGATGTGAGGGCCTACTAAATTTACGATTTACGAATGAGGGGAAACCGCCATTTCGCTCTTTCACTATTTTTCAATGGCCGCGGATATTTTCTCCGCTATTTCCCTGAACTCGTCCTGTGTAAATTTGAGTTTGGGCTTCCTGAAATCCATATCATACATTGTTTTCAACGGGATCAGGTGGATATGGGCATGAGGTACCTCCAGCCCGATCACCGTAATGCCAATACGCTGGCAAGGAACTGTCTTTTCAATGGCTTTTGCGATTTTTTTTGCAAAATTCCATAATCCTGCATGAAGATCATCTTCAACATCAAATATGTAGTTGACCTCTTTTTTAGGGATCACCAGGGTATGTCCTTCCTGTAGTGGATTGATATCCAAAAATGCCAGGAAGTCTGCATTTTCGGCAACTTTAAAGCAAGGTATTTCACCATTTACGATCCGTGTAAATATTGTTGGCATATCTATCCGTTTTGGCGTGCAATTTCCACAATTTCAAAGGTAATCTTTCCGGCAGGAACTACTATTTCCACTGTTTCCCCGATGCTCTTCCCTAATAAACCTTTGGCAATCGGTGAACTCACCGACAACTTGCCTATTTTAATATTAGCCTCGTTTTCAGGAACGAGGGTATAAATCACATTCGCACCGTTCAGGGTATTCCGGAGTTTAATGGTAGAAAATATCAAAATTTTTGTATTATCCAATTTCCGTTCATCAATAAGCCTGGCATTGTTCAGCAACTCCTGTAACTTGGATATCTTAAGTTCAAGCATCGATTGCGACTCCTTGGCTGCAGCATATTCGGCATTTTCCGATAAATCACCTTTATCCCTTGCTTCTGCTATTTGCCGCGAAATGGAAGGGCGTTCAACGGTTGTCAATTTGTGCAGTTCTTCCCTTAGTTTCTCCAAACCTTCAGGAGTATAGTATTTTATATCTGACATTTCAAAGATTGTATTTGCAGTTATAATAAGGCAAAAGACCCTATGGAAGGGTCCTTGTGCATTCGTAACGAAATGAATGAAAAAATTATACTGAACTGTTAAAAGTTAAGTTTGATGCCCACACTGTGTGTTCCCTGGAATGGATTGGTTGCCCTGTAAGAATAGTCGATCGCCAACCCGGATTCTTTCTCCTTGTTAAATGGAACAGAAACGGTAAAGCCTGCGCTTGGCCCTGTGAAAACGGTACCGCGGGAAGCAAGGTCGCTGTTAAAAATACCATCCTGATATGTATAGCCCACTCTCAGCTGAAGATAATACTTTAATGAATACTCCAGCCCAAGAATGAACTGATCACGGGTAAATGAATTCGAGTTGAAATTACCGGCGAGGGTTATCCGATGCATGTCGCCGATGAGGAAATCATACGAGGCTCCGATACGCAAGGTAGCAGGAAGTTCATAGGTAGCCGAACGTTGTTCAACCGTAAACTGGTCATTATCATTTCCATGGGTGGGGATCACTCCGCGAAAAGAGAGACCATCTCCAGTAAAATGCATGGGGGCTCCCACATTTTTAAGTGCAATCCCGAATTTAATCTGCTCCTTTTCGCCGGTCACATATTGAATACCTGCATCAAGGGCAATGCCCGTGGCTGTTGCATCAGAAATCGATTCGGTGATCAATTTCACAGCCAGTCCTCCATAAATGCTGTTCGAAAAGGCTTTGGCATAGGCCAGGTTTATGTTCATATAACTCGGTTTGAAAGTTCCGGAACCTTCAGGCAAGGAGGTGGTGGTGACCTGGATTTCACCAAAAGTCATTGACATGACTGCTGCCGTGAGCACACCACCGTTCTGACCCAGTTTCTGGCTGAGACCGAATGCCATGACATTGACATCAGATCCTTTTAGCCAGTTGGTGTAGGAAAAGATAATGTCTGTTCCCTTGGTGAAGCCGGTTCCTGCAACGTTCGTGAACAACGCTTCAAGGCCTTGTCCGCAGGAAGTACCCACGCCTCCCCACCCTGAACTTCTCGCCCATGGGTTGATCAACAATTCCGCAGCGCCTGCCTGACCAGAACGATCTTTGTTTCCGGCTGTTACTTTATCCAGAGGCAAAAACACCATCCCCATCAAGAATATTGCAACGAAACAGCTATATATATTTTTCATAATCCTGGAATTTATTTTTGTTATCATGTTAAATATCGCAAATGCCATTACAATGAGTTCAAGTCCACAGGACGGAGAATTCCGAACCATTTTATCGTACGCTCACCAAGCCCCTCGGCCTTTACATGTATCAGATAAACCCCTCCTGAGATCGGGATACCTGCAAAGTTTTTCAGATCCCAATCGACCGAAGTTTTGGCATCTGTGTTCAAACCTGCCGTGGAACTGCGGGGCAATATGATCCCCGATTTATCCACGTTGAACTGCCGTATCATGGTACCGCTCATATCAAAGATGGTAACCACACACCTGGGGGGCAGGTTTACAATCTTGATCCGGTTATCCAGCTGATTTCGTTCATAATCGTCATAGGCAAAATAGGGATTTGGAACGACGTTGATTTTATCAAGATCAGTGGTTGCTTTTTCCTGGTTGTTCTGTGATGTGGAAATTGAATTTGTATTAAATACATACACCGGGTAGTTGCGGTTCACAGTATCCGTTGAACCACTTGGCAATGCAGTGGAATAATACCGCTTGTAGGGTTTGGAAATGCGAATCTTGGTAGTTACCGCATTGCTCAGCCACTCCTGCCCCGGAATAGACAATGGAATGTTCACATACATGGCCGTTCCGAAAGCATACGCTTTAAATGCGTTATTTTTTGGCAATTGCGACATGAGGTATTTGCCTGCATCGTAGGCCGGGAATTCGAGGACCAATCCTTGCTGTACAGGATAGTTGAAGTGATTCATGACATAAACATAATGCTGTCCTCCAAAAACCGGAACCCCTGCATCGTCGTATATACGGCTGGATGGATTCCACAACATATCCCTGCCATTGTCGGCGGAAAGCCATGAATTCTCTCCAAACATCATGTTCAACCGTTCCCCTGTTTCAAGGTTTATCGCATAGCCAGGGAACCATCCCATTCCTTTAGCATTGATATAGGCCGAATTATACTTCGGATCGGCGCTAACAATCCCGGTGTCGCCATCCACGTTCACCGAAGGGGAGAACCGGGTGCCAAAGAACTTCGCGCCGCCTTCTGCAAGTTTTGAATTCGGACACATCTCAATAACCGGACACCTGGTCCACAAATTTTTATCCGGTGTATACACGACATCAACGCTTGCAATATTTGCCATGCTGGCATAAGATTTGGAGACTTTTGAAAATGCCGGTCCCACGGCCAATTCCTCCCCATTTGGGTTTGATGCAGAAATATTATAACTGCTTGCCACAAGGCAATATGGCGCCCATGTCCCGGTTTGGATTTTCTGGAAATTTTTGTTGGGATCGATCGCCTGGCCGGTTGAACCGCTACCCATATTCCAGTCGTAATAGTGGGTATCAGATCCCCTGTAGGTCCCTGACCGGATCCAGTTCATCGACGATTCCGGAATATCGCTGTCAGGAACTCCCGAAAGCCATCTTTTGGTGCTATCCGCATAAATAAGAGGTGAAGCGTACAACAACCCGTTGCTTGTTGTCAAAGTACCCCGCAGGGAGTCGCCTGCGTTGGGCACCTGATAGATGGACAAGGAGAGGCCAAGGTCGAGGAAACTTTGTTCATACTGGTAAATGGTTGTTGTATCAGACCGGTAGGATATGCCTGTTGCATTGTTGGTCAGGGTCCACTTCCCGAACAGAATTTTTTTGGTGTCGGGGAATACCATGCCAATGGCAAACGGGTTATTGGCTTTCACTTCGACCATGGAGTCAAATTTCACCGTGTATTCACCATTCACCACGTTCAGCGGATCAATAACTTTAACCTGCAAAGGTCCCTTGGAAACCAGGTAGGTAGGTTGATAAACGATCGGATAATCCGGGTCTCCCAGTTTGGTTGTTGCTGTATCAAGAGCAGGTTTTGACAGTACCTCCTTGATTGATGCCTCCGAAAAATCTAATATCATACCGCCATTCCCTTGTCCCTGGATGCGTGTGATGACCGGGCCTTCGCCATAGGATGAATTGGCAATAACGCCCAGAGGAATATGCGGAATTGCCGTATAAACCTTGATGTTGCTGCGGCCTCTCAGGTATGGTTTTTTCTGCCCGTCGAGTGCCAGCGGGTCGGTTTGGTTATACTTCTTATATTGATTGTAGGCGTAAGCAACAGCCATGTAATAGTATTGCTTGTGATTGATCAGCCGGTCATCACCGGTGGCAAACATATCCGATGTAAAAACGAATGAATGTCTCACCCCTTTGTCTTCACCGTTGGTCATTACCGTTCCAACATTGCCGCCGATATTCTGATCATATGACCAGTTTACCAATTTCGTCACCCCGTTTTCTACATCGCATTCGGCCACGATCCTTGCTTTGCTGGCATCCTCAATATCAGCAGGTGAAACAGTGGCATCTTTTAACTGATAGATCTGGTATCCTTCAAAATGATAAAGGGAGTCGTTCCGGTTCTGATGAGAAAGATTGTCAGGATTTGGAATGTTGGGATCATACTCCTGGTATTTTTCCTGATAATTGTTACCGGCATCATTCGACTTACGGTTTGAAAGATATAAGATGAGGGTGTTTGACATCTCCTCGATGGTGATGTCAGGCGCATTGGGTCCGCTCAATACAGCAAAACAGTTGTCAAAAAGGCTCTGTGCCTTGTCGTCGACCTGTTGCAATAATCTAACAGACTCTTCGGCAGTGCCGGAAATGGACCGTGCCCATGGGATACCAACCGTGATGTAGTTACAGGCGCCCGGCTCCAGTTTGAATGGTCCTGCAGATTGCATGAACCGGCGGTCCTGCGGATTGTTTTTTGCAGTAACCTCTGTCCACTCCTTTGGGCCGTTGGGCGGTTGCCCTTTGGTTCCCCAGTCGCAAATGTCGGTCAGGTTGGGAAACATAAAATCGCATTCCGGCCCATAACCACCAGCCGAGAAATGTGCATTGCCTCCATAGATCATTTTGGAGTTATCTTTCCATATTCCCCGGAGGAACAGGTAATATTCAGGCGCATACTGGGGGTCGGTCATGTAATCGGGAACACCGGCGTTGCTGTTGTTGTGGTATACGAACCGTCTCATTCCGAACCGTTCATTGTCAATAATTCCATCACCGAAGTTGACCCCGTTGATGGCTTCAGCCCGAACCATGAACGGGGCTTCCGTTGAATCACCGGGCCCGTATTTCATGTTGATGACCGTACCATTCATGCCTACGATATCGCAGCTTCCTTTAAACGAAGGGCCCTTCATCGTGCTTCCTTTGTACGAGGGGTTATCATATCCGTCAGCATCCATATAAGGTCCCTGGAAAAAGTCAACGCCTACTGCCGGAGGATGTGCCCCATAGGCCCAGCTCTGACCGGTTCCGTCGATGGGTGTTCCGTTGTAGCAATAACCGAGTCCGCGATTTACGTCGCAGCCGACATAGTCGTCGTTTGCATATCCCAGGTCCGGATCGACCCACTGGCTGAAATAGGTCCCTGTCAGGGTGTAGGTAGAACGGTTGATGAGTTCATAGGAATAAAAGGTCATGTTGTTGATTTCATCGTTGGTCGCAAAAGCAAAATACTGCGCCCTGATTTCCATCCCGATGGGTTCTCCGGTTGTTTCGGAGTGATAGTTTCCTTTATCGTTGTAAACACTCCACAGGGTCTGATCGCCTTTCAATACCTGGTCGACCAGGATTCCCATCGTATCCGCATCGCCTCCGTTTTTAATTTTTGCCCTGCGAAGACGTTCGCCCGGCTTCAATTTCGTAGGACAAAGTGAATTGGCAAAGTCATAATAAGGATAATCGCCTTGCTGGGGTTCATAGTCCCCATCACCGTTCACATCCATAAAAGGGGCAAGATAATAAGCCTGTCCTTTTGATTTGTGTCCGTGCGCCGGCCAATCGATGATCGACTTTGGAATTGTGTAATTCGGAAATTCAGCCTTGCTGTCCCACCATGCAAGAAATTCCTGTACCTCAACACGGGTTATCGGATAAAGTTTATCAAACTCGGCACATGTTTCAGCATCAACAGCTGCGGTACCATCAACGGTCAAAGGGCCCGGCCAGTAATCGTTTTTAACATGCGAAGGGTTCGCAGTACCTTGTCCATAGCGATATCCGGCCAGTTTAAGGTTGTTGTTGATATCAATACCGCCGATCCATAAGGAGAATGAAAACATGGAAGTCTTTTTGGAACCCTTTGGGATTTCATACTCGGCATTTTCAAGAAACCATCCGTTGCCATAGGAGTAGCACAGGGTTCTTACATTGTTGATATCAAGGTATTTATAATTCGAACCCGAGGCACAGCCCGCGGCGGTTTCTTTGATCGTGCTGGTGCTCTTTGTGCCACCCACCTTGTGAACTTCCTCTGCACGAATCACATTCGAGATCACCATGCAGCAGAGTGCAATCACTAAAAAGCGAAGGATATTTTTCATAGTTGCATTATTTATAAACATACCGGAATTTCTTCTCATAAACATTGTCAGACACCTTAGAAATTAAACATAACACCCAACCGGATCGTCCGTGGAGAGCTGTAACGATACGGGTTATTCATCTGAATCGAGTACAGATCACGATAGGCCTGGGGATCAACCTGCTGGCTGATGGCATTTTGCCATTCAGGAGCCGTGAGGAACCCGTCGTCGCTTGCGCTTCCGGTTGCCGGGTAAACCGCAGTAACATTCTGTGTGTTTAACAAGTTGGCGAATTCAATATAAACATTGATCGTACCTTCCTTTTTCTTGTTCAGCGCAAAATTGAAATCCTTGTCAAAGCGCGCACTGACCAGGAATTGCCATGGCAACCTGGCACCGTTTATACTCCCTTTGATGGGGCCCATGGCGCCATAGGGAAGAATTTGGCTTGTCTGGGTGTACGGTGTTCCTGACCCCCCCGTAACGGTAAGGTTGGCACCAAGGTTTGACAGGATCTGCACAGGTGCTTTGCCGCTTTTTTTGCGGTTGATAACCGGCCCGTTATAATCTTTACCTCCGCCCCAGCGATAGTCAAAGCTGATATTGAACTCGTGACGGCGGTCAAAATCCAACGGGTTCAGGGTACGAAGGTTTGGCTGATCGGAACGGATAATCGTTGAAGCTGCATCAGGATTTGAACCAGTTCCATCGGCAAACTTCAGGGTGTAGTTAAAACGCAACCGGGCATTGCCTGACCGGCGCAGGTCGTAGGTGATGGTCAACCCTTTTACGGTTCCAAAGTCAATGTTGGTATATGAATAATAGGTTTTGGGGTAGGCACCTGTTAACCGGTACTGTTGAATCTGGTCGCGCATTTCGCGATAGAACACAGCCAGCTTGAGGGAAGAGGAATTGTTGATTTTCTGCTGGAAACCCAACTCGTAGTCAATGGTTTTTTCAGGTTTCAGATTCGGGTTGTTGATCGTTCCTGTCGCACCGGTTACCCCGATGTAATAATAGCTGATGGGTTGAATCTGAACTTCATTGGAGGATGGGCGCTGGGTGAGAATATCGTAGTGTGCATAAAACAATGCATCATCAGAGATAGGGAAGGAGAAGGAGATACGTGGCATCCAGTTTGTCTGGGGGTCGTAATCCTGGAATACATTCGCCTGCACGGTTTTATTCGAAGGATCGACGAGGTATGGTTGTACTCCGTTGCCTCTGTCAAGGACACGAACGGGGTCGGTGATGGTACTTCCTTCAGAATTATACCATACTGACTGATTCCGGTAACCGGTGATGGAGGTCGGGTTATTGGCATCATCCACATAAACGACATAACTGTTTCCCATGCCCGCCGGGTGGGTGATGTTTATTCCATTCAACTGGGTAACCTCACCAACTGTTTTTGCCGGGTAAAAAAGATAAGGGTCTTTCAGAACAGGCTGATTGGCATCAAAGCGGTCAACACGTACTCCGATATTGAAAATAAGGTCTTTAAAAGCGAATTTATCCTGGATGTAACCTGCGATATAAATTGGCTGGTACGGCCCGATTGCCCTGGTATAATTTCCATTGGCATCCTGCTGGGTAAAGAAATCATCAAAACTTACATTACCCGTTAATTTTTTCCCGGTATAATCATACCCGTAATAGCCAACGATCGGGGCCCCGTTGTTCAACACCTCCTCGGCGCTGAACATATCCATGGATAACAATTGTCCGCTTGGTGACAGCGTGTGAAGCACCATGTTCTTATCATAATAGTTGATGGAATTCTTTGCAAAGTCATAGGAAAACATATCGATCCAATCGCTGCCATCAATGGGAAGGCCAAGTTTTTTACGCAGGCTGATGTCGAAATTCCTTTGCAGCACGGGGACATAATTGCGGAAGTAATTGATGGTATCCATAAAAACTCCGTTGCGGTATACTGGTTGTGGATTGGAAAGATCTAAATCTTTCAACTGGGCATTGGTCAGTCCGCGCATGGCTTCCCATAACAATACTCCGTTATTGCCATAGCCGGAACTCTTTCGTTGCTGATACTGCAATCCGAGTTGGATCTCATGGTTCCCGAAGTCGGCGGCAAACGAAGCGTTCACAGCCACCTGGTCGCTTGTGCTTTCATTGTAGGTGTTGGGCCTATTGCCAATACCAGCGAAAAGGCCGTACGGGCCGACCGGTTCCATCCCGTTTACAAGGCCCTTCCCTGAAATGATTTCATCGATATTCTGGTAATGGCCGATGGGGTTATCAAAAAGTCCGTAATACTGTTGTGTCCAGTTGGATGATTCCGAATTCAGGTCAGATCCTTTGAAAATCACAATGGTATCGCGTGTGCCATTCTGCAAGTGACCCCAGAGTTTTAAAACCGAGTCGTAGGCCATCGCTGGGGTATATGCGCGAATTGAATGCGTGGCAAAACTGCCTACATAGCCATATTCGAAATAGTTATCCTTGTGTTCGGCATCTTCTGTCTTCGCAAATTGCCGCGTAAAGTCCGCACCAATCGAGTAGTAAACATTTTTCACGAAATTCTTGCTATCAGAGGCGGTGGGGAAGCGCTGTGTAAAGCGTCCGTTCACACGCCAGGTATAACTATTGGAATGTGAATTGTTCTGCCAGTTCATCATGGAATTCGCATAGTTGAAATTACGGCTGTCATTCCAGGTAAAGGTGCCACCGAAAGAAAGGTTGATCGTGGGTGCAACACGGAAATCGAGTTTTCCAGAAATATTGATGTTGGTTCCGGCGGAGTTCAGGGTGGTTTTTGTAGTCTGCATCTGGTCGTAGGTCAGGAATTCCGAATTATAAAATACGGCATTGTTCTGCCCGTAAAGACGCAAAGGACTAACATTCAGACTATTTTTCACATCGTCAGTTACCCGGTACAGTGGGAAAGCAGCAGGTTGCCCGTCTTTTTGATAGATCAGGTCGCCGGCGATAAAGAAACCCATGATGGGTGTTTTGGTTCCGCGGACGGTGTCCTTTTTTGAAAACAGCGGGCCGGTAAAATTAACTCCCAAACGGTTGTAACCGAAGGCATCCAGGTATTGGGAAGTTTGAAGGTCAACACCACCGGAGAAATCTTTGGAAGGGCCTTTGGTTGTTACGTTGATAACACCACCCGTAACGTCGCCGTAAGCAGCCGGGGTTCCGCCGAGGATGACTTCAACCTGTTCGATGGCGCTCTGCGGCAAAGCAGTGCTGCCTGTAACACGCATTCCATCGATAAAATAAACGGTACCTCCGGCACGCTGACCACGCATACTGGTAATATTTCCGTTTGCATCGGTGGAAACACCGCCAACGGTGGTGGCAACAGCGGCCGCTGATTTATTGGCCATTTTCGAAATTTCTTCTGAGGTAACGGTTCCACCGGAGGTGGTCTGGTCCTTGGAGATGAGTGGAACTTTGTAATCCACAACTTCAATTTCGTTGAGGGTGGTTGTGGATGCTTCCAGTTCGAGGTTCTGGAAGGTGATTTTATCGGGTGAAACATAAATGCCCCTGTACATGAAGGGCTTATAGCCTACAAAACTGGCTTTGAGGTCAACTTTACCGGGTGGGATCGGCTTGATGGTAAAGTTTCCGTCAAAATCGGAGGTGGATCCGCCCACCTGCACGCCACCGACTTCAACAACAACATTGGCAAAAGAAATCGGTTCTTTGGTCGTCTTGTCAATAATTTTACCCTTGAGGGTTCCCGAACCGGTTTGCGAAAATACCAACACACTTGTTGCCAGTACAAAACCAATAGTAAACAGTAAATTTCTTAACATACCATACAATTTTATGTTAGATTATAATTGCGCATTTAAAAGGCGGTAAATGTAATAATTATTTAAAATCAAATAGAAAATTATTTATTTTCAAAATCAAATATATATCCATTCTAAATTAGGCTGAAGTCTATTATACAAAACGTTTTAAACGATCGGTGATCAGGAAATAAGGAGCGCTGAAATACCCATATTAATGTTTGGATGGAGTTCGTTTTTTTGATTCTTTTTTCGTTTTTTTCATGCTTGCCTGGGTCGATTTTGACTGCATTTTGTTATGCCGCTTCACCGCCTGGTCATAATCTTTTTTTTCTTTTTTCTGTTTTTTCGAGCGTTCCAGCTCGATTTTTTTCTGGTTTACCTTCGTTTCCTGGGCGAAGGCGGAACCAGCCATGGCCGGGATGACAATAAAAAGCGCAATTAAAAAAAAACTGTTACGGGAAAGCATAACCGGAATTATTGATCAAACCATGGCACCTTCACAATTCATGACTGAATTCAAGCATAAAAAAGAAGTTCACGCAGATTTTCGCAGATTATATATCAATCAAAGTATTTCCCACGAAAATCTGCGTGAAATAATTTTCTTTTTTGAACGTTAAATTTACGAAATTTGTATCATGATACGATGTAGCCCGAAAAACAAATTCACGACATGGCTGTTGATGACCGTCATTGTGTTAATTGCATGCTCCTGCAAAAAAGAGGAGCAAGCTCCTGAAATTCCATACGTTTATGTGAATTTCAGTCTCGATCCGAATGGCACGCAATACATCAACCTCAATGTCGTAAACGGATGGGAAACGGTTTATGGCGGCTACAATGGCATCCTTATCTTCCGCAAGGCGGTCAGCGAATTTACGGCCTTTGAACGAGCCTGTCCGTACGATCCCCTGAAAACGGGGGCCCAGGTTCGGGTTGACAACTCCGGGATCACCTGTTATTGCCCTGTTTGCGGTTCAAAGTTCATCATGCTGGATGGGACACCCTACGCAGGACCTTCTCATTATCCGCTTAAACAGTACACGACCATTTATGACGGGGCCATGCTGTATGTCTCAAATTAGGTGAAACTTACCGGAATTTTCGATTTACGATTTTAGGTTTTCGATTGGCAGCCAATAAACAGGAAAATCGAAAATCTTTTAATACCGGTAGTGCTCCGGTTTATAAGGTCCATCCACATTCACATTCAAATAATCTGCCTGTTCCTTTGTGAGCTTTGTCAGTTTCACCCCGATCTGTTCGAGGTGCAGCCTGGCCACTTCCTCATCAAGCCGCTTTGGCAAACGATAAACATCCACTTCGTAATCGTGTTGCCAGAGGTCAAGTTGGGCAAGGGTTTGGTTGGTGAATGAATTTGACATCACGAACGACGGATGGCCCGTGGCACAGCCCAGGTTCACAAGGCGGCCTTCAGCCAGAAGGTATATGCATTTCCCGTCAGGATACAGAAATTTATCAACCTGTGGTTTGATGTTGATCATGCTGATGCCGGGCCAGTGGGTCAACTGATCGACCTGGATCTCGTTGTCGAAATGTCCGATATTGCAAACGATGGACTGGTCCTTCATCCGCGACAAATGAACTGCCGTGATCACATCCTTGTTCCCTGTAGTGGTAACGTAGATGTTGCCTTCGGAAAGGGCATCTTCGATGGTACTCACTTCAAAGCCTTCCATGGCAGCCTGCAGTGCGCAAATGGGATCAATTTCGGTAACGATCACCCTGGCTCCATAAGAGCGCATGGAATGGGCGCATCCCTTGCCAACATCGCCATAACCCAATACCACGACCACTTTGCCGGCAATCATCACGTCGGTGGCACGTTTGATGCCATCGGCCAAAGACTCCCTGCAACCATAAAGATTGTCGAATTTCGACTTGGTCACCGAGTCATTCACATTGATTGCGGGAACGAGCAGGGCACCCTTTTCTTTCATTTGATACAGCCGGTGAACGCCGGTGGTGGTTTCTTCAGAAACTCCTTTCCATTCGGCCACGGTGCGGGTCCACCTGGTTTTGTCTTCGATATAGATTGCCTGCAGTTGTTTCACAAATGCCCTTTCATCCGCATTTTCCGCGGTAACCTTGAGCAATTCCGGATTTTTTTCAATTTCAAACCCTTTGTGAATCATCATGGTCGCATCACCCCCGTCATCAACGATGAGGTTCGGTCCTTTCCCGCCAGGGAAACTCAGGGCCATGTGTGTACACCACCAATATTCATCGAGGGTCTCTCCCTTCCATGCAAAAACAGGGATCCCTTTGGCGGCAATTGCAGCAGCGGCATGGTCCTGGGTGGAAAAAATATTGCAACTGGCCCAACGCACATCAGCGCCGAGTTCAATCAACGTTTCGATCAGCACAGCGGTTTGAATGGTCATGTGAAGTGATCCACTGATGCGGGCTCCTTTTAAAGGTTTTTCCACAGAATATTTTTTGCGGATGGCCATCAGCCCCGGCATCTCTTTTTCTGCAATTTCGATCTCTTTTCTGCCCCATCCGGCCAAAGCCATGTCCGCTACTTTATAGTTCATTTTTGTTGATAATGCAGTCTTTTCCATTTATTCGAAGATTTTTTACGCTGAAAAATAATTAGACAAGAATCGGTTCCCTGATCAGGAATCGGGCGGCAAAAATACGAAAAAAAGCAATAGCAGGTTGACTTAATGTCGTATTTTTGCTCCCGGAATACAAAAATGCAAAACAACTGATATGCCCTTCTTCAGGGAAATAAACCCGGCCGGCGGAATCCGCACAGGTATTTGGAGAATCACGGAAACAGCAGATGAATTGCTTGCCATGATCCAGCTGAATGATCCGGAATTGATCATCCTGGGAAAATTCGGTCATGAAATGCGAAAAAAACAATGGCTGGCCTGCCGGGTCCTGCTAAAACACATGCTTTCCCCCCTCAACACATGCCTGACCTATGACCTGAATGGGAAGCCTCACCTGGATTCAGGAAGCCATCGGGTATCTGTTTCCCATTCGGGTGAATTTGCTGCCGTGGTTTGCAGTGAAAATAGATCTGTGGGGATCGACATTGAAAAAATCAAGGACCGTGTCGAGCGTGTCAAAGACCGGTTTCTCCGGGAGGATGAACTGAAAAACATTTCAACCGACAACCGTCTCGAACAATTATATATTTTCTGGGGCGGAAAGGAAGCGCTCTACAAATTGCATGGCAAACCGGATGTTGATTTCAGAAAGGATATCCATATTCATCCGTTTGATTATCTTTGCAATACAAATCAAACGTGCAGTGCTGCCCTCATGCTCTATGACACGCGGAAAGACTACACCCTGTTTTACGAGAAAATAGATGGCTACATGCTGGTGGTGGCATTTTGATTGCAAAATGCAAAGGGCAAAAGGCACAAGGCAAAAGGCAGTAATGCAGCGTAATTTTATTACCTTGTCACCTTGTCACCTTGTTACCAAATTAAAATGACAACAGACCTATATAAAGAGATAAAATCCCGTATCCTGGTTCTCGATGGCGCAATGGGCACCATGGTGCAGCGCTATAAGCTGGAGGAGGCCGATTTCCGCGGCGAGCGGTTTAAAGGTTTCACATACAACCTGAAAGGGAACAACGATTTGCTGGTACTGACCAAACCCCGGGTTATCCGTGAAATTCACGAAGCCTACCTGGAAGCAGGAGCCGACATCATCGAAACGGATACTTTTAATGCCAACCGGATTTCTCTTTCTGACTATCATCTTGAAGACCTGGCGTATGAAATAAATCTGGCGGCAGCAAAGCTTGCCAGGGAAGCCACTGCGAAGTTCACGGCGCATGAGTCCGATAAGCCGCGCTGGGTAGCCGGTTCCATCGGGCCAACCAGTAAAACGGCATCCATGTCGCCTGATGTTCAAAATCCGGCATACCGTGCCGTAAATTTCGATGACCTTTATCAAGCCTATCGCGAGCAGACACGTGGTCTCCTTGATGGAGGCGCCGATCTTTTGATCATTGAAACCATTTTCGATACGCTCAATGCAAAAGCCGCACTGATCGCCGTTTTTGATGAGATTGAAGAAAGATTCCCAAATCATGATGCCTCGTTGCCAGGTTCGCGGTCGGGGCCGATCCCGGTGATCGTCAGTGCTACCATCTCTGACAACAGCAGCCGCACCCTTTCAGGACAAACACTGGAAGCTTTCCTCATCTCCGTCATGCATTTCGACATTTTTGCCATCGGACTGAATTGCTCGCTTGGAGCCGCAGAATTACGCCCGTATATCGAAGAACTGTCATCGAAAGCTCCTTTCCCTGTGATTGCCTACCCGAATGCCGGATTGCCGAATCAATTCGGGGAATACGATCAATCTCCTGCTGAAATGGCAGGATACATTGAGGATTTCCTTGATAACCGTTTTTTGAACATGGTTGGCGGTTGTTGCGGTACTACTCCCGAGCACATCCATGGATTTGCCGAACTGGCAAAAAATGCACCCGTGCGGCAGGTACCGGAACGTGCCCACGAGCTGAGGCTGAGCGGACTTGAACCGCTGACGATTTTTAAAGGCAGCAATTTTATCAACATTGGTGAGCGCACCAATGTAAGCGGCTCCAGGAAATTTGCCCGGCTCATCAGGGAGGGAAAGTACGAAGAAGCGTTATCGGTTGCACGGCAGCAGGTTGAAAGCGGTGCCCAGGTGATCGACATCAGTATGGATGAGGCCATGCTTGATGCTGAAAAGGCCATGGTGAACTTTCTCAACATGGTCGCTTCTGACCCTGATGTCGCCAGGGTTCCGATCATGATCGATTCTTCAAAGTTCTCGGTCATCCATGCCGGGTTGAAATGCATTCAGGGCAAACCGATCGTTAATTCCATCAGCCTGAAAGAGGGCGAAGATGCCTTCAGGAAACACGCCATCCTGCTGCAAAAATTCGGTGCCGCTGCGGTGATCATGGCATTTGATGAAGAAGGGCAGGCGACAACCCTCGACCGCCGGATCGCCATCGCCTCCCGTGCTTACAGAATTCTTACGCAAGAGCTTCAATTCCCCCCGGAAGATATCATTTTCGATCCCAACATCCTCACGGTGGCGACCGGCATTGACGAGCATTCAAATTATGCCGTTGAATTCCTCAATGCGGTAAAATGGATCAAGGGAAATCTCCCCTATGCTGCCGTAAGCGGAGGAATCAGCAACCTTTCGTTTTCTTTCAGGGGCAACGATCCGCTTCGTGAAGCCATGCATTCCGCATTCCTATACCATGCCATCAAAGCCGGGCTCGACATGGGGATCGTCAATGCCGGAGCCCTGCCTGTATATGATGAAATTCCCAAAATGCTGCTCAAACTGGTTGAGGATGTCATCCTGAACCGTCGCAGGGATGGCACCGAACGACTCCTTGCCTATGCTGACCAGGTGACCGTTTCGGGAAAAAAAGAAGAAACGGAAGCGGAGTGGCGAGCACTCCCTGTGGCCGAACGCCTGCGGTATTCCCTGATCAAAGGCAACGCGGAATTTATTGACCATGACATCGATGAAGCCATGCCCCTGTTCGACCTGGCACTCAAAATCATCGAAGGGCCGCTGATGGATGGCATGAACCAGGTGGGCGATCTTTTCGGAAGCGGGAAGATGTTTCTTCCGCAGGTTGTCAAGAGCGCCCGGGTCATGAAAAAAGCAGTGGCTCGCCTTACCCCGCGGCTGGAGGCAGAAAAGGCCGAACTGAAAGGATCTCCAGGCAACAATGGAAAAATTTTGCTGGCTACGGTGAAGGGCGATGTTCATGATATCGGTAAAAATATCGTTGGCGTTGTGCTTGCCTGCAACAACTACGAGGTCATCGACCTGGGGGTCATGATCCCGGCCGACAAGATCCTTGCCGCCGCCAAAGAGCATCATGTGGATGTGATCGGGCTCAGTGGCCTCATCACCCCGTCGCTCGAAGAGATGGTGCATGTGGCAAAAGAGATGGAACGCCTCAAATTCACCATCCCCCTGCTGATTGGTGGAGCAACCACATCCGACATCCATACGGCTGTTAAAATTGAACCACACTATTCGCAGTTTGTGATCCATGTCAAAGATGCATCAAAAGCGGTAGGCGTGGTTTCAAACCTGCTTTCACCTACAGCAAAAACGGATTTCATCAGTACCGTTAAAAAGAAATACGAGGGCATCCGCAACAGTTATGATAAAAAAGCAGATTATTCCTATATTTCTTTGGCAGATGCCCGGAAAAATAAATTGAAAATCAACTGGGACCCTGCAAAAATTTACAAACCGCAGTTCATTGGAAACAAAATATTTTTTGATTATCCGCTGGAGGAGATTGCAAACTACATCGACTGGACCTTCTTCTTTCACGCCTGGAAAATGAATGGGAAATACCCCGCTATCCTCACTGATCCTGTTAAAGGCCCGGAAGCCACCAAACTGTTTAACGATGCCAACCGGCTGCTGAAAGAGATCATAAGCAAGAAAATGCTGATCGCCCGCGGAGTGATCGGACTCTACCCGTGCAATTCCGTTGGCGACGACGTTGAAGTATATGCCGATGAAACCTGTTCGAAGGTGCTGACAACCTTTTGTTTTCTGCGAAACCAGCAACTGAAGGAGCCGGGTCAGCCCAATCTGTGCCTGGCCGATTACATTGCCCCGAAGGAATCCGGCATGGTGGATTATCTCGGAGGGTTCGCTGTCACTGCAGGCCTGGGGGTGGAGGAATGGGTGGGGCAATACGAACAGGAACTGGATGATTACAATGCCATCCTGATCAAGATCCTTGCAGACCGGATGGCAGAAGCATTTGCGGAAATGATGCATGAACGGGTCCGTAAGGAATTCTGGGGATATGCCAGCGAGGAACAACTCGATGTTTTTTCCATGATCCGCGAGGAGTACCAGGGCATCCGTCCCGCACCGGGATATCCCGCCTGCCCCGAACATTCTGAAAAACGCACTTTGTTCTTCCTGCTGGAAGCCGATAAAAAAGTCGATATCCAGCTGACAGAAAATTATGCCATGTACCCTGGCGCCTCGGTTAGCGGGTTCTATTTTTCACATCCGCTTGCCCGGTATTTCAATCTTGGCCGGATCAGCAAAGACCAGGTGGCCGATTATGCAAAGCGAAAAAGTTTTAGCCTTGAACACGCAGAAAAATTACTCAATACAAATCTGAATTATTAACAATGAAAGTTATCGACCTGATCAATAAATCAGCAAAGACCCTGTTTTCGTTTGAATTGCTTCCCCCGCTCCGGGGGCATAACATCAACAGCATCTACCGTACCATCGATCCACTGCTTGAATACAAACCATCCTTCATCAACGTTACGTATCATCAGGAAGAGGTCGTTTATAAAAAACATGAGAACGGCTTGCTTGAGAAAAAAACAGTCAGAAAACGACCGGGAACTGTTGCAATTTCAGCTGCCATAAAATATAAATATCCTGATGTTGAAGTGGTTCCACACATCATCTGCGGTGGTTTCACCAAAGAAGAGACAGAATATGCCCTCATTGACTTTCACTACCTTGGCATCGACAATATCCTGGCATTGCGTGGCGATGCCCCGAAAAATCAACGGACCTTCACCCCCGAGAAAAACGGACATGCCTACGCAAACACCCTTGTGGCGCAAATTACCGATATGAACAAGGGCAAATACCTGGATGATGAACTGCAAAACACATTCAGCACCAATTTCTGCGTTGGTGTGGCCGGTTACCCTGAAAAGCATATTGAATCGCCCAACCTTGCCTACGACATGGATTACCTCAAAGCCAAGATTGATGCAGGAGCGGAATACATCATCACCCAAATGTTCTTCGACAACCGGAAATATTTCGAATTCGTAGAAGGTTGCCGTAAAGTTGGCATCAACGTGCCTGTCATTCCGGGGATCAAACCAATTTGCACCATCAGGGAGATCAACACGCTTCCCCAGATTTTCAACATCGACATTCCCGATGAACTTGTAAAAAAAGTAATGGCCTGTAAAAATAATGAGGACGCTTTCAAAACCGGAATTGAATGGGGCATTAAACAGTCGGATGAACTGATCAGGTCCGGCGTTCCGGTAGTACACTATTTTTCAGTAGGGATCTCCGAAAATATCCGCCAGATCGCAAAAGCCGTATTTATAAAATGAAAAAAAATCTTTATACGCAGCTGCTGGCCGACACACTGGCTGGTAAAAAAAGTTTTGCCATACTGATCGACCCTGACAAATACTCACTTGATTCCTTATCAGCAGTTGTTCAACTGGCAGTGAATGCCGGCGTTGACTATTTTTTTTTTGGCGGAAGTCTGCTGATGCGCGATAACCAATCCCGGCTGATCAATTACATCAAGGAAAACACCGGCATCCCGGTGGTGCTGTTTCCGGGCAACAACATGCAGCTGAACAACGATGCCGACAGCATTCTTCTTTTATCGCTAATTTCCGGCAGGAATCCTGACATGCTGATCGGCCGGCATGTCATCGCTGCACCTTATCTGAAAGCCAGTAACCTCGAGATCCTGCCGACCGGCTACCTGCTGATCGAATGCGGTCATGCCACGGCCGTAACCTATATGAGCAATACCACGCCCATCCCGGCGCAAAAGGACGATATCGCCGTGTGCACCGCAATGGCGGGAGAAATGCTGGGCATGAAACTCATATACATGGATGCCGGGAGCGGTGCTGCGAACCCGGTTCCTGGTTCCATGATCACCAAAGTGAAAGGATCCATCGGACTGCCATTGATCATCGGCGGTGGAATTACCAGTCCCGACCTGGCCAGGGAAGCCTTTGATGCAGGAGCAGATGTCGTTGTGGTCGGCAATGCCATTGAACACGATCCCGGGCTGATCAGCAGGATCGCAGCCGTCAGGGAAAACGTGACACGTGACCACCATAAAATCGTAAATCGTAAATTTTAGTCCCATGTTCCCTGTTTCCCGACTCTTGTTCTTCGCCATTCTCATCCCCTGTTTTGCTTTTGCCCAATCCAGGCTGCTTACAGTCGAAGACGCAAGCAAAATGAATCCCAAACTCAATGGTGCTGTCCTGAGCCAGCTCCAATGGAAGCCGGGAACCGATCAATTTGTCTATGTTGTAAAAAACAGCCTGGTTCAGGGATCTCCCATAAAACCCAGACAAGATACGCTCTTAAGGTTAAATGAGTTAAACCGGCTTTTAAAAAATACCGGTCAGGATAGCCTGGCACGATTCCCCGCAATCACTTTTCTCAATGAGGATGAGTTTTACTTTACAAACGCCGGCAAACTTTTCATTTACGGCCAGGGGAAGAACCACATCCTTGTTTCTGATTCCTGGAACAAGAACGGTGAAAACCTGGATATCTCCATGGCCGGAAGCGTGGTCGCATATACCATTAAAAATAATTTATATTGCGCAAAAGAAGGAAAAGAGATTGCAATCACCAGTGAAAGCAATCCAGGGATACAATATGGTTCCAGCAGGGTCCATCGCAATGAATTTGGTATTACCAAAGGAACCTTCTGGTCGCCTGACGGTCAAAATCTTGCCTTTTACCGGCTGGATGAAACCATGGTGGCCGATTATCCGCTGGTCGACATCACGCCCCGCATTGCCACGGTTAAGCCAACCAAATACCCGATGGCCGGGATGACCAGCCAAAAGGTGACCGTGGGTGTTTTTTCCCTCAGGAGCGGAAAAACCATTTACCTGCAAACCGACTCCACCGGATCAGGGCATTCAGGATCAAACCCCGAATACCTTACCAACCTCACCTGGAGCCCCGACGGGAGGTTCATCTACATTGCCACGCTCAACCGCGACCAGGACCACATGCAATTGAACAGGTACGACGCTTCCTCAGGTAAGTTCGTCAAAACCCTTTTCGAAGAAAAAAATGACACCTATGTGGAGCCCCTGAAAGGACCGGCATTTTTAACCGGTGATCCCGGGAAATTCATCTGGGAAAGCCGGCGCGACGGGTTCAATCACCTTTATCTGTATGACGTGGAGGGAAACCTGGTCAGGCAACTCACCAGCGGCCCCTGGGAAGTCACTCAATTCGTGAAATCAGATGGATCCGGTTCAAAAGCATGGTTCCAATGTAATAAAGACCATCCGCTGGAGAGGCAATTATACATGGTTGACCTGAAAACCGGCAGTATTTCAGGTATCACAACTTTGCCAGGCACCCATTCCTCGAAAATTTCTGATGATGGTCAGTACATGCTCGATAGTTGTTCAAGCGTGACAATCTGCCGGCAGGTTGAATTGCTTGACAAAAAGGGAAAAGTTTTGCAAACGCTGCTTTTAAATGACAATCCCCTGAAAGACTATCAGTTGGGAGAGACCTCGGTTTTCACGCTCAAAAATGAAGATCATACCGATCTCTACTGCCGGCTGATCAAACCTCCCGGATTTGATCCCTCCAGGAGGTATCCGGTCATTATTTATGTTTACGGAGGACCCCATTCACAATTGATCACCAATTCATGGCTTTCCGGCGCAGGGCTTTTTCTGAATTACCTGGCAGGCCAGGGATATGTTGTTTTCACCCTGGATAACCGGGGGACATCAAACCGGGGCCGCGATTTTGAACAAGCCATATTCCGCAACCTTGGCGTAAAAGAGGTGGAAGATCAGATGACAGGTGTGAAATACCTGAAATCACTGGCGTTTGTTGATTCAACACGCATTGGGATCAACGGATGGAGTTATGGAGGTTTCCTTACTATCTCCATGTTTCTTAAACATCCGGGTACTTTTAAGGCAGCTGTTTGCGGAGGCCCGGTCATCGATTGGAAATATTACGAGGTGATGTATGGCGAACGCTACATGGATTCTCCCGAAAGCAATCCGGATGGCTACAGAAATGCCTGCCTCCTCAATTACGTAAAAGACCTGAAAGGCAAACTCCTGATCATCCATGATGACCAGGATGGAACGGTTGTCCCGCAGAATTCACTCCAATTTCTTAAGAAATGTGTGGATGAAGGCAAACAGGTTGATTTTTTCTTTTATCCCGGCCATGAGCACAACGTTCGCGGGAAAGACCGGGTTCATTTGAACCAGAAAATGGCACTTTATTTCCAGGAAAACCTTTAAATTTACGAGTTACGAGTTTGACGCGTCACGCGTCATGCTTCACGATATTTTGACTGTCAGTTCACTGTCTCCAATTCATCTATATAAAATACTGTAAATCATTGTTTTACCATTTCGTCGATGATTATCCCCTGTTGGTCGGGTATTAACCTCCGCTCATCGACTTTCTTCTTATTCAATCCAAATAAGCTTGTATCTTTGCATTCAATAAACTAATAATCAATCGATTGTTAAATAATTGTTAATTGAACGACAGACTGTAACATTGAAATTGATGATGCGTCTTATGGACAATTAAAACACAATGAATACAGATTAAATTTTAAGAAAAATGAAAACTACCAATATGATCACAATGAAATCTATTTATTTACTTGCTGCAATTCTCGGATTGCAGTTTAACACTTTATTCGCCACCGGCAACTTCAATGAATCAATGGTTCTGACAGATAAAATCACTTATGATGGGACCGTTGCAATGCTGATGCCTGAAACACCGATGGAAGCCTCTTTTGAAGAAACCGCTGAGCCAAATGAAAACATATTCGATCTGACTGCCTTAACACCGTGTATTCCGATGACCGCCGATTTTTCTGATGAAGCTCCGTCAATGGAAATCAACATGTTGAATCTTGCCCCGGTCACCCCGGCAGAAGCAGATTTTGAAGATGGTCCCGCAATCAGCAATGATTCACCGATGCAGGATTTGGCCCCGGTAACCCCGGCGGATGCCGACTTTGGAGACTCCGTGTAACCCTAAATATGTCCCGCTCATTTTTTAAGCAGAAAGGCTGTCACATGGACAGCCTTTTGCTTTTTATCTTTGATCGATCAAGCTCCTCTCTTGCTTTTAGTGAATGGGGAATTGATAATATTGAAGCGTCCGTCAATCCCTACTCTTTGTAAAAGTCCTGAAGGGGCCCGAAATAGCTGTTGTTCCAGCCGTCGGTAAAATCATTGTAATCTTCGTCGGGAATATTGGTATGGATCAATTCCACGGAGGTTCCCGTTCCTTTTGGGTGCAGCATGATGGTGACAATTGATTCTTCGGGTTGATCACCGAAATACCATTGCTGAACAATCTTTTTCCCGGGTTCGAATGCAATATTTCTGCCAGTAATACTGCCATCCCATAAGGAAAATTCAGAACCCGGCACGGTTGACATTTCGGCTGGTTCGCCTGTCCAGAGCTGGAGCGTGACCGGATTGGTCAGTGCATTGTAGACATCTTCGGCGGAAGCCGGTATGCTGTAATATTTCTTGAAATCTTTCATGGCTTTAAATGTTATTCATGCATCCAAGATACGGATAATTTGAATCAACAAGCAGGGTCTGAAATTTTGTTATTAACAACGGCATTGACAGGGCAGGCGCATTAAATGGATCCGGAAAAATTCCCGACCTTGGCAATGATGATACAGATAAAAAAATGTAGTATTTTTGGCTGGTGTACCCAAATCACCTGATGCAAATGAAAAAAATTCTGACATTGTTGAGTCTGGCGACCCTTTTCAGCATAAACACGGATGCCCAGGAAACAGCGCAATGGCGTGGTCCGGATCGTGATGGGATCTACAACGAAACCGGGTTGCTGAAAATCTGGCCCGATGCCGGACCTGCCCTCCTCTGGCATTTTGACGGGTTGGGTGAAGGACACTCTTCGGCCGCTGTGACAGGCAACCGGGTGTATACGACCGGAATGCTGGAGGGCATCGGCTACCTGTTCTGTTTTGACCTTGCCGGGAAGTTGAACTGGAAAGTTCCATATGGCGAAGAATGGACAGAAAGCTGGCCAGGGGTAAG
Source organism: uncultured Bacteroidales bacterium (assembly GCA_903903985.1). GTDB lineage: Bacteria > Bacteroidota > Bacteroidia > Bacteroidales > FEN-979 > CAIVAT01. The sequence continues at coordinate 32,711 of CAIVAT010000018.1, read as the reverse complement.
GAGTACCCCGTTAATCAAAAACGGAAAGATTTACTTGTTAAGCGGTTTTGGAAAACTGGTGTGCCGCAATGCGGATGACGGTGCCTTTATCTGGAGTGTGGATATACTGAAAGATTACCAGGGTCCGAACATCCAATGGGGGGTAACTGAAAACCTGTTAATTGACGGGAACAAACTATTTTGTACCGTTGGCGGAACCGAGGCCAATGTAATCGCCCTCAACCCTGATACCGGGAAGCTGATATGGAAAAGCAGCGGGAAGGGAGAACCCAGCGCATACGGATCTCCTGCATTGATAAAGCTGGGGCAAAAGCATATCCTGGTAACCCACACCGCAAAATCCATCCTGGGAATTGACACCGAAAACGGCAAACTGTTATGGAGCCATGATCAGCCCAACAAATATTCTGTCCATGCCAATACGCCGCTTTTTCATGAGGGTTATCTCTACTGTGTTTCAGGTTATGGAAAGGGTGGGGTCATGCTGAAGGTATCCGATGATGGCGGAGCAGTTGAGGAAGTCTGGCGAAACACCGACATCGACAACAAAATGGGGGGGGTCGTATTGGTGAAAGGGAAAATTTTCGGATCAGACGATTCTGGAAAAGCATGGTACTGCCTTGACTGGAAGACGGGGACCAACATGTATTCGGAAAAAATCACGGGAAGAGGGAACATTATCTATGCCGATGGTTTGCTTTATTTATATGGAGACAACGGGGAAATAGTCCTTGCGGAACCGCTTGCCAATTCCTTTAAAAAGATCAGTGCATTCAAGGTGCCGTATGGGGCAGATCAGCATTGGGCTCACCTGGTTATCGCCAATGGCCGGCTTTATGTCAGGCATGGACCATCGCTGATGGTTTACGATCTCAGGAAGAATTAGGCTGCCGTCTTTCCGGGTTTATCCTGGCTTTCATCGGTATTTGATTGCCTTTTATCAAAAATTTTACTGCCCGGGAATTCCATTTCTTATATTTGTGAAGGATCATCACTTCAAAAATTATTCCATATGAAAAAATGCTGGACCCTCCTTTTATTGATGGTTTTTCCTTTTCTTTCGGGGTATGTTCAAACAACCGCCCAATGGCGCGGCACTGAACGCAACGGGGTTTATCATGAAAAAAATCTGCTGTCAAACTGGCCTGCGGAAGGTCCAAGGCTGATCTGGAGGATCGACAGCATTGGCAATGGTTTTTCCTCGCCGGTCGTTACGGCTGATCGCATTTTTATTCCCGGTGAAATTGACAGCACCGGGTACCTGTTTGCATTCAGTAAACAAGGCGAATTGGTTTGGAAAACGGAAACCGGAAGAGAATGGACAGAAAACTTTCCCGGGGCACGGTCAACCCCGACGGTTGCCGGCAACCTGGTCTATTACTGCTCCAGTATGGGCGAAGTGATCTGCATGGATTCACGGACGGGTCAAAAAAAATGGTCGGTCAACATGATCAGTGACCTCCACGGGATCAACGTCAGGTTCGGTTATACGGAATCGCTGCTGATTGACGATGATCGCCTGTTTTGCTTCCCCGGAGGCAAGGACACCAATGTGGTCGCCTTAAACAGGTTCGATGGAAGACTTATCTGGAGATCCAAAGCCATGGCCGATTCTGCTGCCTACTGCTCCCCTGTGATGATTCCCTTGCAGGGAAAAAAGATACTTGTTACCCTGATGATCCACCAGCTCATCGGGGTCGATGCTGCAACGGGTGAGTTGTTATGGTCACATCCCTTTGACCGGGCCAATGACATTCATTGCAACACACCGGTCTTCGATGACGGGTTTATTTATTGCAACGACCGCGGAGGCAATGGGATGGTAAAACTGGCATTGTCTCCTGACGGGAAGTCGATCAGGGAGGTTTGGCGGAATTTCACGGGTGGAAATGTTCAGGGAGGTTTTGTTAAATCAGGCGATTACCTTTATGGTTCCAGGTATCGTCCGGCAAGGTTTGAAAGCATTGATGCCGCAACAGGCACGATCGCCGATTCGGTAAAATTCAATTGCGGTGCAACCATTCTGGCTGATGGCAGGCTCTATTGCTATAACGATCAGGGCATGATGGGACTGATCAAACCCGACCAGGGAAAACTTGAAGTTGTCAGTTCATTTAAAATCACGGCGGGAACACTGGAACATTTTGCTCATCCCGTGATCAGTGACGGGATTTTGTATGTCAGGCACGGAACGGTGCTTTTAGCTTACGATGTTCTAAGGAAGGAATAAAGGGTTGGGACATGGTGGCAGAAGGACAGGAGAACGGGAAGCAGGCGTTCGTGTATTTTGAATGCGTAGCGGGCTGTTCAAACTGTTTGTTTTTCGAGTAAATTAGCAGTCCCTTTTCAACCTTGATCTTTCTATGTTAAAGAAGTATCTTGCAGGATATTTCCTTCTAATTTTCATCCTGTCAGCCATAGGGCTGCTTGCATGGTGGCTCTTGTATGATCCAGTCCAAAAATTCACCACGTCTGTTCCGGGAATGGATAACAGAAAAAAAGGCGTGGCGGTGCCGGTGAAACCTGTCAGGATCGGATCCGGGTTTAAATTCTTCAGGGTTTCACAGGATGTTCCTGGCACACGCTGGACAAATTTCAGGGGGCCGGGTTATGACAACATCAACAAAGAGCAAGTCAGGCTGATAGAAAACTGGGGAAAAGGCGGGCCGCGCATTCTATGGAAAAAGATGCTGGGAGAGGGGCATGCTGCACCGGCCGTTTACGACGGGAAGGTTTACCTGCTCGATTACAATGAAGGGGAAAAATCGGACCAGTTGCGTTGTTTTTTACTGTCAACCGGGGAAGAACTCTGGTGGCGGGGATACCAGGTCCATCTCAAACGCAACCATGGGCTGTCGAGAACGATCCCGGCCGTGAATGAAAAATTCGTACTGACCATCGGCCCGAAATGCCAGGTAATGTGCGTTAAACGCAGCAATGGAGATTTTATCTGGGGGCTCGACCTTGTCGGGAAGTATAATACGGAAATCCCTTTCTGGTACACCGGGCAATGCCCTTTGCTCGACGATGACACAGCGATTATTGCCACAGGCGGCAAAGCACTTCTTGTCGCCATCGATTGCAACACAGGAAAGGTGCTTTGGGAAACGCCCAATCCAAAAGAGTGGAAAATGTCACATTCCTCAGTCATGCCGATGACCCTCCAGGGGAAAAAAATGTTTGTATACTTTGCTGTTGGAGGTGTTTGCGGTATTTCAGCGAGCGGTTCCGACAGGGGAAAGGTGTTATGGGAAACAACGGAGTTTGCGCCTGCGGTTGTGGCACCCTCCCCGGTGATGCTGGATGACGGGAAGATTTTCCTGACTGCCGGTTACGGTGCGGGGTCTGCGGTATTGCAGGTGACCGCTCAAAACGGGAAATATGCCGTCAGGGTTCAGCAAAAATTCAAACCACAGGAAGGGCTGGCATCAGAGCAGCAAACGCCGGTTTTTTACGATGGGGTTCTCTATGGGATACTTCCCAAAGATGCCGGAGGGTTGCGAAACCAGTTCGTTGGGTACCGGCCCGGGGATTGCAGAAATGCAGTCGTCAGCAGTGGAAAAACCGACCGCTTCGGCCTGGGTCCATACATCGTGGCCGATGGAAAGTTCTTTATCCTGAATGATGACGGAGAGATGACCATTGCCAGGGTATCTTCGTCGCGGTTTATGGTGCTCGGGAAAAGCCGGATCATCGACGGGCAGGATTCGTGGGGGCCGGTTGCCATCACCGGCGGGTTCCTGCTGATGCGGGATTCAAAACAACTGGTGTGCCTGGATATAAAAGCGCAGTAACATGAAGCGAAAAATCATCATTTTCGGAGCACTGGCACTCTTGCTGCTGGTCATTGTATTTATTGCCTGGGATTTGTTTTTCAACAAGCCTGCAGGCAATGAAAACCCTTATGCCTATGATCTGAAATCACTCAGGTCGGGAGACTCCACGCAGATCCTTTTTGCCGAAGAGCAGCATTTCAGCACAGGGCTGCCCGCCATCCATGGAATTGCCCTGGATAAATCGGATCATATTTTCATCGCGGGTGAAAATGGCTTTGAAATCTATGATCCTGCCGGGAAACGTGAAGCAGCGATTCCCATCGGGGGAACAGCCAATTGCATTCATGTGGACCAGGCCGGACAAATATACCTTGGCATGCAGGATCATGTCGAAATTTACGATCAGAAAGGCCGGCAGCTGAAAACATGGAATACCTGCGGGGAGGATGCGATCATTACCTCCATCGCTGCCGAAGGCAAGGATGTCTATATCGCCGATGCTGGCAACAAGGTTGTATATCAATATGATGTGACCGGAGCATTTCATAAAAAAATCGGGGAAAAAGATCCTTCAAGGAAGATTCCTGGGTTTGTGGTGCCAAGCCCCTATTTCGACCTGGGCATCGGCCGCAAGGGTGAACTCTGGGTCGTGAATCCCGGCCGGCATCACTTCGAGCAATATAACGGGGACGGGGATATAATGAGTTCATGGGGAGAAGCGGGCATGTCCATGGATGGATTCTGCGGATGCTGCAACCCATCGAACTTCGCCATATTTTCCGACGGTTCGTTTGTCACCAGCGAAAAAGGGATCGAGCGGATCAAAATCTACGGACCCGACGGCGTATTCAAATGCATGGTCGCCGGACCAGGCTCATTTGTCGAAGGAACAAGGGGCCTCGATCTTGCCGTTGATTCAAAAAACCGTATCCTTGTACTTGATCCGGAAAAGAACCAGGTCAGGATTTTTACCTTGAAAAAACAGGTGACCGGCAAATGAACAGGAAGAAAATTACCGTACATAACAGGAGGCAATTTATAAATTTGCTGATCAGGACGGGCATCCTTGGATCCATTGCATTGTTTAGCGGCGTGTTAATCCGTCGATGGGATGAAAGCCAGGGGTGCCATCAGAACTTTTCCTGCGGCAATTGCAATAATACGGACCATTGCCAATTGCCTGAAGCAGACCAGTTCCGCCTCAGCAAAGCAAGTGAGAATCAATCCATTGCAGAAGATGGAAGAACCCGAAAATAACCATAAAATCAACCGGCGGAAGTTTCTGGGGGCAGGCGTGCGGGCTTCCGTTCTCCTCGGATTGGGTGGAGTTGCCGCCCTTGTTTTAAAACAATCCGTTGCAGGCAACCTGGTATGGCAGCTCGATCCGGCCAAATGCGTGCAATGCGGCCGGTGCGCAACCAGTTGCGTTTTGACTCCTTCTGCGGTGAAATGCGTGCATGTATATGCCATGTGCGGTTACTGTGATTTATGTGGCGGTTACTTCAAACCCGAGACCAAAACGCTCACCACGGCTGCTGAAAACCAGCTATGCCCTACCAGTGCGCTGAAAAGGAAATTCATTGAGGATCCGTTTTTTGAATATACGGTTGATGAACCTTTGTGCATCGGTTGCGGAAAATGTGTGAAGGGTTGCGGCGCCTTCGGGAACGGTTCACTGCAACTGCAGGTACGACATAACCGGTGTGTCAATTGCAACCAGTGTTCCATCGCCAGGAATTGCCCGGCAGATGCATATAGCCGGGTACCTGCAAGTAAGCCATACTTGCTGCGGCAGGTTGGCGACGAAAAAAATCTCACTGCAAAGACGCCAAGACGCTAAAAATTATGATTGGATTTACTCATTTTGCGTCTTCGCGCCTTCACGGTAAAAAAAGTAAAAGGATAGTATTTCTGTGTTTGATGTTGTTTTTCTCCATCCAATTCCTGGATGCACTTGCCGTGCAACGTTTCCCGAAACCCGAATTTGAATCAGGGTATGTTCAGCCCGAAACAATGCAGCCGGCAGCACGCGCTGAAATGCTGCAAATCGCAGATGTCATTGTTCTTGTAATCATGCTGTCAGTTATATCCTGGCTGGTTGTGAAGAAACGTTCGCGCCTGGGTGTTTTCGCGGCATCCGTCGTTTCACTTGCCTATTTTGGGTTTTACCGTCAGGGATGCATCTGCTCCATCGGTGCGATCCAGAACGTGACCCTGGCACTTTTCAACAGCTCATACCCGGCACCACTTGCAGTGATTGGTTTCTTCATTCTCCCGCTGATCTTCACCCTTTTCTTTGGCCGGACATTTTGTGCGGGTGTTTGCCCATTTGGGGCCATACAGGACCTGGTTGCTTTCAAACCCCAGAAACTTGGAACACGTTTAAACGCTGTTTTGGGCCTGATTCCATATATTTACCTTGGACTGGCCATCCTTTACGCGGCCACCGGTAGCGATTTCATCATCTGCCGCTATGACCCGTTTGTTGGGATTTTCAGGTTTAACGCTTCGTTTGCCATGTTCATTTTTGCCGGGACGCTGCTGGTCTCGGGCATTTTTATTGCCCGTCCTTACTGCCGGTTCCTTTGCCCTTACGGCGTTTTACTCAACTGGATCAGCCGGTTTTCATGGAAACACATCACCATCACTCCATCAACCTGCATTCAATGCCGCTTGTGTGAAGATTCATGCCCTTATGATGCCATCGATCTGCCCGTTACCGGCACCAACCCGGAAAGCAGGGGAACCACCATCCGGAAACTGATCCTGATCTCTCTTCTTGTCCCGTTTTTTACTGTCCTCGGAGGCTGGACCTTATCGACTGTACATGAAACACTGGCATCGGTGAATGGGAAAGTCAGGCTGGCCAAAACACTGGTGGAACCGGCCTCATCCGTAAATCAAACAGAGACCATTGAAGTTACTGCGTTCAAATCATCCGGGAAACCCGTGGCCCAGGTTTATGCCGAGGCATCCCGGGTACTGAAACAATTTTATACCGGCAGCTGGATCCTGGGTTGCTTCCTTGGGCTTGTTTTCGGGATTACCCTCGCCTACCGCATGGTAACAAAATACCAAAAAGATTACCTCCCAAACAAGGGCACGTGTTTAAGTTGCACCAGGTGTGTGGATTACTGCCCCGTGAGAATGGGGGATGATAACCTTCCTGCCATATGACCAAATTAAATTCACAGGACCTGAACCGTTATGGTCGCAATGTGGCGATTGCAGGGACACCCCGCGGGTTGTCACTGCTACGGAACGTGGCAATTATTGCAGGTATCTTTGCAATGATCCTGTGCGTGCTGATCATCATCAATTATATCCAGGTCAAACGTGCTGATCCGCTGAATACAAAGACAATGAAGGTCCTGGTTGACCGGATGCACGCCGATCCGGCAGATGAGCAGCTCCGCCAGGAGATCAGGGAAATCGACCTTCTTGCCCGCAGGGCCTTCTTCACCAACCAATGGCAGGTCAGAATGGGAGGTTATCTTCTTTTTTTCAGCCTTCTTGTTGTGGTGATTTGTGTTACAGCAGCCGGGCTCATGCAAAAAACAATACCTGCTGTTCCTTCCGGGGCTAAAACCGATCGGTGGCATACCCTGAAGATCAACAGGATCTGGGTGGGTTATACCGGAATTTCGATCGTGGTCATTTCCATGGCAATACTGATCCTTACTCACCAGGAACTCGGAAGGAATCTTCAGGAAGCCATAAATGAGCAGGATCATGCCGGAAGGCCGGAAGGCCGGGAGGCTGGAATGCAGGAAAGCCGGAATGCAGAATTGCAAAACACCGGCAATGGGGATTCCCTGGTGAAGAAAGACACGATCGCCGCAACAGAACGTGCAAACATGGACGGGTACCCTTCCTTGCAGGAGATTTCCCGTAATTTTCCGTCATTCAGGGGCCCCGGGGGAAACGGGATTGCCCGGCAGAAAAACATCCCCGTAAACTGGGATGGGAAAAGCGGTAAGAACATTAAATGGAAAACAGAGATCCCGCTGCCCGGGTACAACTCCCCGATTATCTGGAACGACCGGGTTTTTCTTACCGGCGCCAGCCAGACCATCCGGATGGTCTACTGCATCGATCTTCACACCGGGAAGATCCTCTGGCAGAAGGCCGTAGAAAAAATCCCCGGCACTCCTTCCCAGGAGCCCAAAATCATCAAAGAGACCGGTTTCAGCGCACCAACGATGACTACGGACGGACGGCGGGTGTATGCCGTTTTTGCCAACGGGGACCTCATTGCACTCGATTTTGCCGGGAACCAGGTATGGGCAAAAAATCTCGGGTTGCCGATGAATCATTACGGGCACGCTTCTTCACTCATCATGTACCATGACCTGCTCATCGTCCAGTACGACCAGCGTGGCTCAGGCAGCGTGATGGCGCTGTCGGGAAAAACAGGGGAGGTGATATGGAAAACCAGCCGCAGCGTCAAGATTTCCTGGGCCTCGCCGGTGATCATTCAAACCGGGAAAAGAACGGAGCTGGTCCTGGCGGCGGATCCCATGGTTGCCTCTTATGATCCGGCGACCGGGAAGGAGCTCTGGAATTTCGCCTGTATTACCGGTGAAGTGGGGCCATCTGTTGCCTTTGCCGGGAATATTGTTTACTCGGTCAATGATTTTTCAAAACTGGCAGCGATAGAACTCGGAGACCCTCCGAAACTGCTGTGGGAGGATACCGAATACCTTTCTGACATACCCAGTCCGCTGGCCACCGGCAAACACCTGTACCTGGTAACCAGTTACGGGGCGGTGGTGTGCTATGATGCAAAAACAGGGGCCAAATACTGGGTCCAGGAATTGGAGACGCCCGTCTTTGCCTCGCCGGTACTGGCGGAAGGAAAAATTTACCTGCTTGACAAGAAGGGCGTGATGCATATTTTTAACGATGATCAGAAGTTTACCCCTGTCAGCCAGCCCCAGCTCGGCGAAGGATCGTCCTGCACTCCGGCATTTGCCGACGGGTTGATTGTTATCAGGGGGGATAAAAATTTATTTTGTGCCGGGAAGTAACCGGAGAACCTTACTTCTTTTCAATCCTGTCGAAAGACAAGTCCTTAACAAGGTATTGTTAACCTGTATCTATGGAGTATCTGTCGGGCAGCTCTTGAGTAACTCATAACAGATTGGGTTAACCCTTGGAAATACCTGTATGACAGGGATTAATGCCGTATCAGAAATTTCTGTGAATATGTTTTTTCATTGAAAACAACCTGAATCATATAGAGACCATCCGGTTGTTGGCATAGATCAATTTCAGATTTCAAAAGTTGAGGACAGGATGATTGAAAAACTTTTTCCCCAATGATATTATTTATGGTGAGACTTTTAAAAGTCAGTTTATCCCTGTTGATAATTTTGATTTGAAAAGTATTCCTAACCGGCGATGGAAAAACCACAAGACCATCCTGTTGGGTAAGGCAATCATCGACACCTCCGGTTACATCAATACATCCATCAAATGAAGATAATGATGGATCAGAAATGAAAGGATGTATGGCTATGACATTTCCGGCAGCCATTGAGGTTATGACAGAAATCGGGATAGAAACAAGAACACAGGTATCTGAAAAATCAGAACCGTCTTCAATGCAACCAACACCGTTGCCCTGGGAATCAGATTTTACAATTCCGAGCTGGTACCCGAGGGGTCCAACCAATTTAACTCCAATAAGGGGGCCATTGCCGATGACCATGAAACCATGATCATATGATTCGGTCATGTCCATCACATCAAGGCGAAGGGACTTTGTCCATTTTAAATTTCCAGTCGGTTCTAATTTCACCAAGGAACCTTCTGCCCCTACAGAAACGAATGCAAAACCATTATCAGCGGTGCATTGAAATCTTGGCCTCAGAATCCCTCTGTATGAAAAGCCATTGCCTCCTCCGAATCCATATTTACTCCATAAAATGTTACCTGAAAAATCAGTTTTTATAAGCGCCGTGCCAATCCCGGGAACATCGGTATTACAAAAAAGTGTTGAATCCGTCGCGATGACATCAAGGCCGGCAGAAGAGGAAAATGGATATTCGATTCGTTTTGACCATGCTCCAGTACCTGTTGAATTTAACTTTACGAGTGTCGTTGCTCCCTTAAATTCGCTATTTTGCGTCGTCCCGATTAGAATGCACCCGCTATCAAATGTTTGCCTGACTGAAGCGGCCTCGTTGGCATTTGTCCCTATGGTCAGCAAACTTGACCATTCCTGATTTCCAACGGAGTCAAGTTTCACAATTGCCATTTTAGAATAGGGCGGAACATTGTTCAGATAACTTGTACCCGCAATGAGAACCCCTTTGTCATAAGTCTCAAAAATCGAATTGGCATAGTCATCATTTCCAAAATTTATTGATCTGGACCACAAAGTATCTCCGTCTGCAGTAATTTTCATGCAGACAATGTCATTGTCGTTTAAATTTCCAACCACTGCAAAGCAGGAATCGTGCGTTCGGATAATCCTGGTCAGCCATGCTGAAAAATATCCCGGGAAACTTATTTTTTTATCCCATAATATATTTCCGCCCTGATCCATTTTTAGTATGAGAGCCTGGCGGGAAATGGATCCAACAACCATGTAATTCGAATCAAAAGTCTTCACGATGCCACACCCTTGGACAGGATTAAAATGATCTCCAAAAACCTTTGTAAAAGTTGGCTGTTGCGCAATCAGGGCAACTGAGCATGTGCAGAGCATGAAACTCAAAAGAAGAACCCGGATTATTTTTTTCATATCTCTATCTGATCATACAGTTAAATTTCAGCAATGGGCGCTCCTTATGATCCAGATTGAATTACCCAGGCCTTCAGGCCGGGGGTCACGCTGGCCAGATAGACCAGGGCTTTAGCCCGAAATAAATTTATCAAAACCGTACTTATGCATAAACTCGCTATACTCTTCCTGAAATGATTTTTTCCGATGATGTTCTTCCTGATTCTTGATATACTTTCTAACCTGATTTACAGCAGATTCACTCACAGACAACGCAAAATACTCATCCTGCCATTCAAATTTCTTTTCGGAAATCATCTTGCTGTTGATCCAATGGGATGATTCTCCCTTCAATAACATCAGTATCTTGTCAATATTTTGCCCGGAACCCAGTGAAATAAGACAATGAACATGTTCATGATGTCCACTGATGAAGTCAATATAAATGCCTTTATCAATGGCATTTTTTCGGATATGATCAAAGACCTGGTGCATTATTTTGTCATTTAATAACGGCTCCCTGTTTTTGGTTGCCCAGACCAGATGGATCCATATTTTTATGTATGCCATCATCCAAAAAATTTTGGGCTGAAGCCCCTATGTTTATATCCTTTTCCAGCTCCCGGACTAAAGTCCGGGGTAATTCATATAGTTCAGCTTGTTTTAATTGCCTCATCCCCTTCACCCCTTCTCCTTCAGGAGATGGGGACGGGGGTTGAGGTGGTTGGGTCGAAACGACTGTTCCCGAGATTACCCTTTTCCCGTTTTCAAAACATTCAAGGTGGCCTTCTGGTCGCCTTTTCTTTTCTAAGCTATTCATATTTTCGTTAAGATTACCAAACCCTGACCAAACATTTTTCTGTGTTTGACAGGAATTTCATTTCGACTTTAATTAAATTTCTATAATTAAATCAAAATGACCACAATGGCACCAAGCAGGCACAATGTACACAAGAAAAACCATGGTGAACTTTGTGTAAATCATTGTGAACTTTGTGGTTAAATAAACGGATTTATCATTCCGGCAGGGTTCTTAAAAAAAATTGCAAATTTCAAACAGGCTCTTACCCTTCAGCATACAATTAAAGAAAAGAAATTTTGTTTCCTCATCAAAATATTCCCGTATATTTATGTCGCATTTTTTGCAGGTGAACCATCCGGGATGAAAGTTATAAAGTACTCATTATTAATCATTTCCATTTTTTTTATTTCTGGAAAGCTGATTGCGCAGGACGCGGTGAAGGAGCTCGACAAGGTATACGGGCTGGATCAGACGCTTTACAATGGAAAAAAATACAGTTTCATCGTGCCTCCGGGAACCAGCGGGCATCAATTCCTCCAGGCACAGCTTTTTTCCGATGGCACCCTGACCCTGAAGGGGAAAGAATATCATGACATCGCCCTGAACTATGACATTTACAACCAGCAGCTTTTGCTGCAATATGCCGATGACAACTTCCCGGTGAATTTCATCGAAGTGTCGAAAGCCTGGCTTCAAAGCTTCAGCCTGGGCGACATGAAATTCAGACTCCTCCAGCTGGAAAAGGAACCGCAATTCTACCAGGTTATCGGCGACGGTCCACTGCAAATTCTCTATTTCTGGCGTAAAACACTGAATCTGAACGATGTGATCGGAACTTCCAATTTTGTTTTTTCTGTCCCCCTGAGAGATTCTTTCGTATTGATGAACCGTCAACTCAAACCATTTAAGACCAGACGAAGCCTGATACAGCTATTTGATCGCGGACAAAGGCAGGAGATAAAAAATTACATGCGAAAAAATAAGATCAAAGTAAAAAAATCTTCTGACCACGCCATGGCGGATTTGATCAACTTTATTGGCAAACTCAAGTAAAGCGATGAAATTGCTGCTGTTCATACACCTGCTGTTTATGGGTTATCCCTCCCAGGATAAAAGTCCCGACACGCTTGTTTCCTGCCATTTCAGGGAAGTGCCCTTCACTGAATTCTGCCAATCTGTTTACCGGGAATCGGGTGTAAGGATCTATTACCATGAATCCTGGGTGCAAAATATTAAAGTGACCATGGATGCAGACAGCATCAGTGTACTGTCTGCAGTTAAAATCGCCCTCCATTCCACGGGGCTCGGTGTATCGGTTTGGAACAAGGAGCTGGTCGTTATGCCGGGGGCGACACTCCCTGAAGCCTTGCCCCGTTTTGAGACACAGCAACCGCAATCTGACAGCGTTGCTTCGGGAGCGAGGGCACTTACCCTGAGCGAGGAACGCTATATCACCGGCAGAAAACCTGATGCAATGCAAACCATCCGGGTGGGGCAAAAAGGCCTCGCTACGAGCGGCTCCAGGGTAACCATCCGTGGCCGGATCACCGAACAGCAAACCGGAGAGGCCCTGATCGGTGCCACCGTTTACGTGGTGGAAACCAATGCAGGTGCGGCTACCGATCAGAACGGCTTTTTAAGCCTGGTGATCAAGCCGGGGAGTTATACCGCCGTGTTTGCATTCATGGGGATGGAGACCAAGAAGTGTTTTCTCGAAGTGTTCTCCGGAGGGGATTTCAACATCGAACTGAAGAAATTGGCCATACAGATGAAGGAGGTGGTGGTCTTTGGCGACCGTCAGATGAATTTCAGGTTCAAAGACCCGGGGCTGGAAAAGATCTCTGCCAAAGCGATCAAGGAGATCCCGATGATGATGGGCGAACGTGATATTCTGAAAGTCTCGGAGATGTTGCCCGGCATTGTCACGGTAGGTGAAGGGTCGGCCGGACTGAACGTCCGGGGGGGAAATTATGACCAGAATGCCTTCTATCTCAACAAAGTTCCGATTTACAACACTTCTCACCTTTTCGGGTTTTTTCCGGCCTTCAATGCCGATATCATCAAAGATTTCTCTATTTACAAGGGGCACATTCCTGCCCAGTACGGCGGACAACTGAGTTCGGTATTCAACATCATCGGCAGGCAGGGAAACCGGAAACGATTCACGGCCCGTGGCGGGATCAGCCCGGTGGCGGTTAACCTGTCGGTTGAAGGACCGTTAAAAAAAGACACGAGTTCATTCCTGCTCAGCGGCCGTTATCTATACTCCGACTGGATCCTGAATAAAATCAACGACCCCGTGATCCGCACCAGCAAAGCCGGGTTCAACGACCTCTCTGCCTCCTGGAATTACGATTTCCGCAAAAGCCAGTTGTCTCTTTTTGCTTACCACAGCCAGGATGAATTCCGGCTCTCCGATATCAATTCCTATAAATATTCCAACAACGGCGCTTCGGTCAATTTCAGTTACTATTTCAACACTTCGATGCGTGCCGACTTTTCCATTACAGGATCGCAGTACGCCTTCACCACCATCGATCAGCAGGAACTTTCGCAGGCATACAGGCAATCGTACCTTCTTGGCGATTACAGGGTGAATGGCGACTTTACAAATCATCTTTCTTCAAAGAACACCCTTCAATACGGTGGCGGGGTCACCTTTTACAAACTAAACAGGGGAAACGTGATGCCCTATGGCGAAAGTTCACTGCGATTGCCTGTCGAACTTGGCACCGAACAAGGGGTTGAGAGCGCGCTCTATCTTTCTGATGCGCATGACATCCTCCCCTGGATGAACATTTCTGCCGGGCTTCGATTCACCCTCTTTAATCCCCTCGGGCCGAAGACGGTTTACACCTATTACCCCAATGCCCCAAAGGACCCGCGTTACATCAGCGACACGTTGCAGTTTGGCAGCGGGCAGGCGATCAAATGGTATTTCGAGCCGGATTTCAGGATTGCAGTGATCATGCGTACCGATGCGAACGGGACCGTGAAGGTCGCCTTCAACCAGATGCACCAGAACCTTTTCGTGCTGAACAACACCATCGCCCTTGCGCCGAATTACCAATGGAAACTGGCTGATTACCATATCCCCCCGGCCAGGAGCGACCAGATCTCTGCCGGTATTTTCCGTACTTTCCCCCTGCATGGTTGGGAAACATCGCTCGAATTCTACTACAAGAAAACAGCCAATTACCCTGAATTCAAGGACGGTGCAGATTTCCTGGGCACTCCGAATGTTGAAACTTCCGTTTTACCCGGAAACCAGGATGCATACGGGATTGAATTTCTGCTCCGGCGCAGCAACCACAGACTGGAAGGCTGGGTGTCCTATACCTTTTCCCGCTCGATCGCACAGGTTAACGGGGATCTGCCATGGGACCGCATCAACAACGGACTTGCTTACCCCGCAAATTACGACATCCCGCATGTGCTGAACACGGTGATCATCTACCATTTCAGCCGCAGGATCACGGCCTCCGGGGTCGTTACCTACCAGAGCGGCAGGCCGGTAACCTACCCCGTTTCGGTCTTCTATATCAACGGCACACCTTATGTGGATTATTCCAACCGCAATGAATACCGCATTCCTGACTATTTCAGGCTCGATCTCTCCCTGACCATCGAAGGAAATCTCAAAAGAAATAAATTTCTTCACAATTCCTTTGTGTTCAGTCTTTACAATGTGACTGGACGAGACAACCCCTATTCCGTTTATTTCAAACTGGAGAATGGAAGGATAAACAGTTACAAATATTCAGTGATTGGTGTGCCCATTTTCACGGTCACCTGGTTGTTCAAACTCGGCAATTATGCATCTGATTAAAAATATCACCGTTATAATCATCCTTTTATTGTTGACAGGCTGTATCAAACCTTATGATCCGGTCATTGATGCAAATGCAGAGAATAAATATGTTGTATCCGGGCGGATCACCGACCAGGAAGGTTTCCAGGAGGTGGCAGTTTCATTATCCTCACCCATCAAAGAACCGAAATCAATTCCGGTAGGATTTTGCCAGGTAAATATCCTGGATGACAAGGGCAATGTTTTTGCGCTCGAAGAATATCAGCCGGGACAATACCGTGTATGGATAGACCAGGCAAACCTGGCCGCTGGCACCTCTTATAAGGTCAAGGTGATAACACCAACCGGAGAAACACTGGAGAGCGGGTTTGACAAAATGCCCAAGTGTCCCCCCATCGATACCGTCTATTATTTCGTGGAGGATGTGCCCACGACCGATCCCACCGTAACTTCGAAGGTCATGCAATTTTATGTGGACCTTGATGCGATCGGTGATTACAGCCAATATTACAAATGGGACATTATGGAAACATGGGAATACCATGCCGCCCACCCTGCACAATATTACTATGACGGTACTTTTCATGAGATCATCCCCCCCGATTATTCCAACAATGTTTGTTATACCAACAACCTGGTGAAAAATGTTTTTACGATTTCCACCAAGGGCCTATCCCAGAATACTTACAAACAATACCCATTGCACAGCATCGATGGACAAACCCAACGCCTGGCATACCTTTACAGCATACTTGTTTCGCAGGTTGCCCTCACCGAGCAGGCTTACAATTACTGGGAGCAATTGCGCATCAACAGCAATGAACAGGGGGGGCTATATGAAAAACAACCCCTGGCCATCAAAGGCAACCTATTGAATTTGAGCACCCCGGAGAAAGATGTACTTGGTTGCTTTTATGCTTCTTCCGTTTCAACCCGGAGATATTTTTTCCAGCACGTGCAAGGGATTGATATGAGTTTCAATAATTTTTGCTCCGAAGACCCCCTCGGGAAGTTTGCCTGGAAAGAGTTTTCCCCTGATGAATATCCTGTTTTCTATTATTTTAATGAGAGTGGATACTTGAGAATATTGGGCACTTATTGTATCGACTGCCGTAAAATGGGAGGCACAACTGTAAAACCCGATTTTTGGCCTAATTAACATGAAAAAAACGAAAATACCATCTTGTTTTCTTTTACTTGCAATGATTTTTCATTGCCCCGTGTTGAAATCACAGCATCTCCCTGTAATTGGAACCGGTGAAAGAATAACGGTTTTCACCGACAGGACCCTCTATGTTTCCGGGGAGAAAGTGTTTTTTTCTGCAACTATTTTCAATGTAAAAGAAGGTACTGCCAGTGAATACAGCAGAACCCTGTACTGCGAGTTGATCACTCCCGACGGCACCAGGATTATCGGGCGGAAGTACCCTGTGAATAATTCTTCTGGCCAGGGATGCATCACCATTCCTGAAGAGACCGTCTCAGGAATTTATTATCTGAAGTTTTATACCCGCTTCATGAGAAACAGCAGCACAGGAGAATACAAATACCTTATGCTGAAGATCATCAATCCATTTAAAACGGAAGTCCTTTCAGGGAATGTTGTCTTCGATACCACCCTGCTGGCAATGAAAACTCCGGAGGGGCATGCAGCGAATCAATCACTGGAAATCATGGCGGAAAAGAAGTCATTCTCGCCCCGCCAGGAGATTCAATTGACCTTACGATGTAAAACAGCAGTGGGGACGCCTTCCAGGTTGTGCCTTTCTGTAATCCCCGAATCCACTTTTGAGCAATCGTTTTCTCCTGAGACGAATCATCTGAACGCACCCCAAAAGGGATTGTACCTGCCCGAGACCCGCGGTATTTCACTTTCAGGCCAGCTGATTGAAAAGGACTCCGGCCAAGCGATCCCATATGCCAAGGTAAATCTTTCCATCATCGGAGATAAAGATGTCCTGGTTGTACGCAGCGACTCATCGGGAAAATTCTGTTTCGCCCTGCCGGAATATACCGGTACAAAAGACATCTTTCTGTGTGCCGACGACCTGCCGGACATCATCCCCGAAATACTCATCGACAATGATTTCTGTTCCAGGCCGGTGTCTCTTCCCTGGCCCAGGTTTACGCTGAATGAAGATGAGATGAAAGCCGCATACAAACTGGCCGTCAATTTCAGGGTTTCCTCCACTTTCAACAGCGACACCCTGGCCCGTGAAGCCCCGGCAGATAAAAACAATACGTCGTTCTACGGAGTGCCATCCGAAATACTTGTCATGGCGAAATTTATCGATCTACCCACACTTTCGGAATATTTTACCCAACTTCCCGGGATCGCGCGGCTGAAAACCATCCAGGGCAGAAAACAATTCAGGTTTTATACTTCCCAGGAGGAGATGGCATATCACGATCCGCTTCTTCTTGTTGACTGGGTGGCGGTGAATGATGTTAAAAAAATCCTGGCCATGCCGCCCCCGGAAATTGATCGGATTGAACTGGTCAATGCGATTTATATCAAAGGGAACGTCATGTACGGAGGGATCATCAGTTTTGTATCAAAGAAAAATGACTTTGCCGGCATTGACCTTCCAACATCAGGAAAATTTGTCAACTACAGGTTTCTGGAGGAGTGCACCGAAAATATCACGGCAACCCCTCCCACCGAAAATATTCCTGACCCGCGGAACACCATTTACTGGAACCCGGCTGTTCTCATGAAGGATGATGGCACTGCAGGCATTTCATTTCCGGCCCCGGACACACCGGGAAAATACTGGGCCTTGCTCAGACAAACAGGCAATACAGGAGAGGTGACCGAAACAAAAGAAATGTTTGTTGTAACAGGCAAGTGATTATTTGGAAAAAAACCGACGGATTACCGATACAGTCAACCAGGTGGTATCCCGTCATGGGAAAACCGCTGATGCCGTAATTCCGATATTACAGGATCTTCAGCATGAATTCAATTACCTTCCGGAGGCGGCCCTTCAGCAGGTTTGCGAAATCACCGATATCACCCCTGCCCGTATCTCCGGGATTTCGACATTTTACACCCAGTTCCGGCACCAGCCGGCAGGCAAACACCGGATCAGGGTATGCACCGGCACCGCCTGTCATGTGAAAGGGGCTTTATTTGTGTATGAAGCGTTCAGGCGTGAACTGAAACTGGAGGATGGAGAAGATACGGATGCCTCGCTGATTTTTACCCTCGAGAAAATCGCCTGTCTTGGCTGCTGCACACTTGCTCCCGTTGTCAAGGTGGATGAAATCACATATGGCCACGTGGTACCGGAAAAAGTGGGAGAAATCCTGCATGATTTTCTTACAAAGAATAGAAATGACATCGCTCGTGCTTCCTCATTTCAGGAACTTCAATCAAAAACACAAGGGGAAATCCGCATCGGGCTGGGATCCTGTTGCGTAGCAAGCGGCAGCTCAGAGGTGAAAGCGGAACTGGAAAAAACACTGGCCCTGGCAAAGATCAGGGTAGATGTTCAGCAGGTCGGATGTGTGGGGATATGCAACCAGGTTCCCATCATGGAAATTATCAAGCCGGGAGAGCGCCCGGTATATTATGCTAAAATTAAGCCCGAAGAAGTCAGGGAGGTGTTGCTGGCCCATTTTAAGCCCGAAGGCTTTGTTAACCGGTTCAGAACCGGTTTGTACAGTGTTTTTGAAACCCTGCTGACAGAAGGAACTCCCAAGTCATTCCGGAAATATTTTGGTGAGCAGCGGGATACCCCCTTATCGAAATTTTTAGGGCCCCAGGAAAACATTGCCACGGAGAACAGGGGCGTTACCAACCCACTGGATATGCATGGGTACATGCAATCGGGAGGATTTACATCCCTGCAAAAATGCCTGCAGCAAATGACTCCGCAACAGGTGGTGGATGAGATCAGCCGGAGCGGATTGCGCGGTCGTGGAGGGGCAGGTTTTCCGACCGGCCGAAAATGGCAGCTGGTAAAAGACCAGCATGCTGAAGAGAAATTTGTGATCTGCAACGGCGACGAAGGCGATCCGGGTGCTTTTATGGACCGCATGCTGCTTGAATCGTATCCATTCCGTATCATTGAGGGAATGTTGATCGCAGGGTATGCTGCCGGTGCATCTCATGGCATTTTTTACATCCGTGCAGAATACCCGCTGGCGGTAACACGGATCGGCGAGGCCATCAGGCTTTGCAGGGAAAAGGGAATCATTGGCCCATCCATCCTCGGTTCGGGATTCACTTTTGATGTCCGGATTTTCGGAGGCGCCGGGGCATTTGTCTGCGGGGAGGAAACCGCGCTCATCGCTTCCGTTGAAGGGAAACGGGGCCTTCCGCGGATGCGGCCACCCTACCCTGTTGTAAAAGGCTTGCGGGATCAACCTACCCTGATCAACAACACCGAAACATTATCCCTGGTGCCATGGATCATTCATCACGGTGCAGCAGCCTTTTCAAAAATCGGGACCCCGGGCAGCAAAGGAACAAAAGTATTCGCCCTGGCAGGGAAAGTGAAACGCGGCGGCCTGATAGAAGTTCCGATGGGAATTACCATCCGGCAAATTGTGGAGGAAATCGGAGGAGGCATTGCCGGCGACAGGATATTCAAGGCTGTTCAGATCGGTGGCCCATCCGGCGGATGTTTGCCTGCCTCCATGGCGGATATGTCAGTCGATTTTGAAGCGCTGAAACAAGCTGGGACCATGATGGGTTCAGGTGGGCTGATCGTGCTTGACGACACCGATTGCATGGTGGATATCGCTCACTATTTTCTCTCATTCACTCAAAACCAATCCTGCGGGAAATGCACATTTTGCAGGATCGGCACAAGGCGCATGCTGGAAATACTTGAAAAAATCCGCAAGGGAGAAGCAGCACACGCAGATCTGACGAAACTGGAGCACCTTGCATGGAGCACGGCCAGGGGGAGCCTTTGCGGCCTTGGAAAAACGGCTCCGAATCCCGTGCTCACCACCATCCACTATTTCCGCGAAGAGTATGAGGCCCATCTGGATGGCCGGTGCCCGGCTGGGAAATGTATTCCACTCATTGAATACCGGGTTACGGATGACTGTATCGGATGTACCAAGTGTGCCCAGCGATGCCCGTCGGATGCCATCGCCTTCCGGCCGTATGAAAAACACGCCATTGATACGGATAAATGCATAAAATGTGACATTTGCAGGCAAATATGCCCGGTGGATGCCATCCTGATCCATTAGCATGATAAACATAACCATCGATCATATCCCCGTTGAGGTGCAGGAAGGAATTTCCGTCATGGAGGCTGCCGCCATCCTTGGCATTGCCATCCCTTCGATGTGCTTCCACCCGGGATTTTCAAACCACCCTTCCTGCATGGTTTGCCTGGTTAAGGATCTTGACCGTGACCACCTGGTGCCTTCCTGTGCCTTGCCGGTTTCAGAAGGAATGAACATCATCACGGGTTCCGAAGAGGTAAAGGAAGCCCGGCAGGAAGCACTCGAATTACTGCTCAGCGACCATGCAGGTGATTGTGAAGCCCCTTGCCGGTTATCCTGTCCGGCGTTTATGGATATCCCGTTGATGAATAGGCTTATTGGTAAAGGTAATTTTAACGAAGCCCTGCAAATCGTCAGGCAGGAAATTGCCCTGCCGCTCGTTTTGGGATA
This sequence comes from uncultured Bacteroidales bacterium, assembly GCA_903903985.1. GTDB lineage: Bacteria > Bacteroidota > Bacteroidia > Bacteroidales > FEN-979 > CAIVAT01. The sequence goes on along the minus strand of CAIVAT010000018.1, from coordinate 11,952 downwards.
TATTTGCCCGGCTCCATGCGAAAAGGCATGCAAACGGAAACCCATGGACCAGGCAGTTTCCATCTGCCTATTAAAACGCTCGGCAGCACAGCATGCCGGTGATGACAACTTCCACCAGGCTGATCGGTCCAAAACCAGCGGAAAAAAAATCGCCATCATCGGTACCGGCCCGGCAGGGTTGTCTGCCGCCTTTTATCTGCTCCGGTCAGGGCATTCGTGTACGCTGTTCGATCAACACGAAAAGGCCGGCGGAGCACTGAGGTATGATATTCCGGAAGACCGAATGCCAAAGGAAATGCTTGATGCCGAAATTGGACTTATCCAAAATATGGGTGCTGAATTGCACCTGGGGGTAATGGTTACAAAAGATTTTTTTCAACATTCAATCCTGCCCAATTATCATGCTGTAATTTTAGCTGCCGGAAATCTGGGTTCAAATCTTTCAGCCATTTTCGGAATCCAACCGGACGAGCATGGTTCATTCGTTCACAGGCGTGATTTCACAACGAGCATCCCCGGAGTTTTTGCCTGTGGGAGCATCATCCGGGAACAAAAAATGGCAGTCCATTCCGTGGCACAGGGTAAAATGGCGGCAAAACAAGTGGGGATCTATCTCGGTGGTTCCGTTGAACAACGGGATAGCCTGTTCAAGCATAAATCCGTTTCAATAACTGGTCATTTATTTGAACCCGAGTGGAATGAATACATGAAGGAGAGCATCCCTGGCCGGCGGGCGGAGCCGGCGGAAGGGATCCTTGCAGGATTTACGCGGGAAGAAGCGGTGCATGAGGCTCAGCGTTGTCTCCATTGCGATTGCCGGAAACCGCTAACATGCAAACTCAGGCTGTATGCAGATGAATACGATGCCAACCGTAAGCGTTTCGCCGGTGAGGAGCGGAAATACATTACCAGATCAATACAGCATGAGGCCGTCGTGTATGAAACCGAAAAATGCATCCGGTGCGGCTTATGTGTTGAAATCACGCAAAGACATGGCGAATCGATTGGCCTTACCTTTGCAGGCAGAGGGTTTGACGTTCGCATCACGGTTCCGTTCAGTAAGACTACCAGGGAAGCGCTTACAATTACAGCACGGGAATGTGTGGAGGCATGTCCCACCGGCGCACTGGCATTTAAAGACCTGGAAGAAAGAAAATGGCGATGAGTAAGCTTACATGTAAATGGTTAACGCTATTGTTGCTTACCTGCATCCCGGGTTTGGCAGGCCTGCGTGCCCAGGTCAAAAGTGCCGGCTGCTGGCCCTCCTTCCGCGGCGATGCGCAGTTAACCGGCAATGCACCGGTTGTGATAAAACCACCGTTCAGGCTTCTCTGGACTTTTAAAACCGGCGATGCGATCAAATCATCGGCAGTTATCTGTGACGGGACAATATACACCGGGTCCAATGATGGCTTCATTTATGCGATCAGTACCACAGGTACCCTGAAGTGGAAATTCAATACCGGCACAGCCGTGGAAGCTCCCCCGCTCATCCTGAACAACACGGTTTATGCCGGTTCGACCGAAGGGATTTTATTTGCCCTGGATGCCGCAAAAGGGACCCTTCGATGGAAGTATGCCACGGATGGACAGATCCTGGGTTCAGCAAACTGGACACTGAACCCAAAGACAAAACAGCCAAGCATCCTCGTGGGAAGCTATGATTTCAAACTGCATTGCGTGGATGCGGCGAGCGGCAAAGCGTTGTGGAAATATGAATCAGAAAATTTTATCAACGGTTCCACGGCCATTGGAGGGAAACTTGCTGTTTTTGGGGGGTGCGACGGATTTTTACACCTTGTCAGCACGAACGACGGGAAAGCGACCGGTAAGATTGACATTGGGACCTACATTCCCGCATCGGCCGCCATTCTTGGCGACAAAGCATTTTTTGGCAATTACGATGGTAAATTCTATTGTTTTGATCTCCATAAGAAAAAGATCGTTTGGGAAACCGAGGGAGGAGGTCCATTTCTCGCTTCCCCCGCTGTTGGATCCGGCAAAGTGATCACCGGTTCCCAAAATCATTATATTTATTGTTATGATGCTACCAGCGGAAAACTTGTCTGGAAATTCAAGACCCTTGGGAAGGTGGATGCTTCACCGGTCATTGCAGGGAATTTCGTCATTGCGGCATCGGGAGATGGGAGGATCCATGCATTGCAGATCGATACGGGCATTGAAAGCTGGGAATATGAAATTGGAAGCGCCATTTTCAGCACGCCGGCAGTCACTGCGAAAATGATCGTTGTCGGGGCGCAGGATGGAAAGGTCTATTGTTTCGGACTGTGAAAATCAGTTAAACTTGAAATATGAAAATTGTCAATATTGTTCCTGGTTTCGGAGGTACATTTTATTGCGGCAACTGCCTGCGCGACAGTGCGTATGTGAATTCCCTGCGGGAACTTGGACACGATGCCATCACCCTGCCGATGTACCTGCCACTTACCATCAGCGGAGAAAGAACAAATGAGGATGTCCCGGTATTTTACGGGGCGGTCAACATATATCTCAAGCAGCAATTCCCGATTTTCAGGCACATGCCCGGATGGATGGAAAACATGTTTGATTCAAAGCCTTTCCTGAGCTTCGCAGCAAAGAAATCAGGTTCAACAAGGGCGCACGGATTGGAGCAACTTACCGAGTCGATGCTGCTGGGGCAACAGGGGCATCAAAACCGCGAACTTGACCGGCTGGTCGATTTTCTGAAGAATCATGTAAAACCCGATATTGTACATTTTTCAAATGCCCTGTTGCTTGGAATGGCCTGGCAGATCAAAGAGGAGATGAAGGTCCCGGTAGTGTATTCACTGCAGGACGAAGATGTGTGGGTCGATGCCATGGAACCATCGTGGCATGAGAAAATCTGGCAGCTGATGGCGGAGAAAAGCCGGGATGTTGATGCCTTTGTTGCGGTAAGTTCTTATTTTGCGGGCATCATGCAGGAGAAAATGAACATTCCGGCCGGGAAAATGAATGTGGTCCATATCGGGGTGAAACCTGAAGATTACGTTTTTACGCTGCCTGCCGGTTCCCCGCAGGCCATTGGTTATTTATCAAGGGTATGTGAAGAGAATGGGTTTGAAATCCTGGTGGATGCATTCATCCTGTTAAAAACTGATCCCCGGTTCAACAGCCTGAGAATGAAAGTCACGGGTGGCATGACCGCCGATGATCAGCCATTTCTAAACCTACAGCGCCGGAAACTCGAACACAACAACGTCCTTCAGGATGTTGATTTCCAGCAAGACTTCACAACCCAGGCCCTTGAAGCCTTTTTCAAGTCGTTGACGGTCCTTTCGGTACCAGTGCTCAAAGGGGAAGCATTCGGGCTTTACCAGATCGAAGCCCTGGCATCGGGTGTTCCGCTGGTTCAGCCGGAACTGGGGGCATTCCCGGAGATCATCTCCTCAACACAAGGAGGTGTCGTCTATCATCCAAATACGGCACAATCACTGGCTTCCATGCTTTCAGATTTACTTCCTGACAAGGCCAGGCTTGAGCGCATGAGCCTCGACGGCAGGAAATCGGTGGAAGATTCGTTCGATTGCAGAAAACTGACGATGAAGATGGTGGAAGTTTATAAAAAAATAATCTGACAGCCCATGCTTGCAGAACTTCAAAACATCACCAAATATTACGGGCAACCTGGATCAGGAATCCGGAACGTTGTGTTAAATGAGGTCTCCCTGGCAATCGACGAAAAGGATTCCCTCGCCATCGTTGGTCCTTCTGGGTCAGGGAAAAGCACGTTGCTGAATATCCTTGGAACCCTCGACAAGCCTTCATCCGGCAATGTGATCCTGAACGGGACCCGTATTGAGACGATGGACGATCGCCAGTTGGCAGGTTATCGAAACCAGTTTATTGGTTTTGTATTCCAGCTGCACCATTTGTTGCCGCAACTCAGCCTGATCGGGAATATCCTGCTTCCCTGCCTGCCTGTCAAAGACAAATCAAAACAACGGATTGCCAGGGAACATGCCTATCATCTGATTGAAACAGTCGGGCTGAAAAAGCTTATCCATCAACGACCGGCTCAATTGTCGGTAGGTGAATGCCAGCGGGCTGCTGTGGTGAGGGCCCTTGTCAACCAGCCCCGCCTGCTGCTTGCCGATGAACCAACAGGTTCGCTGGATGCGGAAAATGCGTGCCAGCTTGGCGAGTTGTTGGCTGAATTGAACCGTGAACACAACCTGGCTGTTGTGGTGGTCACCCATTCTGCCGACCTGGCCTTGCGGATGGGAAAAGAGTACAGGTTGATTTCCGGAAGGCTCCAACTGAAGTCACCACTATGAACTGGATCCGGCTGGTTTTCCGTAATCTCTGGTTTCACCGTAAACCCTACCTCGCAGTTCTGGCAGGCGTGACAGTGAGCACCGCCGTGATAACCGGTGCGCTGATCGTAGGGGATTCTGTGCGTTACAGCCTTCACCGGCAAACCGGATTGCGCCTGGGAAAAATAAAATATGCGCTGCAGGCAAACGATCGTTATTTCAGCCAGGAACTGGCCGGCAATATCTCGAAAAGGTTAAAAATATTGGTGGCCCCAGCGCTGCAATCGGGGGGTATTGCCATTAACAGTGATAAAAACCTCCGGGTTAACCGGGTCCAGGTCATCGGGATTGACAACCGGTTCGCCGGATTCTGGGAACGGCCGGTATCCATGCCGGGAACGGATGAAGCACTTGTCAGCCGGAATGTTGCGGAAAAATTAAACCTGAAACCCGGAGATGATCTTCTCCTCAGGATTGAGAAAAAAGGGAAAGCCCCGTCGAATGCACCGTTTGTTTCGGAAAAGTTCCCTTCTGTTTCGCTACGGGTGAAGGTTTGTGCGGTTGCGGATGATCATCAAAGCGGCCGGTTCAGTTTAAAAAACGACCAAACCTCCCCATATACTATTTTCCTGTCATTGCATCAGTTGGCCTCCCTGCTGGAATTATCCGGCGATGCCAACCTGTTACTGGCTACCGCAAATGGAAGCCGGGAATTTTCCTCTGCGGAGCTTGACAGTGTTTTAAAGCTGGGCATGGAACCGGCCGATGCAGGGCTGCATTTCAAACATCACCCTGTCGGGGTCCACCACCCTGACGGGGTCCAGGACCCCGTCAGGGTGGTGGAAATCACCTCAGACCGTATTTTTTTCGATGATTCCACGGCCCATGCAGTATTGTCGGCCATTCCCGGCTGCAACCCGGTCATGACCTACCTTGTAAATTCGATCTCCGCCGGAACGCAGTCAACCCCATATTCCTTTGTAACGGCCGCCAGTGACTCTTACCTGAAACAGCCCCTCGGCGATAAAGAGGTCATCGCCAGTGATTGGCTGGCTAAAGACCTCGGTGTTAAGGCAGGCGATTCGGTTATGCTTCGCTATTTTCTCATGGGGCCAATGCGTTCGTTGAGAGAAGACAGCAGCCGTTTCATCATCAAATCAGTCATCCCCGTTAAGGATGGCTTGTTTGATCTGGCTTTGATGCCCGACTTTCCCGGCATGTCGGGGGCAGGAAACTGCCACGATTGGGAAACCGGTGCTCCAATAAACCTGAAAAAAATCCGCGACAAGGATGAAAAATACTGGAAGGATTACCGCGGAACTCCTAAAGCTTTCATCTCCCTGGATGCCGGAAGGAAACTGTGGAGCAACCGGTTTGGCAGTTATACCGCCTTCAGGTTTGGTGCCCGGGAGGCTGACATTTCCGGGATCGAACGACAGGTGATGTCAAAGATCAACCCGGCCCGGTTTGGGTTATCGTTCAGGCCCGTTCATGAAGAGGGTGTGCTGGCAGCCGGGAATTCTACCGATTTTGGCGAGTTATTTCTCAGCCTCAGCTTTTTTATCCTGCTCAGTGCCGTGTTGCTGACAGCGATGCTTTTTTCACTGATGGCAGGGATGCGCATGGCAGAGACCGGCATCCTGTCAGCCATTGGCTTCAGAAAACGGTCTATCCTGGGAATCCTTTCCGGTGAAGCCGTTATTATGACCATTGCTGGCGCAATCATAGGATCATCCGGGGGAATCCTTTACAATTACGGCCTTATCCGCGGATTGAACACCATTTGGCAGGATGCAGTCAACACTTCGCTTTTAGAGACAAAGATCAACGCAACTACGCTCCTGGCCGGTGCATTCAGCGGCATGATCATTTCACTGACCGTATTGTTTTTTACCCTGCGGAAAAATCTACGGGAACCCTTATCCGTTCTTGTAAAACGGGACACCGGGGCCGGGGTTCCGGGTCACGGGAAATTTATCTTTGTTCGTTCGATGATCCTGGCATTATTATCAATCGGAGTTGCGTTATCTTTAACGATATGGCTGATGGTTGCGGGCAACGACCGGCATGGATCCCTGCCCCTGGCCGCCGGTGGATTGCTGCTCCTCGGGGGATTGGTCCTAATGAACCTGTTCCTGGCGAAGTGGTCGATACAACCTGGGGATTTAATCCCCGGTTTCTGGCACCTGATTTTGAGAACCCTTTCCCTGCACCGGAGTCCAACCATGATGGCAGTGGCATTGCTTTCATTGGGAACCTTCACGATCGTAATAACAGGTGCGAACAGGAAAACTTTTTATGGCAATGAAACAGCCAGGAGTTCAGGCACAGGAGGTTTTCTTTTATGGACGGAATCGGTGTTGCCCATCCTGGATGACCTGAACTCGGTGCACGGGGCAGTTGTTTTTGGATTGCAGGATGAGGCACTATTGAAACAGGTCCGGTATATTCAACTGCCCGGGCTGGATGGGGATGATGCCAGTTGCCTGAACCTCAACCAGGTGTCGCGTCCGGGCCTGCTGGGCATTCCGGTGGAAAAGTTCAACCGACTCAACGTTTTCAGTTTCACAAATCTTGATCCGTCGGTTGATCCTGCCTATCCGTGGAAAGCTTTGTCAACGCTTCCTGCACCGGATGTGATCAACGGATTTGCAGATCAGACGGTCATTGCCTGGGGACTTCGCAAATCGATCGGGGACACTTTGTATTACAGGGATGAAGACGGCAAAGTATTGAAAATAAAACTGGCAGGAGGTCTTGACAACTCGATTTTCCAGGGAAACATCCTTGTGTCCGACAGTCTTTTGCAGATCTTTTACCCTTCTGTAGCCGGGTCGCGCATCATGCTGATCGACGGGCCTGTAATTCAACGGGATACCATTGCTTCCCGGTTGGAAACACTTTTCAGGGATTATGGTTTGATGGCAACTCCTGCCGGAGCGCGGCTGGCCTCCTTCAATGCCGTGGAAAACACCTATCTGTCGGTCTTCATGCTGCTCGGAGGGCTGGGGGTGATGATCGGCACGATCGGACTTGGAATTGTGCTGCTCCGCAACCTTTCGCGTCGCAGGCCGGAATTGACGCTGTATCTCGCCCTGGGTTTCCGCAGAAAATTCGTTTTTAAACTCCTCCTGGCAGAGCACGCCCTTATTCTTTTCCCAGGCCTGATGCTGGGCCTGATTTCCGCCATCCCGGTGATTTTACCATTGCTGGTTTCTCCGGTAGGAACTGTACCGTGGCTATTCATGTCGGGCATTGTTTTCCTGATCCTTGTCAATGGTCTCCTGTGGATTTATTTTCCTGCCCGGGCCATGATGACGATGAATCCTGTTAATGGATTACGGTCAGAATAGGCCGTTTTTCACTGCGACCGGGGGAAGACGAAAAACCAGCGCTTGAAATCTCAGTTTTGGGATACACCGAAAAATCGCAGGAGGTCAAACCGTAAACATGGATCAAGAGGAAAATTTGGGGAGACGAGAAACAAGGAACATTCTCCATGGAAGCAATCCAATACTGAACGAAAACTGAATAAAATAAGGATTCTTGATTCCAAATAATGCGAATCAAGGGTTGAATTTTTAAATCCGAAGGATTGATCTTTTTATAGAATCAGGCCTTATTAAGCATCATAAACCACGAAGTGGTGACATTATAATACCATGCCTTCGGCATTTTGTTAAGGGTTTTCACAAGCCATCAGATCAACATCAAAAGTGGGTGGAAAAGCTTTAACCCGATTACCCTGCCCCCGGAAATCCCTCTTGATCCGTTAACATTTACTTTTGTATTCAATCTTAAATAATAAAGGGTTTCAGCTTGAAGTGCTAAAACCCTTTATTTTACTGAGCCTCTCAGGGGACTTGAACCCCCGACCTACTAATTACGAATCAGTTGCTCTACCAACTGAGCTAAAGAGGCAGATATTTATGAAATCCCGTTTCAGGGAGCAAATATAAGAAATTTATTTTTATTGTTTATTTTCTTCCGATCTTTCGCAAGTATTTCATTGAATACCATATTGTTAAGTAATTCACAATTAAACCCTGGACCACGAAGATTGCGACTGCCTTTTTGACATTATGGTGGAATCCCTGTCAGCAGATAATCCCATACTTTTGCTTTCAAAGTACACACCCTTGAGCATTGAATCTGATGGTGGCGATACATTTTTCCTAAACAGGGCTGAATGATAAACTTTATATGGGCATGAAGGAATAGGTTCCCCTTTATAGGTATTTGCCTGATCAATGATTTTGACACCCTAAGAGCATTTATCTTGCCCGTTTCCAGGGGAAGGTCAATTTTTAGAGAAAGCGTATCGTTACTGAACTTCTCCTCAACTTTTGTCTTTACCAATTGCTTACCGGGATCAGTGAACGTTTTTCCGTTGCTATTTCCATTCCCTGCGTTCGCTGTAACAAACTCAAGCCTCTTTAATTTGGTGAAATGATTTGAGCAGTTCAATGTTGCTGACAGTTCATGGTTGAAGAGGATAAACATTCTTCTCTGAGCCACAGCTCCCGCTGGTTCCATCTTCAAAAGTGATGTAAAATCCGTAATTGGGCTTTCCCGTGAATTTTTTCTGCAATGATTGTTGGACACCGTTAAACCTCTGCGGCGTAACTGATTTAATTAGGCTTTGTGCCATATTTTATCGGTTTTATAATGATCTTCCTGGCAACAAGAAGTACATCCTGGGTGAAGAGTCCAAACACCTTCTTTGCAGGTTGAAGGGCTTTCTTTTCCCTTTCTGTTATCATTTTGCTATTTTTATCATTATTTAATACTTTTACTCATTCTATTTGATCGAAATAAAATCGATAATCTCCGAATTTTATCCAACCTGCACTTTTAACCATGAAAAAAGTCTTCTGTCTGATCTCGCTGCTATTTCTGTTTAGCAGCGTAATGTTTTCGCAGGTTGGTATCAATGCTGACAACAGCATCCCTGATCCCTCGGCTATGCTTGATGTGAAATCAACTTCAAAAGGGATCCTTGTTCCCCGGATGACAACGGTTGAGCGCAATACGATCAGCAACCCTGCTACCGGGTTGTTGATCTTTTGCAGAGATAACAACCAGTATTACACGAACAAAGGGACGCCTGTTGCGCCTTGCTGGGTGATGATGAGCAGCCAGTGGATGAATAATGAAACCAGAATTTATTATACCCTTGGGAAAGTTGGAATTGGAACATCTGATCCGCAAAAACTTCTTGATGTCCATGGAGATATCCTTGTTAACGGACTGACCATTGGCAAAACAGCATCAGTATATAATGGAAATACTGCTGTTGGAGATAGTGCATTATTTACAAATCCTTTTGGGAGTGACAACACCGCCATTGGATATCAGACCATGTATTCAAATATGTCCGGAACTTTTAATACAGCCATGGGTGCATTATCACTTTACTCCAATACACATGGTATTGGGAATACCGCATTAGGACATAGTTCCCTGCTGAATAGTTCAAGTGGGAGCAACAACACTGCACTTGGTTATCTTTCCGGTTCAGAGGCAGTAAATCTTAGTTACAGAATGTACCTGGCTACCCCTGATTCATTATCCAACGGAATCTACTGGGATCTTTCAAAGTACTGGGGAAGATGGAATGGGACTATGTTTATAAAAACGATACCCCTTGTTGATGACCAGCCAGACTATGTATTGACGGAGGGGGTGAACGGGCTTGTTAATAAGTATGCCTTCCCAACCCCGGATTACACGAAACATATTTTCATTAATGTAATGGATTATGGGGCTGATAATACTGGTCTGCGTTACTCAACAGCTGCAATACAATTTGCCATTAATGCACTTGGTACAAATGGAGGTACATTATACTTTCCTGCCGGCAAATACAGAACAACAGGAGAACATATAATAAATCAAAACACTACCATTATGGGAGATAATGGCAACTTCCCATTTAATATAGCAGCAATGGCACTAGATACTGTTGGTAGTAATATTATCTGTATGTCTCCAACTAATACATTGTTTGTGATATACGCTCCAGGATGTTCCTTTAAAGATATTTCTTTAATCAACAACTCATCAACTACTCCAACAAGCGGTAGTGGAATATATTTTACCAATGCCAGCAATATGAGTATTACAAACTGTAGTGTCCATAGATTTTGGTGTAACATCCGTATTGAGGAGGGCCTTTTTTGGAAGATAACAAACTCAAATATATTAAAACCAGTAAAATACGGACTTTGGATCAATAATCCTACTCAGCCAGACCTTGGCGATGCAACGATCATGGGCAGTTACTTTGGCAGCAGCAACTCAACCTCAACAAGTATTTACTACCAATCTTCAGGGGGATTGAAAATAAGCGATTGTAAGTTTGTCATTTTTAACAATCCTGGCGCTACTTTAACTCATATTGACGCGCCTATTTTAAATAGCTCCTCTATATTCCAGGTAATAAATTGCTCGTTTGAATGGTTCTCCGATTATGCAATACATATTCATCCAAGAATAGGGCAACAATTCAATCATATAATTATTGCTAATAATCAATTTACACCCTATACCCCTTTAACTGGAAATCCAATTTCAATACATGGGAATGTTACAAGTGTTATTATTGATAATAATATATTTTATGATGTAAATAACACGGAAATGGCGGCTATTGATGCAGACAGCGTTAATGGACTTACTGCTATTGGCAATAATTTCAATGGGTTTACCAATAAGATAAATTTAATTAGATGTACAAATATAGATACATGTACTAATCTCACTACAAGATTGAAACAATATTTATGGGCAAAAGACTCTATTCCCGGAATAGGGATACTAGACTATGTAACCCATAAGCAATTATCAGCAGCATCGGCAGGAGGAGGTGGTGCAACAGCTCACTATATAGGCGAACTCTTTGGCGGAGGTGTTATTTTCTGGGTTGATAATACTGGACAGCATGGTCTCATCGTAAGTTTAATAGATATAAGCACATCCTCGGCCTGGAGCAGTCTTCCCAATACATTGATTGGCCCGGCCGCCCAAAGTACCTGGGACGGAGAGAATAATTCTATCGCCATGATAGCCCAAAGCACGACCTGTGCCGCCAAACTGTGTGACGATTATACCAACGCAAATTACGGTACAGGCATTTATTCCGACTGGTATCTGCCCGCGATCCTCCAGTTAAGCATGGTTTACCATTCCGGTTATATCCTGAACAAAAATATTGAAGGGGTGGCAGGGGCTCACATCCTTACGCTGGGATCGTACTGGTCGTCCACGGAGAACGGCATCAGCAACGCCTGGGGCTATTACATACACCAGGGTAACGCCGGCAACTTTACGAAGGTCAACCTTTACAATGTGCGTGCCATAAGGACTTTTTGACCGTACTCCATTTTCTCCTTAGCCATTTTAAAGATGAACGACCTGGAAATCCCTGGTCACCCGGGGTGATGAATCAATTGACCATGTCATGAACCAAAAACCTTCTCCCATAAAGTTATCGGGGGTTTTTATGTCGCAAAACCCGGTCGTTCTCCCCGGTATGACTATTCTGGACTAAACTAGGCCAGTGATTCCGGACCAAACAAGGCCACTCATTCCGGAGTAAACTAGGCCAGTCATTCCGGAGCAAACTAGGCCACTTTTCGGGTCCAATGAAGGCCGCACAAAGGTTTTTTTGCTC